>NZ_JBLUPT010000013.1:0-138595 GCF_048068055.1 Pseudomonas sp. NY15181 | reverse complement strand
GTTCTCCGAGGCGATCAGCTCGAGGTGGTCCTCCTGGCGGGCCTCCTCGGCGTCCATCGCCGCGAGCAGTTCGTCGTCATAGCCCTGGATCTGGTCGTGCTTGCTGAACATGGATGAATCCTCACGAGTGTCGAGTGGGGCGCGGCCCGGCGAAGGCCGGACCGCGCCAGCGGCTTCAGGCTTCCTGGTAGCTTTCCAGCGACGGGCAGGCGCAGATCAGGTTGCGGTCGCCATGCACGTTGTCGACGCGGCCCACCGGCGGCCAGTACTTGCCGTCGATCAGGCCGGCGACCGGGAACACAGCCAGTTCGCGGCTGTACGGATGAGTCCATTCGCCGACCAGCTCCGCCGCGGTGTGCGGGGCGTTCTTCAGCGGGTTGTCCTCGGCGTGCAGTTCGCCGCCTTCCACCGCGCGGATTTCCTCGCGGATGCGGATCATGGCGTCGCAGAAGCGGTCCAGCTCTTCCTTCGACTCGCTCTCGGTGGGCTCGACCATCAGGGTGCCGGCCACCGGGAAGGACATGGTCGGGGCGTGGAAGCCGTAGTCGATCAGGCGCTTGGCCACGTCGTCGACGCTGATGCCGCTGCTGTCCTTGAGCGGGCGCAGGTCGAGGATGCACTCGTGGGCCACCAGGCCGTTGCCGCCGGTGTAGAGGATCGGGTAGTGCTCCTCCAGGCGGCGGGCCACGTAGTTGGCGTTGAGGATCGCCAGCTGCGAGGCGCGCTTGAGGCCGGCGCCGCCCATCATGCGGATGTACATCCAGGTGATCGGCAGGATGCTGGCGCTGCCGTAAGGCGCCGCGCTCACCGCGCCGACCTTGCGCTCCAGCTGCTCGCCGTGGCCCGGCAGGAAGGGCGCCAGGTGGGACTTCACGCCGATCGGGCCGACGCCCGGGCCGCCGCCGCCGTGGGGGATGCAGAAGGTCTTGTGCAGGTTCAGGTGCGAGACGTCGCCGCCGAACTTGCCCGGCGCACAGAGGCCGACCATGGCGTTCATGTTTGCGCCGTCGATGTACACCTGGCCGCCGTTGTCGTGGACGATGGCGCAGATCTCGCGGATGCCTTCCTCGAACACGCCGTGGGTGGACGGGTAGGTGATCATCAGCGCGGCAAGGCGGTCGCGGTGTTCCTCGGCCTTGAAGCGGAGGTCTTCGATATCGACGTTGCCCTTGGCGTCGCAGCCGGTGACCACCACGCGCATGCCGGCCATCTGTGCGGTGGCCGGGTTGGTGCCGTGGGCCGAGGACGGGATCAGGCAGACGTCGCGGTGCGCTTCGCCACGGCTGGCGTGGTAGGCGCGGATTGCCAAGAGGCCTGCGTATTCGCCCTGGGAGCCGGCGTTGGGCTGCAGTGAGACGGCGTCGTAGCCGGTGGCGGCGCAGAGCATGGCCTCCAGTTCTTCGGTCAGGGCCCGGTAGCCCTCGGTCTGCTCGGCGGGAGCGAAGGGGTGCAGGTTGCCGAATTCCGCCCAGGTGACCGGGATCATCTCGCTGGCGGCGTTCAGCTTCATGGTGCAGGAGCCCAGCGGGATCATGCTGCGGTCCAGCGCCAGGTCCTTGTCCGCCAGCTTGCGCAGGTAGCGCATCAGCTCGGTTTCCGAGTGATAGCGGTTGAACACCGGGTGTTCGAGGATGGCCGACTGGCGCAGCAGCGCGGCCGGCAGGCGGCTGGCGGCCGACGCCGCGAGGCTGGCGAAGTCGGGCAGCGGCTGGTTGCCGGCCAGCAGCGCCCAGAGCTGTTCGACATCCGCCTGGGAGGTGGTTTCGTCGAGGGCGATGCCGACGCGCAGCGCGTCGACCTGGCGCAGGTTGATCCGCGCCGCGCGCGCCCGCTCGTGCAGGGCGGCGACCTGCCCGGCATCGCCGAGGACCAGGGTCAGGCTGTCGAAGAAGTGTTCCTGCACCACGCTGATGCTCAGCTTGGCCAGACCCTGGGCCAGGGTGGCGGTCAGCCGGTGGATGCGCTGGGCGATCCGCTTGAGCCCCTTCGGGCCGTGGTAGACGGCGTACATGCTGGCGATGTTGGCCAGCAGCACCTGCGCGGTGCAGATGTTGCTGGTGGCCTTCTCGCGGCGGATGTGCTGCTCGCGGGTCTGCATGGCCAGGCGCAGTGCGCGCTGGCCGAAGCGGTCGATGGAGACGCCGACCAGGCGGCCGGGCATGTCGCGCTTGAACGCGTCGCGGGTGGCGAAATAGGCTGCGTGCGGGCCGCCGAAGCCCAACGGCACGCCGAAGCGCTGGGCGCTGCCCAGGACCACGTCGGCGCCGAACTCGCCCGGCGGGGTGAGCAGGGTCAGGGCCAGCAGGTCGGCGGCCACCGCCACCAGGGCGCCGGTGGCATGGAAGCCGTTGATGGGCGCGCGGCAGTCGAGCACGTCGCCGTGGCTGGCCGGGTATTGCAGCAGGGCGCCGAAGTAGGGGCTGAAGTCGTTGAGCGCGTGCTCGTCGCCGACCACGACTTCGATACCCAGCGGTTCGGCGCGGGTGCGCAGGACATCGAGGGTCTGCGGGTGACAGTGCACGGAGGCGAAGAACGCCTGGGCGGCCTTGTTCTTCGACAGGCGCTTGCAGAAGGTCATGGCCTCGGCGGCCGCGGTCGCTTCGTCGAGCAGCGAGGCGTTGGCGATCTGCATGCCGGTCAGGTCGCTGACCAGGGTCTGGAAGTTCAGCAGCGCTTCCAGGCGGCCCTGGGAGATTTCCGGCTGGTAGGGGGTGTAGGCGGTGTACCAGGCCGGGTTTTCCAGCAGGTTGCGCAGGATCGGCGACGGGGTGTGGCAGGGGTAGTAACCCTGGCCGATATGGGTCTTGAACAGCTGGTTCTTGCCGGCGATGGCCTTGATCGCGGCGAGCGCTTCGGCTTCGCTCTGGCCGGCGCCCAGCGGCAGCACGCTGCTGCCCTTGATGCTGTCCGGGATGACGCTGGCGGTCAGCGCTTCGAGGTCGGCGTAGCCGAGCAGTTCGAGCATGGCGCGGACATCGCTGTCGCGCGGGCCGATGTGGCGGGCGACGAATTCGTCCTGGGTGCCCAGGGCATTGTCATGGCTGGCCATGGTGGGTTCCTCAGGCGCTGATCAGTTGCTGGTAGGCGGCTTCGTCGAGCAGCGCGGCGAACTGGCCGGCGTCGTTGGGGCGCATGCGGAAGAACCAGCCGCCGTTCTGCGCATCTTCGTTGACCAGCTCCGGGGTGCCTTCGAGGGTGGTGTTCACTTCCACCACTTCGCCGTCCAGCGGCATGAGGATGTTGCTGGCCGCTTTCACCGATTCCACGGTCGACACTTCGTGGCCGGCGCTGTAGGTGCCCGGCTCGGGCAGTTGCACGAAGACCACGTCGCCGAGGGCTTCCTGGGCATGGTGGGTGATGCCGACGGTGATCAGGCCATCGGCATCCAGACGCAGCCATTCGTGTTCGACGGTAAAGCGCACTTGGCTCATGGGAACTCCTCGGGGTCAGACTCGCCGCTTCTTCAGGCGGGCGATTGGGGTTGGCTCGTGTCGGGTAACGAGCGGTGTCGAGGAGGAGAGAGCAAGGCGAATGCCAGTTTTGTTTTTTTTATATAAATCAATTGCTTATGATTTATATGAGAGATTTTTTCTGATCCAGGCGTATTAAATTCAATACGCCTGATCCTGATCGGCTTGCGGCGGCCTGTGGTCGGGCCGCGCAGGGCTAGGCGGGGAGCTGCTTGTATTGAAATAAGTACGATGTATTGAAGTCGATACGATAGGTCGGAAGGCCCGTCCTTGAGGGCTTCCGCTGGGCTCAGGCCTTGCCGGGAATACCGTACTTGCGCAGGCGGGTGGCGATGGCGCTGTGGGAGGTGCTCAGGCGCGCGGCCAGTTGCCGGGTGGAGGGGTAGCTGCCGTAGAGGCGGCTGAGCAGGTCCTTCTCGAAGCCTTCGACGGCTTCTTCCAGCGTGCCGATCTCGCCGCTGGCCAAGGGCGCCACGGCGGTGGCGATGTCCAGGTCGTGGATCTCCACCAGCGTGCCTTCGCACACGGCGGCGGCGCGGAAGATCACGTTCTGCAGTTGGCGCACGTTGCCCGGCCAGCGATTGCCGAGCAGCGCGGGGAAGGCGCTGGCGGCCAGCCGGCACGGCGGGCGCTGGATCTGCGTGCAGGCCTGCTGCATGAAGTGCCGGGCCAGTTGCAGGATGTCCTGCCCGCGCTCGCGCAGCGGCGGCACTTCCAGGTTGAGCACGTTGAGGCGGTAGAACAGGTCTTCGCGGAAGCTGCCTTCGCCGACCATCTTCTCCAGGTCGCGGTGGGTGGCGCTGAGGATGCGTACGTCGACCTTCACCTCGCGGTCGCCGCCGATGCGGCGGAAGCAGCCGTCGCTAAGAAAGCGCAGCAGCTTGGCCTGCAGGTAGGGCGACATCTCGCCGATCTCGTCGAGGAACACCGTGCCCTGGTGGGCCAGTTCCAGCAGGCCCGGCTTGCCGCCGCGCTGGGCGCCGGTGAAGGAGCCGGGGGCGTAGCCGAACAGTTCGCTCTCGGCGAGGCTTTCCGGCAGCGCCGCGCAGTTCAGCGCGAGGAAGGGCTGGGCGCTGCGCGCGCTGGCGGCGTGGCAGGCGCGGGCCACCAGTTCCTTGCCGGTGCCGGTTTCGCCGTGGATCAGCAGCGGCGCGTCCAGCGCGGCGATGCGCAGGGCGCGGGCCTTGAGTGCGCGCACCGGTTGTGAGTCACCGATCAGCGCATCGAAGCCTTCGGCATGATCGTGGTGCAGCGCGGCCAGGCGGCCGCCGATGCGGTTCGGCGGGTAGAGGGTGAGCAGGGCGCCGGTCAGGTTGTCGTTCTCGTGGATCGGCATGGCGTCGAGCAGCAGCGCCTGGCCGCGCAGGGTGACTTCGCCCAGCGGCAGGCGGAAACCCTGTTCCACCAAGGTGGCGGCCAGCGCCGGGTCGTCGAACAGTTCGGCCAGCAGGCGGCCTTCCGGCGGCTGTTCGCAGAATTGCAGCAGCGCCGGGTTGGCCAGCAGCACGCGGCCTTCCGTGTCGACTGCCAGCACCGGGTCGCTCATCGCTTCCAGCAGCGCGTCCAATTGCAGGCTGCGGCGCTGGCCGGGGAGGATGTCGACCACGGTCACCGCTTCCACCCCGCGCACTTGCAGCAGCGCACCGCGCAATTCGTCGAGCACCGTGAAGCTCAGCGCCGGGGCGTCTATGTAGACGTTCGGCGGCACCATCTCCACGGCGTCGAGGTTGAGGTTGCGGCCGACCAGCAGGGCCAGGACTTCCTGGGTGATGCCGACGCGGTCGATGAAGCTGACGTGGATGCGCATTTAGGGTCCTGCGAAAAACTGAATCGGGTGTGGGGTCAGGCGTGGCCGCTCTGACGCGAGGAGGCCGCCAGGTCTTCGAGGAAGGCGCGCAGGATCGGCGGCGGCGCCACGCCTCGGCGGGTGATGGCGTCGAACGGCGACATCAGGTTCAGCGCGCTGGCGCCCAGGCGGCGCATTTCGCCGGTCTTCACCCACTGTTCGGCGAAGTGTGCCGGAAGAAAGCCGATGTAGGCACCGGAAATGATCAGGATCGCCGCCGCTTCGATGTTCTCCACCGTGGCCGCTGCCTTGCTCACGCCCAGCTGTTCGAGGTCGTACTGCTGCATGTAGCCGCGCGCGACGATCCGGCAGGCGCGGACTTCTTCGAGCAGGCGGCCGTTCTGTTCCTTGCTGGCGAACAGCGGGTGGCGGCGGCCGCAGTACAGGCCCAGGGCTTCCTGGTAGAGCGGCAGGTAGGAGAGCCCCGGCACGCGCAGCGGGAAGTGCCCGATGGCCAGGTGCAGGCGACCGTCCAGCACGCGCTCCTCCAGTTCCGCCGGGGCGCCGATGTAGACGTTCAGGTGGGCGTCGTGGCCGCGCGAGACGAAGCGCTGGGTGGTGCGCGGCAACGGCGAGTCGGGGTCGGTCAGGGTGGAGTCGATGATGCCCAGGTTGAGCTGGCCGCTGATGTGCTGCTTGAGCACGTCGGCGTCCATGCAGAAGCCCTCCACGGCGGACAGCAGGCGCTGGGTGGCTTCGTGGATGGCGACGCCCTGCTCGGTGAGGCGGAAGCCGCTGCGGCCGCGCTGGCAGAGCTTGACCCCCAGGCGCGTCTCCAGGTGCGTCATCTGCTCGCTGATGGTCGACTGGCCGGTGTTGAGCGCGGCCTGGGCGGCGGAGAAGCCGCCGCATTTCACGATGGTGGCGAACACCCTGAGGAGTTTCAGATCGACGTCGTGCAGTTGGATCACCGGTGTCTCCTGTCCGACTGGTCACATCGCCTGGGCTGATATGACTGCGGGATCGAGTTGTTTTATTCAAGGTAAACCGGCAGCGCCGGGCGTCGCAACGGATACGGCGCTGCAAAGACGCTGGCCAGGACCGTAAAGTGCCCATGCATCCTGGGGTTTGGTCTGGATGGGGAAGGCTCGAAATGGCCGTTCTAGACACGTGCGCGGGCGCGCGAAGGATAGAGAAGGGCAGTGGCGGATACTTCGGTGACACCGATGTGAGTATCTGAACTTGCGCATTTTTCCATCGCCCGCCTGCGCCCATAGTCGGTCCAAGGGCGCTCCCCGCCGCCCCACCTCCTCAACAGAACAAGAAATGGAGAAGCACGACCATGGCAAAGCACGGTTACGAGTCCGGCCGCCTGAACCTGCCCTTCGTCGGGCACTGCACCTTCGCCAAGTCGCCCATCTGCACCGACTGGAACGCCATCGACGCCGACGTGGCGATCCTCGGCGCGCCGAACGACATGGGCACCCAGTGGCGTTCCGGCGCCCGCTTTGGACCGCGCGGCATCCGCGAGGCATCCACGCTGTTCTCCTTCGGCCACTCTGGCGCCTACGACCACGAAGACGACGCCACCTACCTGACCGAAGACCAGGTGCGCATGGTGGACGTGGGCGATGCCGACATCGTGCACACCGACATGGAAACCAGTAACGCCAACATCGAATCCGCCGTGCGGCAGATCCTCGCGTCCGGCGCCATGCCGGTGGTGCTGGGCGGTGACCACTCGATCCACGCGCCGGTGATCAAGGCCTTCGAAGGGCGCGGGCCGATCCACATCGTGCACTTCGACGCGCACCTGGACTTCGTCGACGAACGCCACGGCGTGCGTTTCGGCCACGGCAACCCGCTGCGTCGCGCCTCGGAGATGGACCATATCGTCGGCATGACCCAGATGGGCATCCGCAACGTGTCCTCGTCCAACCGTGCCGACTACGACGCCGCCCGCGAAGCCGGTTCGCAGATCCTCTCGGTGCGCGACGTGCGCCGCCTGGGTGCCGACGCGGTGGTGGACATGATTCCGCAGGACCGCAACTACTACATCACCATCGACATTGACGGCTTCGACCCGTCCATCGCGCCGGGTACCGGAACCCCCAGCCACGGTGGCTTCCAGTACTACGAGGTGCTGGAAATCATCCAGGCGCTGGCCAAACGCAGCCACGGCCGCATCATCGGCATGGACCTGGTGGAAGTCGCGCCGGCCTACGACCCCGCCGGTGTCACCTCGATCCTCGCCGCACAGCTGCTGATGAACAGCATCGGCTTCATCTTCCACGCCCGCGCCCAGGCTCGCTGAGCCCGGCAATCGCCATGCAACCGGCGGGCGCCTCAGCCCGCCCCGTTACGAGGACATGAGAGTGGACACCAAGGTCAAAGAGTATCTGCAGCGCTACGGCATCTCCGAAGCCACCCAGCGCTTCCTCTCCAAGCCGCAGAAGATGTTCATTGCCGGCGCCTGGGTAGACGCCAGTGACGGCGCTACGGCGGAAGTCATCGAGCCCTCCACCGAGGCTGCGCTGGCGCGCATCCCCATGGGCACCGCCGCCGACCTGGACCGCGCCGTGCAGGCCGCCCGCGCGCAGTTCGACGGCGGCGCCTGGAGCCAGCTCAAGCCGCTGGAGCGCGAGCGCCTGCTGCATCGCCTGGCCGACCTGATCGAGGCCAACGGCGACGAGCTGGCTGAGATCGAATCGGTCGACATGGGCAAGTCGGTCGCCCAGGCGCGGGCCGTGGACATCCAGGGCACCATCGATACCTTCCGCTACTTCGCCGGCTGGGCCAGCAAGATCCACGGTCGCACCGTCGAGCCGTCGCTGCCGGGCAACTATGTGGCCTACACCCGCAAGGAGCCGGTGGGCGTGGTCGGCGTCATCGTGCCGTGGAACTTCCCGCTGCAGACCATGGCCTGGAAGCTCGGCGCGGCGCTGGCGGTGGGGTGCACCGTGGTAGTCAAGCCGGCCGAGCTGACCTCGCTGTCGGCGCTGCGCTTCGCCGAACTGGTGCAGGAAGCCGGGATTCCCGATGGCGTGGTGAACATCGTCACTGGCCGCGGCAGTGTGGTCGGCGCGGCGATGGCCGAGCACCCGGGCATCGACAAGCTGAGCTTCACCGGCTCCACCCCGGTCGGCTGCAACGTCGGCAAATCCGCCATGGACCAGATGAAGCGCCTGACCCTGGAGCTGGGCGGCAAGTCGCCGGTGATCGTCTGCGCCGACGCGGATATCAAGGCTGCCGCACAGGCGGTGGCCAACGGCGTGTTCTTCAACTCCGGGCAGGTCTGCGACGCCGGCACCCGCGCCTACGTGCACCGTAGCGTCTACGACCAGTTCCTGCGCGAGCTGGCCGACTACACCGCGAGCCTGAAGCTGGCGCCGGGCCTGGACCCCGACTGCTTCATCAGCCCGATGGTGTCCCGCCAGCAGCAGGAGCGCGTGCTGGCCTACATCCAGGCCGGCAAGGAGGAGGGCGCCGAGGTCTATTACGGCGGCGAGGCGGTCGAGGGCCCGGGCTTCTTCGTGCAGCCGACCATCTTCGCCAACTGCCGCAACGACATGCGCGTGGTCCGCGAGGAGATCTTCGGCCCGGTGCTGGTCACCGCGCCCTTCGATGACGAAGACGAGGCGCTGGCCCTGGCCAACGACTCCGACTTCGGCCTGGCGGCGGCCATCTACTCCAACGATCTGGGCAAGGTCCACACCCTGATCCCGCGCCTGCGCGCCGGCACCGTCTACGTCAACGCCCACAGCACCCTCGACCCGAGCATGCCGTTCGGCGGCTACAAGCAGTCCGGCTACGGCAAGGACATGGGATCGGAGCAGCTGGATTACCTGCTGGAAACCAAGGCGGTGTGGATCACGTTGCCCTGAGCGTGCGTGCAGCGAAATCCCTGACCGTTGATGCATGAGGCACTGTACCGGGAGCCCGGGGCGTAACAGACTCGACTCTCAGGTGCGGTGCCTGCTGGTGAGACTCCATACAAGAACAATCCGGAGACAACCATGAAAGCAGACTCGCAATCCGCCCCCCTTTCCGAAGGAGCGCGCGGCTTGGAAATAGAAGGGCACTCCATCGATTTCATCGAGGAGCACGAGCGTACCGACAAACTGTCGACCCAGGGCCCGTTCTGGTTCGTCGGCAATTTCACTTTCTTCACCATGACCATCGGCTTCGTCGGCCCCAGCGTCGGCCTGAACGCCCTGTGGACCATGATCGCCGGCACCCTCGGCATCATGTTCGGCACCCTGTTCATGGCCTTCCACGGCTCCCAGGGTCCGCACCTGGGCTTGCCGCAGATGATCCAGTCGCGTGCGCAGTTCGGCTACCGCGGGGTCATCCTGGTGCTGTTCGCCACCCTGTTCGTCTTCGCCGGCTTCAACATCGTCAACCTGGTGCTGATGATGCAGGGGCTCAACACCCTGTTCCATTGGGGACCGATGCAGGTGGCCCTGGCGGTCACGGTGCCGGCGACCCTGCTGGCCATCCTCGGCCACGACTGGATGCACCGTACCTTCAAGTGGTCGCTGTTCCTCTCGCTGCCGCTCTATGGGCTGCTCTCGCTCGCCGTGCTGATGGGCTGGGTCCAGTCCGCGCCGGCCCCGGCGGGCGGCACCGAGGCCGTCGCCCTGGGCTTCACCTGGGTCGGCTTCGTCGCCCAGTTCGCCGCCGGCGCCAGCTACAACATCGCCTATGCGCCCTACGTCTCGGACTACTCGCGCTACCTGCCGAAGAACACCTCCAGCGGCAAGCTGATCCTCGCGGTATTCCTCGGCGCCTCGCTGTCCGGTGCCTGGATGATCGCGGTCGGCGGCTGGCTGGCCGAGCACCTGCACGCCACCGATGTACTGGTCGCGCTGAATGCCGTGGGTGCCGGTTTCGCGCCGCAGCTGGGCACACTGATGGTGGCCGTCACCATCCTCGCGTTCCTGCCGGTCATCGCGATGAACATCTACAGCGCCAAGCTCACTACCCTCACCGGCGTCGACTCGTTCAAGAAGATCAAGCCGACCCCCCGCGTGCGCATCTGGGCGATCCTCTTCGTGGTGCTGCTGCAACTGGGCATGGCCATCACCATCAACGCCTCGGGCTCGGGCCTGTCGGTGCTCAACATGTACCTGGTGGTGATGCTGTACTTCCTGGTGCCCTGGACCGCCGTCAACCTCACCGACTACTTCTTCGTGCGCAAGGGCCGCTACGCCATCCCGCACTTCTTCCTGCCCCACGACAACATCTACGGACACTGGGGTAGCCGTGGCCTGATCGCCTACCTGATCGGCTTCGTGGTGATGATCCCGTTCTTCACCATCTACAACGGCACAGACGAGGTGTTCGTCGGCCCCCTGGCGAAGATGATCGGCGGCGTCGACATGGCCTGGCTGGTCGGCCTGATCGTCTCCGGCATCGCCTACTACCTGCTGTGCCTGTCGCTCGACCTGGAGAAAGAGGAAAAACTCATTCGCCACATCGAGAGCAGCACTCCGCACTTCTCCACGGGCAAGACCTGGTAACCCAGCGGCGCGACCTGCGCCCAGCGAGATCCGAAATGACCAACAAATACGACTACATCATCATTGGTGCGGGTTCGGCCGGCTGCGTCCTGGCCAATCGCCTGAGCGAAGACCCGCGTACCTCGGTCCTGGTCCTGGAGTTCGGCGGCAGCGACCGCAGCGTGATCATCCAGATGCCCAGCGCCTTCTCCATCCCGATGAACACCAAGAAGTACAACTGGCGCTACGAAACGGCCGCCGAGAAGCATCTCGACAACCGCCGCCTGCACTGCCCGCGCGGCAAAGTGCTGGGTGGCTCCTCGTCGATCAACGGGCTGGTCTACATCCGTGGCCATGCCTACGACTTCGACGAGTGGGAATCCCTTGGCGCCAAGGGCTGGGGCTATCGCAACTGCCTGCCGTACTTCAAGCGCGCCGAGGGCTACAAGTTCGGTGGCGACGACTACCGCGGTGCCGAGGGTCCGCTGTCCACCAACAACGGCAACAACATGCAGAACCCGTTGTACGGTGCCTGGGTCGAGGCCGGCGCCGAGGCGGGCTACATCAAGACCGACGACTGCAACGGCTACATGCAGGAAGGCTTCGGTGCCATGCACATGACGGTGAAGGACGGCGTGCGCTGGTCCACCGCCAACGCCTACCTGCGCCCGGCCATGGAACGGCCGAACCTGACCGTCGTGACCCACGCCATGAGCCGCCGCATCCTCCTCGAAGGAAAGCGCGCCATCGGTGTGGAGTACGACCAGGGCGGCAAGACCCACACCGTCTACTGCACGCGCGAAGTGCTGGTCAGCTCCGGGCCGATCGGCTCGCCGCACCTGCTGCAGCGCTCCGGCATCGGCCCGGCGGAGGTGCTGCGCAAGGCGGGCATCGAGGTGCGCCATGACCTGCCGGGGGTGGGCGAGAACCTGCAGGACCACTCAGAGATCTACATCCAGTACGCGTGCAAGGAACCGGTGACCCTCAACGGCAAGATGAGCCTTTTGGGCAAGGCGCTGATCGGCCTGCGCTGGCTGCTGTTCAAGGATGGCCTGGGCGCCTCCAACCACTTCGAGGCGGGCGGCTTCATCCGCTCCTCCAAGGGGCTGCGCTGGCCGGACATCCAGTTCCACTTCCTCCCGGCAGCCATGCGCTACGACGGCGACAAGCCGTTCAAGGGCCACGGTTTCATGGTGCTCACCGGGCCGAACAAGCCCAAGAGTCGTGGCTACGTGCGCGCCGTCTCGGCCGACCCGTACCAGCACCCGGAAATCCGCTTCAACTACCTGGAGAGCGAGGAGGACCGCGAAGGCTTCCGCCGCTGCGTGCGACTGACCCGCGAGATCATCGGCCAGCCGGCCATGGACCGCTTCCGTGGCGAGGAACTGGCGCCCGGACCGCAGGTGCAGACCGACGAGGAGATCGACGCCTTCGTCCGCGCCAACATGGAAAGCACCATGCACCCGTGCGGCTCCTGCCGCATGGGCGAGGACGAGATGGCGGTGGTCGATTCCGAGCTGCGCGTGCGCGGCATCCAGGGCTTGCGGGTGATCGACTCCTCGGTGTTCCCCACCGAGCCCAACGGAAACCTCAATGCGCCGACCATCATGCTCGCCGAGCGCGCCTCCGACCTGGTGCGCGGACGCGACATGCTGGCCCCGGCGGACGTGCCGGTGGGCCTGGTCGAAGACTGGGAGCAACAGCAGCGCAGCCGGGCACCGGTGCGTCAGCTCAGGGCCTGAGCGTCCCTCCGCAGCGGCGCCGGTCGTTGAGGCTGGCGTCGCCTTCGGCTATCGGCTGCTACTAGGGCTGGGTGAGGTGCAGGTTGTTGTTGATGACGCCCTGCACGATTTCCACCGCGCCGTTGATGGCGAACTGAACGCCCATGCAGACGAGTAGAAACCCCATCAACCGCGATATGGCATCGATGCCGGATTCGCCCGTCATCTTCATGATCCAGTCCGAGGCTCGCAGGCAGAGCCAGAGCGTCAGTGCCGCCGAAAGGAAAATCAGCGGCGGCGCGGTCAACAGGACCCAGTGCGGAAAGCTCGTGTTGTGCTTGATCGTGGCGGAGGCGCTGATGATCATCGCAATGGTGCCGGGGCCCGCGGTGCTGGGCATGGCCAGCGGAATGAAGGCGAAACTGGCGCGCTCGGCGTTGCCGCCCTGCGCGGCGGAGGGCGGGAGGGGCTGGGGAAACAGCATCCTGCCGCCGATGATGCAGAGGATTCCGCCGCCGGCGATGCGCAGGCCGGGGATGGAGATATTGAAGACGTCCATGATCAGTTCACCGATGTAATAGGTGAGCGTCATGATGATGAACACGTAGAAGGCGGTCAGCAGTGCCTGCCTGTTCTTTTCCTCCCGGCTGAACCCGTGGGAAAGCGCCAGGAACAGCGCGACCGTCGTCGGTGGGTTGATCAAGGGAAGTATTGCCAGCAGACCGAGAACGATAGCGTCAAACAAACTGCTCATATCCGGGCGTCCTTGTAGTGTTCCGGATGTCCTCCGCAGATTCGAAGTCGCGGAGTTTCACTTGTGCCGGCTCGAGCCTGCGAGGCTGGCGTCCGATACCTCGATAACGTGTGCTTGAAACATCGAGCGGGTGACACACCATCGACGCGGCCGGGCTGCTGACCTGTGCGAGATGGGTTGCGAAGAAGTTTAGGCACGATTTTGCCACTGGCTACCGAGGGTCCTCCCCGAACGACCGAATCGGATCAGTTCGATGGATGCCCGTCGATCACGGCAGCGAAGGGTTTCTGCTCGCCAAGGCAAGCGCGAGCGGGGACCAGCGTCTTTACTTGCCTGGAGACGTTGATTTTCGCCGTGATGTCGATGGGTGCGCTGACCGCCGGGTATCTCCCGTACAACGGTTTCCGCAGTCTCTGATTCAGTGCATGCACGGTGGACGGCACGTTCCGCCCACCGTTCTGGAGAGGGAACGATGGACAGACCTCGAGTTGGAACCTGGCAGAGGGTTCTCGACCCCGTGGACCGGGTCACCGAAGTGATATTCGGCCTGCTGATGGCAATGACCTTCATCGGCTCGCTGAGCGTTGCGACCGCAGGCCGCGAAGAGGCCCGAACCATGCTGATCGCGGCCCTGGGCTGCAACCTCGCATGGGGCCTGGCCGATGCCGTCATCTACCTGTTGCGTACCTGGACCGAGCACACGCGCAGCCGGACCCTCCTGGCCCGCTTGCGCGACGGCGCCGACCCGCGCGAAGGCCAGGGCCTCATCGCCGATGCCTTGCCGCCGCGCCTCGCCGATGCCGCGGGTTCGGAGGTGCTGGAGATGCTGCGCCATCGCCTGCTGGCCACGGCCGATGCGCCCATTCCCGCGCGGCTGGGGCTGGAGGACGTCAAAGGGGCCTTGGGTACCTTCCTGCTGGTGGTGCTGGCGACCTTTCCTCTGGTCATCCCGTTCCTGTTGATTGACCAGACCGGGCCGGCCATTCGCGTATCCAACCTGGTGGCCCTGGGCATGCTGTTCATCTCGGGCTGGATTCTGGCGCATTACTCCGGCGGCAAACCCTGGGTGGGTGGCGGGGCACTGGTCATCGTGGGGACAGCCTTGCTGTTCGCGATCATCGCCCTGGGCGGCTGACGGGGCGCTGAGTATCGGGTTCGCTCTCTGCGGCTGGAGGTGAGTGACGCCGATCAGTCCTTGATGGACGGCCAGCCCGGGGTTCGCCTGGAGGCATGTCATCGCCCGCTGCCATGGTCGCCGGGTGATGCTTCAAGTTGCATATGACCTTCAAGCAGGTCGTGCCTGGAGCGGTCTTTCGTTGTCGGCGACATCTGCCTGGAAAGCCGCTGGGCATGTCCCCCATGGCTGTTCACGGCGAAGGTGATTTGCTATCAATCAACACACCTTTACGCTGCCGCCGAAGCTTCCGCATGGATCAGATACTGTCGTTCCTGTCCGAGACCGTCCCCAAGGCCAAAACCGTAGAACAACTCACGCGCCCGTTGCTGGCCCTGCTGGAAAGGGTCACGGGAATGGAATCGACCTACCTGACGACCATCGACATCGCGCACGGTGTTCAGCGCGTGGAGTTCGCTCGAAACGTCGGCAAGATGGAGATTCCCGAGGGGCTGGTCGTGCCCTGGGAAGACACCCTGTGCAAGCGCGCGCTGGAAGAGAATCGCCTGTACTCGGACGACGTCGCGGAGTGTTGGGGGGACTCGGATGCAGCCAAGGCGCTGGGCATCAGAACCTATGTGAGCGCCCCCATCACCGCCCAGGACGGCCGCGTGCTCGGTACGGTTTGTGCCGCCAGTTCATCGAAGGTCGACCGTTCTCCAGAGGTGGAGCCGATCCTGAAGCTGCTTTCCGGCCTGCTGGGGTATTCCCTGGAACGGGAGCTGCTGGTGGAGCGGCTGCAATCCGCGAACTCGGAACTGGCGAAGCTGGCGCTGACGGATTCCTTGACGGGGTTGTCCAACCGGCGCGCGATCCTGGGCGAGCTCGAGCGCATGTTCGCGCTGGCCAGGCGCGAGAGGATGTACGTGCTGGTCGGCGTCGTCGATCTGGATGGGTTCAAGTACATCAACGATACCCATGGTCACCACGCCGGAGACGCCTTCCTGCAGGGAGTCGCCGGCCGGCTGCAGGACAGCCTGCGCTCCAGCGACGTTCTGGGGCGTACCGGTGGCGATGAGTTCATCGTGATCGCGCTCGGTACCTTCTCCCCGCAGCTGGATCATGGGACCGACATGCTGCATGCGGCCCATTTGCTGCAGGAACGATTGACCAACGCCACCATCGGACGTTACGTGCTGGGCGTTGGGCACGGGGACATCCAGTACCGCGGCGCCAGCGTCGGCGTTGTTGCAGTGCCGCCCGATAGCCTGGACGTGGATGAGGCCATCAAGCTGGCCGATCGGGAAATGTACAAGGTGAAGCAGCGGCGCAAGGTGGCGGGATAATCGCCATGGTCTTCTCGATGCTCAGGCGCAGTGCCTGTCGCTCGTCCTCGGCGCTGTAACTGACCAGTGCCCCATTTGTGAGCGCCAGCTATCGGTAGCAGACCATGGTGCGTTCGATTGAAGGCTAAACATGGTCATTGGCAGCTTCCGACCCATAGCGGACACTGAGGCTCTACGCTGAAAGTCTAGACAGCTTGTCGTCCTCTAAACGTTCAACCTCGGTTGTCAGCGTCCACTGTCGAGCCGAGGAGTTTCTCGGCAAGTCAGTTATCTGTCGTCGCGCTCACTTGCCCCCAAGGTTCGCCCGAGCCCATTGCTCAGCGGTGGTTACTGGAATCGACTGCTGTTCGTTGAAGGTGCCCGCTTTAGGCCATGCCACACCTCTGCCTTGTGCGAATACAGCACGGTACTTTTTGATGTGATGGGTAGGGTCTTTTCTCAGCTCATCCATCAAGTACGGAACAGTCCACACGTTAGTTTTGAACGGACGACCCAGTGCATGTTCGAGGATGTTCGCGACCTGTCCATACGACACCGTGTCGCCTGAGAGATAGACAATCTCGTTGCGGAAGCGAGGTTCAAAGAAGACGATTTCCGCCGTGAGAGCGCCGATGTCGTCTGGTGTGGTGAGCGTCACGCTGTTCTCGAGACTGCCGAGCGCGTTAACGGTGTCATTGTCGAAGTCGACTACCTCAAATACGGGCTCGAAAAGGAAGCTGGTGAACATGCCCGTCGAGATAATTACCCATTCGGTTTTATCTTGCGCGCGGAGCGCCTCGCGTACATCGAGTTGAGCATCGAAAAGATCTTGGGGGCTACCCCGACCGATCACTTCGAAATCCACGCCAAACTGCCACGGGAAGTAGCGCTTCACGCCCGACCTTAGCGCTGCTGTCGCCAACTTCATGGGGGTTTCTCGACCCGCGACCATGCCGGCACAGCCTATGACGGTATCGAACCGGGCGAACACTTCAGCTAACTGATCAATTGAATCGTTCACCAGATCCGCAGCGACCATCTGAATGCCCAGCCCACGAAGCTCGTCGATTTCGGCCTTTTTCTCCGGTATCTGGGTGTTGATGGTCGACTCCCTGAGAAGAACGCTGATTTGGGAGCCGGGTGCGCGTTTGGCCACTCGCGCGAGATTGCGCAAAACCGGGAGACCCAGTTCGCCAGCGCCGAGAACAAGAATGGATTGAGGGGAAAGCGGGGTTGCTTCGGTCATGATTTCTCCTGAGGCGTGATGCCTATAACATGAGCGAATGCTGGCATGGTCAGGCAGTACTCGTAAGAAGGCACACGCGTGATACCTAGGAGGATAAATGACCAATCAGGACGCTCTGAGCCAGGCAGAAGCCATCTGCCAAACGCTCCGAGAAGATGATGATGGCGTCAGACGGGAAGTCCTCGCTCACGCGGGTAGCCGATGGTCATTGGGCATCCTGCACGCCTTGGGCGTGTACGGCACGATGCGCCACGCCGAGATAAAAAGGCAGATGACTGGGGTGACCCAGCGAATGCTGACCAAGACGCTACGCGCCATGGAGCGGGATGGATTACTGCTTCGACGGGAGTTCGGGGAAATTCCGCCGCGCGTCGAATACGAGCTGACGCCGCTGGGTATGGAACTGTTGGTTCGGATGTCTCCTGTTTGGATGTGGGTGGTCGAAAACGCCGAGGAATTCCGCAAGGCGCGTCGCGTTTTCGACAGTCAAGATGACAAGAAACCAGCCTGGCAAATCCCCACGTCGGCTCCCTCTAATCCAGAGTAATCGATAGCGTGTACTTCTCATTCAGAGCAGTAGCACTCGACCTAGCCTCGCCCAAAATCGAACGTCTGCTTCTGGCCGTTCGCAGACCGTCTGCAAGCGGCCGCATTCGACCCTTCGTCGCCTCCCGACCCGGCCGATGGCTCGTTGTCGCCCTGAACGGCAAAGCGGGGCTTCACTGAAAGAAGCAGCCCAGATTTTTTCGGCACGGCGAGGCGAGCACGATGAGCGAAGAACAGGTGGCACCCGACACCCGAGGGGTGACGGTGGAGTTGCTGGCGGCGATCGACCTGGGCCCCGAGATCGAGGGCATGGTGGGGCGTCAGTTGCGGATGCGCAAGGTGACCATCGAGCCAGGCGGGGTCTTCGGTCCGGTCCATGACCACAAGGACAGGCCCGGCACGGTGTTCATCCTGCAGGGCACCATCACTGACCATCGCAATGGTGTCGCCACGGACTACGGGCCGGGTGTGGGCTGGCCGGAGGACCGGAACACCACCCACTGGCTGGAGAACCGGGGTACGGTGGCGGCGGTGGAGATTTCGGTCGATATCGTCCGGCAGGGGTGAGCGTCGGATGGAGCAGGGTGCGGAAGCGCCGGGAAGAGCACGGCGCCGGTCCGGCGATTGACCGGGAATAGCCTGGCTGAACGAGGCGACGCCGCGCCTGCGCGGAACGGTGGTTCCAGGCAGGCGCGGCGCAGGTGGGGTCAGGCCTTCGCGGTCGCGTCCGTCAGCGCGGCGCGCACCAGCGGGTGCAGGTCGCCTTCGGGGTGTTGCTCCTGCCAGGCCGTCAGGTCGCGGCGCATGGCCGGCGTCCAGAAGTTCTGCAGGTGCTGCCGCACGCCGCGCACGGCTTGCTCACGGTCCGGCTCGCTGGCGAAGTACTGGCCGATCTGGTTGGCCATCTTGATCAGGTTCTCGATGCTCATCGGCGGGCCTCGGCTTTCTCCGCGTGGCGACGTTCCTTGAGCAGGCGCCGCTGTTCGTCACTGAAGCTCTGGTAGCGCTTCTGCCATTCGGAGGGCTCGTAGACGCGCGTGACTTCCACCGCCGTGACCTTGTATTCCGGGCAGTTGGTGGCCCAGTCGGAGTTGTCGGTGGTGATCACGTTGGCGCCGGATTCCGGGAAGTGGAAGGTCGTGTAGACCACGCCGGGCGCCACCCGCTCGCTGACCTTGGCGCGCAGTACCGTCTGCCCGGCGCGGCTGCCCACGCCGACCCAGTCGCCATCGCGGATGCCACGGCTCTCGGCGTCGCTGGGGTGGATCTCCAGGCGGTCCTGCTCGTGCCAGGCGACGTTGTCGGTGCGCCGGGTCTGGGCGCCGACGTTGTACTGGCTGAGGATGCGTCCGGTGGTCAGCAGCAGCGGGTAGCGGGCGTTGACCTTCTCGTCGGTGGGCACGTAGCCGGTGAGCATGAAGCGTCCCTTGCCGCGCACGAACTCGTCGATGTGCATGGTCGGGGTGCCGTCGGGCGCCGCGTCGTTGCACGGCCATTGCAGGCTGCCGTGGCGGTCGATTTCCTCGTAGCTGACGCGGGTGAAGGTCGGCGTCAGGCGGGCGATCTCGTCCATGATCTGCGACGGATGGGTGTAGTTCATCGGGTAGCCCAGGGCATTGGCCAGGGCCACGGTGCCTTCCCAGTCGGCCTTGCCGCCCAGCGGCTCCATCACCTTGCGCACGCGGGAGATACGGCGTTCGGCGTTGGTGAAGGTGCCGTCCTTTTCGAGGAAGGAGCTGCCCGGCAGGAACACGTGGGCGAACTTGGCCGTCTCGTTGAGGAAGATGTCCTGCACCACCACGCACTCCATGGCCGACAGGGCGGCGGTGACGTGCTGGGTGTTGGGGTCGCTCTGGGCGATGTCCTCGCCCTGGCAGTAGAGCGCCTTGAAGGTCCCGCCCAGTGCCGCCTCGAACATGTTGGGGATGCGCAGGCCCGGATCGGGCTGCAGGGTCACGCCCCAGGCCTGTTCGAACTGTGCGCGCACGGCCTCGTTGGAGACGTGGCGGTAGCCCGGCAATTCGTGGGGGAAGGAACCCATGTCGCAGGAGCCCTGGACGTTGTTCTGGCCGCGCAGCGGGTTCACGCCCACACCTTCGCGGCCGACGTTGCCGGTGGCCATGGCGAGGTTGGCGATGCCCATTACCGCGGTGCTGCCCTGGCTGTGTTCGGTGACGCCCAGGCCGTAGTAGATGGCCGCGTTGCCGCCGGTGGCGTAGAGGCGGGCGGCGGCGCGGATTTCCTCGGCGGGCACGCCGCAGACCGGGCCGAGCACCTCGGGAGCGTTCTCCGGCAGGCTGACGAAGTCGCGCCAGCGGGCGAATTCCGCCGCCTCGCAGCGGGCATCGACGAAGGGTTGGTTGACCAGGCCTTCGGTGACGATGACGTGGGCCAGCGCGTTGAGCATCGCCACGTTGGTGCCGGGGCGCAGTTGCAGGTGCAGTTCGGCGCGGGCGTGGGGCGAGTCCACCAGGTCGATGCGGCGCGGGTCGATGACGATCAGTTGCGCGCCCTCGCGCAGGCGGCGCTTGAGCTGGGAGCCGAATACCGGGTGCGCGTCGGTGGGGTTGGCGCCCATCACCAGGACCACGTCGGCCTGCATCACCGAGTCGAAGCTCTGGGTGCCGGCAGATTCGCCCAGGGTCTGCTTGAGTCCGTAGCCGGTGGGCGAGTGGCAGACGCGGGCGCAGGTGTCGACGTTGTTGTTACCGAACGCTGCGCGCACCAGTTTCTGCACCAGGTAGGTCTCTTCGTTGGTGCAGCGGCTGGAGGTGATGCCGCCGATGGAGTCGCGCCCGTACTTCTGCTGGATGCGGCGGAATTCGCTGGCGGCGTAGGTGACGGCCTCGTCCCAGCTGACTTCCTGCCAGGGGTCGTCGATGTGCTTGCGGATCATCGGCTTGGTGATGCGATCCGGGTGGGTGGCGTAGCCCCAGGCGAAGCGGCCCTTGACGCAGGAGTGGCCGTGGTTGGCCTGACCGTTCTTGTCCGGGACCATGCGCACCAGCTGGTTGCCCTTCATCTCGGCGCGGAAGGAGCAGCCCACGCCGCAGTAGGCGCAGGTGGTGATGACGCTGCGCTCGGGCTGGCCGATCTCGACCACGCTCTTTTCCATCAGCGTGGCGGTGGGGCAGGCCTGCACGCAGGCGCCGCAGGAGACGCATTCGGAGTCGAGGAAGTCCTCGCCACCGGCCGCCGCCACGCGGGACTCGAAGCCGCGCCCTTCGATGGTCAGGGCGAAGGTGCCCTGGGTCTCTTCGCAGGCGCGCACGCAGCGGTTGCAGACGATGCACTTGCTCGGGTCGTAGTCGAAGTAGGGGTTGGAGACGTCCTTCGCATCGCTCAGGTGGTTGGCGCCTTCGTAGCCGTAGCGCACTTCGCGCAGGCCCACCTGGCCGGCCACCGTCTGCAGTTCGCAATTGCCGTTGGCCGGGCAGGTCAGGCAGTCCAGCGGGTGGTCGGAGATGTACAGCTCCATGACGTTGCGCCGCAGGCTCGCCAGTTTCGGCGTCTGGGTGCGCACCACCATGCCTTCGGTGACCGGCGTGGTGCAGGAGGCGGGGTAGCCGCGCATGCCGTCGATTTCCACCAGGCACATGCGGCAGGAACCGAAGGCTTCCAGGCTGTCGGTGGCGCAGAGCTTGGGAATGCTGGTGCCTGCCAGCGCGGCGGCGCGCATCACCGAGGTGCCGGCGGGGACGCTGATCTCGCGGCCATCGATGCTCAGGCTGACCTGCACGTCGCTCTCGCGGGCGGGCGTGCCGAGGTCGATTTCGCTGCTGGCGGAGCTGGCGGGGTCGAAGTAGTTGATCATTGGTCGGCCTCCTGGGACTCCAGACCGAAGTCGGCGGGGAAGTGCTTGAGGGCGCTGGTCACGGGGAAGGCGGTCATGCCGCCGAGCGCGCAGAGCGAGCCGTAGGTCAGGGTGTCGCAGAGGTCCTTGAGCAAGATCACCTGCTCATCCCGCGCGCGGGCGTCGGTCGCCGCCAGCAGGCGGTCCACGACTTCCACGCCACGGGTGGAGCCGATGCGGCACGGCGTGCATTTGCCGCAGGATTCCTCGGCGCAGAATTGCAGGGCGAAGCGCGCCATGCGGGCCATGTCGAGGGTGTCGTCGGCCACCACCACGCCGCCGTGGCCAAGCATCGCGCCCATGGCGGCGAAGGCTTCATAGTCCAGCGGGGTGTCGAACTGCGCCGGTGGAACCCAGGCCCCCAGCGGGCCTCCCACCTGCGCGGCCTTTAGCGGCCGGCCACTGGCGGTGCCGCCGCCGTAGCCTTCCACCAGCTCGCGCAGGGTCAGGCCGAAGGCGCGCTCGACGAGCCCGCCGTGGCGGATATTGCCGGCCAGCTGGAAGGGCATGGTGCCCAGCGAGCGGCCCATGCCGAAGTCGCGGTAGAACTGCGCGCCCTTGGCCAGGATGACCGGCACCGAGGCCAGGGTCAGTACGTTGTGCACCAGCGTCGGTAGCCCGAACAGGCCCTGCAGCGCCGGCAGCGGCGGCTTGGCGCGGACCACGCCGCGCTTGCCTTCCAGGGAGTCCAGCAGGGCGGTCTCCTCGCCGCAGATGTACGCACCGGCGCCCATCCGCACTTCCAGGTCGAAGGCACGGCCGCTGCCGCACACGTCTTCACCCAGGTAGCCGGCGTCGCGGGCGATCTGGATGGCCTGGTTGAGGGCGGTGATGGAGTCCGGATATTCGGAGCGCACGTAGATGTAGCCCAGGGTCGCGCCGACGGCGAGGCCGGCGATGGCCATGCCTTCGATCAGCAGGAAGGGGTCGCCTTCCATCAGCATGCGGTCGGCGAAGGTGCCGGAGTCGCCTTCGTCGGCGTTGCACACCACGTATTTCTGGGCGGCCTTGGCGTCACGCACGGTGCGCCACTTGATGCCGGCGGGGAAGGCCGCGCCGCCGCGACCACGCAGGCCGGAGTCGAGTACGGCGGCGACCACTTCGGCACCGTCCATGCCAATGGCGCGGGTCAGGCCCTCGAAGCCGCCGTGGGCGCGATAGTCGTCCAGCGACAGCGGCCGGGTGATGCCGGCGCGGGCGAACAGCAGGCGTTGCTGTGACTTCAGGTAGGGGATCTCTTCCACCGGCCCGAGGGCGCGGGGATGGCTGCTCGAATCGCCAGCGAGGGCGTCGAGCAGGGGCGGGACCTCGGCTACGGTGAGGGGGCCGAAGCCCAGGCGGCCGTTGGCGCCTTCCAGCTCGACCAGCGGTTCCAGCCAGTAAAGGCCACGGGAACTGGTGCGCTGCACCTGAAGCGGCATTTGGCGGCGCTCGGCCTCGGCGGCCAGCGCGGCGGCGATCTCATCGGCACCCACCGAGCGGGCGACCGAATCGCAGGAGATGAACAGCTTCAGCATGCTCCGTCCTCCAGGCAGCCGTTCACCAGCTCGCGCAGGCGTTCGGGGGTGAGGCGCGCATGTACGCGGCCGTCCAGCTCCAGGGCCGGCGAGCAGGCGCAGGCGCCCAGGCAATACACCGGGCGCAGGGCAATCTTGCCGTCGGCGCTGGTGCCGTGGTCGTCCAGCGCCAGCTGCTCGCGCAGCTGCGCGGCGAGGCCTTCGGCGCCCATGCTCTGGCACGACTCGGCCCGGCACAGGCGCAGGGTGTGCCGGGCGGGCGGAGCGGTACGGAAGTCGTGGTAGAAGCTGATTACCCCGCGTACCTCGGCGACGCTGAGGTTGAGGGCGTGGGCGATTTCGGGAACGGCGACATCGGGGATGTACCCGAGGCCGTCCTGGATGGCATGGAGGATCGGCAGCAGGGCACCGGGAGTGGCCTTCTGGCGTTCCAGCACGTCGTGAATCAGGGGCAGGTGGAGCGAGTCATCAGACATTCAGCGAACCTCGACATCGCGAACGCGTCTGCCGTCCCCCGGCAGCGGTTCGGAACTCTTCGGCTGCGGCGTGCCGGCCACGTCACGGGAGCGTGGCTCTTCGGAGCGCCATTCTTGTTATCCGGCCAGGCATCTGGGCGCACCTGGTCCTTAACAGTATGGAAGCTTGCCATCCCGCCTGCCGGCGGATTGCACCCGAGCGACCCTTCGTATCCTGAAACCGACAGCGGGCCGTGCGGACGGGCGCAGAGGGCGCGCTGACCACTCGTCAGGGGGGGAATATGGACATGCAGTCAACCGCCGGAGCCGTCCAGCTCCTGTTCCGGCTTCGGCGGTTGGCGAGGCCGATCAGGCTTCGCGGTAGGTGCCCTTCTGCTTGGCGGTATGGGTGGCCAGGGCATCCATCAGCGGCGGGGACAGGCAGTCGTAGGGCTCCAGGTGAAGTTCTCGCAGGCGCTTGCGGATCGCGTCCATCTGCGAGGGCGGGGTGCCGCTCTCGATCACCGAGGAGACGAAGGCGGCGAAGCCCGGTGCCGACCAGCCCTCCTGCGGGGAGAGTTCGGTGTGCACGAAGTCGAGGCCGTAGAAGGCGTGCCCCTTGTTCTCGATGCGGCCGAACAGGTGTACGCCGCATTCACGGCAGGCGTGCCGCTGGATGACGGCGCTGTCGTCGACGATGTGCAGCTTTTCGGGGTGGGCCACCACGCTGACCTTGTCGCGCGGCACCACGGCGATCACCGCGAAGGTCGCACCGGCGGGCTTCCAGCATTTGGTGCAGCCGCAGGCATGGTTGTGCAGCGTCTGGGCGCCGACCGCGACCTCCACCTTGTCGGTCGCGCAGAGGCACTGGAGGGTGCCGCCGCTGAAACCGGGCTTTTCCGGGCGGATGCCGTTGTCTACGGATGGGTGAATGTGAGGCGCGCTCATGTATCTGATCCTCCTGGCGTTCGGTCCGGCAGGAAGGGCGCCGTGCTGTGCCGCGCGGAAGGCCCTGCCCGTCGAAATGGATGACGGCGCGGATGGACGGAGCGTTGCTCATCAGGTCGAAGGCCCTGCTGCTGCGACAGTCGATCCGCTGGAAGGGATGGGGCGTTCGTCGGGCCGGTGCATGTCTTGCCGACAATGATCGACCGCCCTCAATCACGATAGGCGAGATTCGGCGTGGCACGCAGGTGCGCGTTTCGTAGGAGCGAGGGGGACGCCTGGTTCTTGCTCGCGAACCGCTTAACGATGTGGTTCGGTCGTGCCTTGTAGGGCGCATAACGCCTCGGGCGTTATCCGCCGTTTTGGCGGAAAAGCCGTTCCGGGTCATGCGCCCTGCGTGTGCTGCCGGGAAATGGCGCACCGTGAAGTCAGTTCTCGCTCGCGGCTTCCCGCGCCAGGGTCAGGCGGCGGGTGTGGAAGTCATATTCGTAGAGTTCGGCGTAGCGGCCCCATTCGATGGCGACCTTGAGCACCCGTTCGGCTTCGTCGGCGTCCATGTACTCCTCCAGGCGCTCGAGCACGACCTTTTCCTGCAGGCCGCCGGGCTCCAGATGCAGGCTGTCGAGGAGGTAGCCGATCAACGCCACGCGATTGCGGCACTGGCGGGCGAACAGGTCCTGGCGCCGCGCCTGGCGGGCCGTGACGTAGTTGCGGCCCTGGCGGGTCAGGCGGATGTCACCCTCGATCACCTGGGTGAAGCCGAGCAGGCCGAGGGCCTCGTAGATCGGGAACAGCACCTCGTCGGGCAGCTCGGTCTCCTCGGCCAGGTGCGGCAGGTCGGCCTGGCCGTTGAAGGGCTCGCCGGCGATCAGTTCGAGCACGCTTTCCAGGCGCGCGACGTCGGCGTCGGGCAGGCGGTAGCCCAGCTCCACTGCCGGTGGCGCACCGGCGGCCGCCGCGACTTCCGGGCGCTGGGTCATGAGCGCGTAGACCTCGTCGACCAGCGCGCGGACCTCCGCCGAGTCGGCGTTGCGCGGACGCGGCAGGTCGATGCGCAGCTCCGAGCGTACCCGGCCCGGATCGCTGGAGAGGATGAGGATGCGGTCCGCCATCATCACCGTCTCCTCGATGTTGTGCGACACCACGAGGATGCTGCGGGTAGTGATGCGGTGTTCCTCCCAGAGTTCGAGCATGTCGTCGCGCAGGGTCTCGCCGGTGAGCACGTCGAGCGCCGAGAAGGCCTCGTCCATCAGCAGCACCTCGGGGTTCATCACCAGGGCGCGGGCGATGCCCACGCGCTGGCGCATGCCGCCGGACAGCTCGCGCGGCAGGGCGCCGCCGAAGCCGGACAGGCCGATCAACTCCAGCGCCGCGTTGGCCAGCCGGGCGCGCTCGGCCGGGGTCACGCCCTGGGCTTCCAGGCCCAGCTCGACGTTCTGCTGCACGGTCAGCCAGGGGAACAGCGCGAAGGACTGGAAGACCATGGCCACGCCCGCCACCGGTCCGTGGATGGGTTGGCCGCGATAGCTGACCGAGCCGTGATCGGCGCCGACCAGCCCGGCGATGATCCGCAGCAGGGTCGACTTGCCCGAGCCGGAGCGGCCGAGCAGGGCGACGATTTCCCGCTCGTTGAGGCGCAAGTCGACCTTCTCCAGCACGGTGCGCGGCGTGCCGTCGGACGCCTGGAAGGCCTTGCTGACGGCCTTGAGTTCGATCAGGGGGTGTTTCATCTCAGGTCCTCAGCGACGGTTTTCAGCCAGCAGGTACAAGCGGCGCCAGAAGAAGCGGTTCAGCAGCATCACGTAGATGCACATCACGCCGATGCCCAGGGCGATGCGATGGAAGTCGCCAGCGTCGGTCATCTGCTTGATGTAGCTGCCCAGGCCGTCGGCCACCAGCGAGGTGTCGCCCCAGGTGACGTACTCGGCGACGATGCTGGCGTTCCACGAACCGCCGCTGGCGGTGATGGCGCCCGTGACGAAGCTGGGGAACACCGCCGGCAGGTATACGCGCTTCCACTTCAGCCAGCCGCGCAGGCCGAGGTTGTCAGCGGCCAGGCGCAGTTCGTAGGGAATGCTGGCGGCGCCGGCGACCACGTTGAACAGGATGTACCACTGGGTGCCGAAGACCATCAGCGGGCTCAGCCAGATGTTCGGGTTGAGCTGGAAGTGCGCCAGCGCCATGACCACCAGCGGGAACAGCAGGTTGACCGGGAAGGCGGCGAGGAACTGGGCGAGCGCCTGGACCTTCTGCGAGTAGCGCGGGCGCAGGCCGATCCAGATCGACAGGGGCACCCACACCAGCGAAGCAAGGGCGATCAGCAGCATCACCCGGCACAGGGTGATCAGGCCCAGGCCGACCACGTGCAGCGCCTCGCCCCAGCCCACGTCCTGGTGCACGAACAGGCCCAGGCGGAAGAAGGCGAAGGCGCAGGCCAGCAGCAGGATGGCGTCCCAGGCGCGCGGCCACCAGGCGGGCAGGCGCAGCCAGGTGCGCGGGGCGTGGATGCCGTCGTGGCGCTGGGCGAACCAGCCCATAGCGCGCTGGAAGGCGTCTGCCAGGTGCTGCCCGAATGTGCTCAGCCAGCGACTGCGACGGGCCCGGTCGAGCAGCCAGGAGCGCTGCGCGGTGTCGCCCTGGGATTCCTCGAAGCGGAAGCGGTCGGCCCAGGCCAGCAGCGGGCGGAAGAACAGCTGGTCGTAGAGCAGGATGCCGGCGAGCATGGCGCCGATGGCCCAGGCGATGGCGCCGAGGTTGCGCTGGTCGATGGCCACCGCGATGTAGGACCCGATGCCGGGCAGCTTGATGTCCTGTCCGGCCACCGAGATGGCTTCGGCGGCGACCAGAAAGAACCAGCCGCCGGACATCGACATCATCATGTTCCACAGCAGCCCGGGCATGGCGAAGGGCAGCTCCAGGCGCCAGAAGCGCTGCCAGGCGGAGAGGCGGAAGATCCGCGCCGCCTCGTTGAGCTCCGGCGGTACGCTGCGGAACGACTGGTACAGGCTCAGCGCCATGTTCCACGCCTGGGAGGTGAAGATGGCGAACACCGCCGCGCACTCCACGCCCAGCAGGTTGCCGGGAAAAAGCGCGATGAAGGGCGCGATGGCGATGGCCTGGAAGCCGAGGATGGGCACCGACTGCAGCACGTCCAGCAACGGGATCATGGCCTTCTCGGCGGCGCGGTACTTGGCCGCCAGCGCGGCGAAGAGGAAGGCGAACAGCAGCGAGAAACCCAGCGCGGTGAACATCCGCAGGATGGTGCGCAGCAGGTAGTAGGGCAGGTACAGCGGGTCGAGGCTGATCGGCAGCGTCTGCCCGACCACGAACGGCCGGCTCATCTGCATGGCGCCATAGGCAGCGAGCACCAGCAGGACGAGCACCAGCGGCAGGAGTATCCAGTCCCAGCGGTTGGGCGCGGCATTGCGCAAGCCTGGCGACGGGGTGAAGAGGAGGGCCATGCTCAGGTCTCTATCGTCAGGACGGGGAAGGGGCGGGTACCGCGATTGAGCCAGTATGGTTCAGGTGGCTGGCGGGGCGATGACGCGGCCGGCCGGAAGCCTCTGGCATGGGGGCACCAGATGCCTTACGAGGATTAAGATTTCCTTAGCTGGCCCTTGGCCGAGGGGAAAATCGGAGGTTTGCGCTGCGGGGGCGGGGGATGGCTGTCGAAGGTTGGAGGGGCACCGGCGGCCGGGAGAGGCGCCGGTGCCACGACTCATTGCGGCTCGACGCTGACCGCGACGGCGGAGGTGATGCGCAGCACCACCTGGCGGCCGATGTACTCGTGCTTCATCTCCACGTCGGGGCGAACCTTGACGGTATGCAGGCCGCCATCGGCGAGTTGCAGGGTGGCGGTGCGCTGGGTGGTGTCGATGGACTTGACCAGGGCCGTGACCTCGATGGTGTCGGCCGAGACCATGGCCGGCTTCTCGCCCAGCTGCGAGGTGGCCAGCATGCCGGCGGCACCGTTCACGGCGGGTTCGCCGGGCTTGCGCAGGTAGACGACGCGCTCCATGACGACGACCGCCTTGACCCGGTCGCCGACCTTGAGCTGGTTGAAGTTGCGCATTTCCGGCGGTGCCTGGATGGTGCGGCTGTTGCCCTGGTCGTCCTTGAGGGTGAAGCTGCGCTTGCCTGCGTCAATGGCCGAAACGGTGGCCTGCAGCTGTTCCGTCTCGGTGATCGCGCCGCCCGGCACGCCCTTGGCGACGGCCTCGGTGCGCTCGTACTCGGTGTTCAGCGGCTGCTCGGCCTGGCTCTGGCAGCCGACCAGCACGGCCGCGGCGAGCGGCAGGAAAAGAAAACGGGATGCACTCATGGCGAGTCCTTGCTTCATGGTGTTTGAGGTTCGGTTTCACGGATCTCGTAGACGGCGTCGTCGGGACGCATGGGTGTCACGCGGATCAGGTAGCTGGGGCCGGGATTGCCGAGCATCATCTCGTTCAGGTTGAAGCGCACGTCGAGCTTCATGTACTTGATCTCGCCCGGAGCGATGCTGAAGGTCTGCTTGATGTCGCGGGGCTCCCAGCTCGCCTTGCGGGTCAGGCCGGTCACGCGCAGGTTGTGGTTGCCCGGCGCCAGCTCGATGCGGCGATAGGAGTTGAACTCGAGCGTGCCGACGCTCTGTTCGTCGATCAGGATGTCCGGATAGGAGAAGCGCAGGGGCTGCCTGCCCGGATTGTCGGCCTTGGGACGGAACAGGTAGAGGGTTGCGCGTTGCGGGGTGCTCGGGGGAATGGGTTCGAAATAGCCAGGGCCGCTGCAGCCCGTGAGCAAGAGCAGGAAGACGAGGAAAATGGGGCTCCGGCGCATGACGGTCCTTCGTGGCGGGCTGGATCGGCGCAGCGTAGCAGAGCCCCTGAGCCCCGTTCAATGCGCGCTGGCGCTATTGTTGCGCCCCCGGCTGAGCCGTCGGATTCAACGCGAGCGCCGAAGGCAGGCAGCAGCGCTGTCACGGCGCCTTCGAACGCTATCCAGCGACCCGCTCGGGCGTCCGGGTCGGCAAGCTTTCCCGGGATGGGCCCGCGCGGGCGGCTCAGTACTTGATATCCCTTGCCCGCTCCCGCCCTTGCTGCTTGGTCTGCCGTTTGTCCTGCCGGCATTGGTAATTGTTTTTCTGATCCGCCGCGCGGCAGTCCTGCTTCGTCTGCCGGGCATCCTGACGCGTTTCCTGGCGAACATCCCGCGCGTCACGGCGTTGTTGCGCCTGCACCGTGGCCCCCCAGGACGTACCGATGGAGGCTACGAGTAGGGTCGCAGTCAGCAACGTGGATAACAGAGACTTTGCCATGGCATCACGCCTCCAGCTGAGGTGTCGGGAATGTCAGTACAGCCGATTTCCCTGGCGCTTGCCGGGTGACGTCGCCGGCTCGACGAAAGGTCGGCCGTCCATCGACTTGAACGGGCGCGGGTGAACGACCGATTTCACCTCGAGAGTGCGAGATAGAGCGGTTGCCAATCCAGTGGGCGCGGGGGCGGGCGGCGCGAGCGTGGCGAACGAAGAATCTAGTCCGTTTGGACGAGGCAATGCGTCGCACCTTTTTCATAGTCTCGAACCACCCCTAGTTCTCCCTCAAGGGCGGTGAAGGCAATGAAAACAAAAAAAATCTGCCTGGCTGCGGTTCTCTGTGCACTCTGCGCGGCCTATGTTCTGTTGCTGGTCCAGCCCAAACCGGCTGCCGTGGCCAGTGCCGTCTATTGCAACGCCAGCTACCCCAGCTGCTACGTGCCGGTTCCTTCCATCAGCCGGTTGTTGCCCTGATCCCAGATGTCGGCCCGCTGCCCCCCCCAGGAGCACGGCTGCTTGCGCGGACCGTGCGGCGTCTGGCCGTGTGCGAGGCAGGACGCAGCCACGTCTGACTGAGGCCGTGCTCCGCCCGCTGGCGTATCGACGTCGAGCCGGACGCGGGCGATCGCCTGCTGTCCGCTGAACTGATTTCCTCGCCTCGGGTAATCGGAGCGCCTCTGCGTCCGGAGCCCGCTGTGTGCGGTGCTCGTTCGTCGCCCCGATCCGCATTTCCCCCTCCCAAGCGTGAGCGCAGTGACGCCAGGTGCCGGCGCCCACCTCGCCGTGCGCTCTCGCTTCCACTCAGTGTTCTCAAGCCCTGTAACCCCGGTGCCGTCGGCATGGGTGGATATTTGATTATTCACATTAACTAACAGTGTGGCGAGACGGGCTGGCAAGGTCTGCCTGTACCTGGGTTGAAGCCGTCTACAGCCATTTTGGCTTGATTTTCCAGGTTCCTGGCGACGTGCACGTGCCTTTCCGGGCCTGCATTCGAGTCAGTAAATCTGGAATATAGTTAATTGACATAACTAATATGGCAGGATAGCTTTCCCCTCACCAAGCAAAACAAGAGCAAAGGTGAGACATGAACACGTACGAAGGCCGCTGGCAGACCGTAACCGTCGAAGTGGAAGGCGGCATCGCCTGGGTCACCCTGAACCGTCCGGAGAAGCGCAACGCCATGAGCCCCACGCTCAACCGCGAGATGCGCGACGTGCTGGAAACCGTGGAGCAGGATGGCGACGCGCGCGTGCTGGTGCTGACCGGCGCCGGTACCGCCTGGACCGCCGGCATGGACCTGAAGGAATACTTCCGCGAAGTGGACGCAGGCCCGGAGATTCTCCAGGAGCGTATCCGCCGTGACGCTTCCGAATGGCAGTGGAAGCTGCTGCGCCTGTACTCCAAGCCGACCATCGCCATGGTCAACGGCTGGTGCTTCGGCGGCGGCTTCAGCCCGCTGGTGGCGTGCGACCTGGCCATCGCCGCGGACGAGGCGGTGTTCGGTCTGTCCGAGATCAACTGGGGCATCCCGCCGGGCAACCTGGTCAGCAAGGCCATGGCCGATACCGTGGGCCACCGTGAGGCGCTGTACTACATCATGAGCGGCAAGACCTTCGATGGCCGCAAGGCCGCCGAGATGGGCCTGGTCAACCGCAGCGTGCCGCTGGCGCAACTGCGAGAAGCGGTGCTGGAACTGGCCGGCGAGCTGCTGGACAAGAACCCGGTGGTGCTGCGCGCGGCGAAGAACGGCTTCAAGCGCTGCCGCGAGCTGACCTGGGAGCAGAACGAGGACTACCTCTACGCCAAGCTCGACCAGGCCCAGCTGCGCGACCCGGAGCACGGCCGCGAGCAGGGTCTGAAGCAATTCCTCGACGAAAAGAGCATCAAGCCGGGCCTCGAGGCCTACCGCCGCTGAGCCGCCGCCGCGGGGTTCCGTCCCCGTGGCCAGAACAATGACAAGAGGAATCGCTGCATGAACGAAGTCTCGCTGTTGATCGGCGGACGGGCCTTGCCTGCCAGCAACGGACGCACCTTCACCCGGCTCGACCCGCTGACGGGCACGCCGGCCAGCGTCGCCGCCGCCGCCACCCTCGAGGATGCCGATGCCGCCGTGGCTGCCGCCGCCGCGGCGTTTCCTGCCTGGTCGGCGCTGGGCCCCGGCGAGCGACGCCTGCGCCTGCTGGAAGCCGCCCGGCTGATGGAGGCGCGCGGCGCCGAGTTCATCGCCGCCGGCGCCCGCGAAACCGGCGCCATGGCCAACTGGTACGGCTTCAATGTGCACCTGGCCGCCGGCATCCTGCGCGAAGCGGCCGGCATGACCACCCAGGTACTGGGCGAAGTGATCCCCTCCGACGTGCCGGGCTCGCTGTCCATGGCCATGCGCCAACCGGTGGGCGTGGTGCTCGGCATCGCACCGTGGAACGCCCCGGTGATCCTCGCTACCCGCGCCCTGGCCATGGCCCTGGCGTGCGGCAACACGGTGGTGCTCAAGGCTTCCGAGCAGTGCCCGGCGGTGCACCGGCTGATCGGCCAGGTGCTGCACGACGCGGGCCTGGACGACGGCGTGGTCAACGTGCTGAGCAACGCCCCGGAAGACGCTGCCGGGCTGGTCGAACGGCTGATCGCCAACCCGGCGGTCAAACGCGTCAACTTCACCGGTTCGACCCGCGTCGGACGCATCATCGGCGAGCTCAGTGCGCGCCACCTCAAGCCGGCGCTGCTGGAGCTGGGCGGCAAGGCGCCGCTGCTGGTGCTGGACGACGCCGACCTGGATGCGGCGGTCGAGGCCGCCGCCTTCGGTGGCTACTTCAACCAGGGGCAGATCTGCATGTCCACCGAGCGCGTGATCGTCGATGCGCGGGTGGCCGATGCCTTCGTCGAACGCCTGGCGAAGAAGACCGCCAGCCTGCGTGCCGGTCATCCCGCCGCCCCGGACTCGGTGCTCGGCAGCCTGGTGGACGAGGCCTCCGCACGGCGTATTCGCGCACTGATCGACGACGCGGTGGAGAAGGGCGCGCGCCTGCTCTGCGGGGGTGAATGCGAGGGCGCCGTCATGCAGCCGGCGCTGCTCGACGGGGTGACGCCGGACATGCGCCTGTACGCCGAGGAGTCCTTCGGCCCGGTGCTCTGCGTGATCCGCGTGGACGGCGACGAGGAAGCCCTGCGGGTGGCCAACGACAGCGAATATGGCTTGTCGGCGGCGATCTTCAGCCGCGACCAGGCACGCGCGCTGAACCTGGCGCGACGCGTCGAATCGGGTATCTGCCACATCAACGGCCCGACCGTGCATGACGAGGCGCAGATACCTTTCGGTGGCGTCAAGGCCAGTGGCTACGGTAGCTTCGGCAGCCGCGCCGCACTCGATCACTTCACCCAGTTGCGCTGGATCACCCTGCAGACCACGCCGCGCCACTATCCGATCTGAGCCGCCGATCCGCGCCCCCGATCCGAGTGCCCGGCAGGACGCCGGGCAGAACAAGAACAAGATCTTCGCCGCCGCGCCGCAAGGTGCGGCGGCGCGTCTCGATGGAAGACACTCCATGACTGTCGAATCCAATTCCCCCCCACGCTACCGGCGGGTCGCCATCGGCCATCCCGAGGTAGAGGTCCGTCGCGAGGCAGACGGCACCCTCTACCTGCGAGCCCGCGAAGCGCTGGAGCCGCTGCCCGGGCGCCTGCTGGAGCGCCTGCAGCTGTGGGCCGGCGAGCGGCCGCAGCAGACCTTCGTCGCCGCCCGTGACGAGTCCGGCCAGTGGTGCCGCATCAGCTACGCGCAGATGCTCGACAACACCCGGCGCATCGCGCAGAACCTGTTGGCCTACGGGCTCGGCCCGGAACGCCCATTGCTGATTCTCTCGGGCAACGACCTGGAACACCTGCAACTAGCGTTCGGCGCGATGTACGCGGGGATTCCCTATTGCCCGCTGTCGCCGGCCTATTCGTTGGTCTCCCAGGACCTGGCCAAGCTGCGCCATATCGTCGACCTGTTGCAGCCGGGGCTGGTCTTCGCCGCCGACGCAGGGCCGTTCCGCCGCGCCATCGAAACGGTGATCGATGCCCAGGTTCCGCTGCTGTTCCAGCGTGGCGAGCTGGCGGGCCGGCGCTGCCGCGCCTTTGCCGAACTGTTGCAGGCCGAGGATTGCGCCGAGGCGGATGCCGCCTTCGCCGACACGGACGGCGACACCATCGCCAAGTTCCTCTTCACCTCCGGCTCGACCAAGCTGCCCAAGGCGGTGCCCACCACCCAGCGCATGCTCTGCGCCAACCAGCAGATGCTGCTGCAGACCTTCCCCGAGTTCGCCAAGGAGCCGCCGGTGCTGGTGGACTGGCTGCCGTGGAACCACACCTTCGGCGGCAGCCACAACCTCGGCATTGCGCTCTACAACGGCGGCAGCTTCTACATCGACGGCGGCCGCCCGACGCCCCAGGGCTTCGCCGAAACCCTGCGCAACCTCAAGGAAGTCTCGCCCACCGCCTACCTCACGGTGCCGCGCGGCTGGGAGGAGCTGGCCGGGGCGCTGGAGAGCGACCCGCAACTGCGGGAGCGCTTCTTCGCCCGCATCCGCCTGTTCTTTTTCGCTGCCGCCGGGCTGTCCCAGGATGTCTGGGATCGCCTCGACCGCCTGGCCGAAGCCCATTGCGGCGAACGCATCCGCATGATGGCAGGCCTGGGCATGACCGAGGCGGCGCCGTCCTGCACCTTCACCACCGGCCCGCTCTCCGTGGCGGGCTACGTGGGGCTGCCCGCGCCGGGCTGCGAGGTCAAGCTGGTGCCGCTGGAAGGCAAGCTGGAAGCGCGCTACCGGGGGCCGAACCTGATGCGTGGCTACTGGCGCAGCCCCGAGCAGAACGCCGAGGTCTTCGACGAGGAGGGCTTCTACTGCTCCGGCGATGCGCTGCGCCTGGCGGACGACGCCGATCCGCAGCTGGGCCTGATGTTCGATGGCCGCCTGGCCGAGGACTTCAAGCTGTCCTCCGGGGTGTTCGTCAATGTCGGCCCGCTGCGCACTCGGGCGGTGCTCGCCGGGGCGCGCTACGTGCAGGATGTGGTGGTGCTGGCGCCCGACCGCCCGAGCCTTGGGCTGCTGGTGTTCCCGCGCATGGCGGAGTGCCGCGTGTTGGCCGGGCTTGGAATGGACGCCAGCGATGCCCAGGTGCTGGGCAGTGCGCAGGTCAGGGCCTGGTTCCGCGACTGGCTGGGGCAACTCAACCGGCAGGCGACCGGCAATGCGAACTTCTTCGGCTGGGCAGCGTTGCTCGATGAGGCGCCGTCCATCGATCGGGGCGAGATCACCGACAAGGGTTCGCTGAACCAGCGCGCCATCCTGGCCTCGCGTGCCGAGCTGATCGAGGGTTTGTACCGGGGTGGAGACGTCCGGGCGATTGCCGCGCCCTGAGCGTGACTGAACGAAACGGGCCGCCTTGCGCGAGTGAGGCGGCTCGTTTTTTTATGCGGGACATTCGGATGGATGAGGCGCGGCGCCGGGAGGGCGCCGCGAGATCGAGACTCAGTTGAACGTGGCGGGGTGCGGGTTTTCCAGCAGCACCGCCATGCCCTGGCCGCCGCCGATGCAGGCGGAGGCGATGCCATAGCGGCGGCCGCTGGCGGCCATCTGCCGGGCGAGGGTGTGGGCCAGACGCAGCCCGGTGGCGGCCAGCGGGTGACCCAGCGCGATGGCGCCGCCGTGGATATTCAGGCGCTCGTCGTCCAGTTCCAGCTCGCGTTGCACGGCGAGCACCTGGGCGGCCTGGGCTTCGTTGATCTCGAAGTGGCCGATCTGCTCCAGCCGCAGCCCGCTGCCGTCGAGCAGGCGACGGATCGCCGGAACCGGGCCGATGCCCATGTACGCCGGGTCGACGCCCACTACGGCAGCGGCCCGCAGGTGCGCCAGCACCGGCATGCCGGCGGCTTCGGCGCTGGACATCAGCAGCGCGGCGGCGGCGCCATCGACCACGGCGCAGCTGTTGCCGGCGGTCTGCACGCCGTCGGGGTAGAGCGCGTTCAGGCGCGCCAGGGCCTCGGCGGAAGTCTCGCGGATATGGCTGTCCTGGGCGGCGCGCGCCTGGCGTCCGGCCAGTTTCAGCCGGCGTGGCTGGAGGCCGGGCTGCTCGAAGGTCTGTTCGATCACTTCGTGGATTTCCCCGGCGAACCAGCCCCCGGCCTGGGCGCGCAAGGCGCGCTCGAAGCTGCGCAGGGCATAGGCGTCCACTTCGTCGCGGCGCAGGCCGTGGCGGCGCGCGAGGTTCTCGGCGGTCTGCATCATGCTCAGGCCCACGGCCGGGTCGAGCAGCGCCTCCCAGAGGAAGTCCTTGAACTCCACCGGCTGGCCCAGGGCGAAACCGTTGCGATGGCCGTAGCTGGCGATGGGGTTGCGCGACATGGACTCGCTGGCCACGCACAGCACGCTGCGGGCCTGGCCCTGCTGGAGTTGCTCGGCGCCCTGGCGCAGCAGCTCAAGGCCGGTGCCGCAGATGCGCTGCACGCCCAGGGCCGGGACGTGCTGGGGGACGCCGCAGTACAGGCCGATGTGGCGCGGCAGCATGTAGGCATCGAAGCTGGCCTGGGCCATGTTGCCGGCCAGCACGCTGTCGATGCCGGCCGGGTCCACGCCGCTGCGTTGCAGCACGGCGCGGCCGGCGCAGATGCCCAGGTCGGTTGGCGAGACGGGGGCGAGGGCGCCGCGGTAGTCGATCCAGGGCGTGCGAACGGCCTCGACGAGCAGGGCGTCGTCGAAGGCGCTGAAAAGTCCGGGTAGGGCCATGCGGGGCTCCTGATGGGGGCGTGAACTGAGCGCTGGCGCAGCGCAATGCTGTGCAGCGGGACTGGATGAGGTCAGTGGTGCTCGCTGGCCGGTCGGTGCCGCAGCAGGAGGATGATCCCGGTGGCGGCGACCAGGATGCCGGGCGCGGCCACGGCCATCAGGCCTGCCGTACCGGCGCCGGAAGCGAGCATCTGGCCGGCCAGCAGGGGCCCGCCGATGGAGCCCAGGCGGCCCACGGCGACCGCCGAGCCGACCCCGGTGGCGCGGATGCCGGCCGGGTAGAACTGCGGCGCCAGGGCATAGAGCACCAACTGCGCGGCGAGCACGAAGAAGCCGGCGGCGAAGCCCACCAGCAGCATGCTGGCGAAGCCTTCCAGCGAGCCCAGGCCGGCGAGGGCGAGCAGGATGCCGGCGTAGATCAACGCCACCAGCAGCGTCGGCCGCCAGCGGTCGAGCAGCACGCCGGCCAGGACCGAGCCCAGCGTCATGCCCAGGTTCAGCAGCAACTGCACGCTGCCGGCCTGGATGCGGCTGAAGCCCTGGCCCATGAGCAGCGAGGGCAGCCAGTTGAGCAGCATGTACACCACCATGAGGGTGAAGAAGCAGCTCAGCCACAGCAGCAGGGTCGGCAATGCCTGGCCCGCGCGGAACAGCCCCTGGTACACGCCGATGCGCTGGCGCTCTTCGGACGGCTGCTGGTAGGCCGGGGACTCCGGCAGGCGCAGGTACAGCAGTGGCGCGACCAGCAGCGGCGCCCAGCCGCCGATGTGGAACACCAGTTGCCAATGATCCGCGCCGGCCGACATCCCGGCCAGGGACGCCAGCGCACCGCCCAGCGGCACCCCGCAGTACATCAGGCTGACCGCGGTGGCACGCCGGGCGCTGCCGGCGGCTTCGGAGGTCAGGGCGATCAGGTTGGGCAGCGCCGCGCCCAGCCCCAGGCCGGTCATGAAGCGCGCTGCCAGCAGGCTGTCGAGGCTCCCGCTCTGGGTGGTGAGCAGGGAGAACAGGCCGAACAGCGCCACCGCGACGGTCAGCACGCGTTTGCGCCCGATGCGGTCCGCCAGCCAGCCGCCGACGAAGGCGCCAGGCAGCAGGCCGAGGATGCTGGCGCTGAACACCCAGCCGAGCTGGACCTTGTCCAGGCCGAAATGCGCGGCGATGCCCGGCCCGGCAATACCCGAGGACTGGATGTCGACACCTTCGAGCAGGGCGACGATGAAGCACAGCAGGATGGTGAGGCGAGTGGCGGTGGTCTGCCGCGCCGCGGGGGCGGAAGAGGTGTCGTTCATGCCGATGGCGCTCTTGTAGTTGTTTTAGGCTTAAACAAGTTAACTAAATTAACGTGTTTGCGATGCTAGGAGGCCCGGACGGATTCGTCAACGCCACGGCCGCCCACCGCAGGAGGCGGTGGGCGGGGCGCGATGAGGAAGCGGGAGGCTGAACGAAGGAGGGGTTAGGCGGGGGTATGGATCTTCTGCAGCAGGCCGAGCAGTTGTTCGCGTTCGCCGTCGGAGAGGCCGGCGGTGGCTTCGAGGTCGCTCTGCAGGGCGACTTCCTTGAGCTGCTTGAGCAGGGCTTCGCCCGCCTTGCTGAGGAAGATCCCGTAGGAGCGCTTGTCCGGCTTGCAGCGTACCCGCACCGCGAGGGCGCGGGTTTCCAGCTTGTTCAGCAGCGGCACCAGTTGCGGCGGCTCGACGCTCAGGGCGCGGGCCAGGTCGGCCTGCATCAGCCCGGGATTGCTCTCGATGATCGCCAGGGCGGTGAACTGCGCCGGACGCAGGTCGAAGTGCGCCAGCTCGTTCACCAGGTGCTGGAAGACCGACAGCTGGGCGCGGCGCAGGGCGTAGCCGACGTAGTTGTCCAGGGGCGAGCTCAGGGCCGTGCTGGCGGCCTCTTGGGCGTCGTCGTCGAGGGGCGGGGCGGATGCGCTTTTCTTGGCCATGCGAGCACTGTTACTCGTGTTAACGATTTTGGGCGATCTTCGCACCTTTTCCGCTTGCCTGACCAGCCGGGGCGGATTTTTCACGCTGAGGGGCTGCCATGGCGCGCGCGGGCAGCTTGCGCATCGGTCGCGCTCGGACTCAGGATCTGGGCGGCTCGTCCTTGAAGAACTGGCGCATGAGCTCGAGGTAGCGCCTTGCGCCCAGGCCGAGTGGGCGGGACTTCATCCAGATGACGTCGACCCAGAGGCGCAGCCGGCTGGCCATGTTGTCGAAGCGGACTTCCGTGACCGCGCCCGAAGCGAGCAGGGGTTGGACCAGGGGCTGCGGCAGGTAGGCCCAGCCCAGCCCGGACTGGATGAACTCCAGGGTGGCCAGGTAGCTGTCGGTCAACCAGATGCGCCGCGACAGCACCATGCGCGGGTCCGACCCGGTGGGCGTGCCCGAGGCGACGATGATCTGCCGCTGCTCCGCGAGCATTTCCTCGCGCAGTGGCCTGTCGTTCTGCCGCGCGACGGGGTGCTGCGGAGAGGCGACCGCGACGAGCAGCTGGCTGCCCGCTTCGAGGAACGACTCCCGCTCATTGATGCCGGGGCGCTCGAATACCAGGGCCAATTGCACGGCGCCTTCGTGGAGCATGCGGACGGCTTCGGCCTGCGTGGCCGAGCGCACTTCGATCTCCAGCGCGGGGAACTCCTCGGCCAGGGTCGCCAGCGGCTGGCCCCAGCGGCCGGTCTGCAGCTCCGGGGCAATGGCGATGCTCAGCCGTTGTTCGAGCCCCTTGTGCAACTGCAATGCCTGGGCATCCAGCAGGTTCAACTGGCAGATCACCTGCCGGGCCTGGGGCTCCAGGGCCAGCGCGGCGGCGGTGGGCAGGGCCTTGCGCGTGCTGCGGTCGAACAGCGTGAGATCCAGCTCCGCCTCCAGTTGGGCGACGGCCATGCTGACGGCCGACGGCACGCGGCCGAGCTTGCGCGCCGCGGCGGAGAATGAGCCGCTGTCCAGCACGGCGAGGAAGATCGACAGGGAGTCGCTGGAGAAAGCCATGGTTTTCAGAAATCCTGATGACGGTGTTCGCCAATCCAGGGATCAAAGGCTTGGTTACGCTCTAAAGGCTCTGAAATCCCGGTGCGGGTCCGGAGGGTTGTCAGAATAGCTGATGGTAATTGTCTTTTTCGACTGCCAGGACGCGCCTAATCTGGCTCGCACTATCGCAATCGAAGGAGACTGAAATGCCGAATGCACAGTGGCAGGGCCAGGTCGCGCTGATCAGCGGCGCCGGCAGCGAGCAAGGGATTGGAATGGCGATCGCGCGTCGGCTCGGTCAATGCGGCGTGAAACTCATCGTCACCGCCAGCAGCCCGCGCCTGTTCGACCGTGTGGCGCAACTGCGCGCCGAAGGCTTCGAGGCCGAAGGACGCACGGCGGACCTCACCGATGAGGCGCAGGTGAGTGCCCTGGTAGAGTGGGCCGAATCCTTGTGGGGGCGGATCGACATCCTGGTCAATAACGCCGGCATGGCCATGCAGGGCAGCCCGGAGCCCTTCGCCGACGTGGTCGATACCGACCTGGCCGCGTGGAACCTGGCGCTGTCGCGGAACCTGACCACCGCCTTCCTGCTGACCCGTGGCGTACTGCGGGGCATGCGGGAGCGGGGCTATGGACGGGTCGTCCAGATCAGCTCCACCACCGGCACCCGCGGCAGCAACCCCGGCGAGGCGGCCTACAGCGCGGCCAAGGCCGGGATGGTGGGCATGAACATGGGGCTGGCGCTGGAAGTGGCCCGCTACGGCATCACCGTGAACAGCGTGGCGCCCGGCTGGATCGCCACCGAGTCCTCCACCGAGGAGGAAGCCATTGCCGGGCGCCATACACCCGTCGGCAGGGCCGGGCGCCCGGCGGAAGTCGCCGCCGCAGTGGCCTTCCTGGCATCGCCGGAAGCGAGCTATGTGACCGGTGAAGTGCTGGTCGTCGATGGCGGCAACTGCCTGGTTGAAAACAAGGCGCCCTGAGCGTCCGGGGCGCGCCCGGCCTGCCGAGGCGCGGAGCCCCGAGTCCATGAAGGAAGACAACAATGAGCAAGCCAGTGGTTGTGATAACCGGCGCGTGCGGCGGGGTGGGGCAGGCGTTGGTCCAACGATTTAGTGCGGCGGGGTGGCGGGTGTTCCCCACCGACCTGGACAGCGAGGCGTTGCGGCGCCTGGCCGACGCGGCGGGCCTGGCCGGCTACTGCGCAGGGGACATACGCCAGCCCGCCGAGTGCAGGCGGATAGTGGCCGATGCGATGCAGGCGGCCGGACGCATCGATGCGCTGGTCAATGCCGCCGGTGTATGGCGCGAGGGACCGGTCGAAGCGTGCAGTGAAGAGGACTTCGACATTGTGCTGGACGTCAACCTCAAGGGCACCTTCTTCATGTGTTCGGCGGCGATTCCGCACCTCAAGGACAGCGAAGGGGCGATCGTGAATATCTCCAGCGACGCCGGCCGTCAGGGCAACCGCAACGCCGCCGCGTACTGCGCGAGCAAGGGCGGCGTGACCCTGATGAGCAAGACCCTGGCGCTGGACCTGGCGCCCTTCGGGGTGCGCTGCAACACGGTCTCGCCGGGCGACATCGAAACGCCCATGCTGCGCTTCCAGGCCGAGCGCTACGGCGCCGGAGACCCCCAGGGCTACTATCGCGAACTGCTCGCCAAGTACCCCCAGGGCGACCGGGCGGCCTTCATCCAGCCCGGCGAAGTGGCTGAACTGGTGTTCTTCCTCTGCCAGCCCTCCGCGCGATCGATCACGGGTGCGGACCTGGCGATCGATCGCGGCGTGTCCGCGGGCAATTGAGTGGCCCGCCCGGCCATGGAAAACCGCAACACAAGGAAGGTCCTGCCATGAGGAATCTGCGTCAAAAACAGGCGTCACTCGTGCATCGCCCCATCGCCTGGCACGTCACCCACTGGAGCCACGACGTCTATTCCCAGGGTGCCTACAGCACGCTTCTGCCCGGAGGGTCCCCGGCGCATCGCGCGGCGCTGGGCGATTGCCTGGACGGTCGCCTGGTGATCGCCGGCGAGGCCTGCAATCCCAAGGCGCCGGCCATGGTCCACGGCGCCTGGGACGACGGGATTCGCGCGGCGAACCTGGCGGTGCGCGCCGGGGCCCGGCGAGTCATAGTGATCGGTGCGGGATGCGCGGGCCTGGGGGCGGCTCGCCACCTGAGCGCGCAGGGCATCGACTGCGTCGTGCTCGAAGCCCGGGAGCGTATCGGCGGCCGCACCCACAGCCTGCAACTGGGGCCGGTGACCGTGGACGTCGGCGCCGCCTGGCTGCAGCAGTTCGGCGACAACGCCGTGGCCCGCGAGGCGGAGCGCCTCGGGGTGCGGCTGGTCGGGACCGACTTCAGCCAGCCGCTGGCGGCCGCCAGCGACGGCCCGGTCGACGGCATCGAGGCCGCCTGGGAAGCGCTTCGCCGGGGAATCGATCGGCGTCTTCCCCTGACCGAAGGCGTGGCGCGCTACCTGGCCGGGCTGGCGCCGGCCGAGGCGCGCGCGACGCGCTATGCCATCGAGGGCAACCTGATCATCGAAGCCTGCCTGCCGCTCGCTGAGTTGTCAGTGGACTCGCTCGACGAGGAAGGCGTCGGCAACGACGATCATTTCCTCCCCGGCGGCTACCGCCAGGTCATCGACCACCTGGCGGCCGGGCTCGACATCCGGCTCGGGCAACCCGTCGCCCGGATCGACTGGCAGGGCAGCGACGTGCGGGTGAATGACGCGCTTGGCGATTTCTGCATCTGCACCGTACCGCTTGGTGTGCTCAAGACCCTGCAGTTCGTCCCCGAGCTGCCGCAGCCCCAGCGGGATGCGTTGGCCCACCTGGGCATGGGGCGGCTGGAAAAGGTCGTGCTGCAGTTCGACCGGCGCTGGTGGCCGCGCTCCCCGACCGGTTACCTGCGCTGGTACGACACGCCGGCGAGCTGGGTCGAATGGCTGGACCTGACCGATGCAGTCGGAACGCCGACCGTGGCCGGGCTCATTGCCGCGGACGCCGTGGAGCGGCAATTCAGCGGACGCAGCGATGAGGAAATCGCCCTGGCCGCGCGGGATGCCCTGCAGGCCTGGGCCTGCGCGGTCGAGGCGGTGCGGTGAGGCGCGACCGTCCGACGCTCCCGCCTGATCCGGCATCAGGGCTTGAGCCGGCCGCTTCGCGGTCTTGCCGCCACGTCCGGTAATCAGGGTGATAATGCCGGTTCCCGAGGCCCGACGGGCTTCCTCGTAGACAGCCCTGACACTCGATGTCAGCGGAGGTGCAACATGGAACGATTCACCGGCGGTTGCCTGTGCGGCAACGTCCGTCTCGTGGCCTCAGGGCGCCCTTATCGGGTCGGCCTGTGCCACTGCCTCGACTGCCGCAAGCATCACGGCGCGCTGTTCCATGCGTCGGCGATCTTCCCCCAGGACGCGGTGACGATCGAAGGCGAAACCCATGACTACAACGGGCGCTATTTCTGCCCCCGTTGCGGCTCGTCGGTGTTCGGGCGCAGTGGCGATGAGGTCGAGGTGAACCTGGGCTCCCTGGATGCTCCGGACCAGTTCCGGCCCACCTACGAACTCTGGACCATTCGCCGCGAGGCCTGGCTGCCGCCGTTCCCGCTGGCGCGGCGATACGAGCGTGACCGCGACGCCACGGGGCGTTCCGAGGAGTAGGCGGGCCGTGGCCCCTAGAACCGGGCGAAGCGTTGCCGGTACTGCGCCGGAGTGAAGTCGGTCAGCTCCTTGAACATTCGCCGCAGGTTCGATTCGCTGCTGAAGCCGAGTTCTTCGCTGATCGCGCTGATGGAAGCGGAAGTCAGCGTGAGGCGCTCGCCCACCTGGCTGAGCTTGATGCGCCGGGCGTAGGTGGCCACGGCGGTCCCGGTTTCGCTCCTGACCCGGCGTGCCAGCGTGCGCTCGGACAGCCCCAGTCCATCCGCCAGTTTCTGCACGGTGAGCTGTTCCGCCGGCAGGCTCTCCACCAGCAGGTGGAGCCGCCGCAACAGGTCGCTGGATTGGCCGATCAGGCTGATGGCCTGGAAGGCGTCGTGGGACTGCGCCGGGCGCGGCAGCACCATCAGCCGGATGAGATCGCGCAATACCTCGGCGCTGACGTGCCGCTCGATCAGCGCCTGGGCGATCGGCAGGTAGCCATTGACCCCACTGGCGGTGGCGTTGCGCGGGTTGACTATGCAGTTCTTCTCGCTCTGCCATTGCACCTTCGGGTAGCGCTTCGGCAGGGCGTCCGCCAGCCACCAGGTGGCCGTCGCCGGTTGACCGTCGAGGCGGCCGCTGGCGGCGGCTAGGCAGACGCCCACGCAGTAGCTCCACAACTGGCAACGCTTGTCGAACCTGGCCAGGATGCCCAGCAGCTCGGTGCTGCTGGTTAGGGTGGCCTCGACGTGCTGCGCGGACTCGGCCCAGAAACCGGGGATCAGCAGCGCATCGAGCGGACGCTCGGCGAGGCCGTGGGCCGCTTGCAGGACCAGGCCGTGGGCGCACTCCACCGGCCCGCCGCGCACGCCGACGTAATGCGTGGCGAAGAGTTCGATGCCGGTTCGCCGGTTGGCGGCATGCAGCAGGTCGGCGAAGGCGAGCAGACCTGCCGGCATGCAGCCGGGAAAGAGGAGGAGGCCGACCTGAAGGGGCTTGGGCATGGCTGGAAATGAATGAATTGTGTCTGGTCCTGCCATTATGGCCGCTGTTTCGGATCGGCACCATGGAGCCCTACCTGAAGAGGGCTCCACGATGAAGATTCAGCAGATCCGCAACGCGACGATCATTCTCGAACTGGGCGGGCAGCGCGTCCTGGTCGACCCGATGCTGGCGCGCAAGGGCGCGTTGCCGCCGCTGCGGGTGCTGTCCGCGCGACAGAGAAACCCCCTGGTCGAACTGCCGGATTCGGCGGAACAGGCGCTCGAGTCGGTAACCCACTGCCTGATCACGCATTGCCAGAAAGGCCACTTCGATCATCTGGACCGGGCCGGCACGCGCTGGCTGCGGGAGCGACAGATTCCGGTGATCTGCACGCCCCACGACGCTCCGCACCTGGCGCGGCGCGGTCTGAACGTGCAGCCGCTGCCGGACGATCACGAGCAGCCGTGCCCGTTCCTCGGCGGGTGGATTCGCACGGTCCGCTGCACCCATGGAGAGGGCTTCATCGGCAGGTTGATGGAGCACGGTGTCGGCTACCTGATCGAGATGCCCGGGGAGCCCAGCCTCTACCTGGCGGGCGATACCCTGCTGACCGCCACCGTCCGCGACTTCGTGCTGCGGCATCAGCCGGGTGTCAGCGTCATCCCGGCCGGTGGGGCGCGCTTCGACATCGGCGCGGACATCATCATGGGCGTGGACGACGTGCTGGAGTTCCTGCGCATCAGCCAGGGCTCGGTCATCGCGAATCACCTGGAAGCGATCAGCCACTGTCCCGTGACCCGCGACGAACTGGCGACGCTGTCGACCGGCGCCGGTTTCGCCGCGCGGTTGCTCATCCCCGCAGACGGGCAGACGTTGAGCCTGTAGTTCCGGGCGGGGCAGGGTGGTATCAGGCGGAGTCGTCTTCCGCCTTTTTGCGCAGGTGGAAGCGGCAGACCTGCCCGTCACGGTGCATGCATTCGAGGTGTTCGACGGGGTGGCCGCCGAGGGTGCCGATCAGCGCCAGGTCCAGTTCGCAGACTTCGGGGTAGAGATCGGCCAGGTGGTGGAACACGCAGTTGTGCGCGACGATCTCCAGCTCGCCGGAGCTGCGGGCGATGATCTGCGCTTCGTAGCCGGTGGCGTTCAGATGCTCGGCTATGCGCGGCTCCGCCACCGGTTCGGACTCCAGTTCGGCCGCCAGGCGCGTGCCGAGCTTGCGCATCATCCCGACCAGGGCGTCATGCCCGATGAGCTGGGCGATCTCGCCGATCAGCAGGTCGCCGAGCAGTTGGTACTGCCGGGGAAACAGTTCGCGGCCTTGTGCCGTCAGCAGGTACAGCTGCTCCGGACGGCGCCCGGTCGGGCGGGTGGGGCCGCGCACCACCAGGGCGTCGCGCTCCAGCGCGGCCAGGTGTTGGCGCACGGCAGTACGGGTGACCGCCAGTTGCTCGGCCAACTCGTCGATGCTCATGCCGCCCGCCTGGTAGAGCAGGGCGGCGAGCAGATCCTGCTGGGTGCGGCCCATTCCTTGAAGCATTCGGCCCATTCCTTGAAGCATTCGCTTACCTCGCGCTCAGAACTTGTCCGGGAACTGCTTGACCAGGGCGCCGTTCAAGGCGTCGGCGAGCATCAGGATGTGATGCCGCATGGCCTGCCAGGTCTTGGCTTCGCCGGCGTAGTCATGGGCGCCGAGCTGGTCGATCTGGGCGATGTGCTGGGCGCCATGGGTGCTGAGCATGGCCACCAGGTCCTGCTCGGGCAAGTTGGGGTTGGCCGAGGCGAGGAATTTGGCGATGGCGCCGGCATTGCTGGTCAGGTCGCCAACGGCGGCTTTGCGCCCGCCGGCGTCCTTGGCGACGCTGGCGTCGCTGTAGTGCTTCACGGCCATCCAGTGGCCGGCCAGCAGCTTGAGCAACTGGTCGGCGGCGGGTTGGCCATAGAGCGGCGCGATGGCGTTGGCGATGGTCGTGGCGTTGCTGACCACCTGGTCCGCGGCGACCTTGGCCTGGGCCTTGTCGCCGGCCTGGTTGGCCTGTACGTAGTCGCGAATCCAGAAGATGTGTTCCTGCCACAGGTCGCGCAGCGCCAGGCGGTTGTCCAGGGCTGCGGCGGAGGCCGTTGGCGCACTGGAGCTGGCATAGCTGGCGGCGAAGGTGGGGGCGCAGAACAGGGTGACGAGCGCGAGAAGTATCGATGATCCAAGTTTCATGGCGGTGGCCTCTGGTGGTCGGTGATACTGCAAAATCTATTTAGGCATATAAAAATGCCGTAATTGATTTATCCGACAAAAGGCTTGTCATTGAGCGTAAAAAAGCCAGACCGCCTGCCGGCGGATCGTGGAGAAGCTCCGCTCCTACGAAAAGCGGTTTCCAGAAGAGTCTCCGCACGCACCGGAGCGCCCCTTCAGGAGGCCGAGTGGAGTCGGAGTTTAAGGGGTTGAGCGGCATGGATGCCGCGAGAGCGTCGTCGGGCCAGGGATGGCCCGTCGACGCGTGCCCCTGAAACTGCGATGGAGCGAGGGCATTTTTCGCCTAAGCGAAAAACCGGATGCAGGGGCAAGACCTTTTGGTTCCTTTTGGCGCCCCAAAAGGGACTCGCCCGAGGGGGCGAAACAAAAAGTCCCAGCACATGCCGAAGCGGCGCAGAAACACAGAACAAGACGGTGGATAACGCCTGAGCGTTATCCACCCTACAAAGAGCATCGCGGACAAAGTTCCGCTCCTACGAGATAGACCTGCGCTCGGGTCGGCCCTCACCCTAACCCTCTCCCAGGGGGAGAGGGGACCGTTCGGTGTAGGGTGAAACCTTCGCGCCAGTCGGCTCGGACTGCCCCCTCTCCCTGAGGGAGAGGGTTGGGGTGAGGGGATGCATCGGCACGGACTTCCCAGAAGAAGACAGTTGCTCCTACAGAATCAAGAGACCTTCTCCTGCTCGCGAGGCGGTGTTGCAAGGCTCCTTCGCTGTCAGGCGCTTTGCGCCGCGATTACTCCGGCTGGAAAGGCAGGCGGGCGGGGACGCCCCAGAAGCGGCCATGCCGCACGATGGCCCGCTCCTGCGGGACGGCGGCCACGGCTGCCGCCGCGTTGGGCGCCTTGATGACGACGAAGCCGGCTTCGTTGCCCACCTTCAGCCCGTAGTCGGCCTTGCCGATCACGCCGGCTGCGGCATCGGTGGCCATGTCCAGGGCGACCCGCAGGTCCTCGTCGGTGTAGAAGCCGGAGCGATAGCCGACCAGCATGGCGCGCTGCAGCATGTCGCCGTTACCGTAGGGCCACCAGGCGTCCTGGATGTTGTCGTTGCCGGTGAACACCCGCACGCCGCCTTTGCGCAGGCGCAGCACGGGCGGGAAATTACAGTCGCCCGGTGCGTTGGTCATGATCGAAATGCCGGCGACGGCCAGGACTTCGGCGATACGGTCGAGTTCGGCGGCCGAGATGTCGCCCAGGCCATAGGCATGGCTGACCGCGACCCGCCCTTGCAGACCGAGGGCGCGGGTGCGCGTGGCGATGCGTTCGAGCTGGGCGGTGCAGATATCGCCCGGTTCGTGCAGGTGGATGTCGACCTTGACGCCGTGCTGGTCGGCGATGCCGAAGACAATGTCGAGTTGCTCGTCGGCGGCACCGTCCAGGGTCGTCGGGTCGATGCCGCCGACCACTTCCACTCCCTCACGCACGGCGGCTTCGAGCACCTCGGCGGTGCCGGGGCAGGAGACCACGCCGGCCTGCGGGAAGGCCACCAGCTCGATATCGACCAGGTCCTTCCACTTGTCGCGGGCTTCCATGATCGCGTGCAGGTTGGTCAGCCCGGTGGTGGCGTCCACGTCGACGTGGCAGCGCATGGCGAGGGTGCCGAACGAGGCGGCCTGGCGGATCAGCGCATCGGCGCGCCCGACGATGGGCGGCGCGCTGGCCAGCTCGCGCTTCTCGATCGCCAGGCGCTCGCGCAGGCTGTCGGTGTGCTGGTGAGGGCGCCAGCGGTCGCCGACGAAGCTCTTGTCCAGGTGGATATGGCCGTCGACGAAACCCGGCAGGACCAGGTGGCCCTGCAGGTCGATGATCTCGGCGTTGGGCAGCGCGGGGCGGTCCTGGCCGATCTGGGCGATGCGCCCGTCCTTCACGGCGATGTTCAGCGGCTGGCCATCGGCGTCGATGGCGTTGATGAATAGGCGGTCGTTCATGGCAGGCCCTTGGCGGCGGGACCACGGCGTGAAGCCGGGCTCGGGATGGCGGCGCGTGGCCCCGCAAGTGAAAGCGGCGCACACGATAGGAGAGGTATCCTGTCATTAACAAATTAAATATAAAAATCAATTCAATCCATTTTAAGAATGGTTTCGCCAGGGATCGTCGCTGGGAAACTATTAAGATGGCAACTGGATGTGATTTGGATATTTAACTTTTAAATACATTGCCCCTGAACCTAGGATGCGCCCCGAGAACGGCCTGGCGCTCACCCGGCCAGGCCGTTCCGCGTTTCGGTCGTCGGACGAAGCCGGGGAAGGGCGATGCGCCGCCCCCAGGGTCGTCCAGAAAATAACAACAAGTTCCGCGCACAGGGTAGCCCTGGCGGTGGGAAGCCGCATGCGTTCGTGAGGTGTCCGGAGCAGGGCAGGTTCACGAACGAGGCGGGCGAGCCCTCCGTGCCGGAACAGAGCGTCAGGGTCCCCGTAATGAACAACAATTCCAAGCTACTGCGTGCCTCCCTCATCTTCATCGCCTGTACGTCGTTCATCGTCTGCGGCGTCCAACCCATCTTCATGGGCCTGCTCACCGAGCGGCTGGGCCTGTCCTTCGACCAGCAGGGCTGGGTCGTCTCGATCGAAATGGTGGGGATGACGCTCGGCACGCTGATCTGCCCGATGCTGATGAAGCGCTATAGCGGGCGCAGCCTGTGCCTGTACGTCGGCCTGCTGTGCGTGGTCTTCAGCCTGGCCACCGCGTGGGTCGCGAGCAACGGCCTGCTGCTGTTGGTGCGCCTGGTCGCCGGAACCGCCGCCGGGCTGATCTATTCCTACGCCGTCTCAAGCCTGGGCCGGTTGCCCGACCAGGACCGTTCCTTCGGACTGATGCTGCTGTTGCAGACGCCGGAGTACACCTTCTTCTCGGCGGCACTGCCGTTGCTCGCCGCCCAGAGCGGCAGCGTCGTCGCGCTGTGCTCGGTGGCCGGCTGGTACCTGCTGATCTGCCTCGCCGCCCTGGTGCTGCCGCGCGTTGCCACGCGCAATGGCGTCCCGGCCGAGCACATGGCCAGCGACGGCGGCTCCGCCCGCACGGGACGCAACGCGCTGGTGGGGATGCTGTTCATGCAGATCGCCATCTATTGCGTCTGGGGCTTCATCGACCAGCTCGCCCGTGACCAGGGCATCTCCGCCGTGGACATCGGCTGGGCCTTTGGTCTTGCCAATATCGCCGGCCTGCCGGGCGCCGGTCTGCCCGCGCTGCTGGGCGCCCGCGTCAGCCGCCAGGCGATGATCGCCCTGGGCCTGGTGTCGATCTTCGTCTCCATCGGCATGCTCACCGGCCACACCGATACCCCGACGAAGCTCTTCGCCGCGCTGTTCCTGCTCACCTTCGGCTGGGTGCTGGCGCTTTCCTACTACATGGCGCTGATCACCACCAACGACCCGCGTGGCAACCTGACCCCGCTGGTCAGCGTGATTCTGATGGCCGCGGCGGCCTTCACCCCGGCGCTGATCGCGATGCTGGTGGAAGGCTCCAACCATCAGTTGATCTTCCTGCTGGGCAGCGGCGCGCTGGCGATTGCCTTCGCCGTTACCTGCATGAGTGGCCGGGTCCGCCGCGCGGGCCTGCAGCAGCCGGTTTCGGGCTGAGGTTTCCGGGAGCCTTCAGCGAGACTGCTGCGGGCTTTCTTTCTCCGGCGGACGAAGGGGCTGGCCTGCGGCCCCCTCACCCTAACCCTCTCCCGGAAGGAGAGGGGACTGTTTGGGTGCAGGTTGAAACCCTGGCGTGAGCCGGCACGGCCTGCCCCAGAGGGCTGGGGTGAGGGGAAACGACCAGCACGGCGCTCCCAAACGAGCGCAATTGCCCTTGCATCGTTCCTGGGCTTCATTCGTCAGATGCAAGTTAACTTGCATTGTTTGACAATATGACAGAAATCCACCATTGTTCCTTCCACCTCGAAGGAGCACCCATGGACAGTTCGATCAAGCAGCGCCTGAAGGACAACCTGACCGCTACGGCCGCCTCATCTCGGGCGATCGCCCATTACATGCTGGCGAACCTGACCGAACTGCCGTTCGAGACTTCTGCCTCCGTCGCCGACAAGCTGGGCGTCAGCGAGTCCACCGTGGGCCGCTTCTGCCGCTCCCTCGGCTATGCCCACTTCAAGGCCCTGAAGGCCGACCTGAAGGATGATCTGGGCGACAGCCCCTGGCTGATCGGCGACCGCCTGGAGGAGTTCCGCCGGCAGGGCGACGAGGCCCCGCTGGCCGCCTCCAAGAGCCTGGAGCTGGAGATGGCCGCCCTGGTGCGGGTCTACGAGTACTCCCGCACCGAACAATGGCAGGCGCTGTGCGAGCGCCTGGCGAGCCGCACCTGGCTGTTCGCCGCGGGCTTCCAGACCGAGCGCGGTATCGCCATGTCCTTAGTCCATCTGATGCAGTACCTGCGCGAAGGCGTACGCCTGGTGGACGGCGCCGCCGGCAACTTCAGCGATGTCCTGCTCAGCGACCCCACCCAGAGCGCCTTGCTGGTCTTCGACACGCGGCGCTATTCCCGCCACGCGATGCTGCTCTGCCAGCGGGCCACCGAGGCGGGTATCCCGGTCACGCTGATCACCGACGAATACTGCGACTGGGCCGAGCCCTGCGTGAGCGAGGTGTTCCGGGTGCCGACGGAGCTGAACCTGTTCTGGAGCTCCGACGCGCCGATGCTGTCGCTGGTCAACCTGCTGGTCAACGATGTGTTCAAGCGCATGGGGCCGGAGGTGGAGAAGCGCCTGGAATCCATCGCCGAGCTGCACAACGAGTTCGTCGGCTACACCGCCCCCTTCAACCCATCCCGATAGCGGATACGCGGGAGTTTCCATGAAGCACTTGGGTATCTGGCGCGTCGGCTGATCGCGCCTCGGGCAATACGCCAGCCTGACCGGTTCAGGCATTCCAACTGATTTCATCTTTGCGCCGGGACAGCTCCTGCGGGCCGGCCTGCGCGCGCCACAACAATCTGCATGCCCACGGGCAGGCGCGGACAGGGCGGAGCTTTGCCCATCGCGCGGAGCCTGGGGTTGATACGAGGAAGGTTCATGGATTGCGATGTCATTGTGCTGGGAGCCGGAATCGTCGGCGTGTGTACTGCGCTCCACCTGCAGGAGCGCGGTCGCAGCGTCTGCCTGGTGGATAAGGCGGCGCCGGGGAGCGGGACTAGCCACGGCAACGCCGGGTTGATCGAGCGCTCCAGCGTGGTGCCCTACGCCTTTCCCCGCGATCCGCTGGCGCTACTGCGCTATGGCCTGAACCGCGAACCGGACGTGCGCTACAACCCGCTGTACCTGCCGAAGATCGCCGGCTGGCTGCTCAGCTACTGGCGTAATTCTTCGCCGCGCCGGCTGCAGGAGGCGGCCCGCGACATGCTGCCCCTGGTGGAGCGCAGCGTGGAGGAGCATGACCGGCTGGTGGCCGAGGCCCAGCTGGAGTCGCTGATCCGCTCACGCGGCTGGCTGGACCTGTACCGCACCCCCGAAGCGCTGGAGCGCGCGGCCGCCGAGGCCACCGCGCTGGAGCGCTACGGGCTGCGTTCCAGCCTGCTGGACCGGACGGCGCTGGAGCGGCAGCAATCGGCCCTGGGCAGTGCGGCCATCGGCGCCATCCACTGGCACGACCCGAAGACGGTCCGCGACCCCGGCGCCCTGGTGCGCGGCTATGCGGCGCTGTTCGTCAATCGCGGCGGGGTGCTGCTGCGCGGCGACGCCGACAGCCTGAACAGGAGAGGGAGCCTGTGGCGGGTCGGCAGCAGCGACGGCGAGGTGGCCGCCACGGACCTGGTGGTGGCCCTGGGCGCCGATTCGGCCGAGCTGTGCCGGCGCCTGGGCTATCGCATCCCGCTGGCGGTCAAGCGCGGTTACCACATGCACTACGCCGCCGACGCGGCCGAGCTGCAGCACACCCTCTGCGACAGCCAGCGTGGCTACGTGCTGGCGCCGATGAGCCGGGGCATCCGCCTCACCACCGGCATCGAGTTCGCCGACCCCGCGGCCGGGCCGAACGAAATCCAGCTGCGGCGGGTGGAAAAGCTCGCCCGTGAACTCTTCCCCCTCGGCCGTCGCCTCGACGCCGAAGCCTGGCTGGGCCGCCGGCCCTGCCTGCCGGACATGCGCCCGGTGATCGGCCCCGCGCCGCGTCATCCGGGCCTCTGGTTCAACTTCGGCCACGCGCACCACGGATTGACGCTGGGACCCGTCAGCGGACGCCTGCTGGCCGAGCTCATGTGTGGAGAACCCACCTTCACATCCCCTGAACCCTTCGCCGCACAGCGCTTTGCCTGAAGGCGCTGAGCGGCACCCCAGGCGATTCGCCGAAAACCACTGCCGATACGCAATAAAGAGGACAACAAGATGTTATCGAGCATGACCCATGAGGTGGTTTCACTGATCTGCCCGCCGTACCGCGGCCACGCCTTGCCGGCGCTCGCTCTGCCCGAGCAGGAGGCCCGCCATGACTAAGTCACGGGATGGCGCACAACTCACACGCGCCCTGAAGCGGCGCCACGTTTTCATGCTCTCGCTCGGGGGCGTGATCGGCACCGGCCTGTTCATGGGCTCGGGCGTGATCATCAACCAGGGCGGGCCGATGGGCGCGATCCTCGCCTACCTGGTCGCGGGCCTGTTGATGTACCTGGTGATGGCCTGCCTGGGCGAGCTGTCGGTGGAGATGCCGGTGTCCGGATCGTTCCAGGTCCACGCCACGCGCTACATCGGCCCGGCCACCGGCTTCATGATCGGCTGGGTGTACTGGATGAGCTGGGTGTCCACCGTGGGACTGGAATTCACCGCTACCGGCATGCTGATGGAACGCTGGTTCCCCGACGTGCCGATCTGGGTCTGGTCGGCCATCTTCGTAGTGCTGCTGTTCTCCCTCAACGCGTTGGCCACCCGTGCCTTCGGTGAAGCGGAGTACTGGTTCGCCGGGGTCAAGGTGACGGCCATCCTGGCATTCATCGTGATCGGCGTGCTGGTGATCTTCGGCGGCATCCACCTGGGCAACGGCGAGCCCGCGCCCATGCTGAACAACCTGCTGGGCGACAGCCTGTTCCCCAACGGCTTGTCCGCGGTGTTCGCGGTGATGATGACGGTGGTCTACGCCTTCCAGGGTTGTGAAGTGCTCGGGATCGCGGCGGGGGAGGCGGAGCAGCCGGAGAAGAGCATTCCGCGCGCCGTGCGCAACGTGGTGCTGCGCATCCTGATCTTCTACGTCCTCGCCATCGTGGTGCTGTCGGCGATCATCCCGTGGCAGAAGGCCGGCCTGGTGGAGAGCCCGTTCGTGCAGGTGTTCGACATGGTCGGCATCCCCTACGCCGGGGACCTGATGAACTTCGTCATCCTCACCGCGATCCTCTCGGTGGCCAACTCGGGCCTGTACGCCTCCACGCGGATTCTCTGGTCCATGTCCAAGAGCGGGATGGCGCCCAAGATCCTGACCAAGCTGAGCAAGCGCGGCGTACCGCTCTATGCGCTGCTCATCACCCTGGGTTGCTCGCTGCTTTCGCTGCTGACCAGCGTGGTCGCCGCCGACACCCTGTTCATGGTACTGACGGCGGTGAGCGGCATGGCCGGCACCGTGACCTGGATCGTCATCGCCTACGCGCAGTACCGCTTCCGCCGCGAGCACATGGCCAAGGGTGGCACCGTGGCCGACCTGAAGTACGCCGCACCCTGGTTCCCGCTGTTGCCGGTGGCGTGCATCCTGATCTGCTGCTCGCTGTTCGTCTTCCTGGCGATGGACCCGACCCAGCGACCCTCCCTGTACTGGGGCTTCGGCTTCATGGCGGTGTGCTACCTGGCCTTCCACCTGATCAAGCGCAAGCGCCCGGAGCACGCCACGCACGTGGCACTGGGGCAGGAGGGCTGACATAGCCTCGCCAGGGCCCTCGGGTACTTGCCCGAGGGCCCTGGCGCGATCACTCAGGCGCCTACGGCGCTCCTCAGCCGGGGGTAGTCGGTGTAGCCCCGCGCATCGCCGCCAAAGAAGGTCTCGCGCTGGGCATCGTTCAGCGGCGCGTCGGTCTTCAGCCGCTCGATGAAGTCGGGGTTGGCCAGCACCATCTGCCCGTAGGCTTCCAGGTCGGCCAGGCCGGCGGCGAGATCATTGCCGATCTCGGCACGCGGTCGGCTCGGTCGGTTGAGGATCAACGTGCCGCGCCACAGATTGCGCAAATCGGCCAGCACTGCCTCGTCGCCCAGGTGCATGAGGTGCAGGTAGGCCAGCCCGAGCGTGTCCAGTTCCGCCACCAGATAGCGATACAGCGCGGGGCCCTCGGGGCCTTCGTCGATGCCCCACATCTGCATGCCGGGCGAAAGACGAATGGCCGTGCGATCCGCGCCGATCTCCTCGGCGATGGCCTTGGCTACCTCGATGGCGAAGCGCGCGCGGTTCGCCAGCGAGCCGCCGTACTCATCGGTACGGGTGTTGGCGCTCGGGGCGAAGAACTGCTGGATCAGGTAGGCGTTGGCACCGTGGATTTCCACGCCGTCGGCGCCGGCTTCGATGGCGCGGCGTGCCGCATGGCGGAAGTCGGCGACGGTCTGGCGCACTTCTTCGGTGGACAGGGCACGTGGCGCCGGGATGTCCTGCATTCCGGTCAGGGTGAACATCGGAGTGCCGGGGGCGATGGCCGAAGGCGCCACGCCCTGGCGATGGTGCGGGGTGTTGTCCGGGTGGGACATGCGCCCGGCGTGCATCAGCTGGATGAACAGGCGGCCACCCTCGGCATGCACGGCGGACGCGACCTTCGCCCAGCCGGCGACATGGGCGTCGGTATGGATGCCCGGCGTGGTGAGATAGCCCTGGCCGTCTTCCGAGGGTTGGGTGCCTTCGCTGACGATCAGGCCGAGGCCGGCGCGCTGGGCGTAGTAGTCGGCGGCCAGTTCGCCCGGTGTGCCGTCGAACTGTGCGCGGCTGCGGGTCATGGGGGCCATGACCAGGCGGTTGGGCAGGGTGTAGCCTCCGACGCGGATGGGGGTGAACAGCTCAGTCATGATGCATTCCTCAAGGGTGGTGCGAACTCGGCGTTCGCTTGAGGCAAATCATCTTCTCCATTGGATTTGGGATAAATACGGTATTTTGGAAATCATTGACCCATTGATGGAGCAATACCGTGGAGCTGTTGAACGACATGGCGCTGTTCGTGGAGGTAGTGAAAGCCAAGGGCTTCCGCGGCGCCGCCGAGGTGACCGGGGTGCCTAACTCGACCTTGTCCCGGCGCATCAGCGCCTTGGAGAAGGCCATCGGCTTGCGCCTGCTGCACCGCACCACGCGGCGCATCGAGCTGACCGAGGCCGGGCAGATCTACTTCGAGCGCTGCAAGCGCATCGTCGATGAAGCCCGTCTGGCGCACGATCAGCTCGGCGAAATGCTCGCCCAGCCGCGCGGCACGCTGCGGGTGTCGTTCCCGGTGGATTTCGCGGTCACCTACCTCGCGCCGCTGATCACCGAGTTCGCCGAGCTGTACCCCGGCATCAGCTTCGACTTCGACCTCACCCCGCGCCGGGTCGACCTGATCGGCGAGCCGTTCGACGTCGCCATCCGCATCGGCGAGTCGGAGAACTCGCAACTCATCGCCCGGCCCCTGGCATCCTTCCCCCCCGGCCTGTACGCCTCGCCACGCTACGTTGAACGCGCCGGCGAGCCGCGGGCGCCCGGCGACCTTGCACGGCATCAGTGCCTGAGCATGCTGAAGGCGGACAGCTGGACGCTGCAGGACGGAACTCGCACGGAAAGCGTCGCCGTCGGCGGCCGCTACAGTCTCAACAGCGTGGGCATGGCCCGGCGGCTGGCCGCGCTGGACCAGGGCATCGTGCTGATGGTGGAGGAGATAGTCGCCGATGAACTGCAGCAGGGCCGGCTGGTGCGCATCATGCCGGAATGGCAGGGCGCGCCGATCCCGGTCTACGCCGTGACCGAGACGCGCCTGCTGCCGGCCAAGACCCAGCGTTTCATCGAGTTCCTGAAGGAGCGGATTTGAGGCGGAGCGGGGCAGTGCTGAGGCCTTGAAGGTAGTATTCCTGGGCACCCTGCGTGGCCTGTTGGCGGGCTTGTCGCGAGCTCTTAGGTTCGTCTCGTTCCGGCTCGATGAATTCGACACTTTCTAGACCCGTTGGCCGGCAGCTTTCGGCCAGGAGCGGACGCTTGGAGTAGAGAAAATAAATCTGCCCCTTTTTCTATTGGTGTAGGTCCGGGGTTCGAGATCCTCTGCGAGGGCATTGGAGCTAACGGCAATCAGCGATGCGGACACCAGACGGACGAGCGCGATGACATGGCGTTAGCTCCAGAAACTTCCCTTCAGTTTGATCACGTACAGTCGCCCTATCACGCTCCCTGACCATTAAATTAATAGCACTGTGCCGACACAGGAATGGGCCGTCCGGCCAACACCTGTGCAGACCGACGAAGGCACGCGGTATTTTCAATGACCGAGGCTTCTTTGAGGGGAATTCGATTGAGCTGTTTTTATAAAAGCCGATTGGAATGGAGCAGTTCATCGATGCCATGAAATCTGGCATGTCCAGATTGAGGAAAGGTGCCCCGGATTGACTGCACGCGAACAGCGGAATTCGCCGGATGAAATCCAACTAATCCGGAAACGAAAAAGCCCCGCATTGGCGGGGCTTTTTATTTTGGTTCAGCCGTTATAAGGCTTGCACCTGATCGGCCTGAGGGCCTTTTGCGCCGTTGGTCACATAAAAGCTGACGCGCTGACCTTCATCCAATGTCTTATAACCGGTGCTCTCGATCGCACGGAAATGAACAAAGACGTCCGCACCGCTTTCCGGGGTGATGAAACCAAAGCCTTTTTCAGGGTTGAACCACTTTACGGTTCCAGTTTGACGAGTAGTCATGATGAATCTCCAAAAAGTTCATGCCGTGCAACATGCGAGGCATGACTGGATGCGAAGTGAAGAGGGGCCGCAAAGATGGAGAATCTCGAAGACAAAACATCGATCGGTGCCGCTAAACCGAGCAGGCAGAGGGTCACCATACAGACTTTGCAGGAATTAGATAGGGAAATTTCAAGAAATTGCGGGTATCGGTCGAACGGTCGGGGATGAGCTCTATATGTGCGTATAGTGGACAGCTAGCCGCCAACGTGGTGGCTCATCACCTCAGGTGAACTGATGTCCAATTCAGAGATCAAGACCGAGCGTTCGGAGCTGGATAAGAAAATCTCAGCATTTCTTTCTAAAGGCGGAGAGATTCAGGAAATCCCCGCCGGCAGGTGCGGCCGCAAGGAGCCGTTCAAGCGATCCGAGTGGACCATAGGCAAGAAGAAGCCGGAGGCTTGATCCTCCAGCAATGGAAAAGGCCGCACCTGTCGATGCGGCCTTTTTATTATATAAGCCAACACTCCTGGCCGACCCGGTCTGGTCAATCAACAGGAACGAGGCAGAAAGGGGACAGGCAGAAAGGGGACAGATTTATTTAAGCACTCCAGTCCTGATCTCCAAGACAGTTTTAGAGTAGAAAAATAAATCTGTCCCCTTTTCGCTTTCTTTTCGCTTTCTACCATTCTTGAACGTCCGCTAAGGGTATCCGCCGATCCGGTGCGAGCCATCGGAGCGTAGTCGAGAACTGCGGTTGCCAGACCGTTTCAATCCGATCAGCAATCATCGATCAGCGGAAGGACAAGCAGCTGAGCGTCCGGGCCGGAGGCTGTCGCTGAGGGAGGGCAGTCATCTGCAAGAACCGTATACTCTTGCTAGCAGGCCACAACCCTGTTTCGCCCGCTCTGCTTAGCCAGGTAAAGCCTTTCATCGGACAGTTTCAACAAGGCTTCCGAGGACGACGTTTCCTCATTCTGGCAGGCCACGCCGACGGAAAGCGTCAGCTTACCTACGACCGGCACTTCGCTGCTCGCCACATGCTCTCTGATCCGCTCGGCGATGGTTTGCGCAATGGTCATCGATGTATTGGGCATTACCAGTGAGAACTCCTCTCCCCCCGTTCTGCAGGCCAGATCGCTTGCTCTCGAGTTGTCCTTGATGATCTGGGCGACGTGCCTGAGCGCTGCATCGCCTGCGTCATGGCCGAAGGTGTCATTCACCCTCTTGAAGTGATCGATGTCCAAAGCCAGCACCGAGTAAGGCTGTTCGCTCTGCGTCAACATATCGAGAAAGGCCGCCAGCGCCCTTCGATTAGCGAGACCGGTCAAAGGATCGCTCTGCGCTTCCTGGCTAAGGCGGCCAAGCTTTCGCTGGATGAGCCTGACGCCGCTGAGAAGCGCTCGGCGAATCGCAGAGGCATCACGATACCAAGCGTGCACCCTCAGCAATTGAGCCTCGGTTTCCGGAGCTGTCAATTGCGTTGCGGCGTTCGATAACTGGCGCAGAGGCCGCGCAATCATGGCAACTGCGGCCAGGATCAACCCAAACCCCACGATGCCCGCCGGAATCATGCCGATGACCATCTGGCCCATCAACGGCGCCAAAGGGCTGAGCGTTCGCTCCAGAGGCTGAAGTGCTACCACGGCCCATTGCGCGTCAGGTACCTGCGCGTAACCAACCAACACCTGCATACCCGCATCATCCGATGCCTCCATTGCCCCACGCTCACCGCGCAACGCTGCGTCCACCGGCTTGCTTTGATCAAGGATTTCGCCAATTCGCTTCTGCTCAGCGTGATACAGCAGACGCCGGCTCCCGTCGGTGACAAATACGAAGGTGCCTTCATGATGGAAATGGCTGCTTATCACCGTGTGCAAGGCGCTGCGCTGTTTGAGGTAGACGGAGCCACCAATCACGCCGAGAAATTGGCCTGAAGCGCTGACGACAGGCTGGGAAATGAAAACAACCAAATGGCCGGAGACTGATGTATAGGCCGAACTGACCAAGGGCCGGTGCTCTCTGAGAGCTTGCTGCATACTCGCCGAGTCCAACGTGGCGCCGTTGGTCTTCAAGGCCTCCGGCGCCGTCTGCAGAACCTTGCCGCTGGCATCGGCTATGGCAATTGCATTGAAGTCCGCATCCTGCTGCTGCAGACGGCTTGCCTCGGCACGGATAGCCTCGGGGTCATCCCAATGCGTCGCAAGGACGCCCGCACTGAACTTCATGCGGCCCTGCGCCGAACGAAGAAACGCTCCGATGCTCGAAGCAACCTTGGCGGCGTAAGCGCTATTGGACTCAAGCGCCGAATGAGTCAGCGCATCGCGCTGAACCCGGTAAGCGACGATAAGGCTATTGCACAGGGTGGCGACCACCGACAGCAGCACACAAAAGAGAATTATTGCGCGCAGATCGAGCTGTAGAGACCGTAAGCGCTTCATGTCACTTCCTTGAAAGGTCGCCAGAATCCTGCTCTACAGGCTAGTTCGGATTACGCGGGAATGGCATGGACCGTCTGCAACCCAGCTAAAGCGGTAAGTCCGCGTAAAGAAGCAGGCTTGCAGATAGGCCATCACGTACGGTTTGTCTCCGCGACAGTCCGCTTCGGGTGGAAAACGGCCCTTTCATACATAGAGAATCGCCCCCTGAATTTTCCGGCTGCCCGGAAAAGGTCCTTGGCAAAGCCCCTCATTAGCCTATAGTTAGCCACATGGCTAACTATGAAGCAGCAATCAGCGACGTGTTCCATGCGCTGGCGGACCCCACCCGCTGCGCCATCATCGGCGCGCTCGGATTCGGTGCGCAGCCGGTGTCGACGCTGGCGGCGCCGTTTGATATGGCGCTGCCGTCCTTCATGAAGCACCTGACGGTGCTCGAACGCAGCGGACTCATCCGCAGCCAAAAGAACGGTCGGACCCGCACCTGCGAGCTGGTGCCGCAACGGCTTGCCCAAGCCGAGCAATGGATCGCCGAGCAGCGCGCCCTGTGGGAAGCCCGCTCGGATCGCATGGCCGAATTCGTCGAACAACTCCACCAGGAGGAGCAGGACCATGACCCGGAATGCTGAACGCGCCGACTCGCGCGACCTGATCATCACCCGCGTGCTCAACGCGCCGCGCAGCGCCCTGTGGCGCGCCTGGTCGGACCCCGAGCTGCTTAAAGAATGGTGGTGCCCCAAGCCCTGGACCACCGAGGTGCTGGCCTTCGAACTGAAGCCCGGCGGCGCCTTCCACACCCTGATGAAGGGCCCGGACGGCGGTGTGAGCGACAACCCCGGCAGTTTCCTCGAAGTCGTGCCGGGCGAGCGTCTGGTGTTCACCTCGATGCTCACCGGGGGCTGGCGGCCGAACACGCCCTGGATGGGCTTCACCGCGATTATCACGATGACCGACGAAGGCAGCGGCTGCCGCTATACCGCCCATGTCATGCATCCCGACGACGCATCGCGCGAAAAGCATGAAGAAATGGGCTTCTTCGACGGCTGGGGCACGGTCATCACCCAACTCGAAGCCTTCGCTGCCACGCTGGGTTGATCAGTTTTTGCGCTGCGATCACATTCGCGAAGGTTACTCATGATTTGAAGTCAAAAGACTTTGCCGTGCCGGCGCCTTAATCGCTGACAGCGAAGCCGGCAGACTGGGCTCCATTGGAACCGATCAACCTTCCTGGAGCCTCAACATGAGCATTCCTTCCTTCGGCCTCGGCACCTTCCGCCTGACCGGCCAGGCCGTCATCGACTCGGTACGCACCGCGCTCGAACTGGGCTACCGCACCATCGATACCGCGCAGATCTACGGCAACGAGGCCGACATCGGCCAGGCCATCGCCGAGAGCGGCGTGCCGCGCTCCGAGCTGTTCCTCACCACCAAGATCTGGGTGGAGAACTACGCCGCCGACAAGCTGGTTCCCAGCCTGCGCGACAGCCTCGCCAAGCTGCGCACCGACCACGTCGACCTGACCCTGATCCACTGGCCGGCGCCGGGCAATGGCGTCGAACTGACCGAGTACATGGCCGCGCTGGCCGAGGCCAAGACACTGGGCCTGACCCGCCAGATCGGCATCTCCAACTTCAATATCGAGCTGACCCGCCAGGCCATCGCCGCCGTGGGCAAGGGCGAGATCGCCACCAACCAGATCGAGCTCAGCCCCTACCTGCAGAACCCGGCACTGACGGCGTTCCTGAAAGAGCAGGGGATCAAGGTCACCTCCTACATGACCCTGGCCTACGGCAAGGTGCTCAAGGACCCGCTGCTGGCCGAGATCGCCGCCAAGCACAACGCCACCGTCGCGCAGATCGCGCTGGCCTGGGCGCTGCAGCTGGGCTATGCGGTGATCCCGTCCTCGACCCGCCGCGAGAACCTCGCCAGCAACCTGCTCGCCCAGGAACTGCGCCTGGATGCCGACGATATGGCGAAGATCGCCACGCTGGAACGCAATGGCCGTGAAGTCAGCCCGGAAGGCCTGGCTCCGATCTGGGATTGATCGCCATGTCCGCCCCCCTTGAACGGTTGACTGCCGGCGGCTTCAGCGTCGGCCTCGAAGCTCCGCTGGACAACGACTGGACGCCCGCCGGCGAACTGGCGCGGCAGCAGGCCGGACGCCGCCACGGCGAGCCGGACCTGGCGCAGCACGCGAAGCTGGCACAGCTTGCCGACCGCCTCGACTTCCGTGCCTTGTGGGTGCGCGACGTCCCGCTCTACGACCCGTCGTTCGGCGATGCCGCCCAGGTTTTCGAGGTGTTTTCCTACCTCGGCTATCTGGCCGGCGTCACCCGCGACATCCTGCTCGGCACCGCCGCCGTGGTGCTGCCGATCCGCGAGCCGCTGCTGACCCTGAAGTCGGCAACCACCGTGCAGCGTCTGAGCGGCGACCGCCTGCTGCTGGGCGTGGCCAGTGGCGACCGGCCGGTGGAATACCCGCTGTTCGGCCGCGACTTCGAAGGCCGCGGCGGCAACTTCCGCGAACAGATCGCGCTGCTGCGTGACGCCGCGCGGTCGAGCCTGCCCGAAGGCATGGCCGTGCTGCCGGCGCCGACTTCGCCGCTGCCGTTGCTGGTGGCAGGCCTGGCGCAGCAGAGCCCGGCCTGGATCGGTTCGAACCTCGACGGCTGCCTGGCCTATCCCGGCACGCCGGAGGACCACCAGCGCCGCGTTGCCAACTGGCGTGCGGTGGCCGGAGCCAAACCCTATTCGAGCTTCATCCACCTGGACCTGGCCGAGCGCGCCGACGAACCCATGCGGCGCTGGCGCTTCGGCTTCCGTGGCGGCCGTGACGCGCTGGCTGCCGAATTGCGTGCGCTGCGAGCCGCCGGCGTCGACCACGTCGGCCTGCAACTGCGCCGCAACCTGCGGCCCCTCGACGAGACCCTGCACGAGATCGCCGAGTACGTGTTGCCCGAATTCCATGCCCAATCGACCACGGCGGCCGCGCCGCTGGAGGAGATTTGCAATGTCTGAGAATGCATCCCCGCTGTTCCAACCCCATTCCCTGGGCGCTCTTGAACTGCCCAACCGCATCGTCATGCCGCCGATGACCCGCTCCCGCGCCAGCCAGCCGGGCGACGTGCCCAACGAGCTGATGGCCGAGTACTACGCCCAGCGCGCCAGCGCCGGTCTGATAGTCAGTGAGGGCACCTGGATTTCCCCGCTGGGCAAGGGCTACGCCTGGACCCCGGGCATCCATTCGCCGGCCCAGGTCGCCGGCTGGCGCAAGGTCACCCAGGCGGTGCACACCGCTGGCGGGCGCATCTTCGCCCAGCTCTGGCACGTCGGCCGGCTGAGCCACATCAGCCTGCTCGATGGCCAGGCGCCGGTGTCGTCGTCGGCGATCCAGGCCGAGGGCGTCAACGTCTTCGTTGCCGAGAACGACGGCACTCCTGGCTTCGTCCAGGCCTCGAAACCCCGCGCGCTGAAGACCGAGGAAATCCAGGGCATCATCGATGAGTACCGCCAGGCCGCGCGCAACGCCATGGCGGCCGGTTTCGACGGTGTCGAGCTGCACGCCGCCAACGGCTACCTGGTCAACCAGTTCATCGACTCCAACGCCAACGACCGCACCGACCGGTACGGCGGCTCGCTGGAGAACCGCCTGCGCTTCCTCGGCGAAGTGGCCCAGGCGCTGGTTGAAGGCACCGGCGACAAGAGCCGCGTCGGCATCCGTCTGGCGCCGCTGACCACCCTCAACGGTTGCGTCGACGCCGATCCGGAAACCACCTACCTCGCCGCCGCGCACCTGCTGGGCGAGATCGGCGTGGGCTACATCCATATCGCCGAAGCCGACTGGGACGATGCCCCGCACATGCCGCTGGCATTCAAGCAGCGCCTGCGCGAGGTCTTCCCCGGCACCCTGATCTATGCCGGCAAGTACACCGCCGAGCGCGCCAATGCGGCGCTGAACGAAGGCTGGGCGGACCTGATCGCCTTTGGCCGGCCCTTCGTCGCCAATCCCGACCTGCCCGAGCGCCTGCGCCAGGGCGCGCCGCTCAACCCGCACCAGCGCGAAACCCTGTTCGGCGGCGGCGCCCGTGGCCTTACCGATTACCCCAGCCTGGCTGTCGCAGCGACCGCCTGACCCCACCCAGGAGTTCGCAGATGGAAGCGCTTGCACCATTGCCTGGGAATTCCTCTTCGTCCTCGGTCAGCCGCTGTACGTCGGCTCGACCCAGGTCAACATCAACCCGATGGCGATCAAATGAGCAAACCTGACCAGACCTCCCCGCCGGTATTCGCCGGTCGTGGCTTCCGTGTCGACTACGACGGCCTGTCCGCCCACAACGTCTATTCGGCGGACGGCAACAGCATCCGTTACGCCATCGTCTCCGGCCCATATGCCGGTGCCCGTGGCGAGGCGGCCTGCCAGTGGCAGGAAATCGCCGAGCGCGTCTACGTGATCTCCTGGCAGGAAGCCGACGGCGCAACCGTGGTGCACGTCGACGATTTCGCCAATGGCCGCTCGCAGGCGTTCTTCACCGCCACTGACCTCAGCTTCTACCGAATGCAGGGGCCGCTGACGGAGATCGAGGTGTAATCGCTCGAAGCATGCTCGGCAAAAGGCCGTCTCTTGATGAGACGGCCTATTGCATTCCCGCCGTTTTTCCATCGCTCAAAACAAAGCCCCGGCCGGTGGGCCGGGGCTTGAGGCGAAGCGGGTTGATTCAGATCGCCAGACTGTCCACCACGCCGCCGTCCACGCGCAGGGCGGCGCCGGTGGTGGCGGAGGAGTAGGGCGAGGCCACGTAGGTGACCAGGGCGGCCACTTCGTCGACTTCGGCGACGCGCTGGATGATCGAGCTGGGACGTTCGCGACGGACGAAGGCGTTGGCTTCCTCGCGCGGAGTGCGGCCGGACTCGCGCACGGCGTCGGCCACCAGGTTGGCCACGCCTTCGGTGAAGGTCGGGCCGGGGAGGATGGCGTTGACGGTCACGCCGGTGCCCGCCAGGCGCTTGGCCAGGCCGTGGGAGACGGCCAGGTTGGCGGCCTTGGTGACGCCGTAATTGATCATCTGCGCGGGAATGGCGACGCCCGACTCCGAGGACAGGAAGATCACCCGGCCCCAGCCGCGCTCGACCATGCCGGGGGTGTAGTGGCGGGCCAGGCGTACGCCGGAGAGCACGTTGATTTCGTAGAAGTCGAGCCAGTCCTGGTCGTCGGTGTCGTAGAAGTCGACATCGTTATAGATGCCCAGGTTGTTCACCAGGATATCGGCGTGAGGCTCGGCGGCGAACAGCACTTCTGTGCCGGCGGCGTTGCCCAGGTCGGCGACCACGCCACGGGCCTTGCCCTTGGCTTCGCGGATGCCGGACACGGCCTGGTCGACGGAAGCCGCGTTGCGGCCAACGATGACCACCTCGGCGCCGGAGGCGGCCAGCTGGCGGGCGATGCCCAGGCCGATGCCGCCGGTGGAGCCACTGATGATGGCGGTCTTGCCGCCGAGATCGATCTGCATGTCGGGGTCCTCTTTCGGGGGCACGGGATGTGCCGGTATTCGACTGGATCTGGTTTCATCCTAGATTCGGCCTGTAAGATCGTACATAACTTAATTCGACACACTTGAGTCCTTGAAGGTCATATGCTGGATCTCAGACAACTCCGTTATTTCGTCGCCGTGGCCGAAGTCGAGCACGTGGGCAAGGCGGCGGAGCAATTGCACATTTCCCAGTCGCCGCTGAGCCGGCAGATCGCCCAGCTGGAGGAACGCCTCGGCCTGCAACTGTTCGAGCGTAGCCAACAGCGACTGCGCCTGACGTCCGACGGACGTACCTTCCTGCACGAGACCAAGGCACTGCTCAAGCACGCCGAGCGCCTGGAATCCCTGGGGCGTCGCCTGGGCCGGGGCGAGACCGGCGGGCTGTGCGTCGGCTACGTGAGCCACGCCATCCACGCCGGGGTGTTGCCCGATGCCTTGCGCCGGGTGCGCGAGGAGCGGCCGGGCATCCATATCGCCCTCTACAACCTTTCGGCCCAGGAGCAGTTCGAGGGCCTGCGCCAGCGCAGCCTGGACATCGCCCTGGTCTGCGAGCCGCCGGCGGCCGATGACCCGGACCTGCTCGCCTCGCCGGTGTTCAACGACCCGCTGCACCTGGCCTTGCCGCTGGGACATCCCCTGGCCGACAAGGCCGTCATCGAACCGGGCGATCTGCACGAGCAGGACTGGATCATGGTCGAGGGCCACTTGCAGCAGAGCCGTCGCGAGCGCTTCCTGGCCAGTTGCGTGGAAGCCGGGTTCACCCCGCAGATTCGCCTAGAAGCCGCCGAGCCGCTGAGCGCCCTCGGACTGGTGTCCGCCGGCCTGGGACTGGCGCTGATCCAGCAGAGCATCGGCGGCGAGCGCAATCCCAACGTGGTGCTGCGCGAGTTGCCCTGGCTGGGGCAGAGCACCGGCCTGTGGGCGGCCTGGCACAAGGTTGACCTGCGGCCGATCGTGAGCGAGTTCCGCGAGATGGTACTGGCCTGCTCGGAAGTCTGAACGGCGCTTCCCGGCAAATCGCTGTGGCGGGGCAGGGTGAGGGCAATGACATGGAGGGTCTCAAGTCTGTCGAATTATGACTTGGACGGTCTAGGTTGGGCGGGCATAGGATTGCCGCCACTGGAGTTCACAAGCGACTCCCCCCTACATGGAGAACCCCGTCATGAGTCTCAAGTCCCTGATCCCCACCCGCCTTGGTTTCGGCACCGCGCCGCTGGGCAACATGTTCCGCGCCGTGCCCGCCGAGGAAGTGCAGGCCACCGTCGACGCCGCCTGGAACAACGGCGTGCGCTACTTCGATACCGCTCCCTTCTACGGTGCCGGCCTTTCCGAAACCCGCCTGGGTGCCGCCCTGGCCAATCGTCCGCGTGACGAGTACGTACTGAGCACCAAGGTCGGCCGCATCATCCTCGACGAACTGGAAGATCCGGCCGCCCGCGAACTGGGCGAGAAGAGCGGCCTGTTCGAACACGGCAACCGCAACCGCATCGTCAACGACTACAGCGCCGACGCCACCCTGCGCTCCATCGAGGACAGCCTGAAGCGCCTGGGCACCGACCGCCTGGACATCGTCTGGATCCATGACATCGCCCAGGACTTCTACGGTGACGAATGGCTGACCCAGTTCGAGATCGCCCGCACCGGCGCGTTCCGTGTCCTCACCCGCCTGCGTGAAGAAGGCGTGATCAAGGCCTGGGGCCTGGGCGTGAACCGCGTCGAGCCGATCGAGCTGACCCTCGACCTGGACGAGCCGCGCCCGGATGGCTTCCTGCTCGCCGGCCGCTACTCGCTGCTGGACCATGAACGTGCCCTGCAGCGCGTGATGCCGCAGGCGGTGGAGCAGGGCGTCGGCATCGTCGTTGGCGGCCCGTACAGCTCCGGTGTGACCGCAGGCGGTGCGCACTTCGAGTACCAGAAGGCAAGTCCGGCCGTGTTGGCCAAGCTCGAACGCATCCGCGCGGTGGCCCGTGCCCATGGCGTGGACGTGAAAGCCGCCGCCCTGCAGTTCGCCCTGGCCCACCCGGCCGTGGTGGCCGCGATCCCCGGCTCGACCCGTCCGCTGCACGCCAACGAGGACCATGCCGCGCTCAGCGCCGTCATCCCGGCCGCGTTCTGGAACGACCTGCGCGAACAGGGCCTGATCAGCGCCGTCGCACCGGCTCCCACCGTTTGACCGCTGCGCCACCGGGCACGAGGCCCGGCGGCTAGCCTCAAATCATCAGCTCACCGAATCATCGAATCATTGGGGCCAGAGCCCCGGGAGAAACATCATGGCCAAGGCCACTGCATTCATCGATCTGAAAACCGACGCCGACAAGGTCTGGCAACTGATCGGCGGCTTCGGCTCGCTGCCCGACTGGCTGCCCTTCATCCCGCAGAGCGCGCTCAGCGAAGGTGGCCGGGTGCGCACCCTGAAGAGCGTCGCCGGCGACACCATCATCGAGCGCCTGCTGGAGTTCAACGAAGCCGGGCGCAGCTACAGCTACACCATCCTCCAGGGGCCGGGGCTGGTGCGTGACTACCAGTCGACCCTGCGCGTGGTGGCTGGCAGCGATGGCAAGGGCGCGCGCGTGGAGTGGTTCGGCTCGTTCACTCCCGATGGCATCAGCGACGCGGACGCCATCGCGCTGTTCACCGGCATCTATGTCGATGGCCTGGCGGCGCTGAAGCAAAGCCTGGAAGGCTGATCGGTCTCGAAGAAAAGCCCCTTGCCCAGCCCGGGCAAGGGGCTTTCTTCGTTTTGCCGGGCCGGATGACGCGCCGTTGTCCGCCAGGGCAGTGGCTATACTCTCGCCTGCGCCAGGGGTGGATCTGCCACGGGCGCGTCCACTTCGGCGGAGGAAGGTCAATGAATGCACCTGGTCCCGTTGTCAGGCCGACGATCCTGATCGTCGACGATACGCCCGAGAATCTGACGCTGCTGACGGAGCTGCTCAAGCTGCCTTACCGGGTCAAGGCTGCCCGGAACGGTGAGAAAGCCTTGCAGATCGCCAGCTCCGACGAGCCGCCGGATCTCATCCTGCTGGATGTGATGATGCCGGGCATGAGTGGCTTCGAGGTGTGTCGGCGCCTGCGGGAGCAGCCGGGCACGCGGCATATCCCGGTGATCTTCATCACCTCCCAGGGTGCCACCGACGACGAGGTGCGCGGCCTGGAACTGGGCGCGGTGGACTACCTCACCAAGCCGATCAACCCGCCGACCGTGCTGATGCGCGTAGACAACCAGCTGCGCATCAAGGCCGCCAACGATTTCCTGCGGGATCAGAACGAATTCCTCGAGCAGGAAGTGCAGCGGCGAACCCGCGAGGTGGCGGCCATCCAGGACGTCACCATCCTGGCCATGGCGTCGCTGGCCGAGACCCGCGACAACGAAACCGGCAACCACATCCGCCGCACGCAGCACTACGTCAGTGCGCTGGCCGAGCACCTGCAGCGGCATCCGCGTTTCGCCGCCGAACTGGATGAGGAGACCCGGCACCTGCTGTTCAAGTCGGCGCCGCTGCACGACATCGGCAAGGTCGGCATCCCGGATCACATCCTGCTCAAGCCCGGCCGTCTCACGGTCGAGGAATTCGAGTTGATGAAGACGCACACCACACTGGGGCTCGAAGCCTTGCAGACGGCGGAAGAGCGGCTGGGCATGGATGTTCCCTTCCTCCGGCTGGCCAAGCAGATCGCCTATGGACATCACGAGAAGTGGGACGGCTCGGGCTATCCCCAGGGCCTGGCTGGCGATGCGATTCCGTTGGCGGCGCGGCTGATGGCGGTTGCCGACGTCTACGATGCGTTGATCAGTCGTCGCGTCTACAAGGCCGGGATGCCCCACGAAGGCGCCGTGGAGTTCATCCGCTCCCAGCGCGGCATGCATTTCGATCCGGACGTCGTCGATGCCTTCATCACCTTGCAGGACGAGTTCCGCGGCATCGCCGAGCGCTTCTGCGACCGTGACAGCGACCTGGCCGGGAGGACCTGACCCGGCCGAAACACGCCAGCCCTGCCAGGAGGCGGCACGATGGTGACACCGCTCGGCTATCTTCAGCGTCTGCGGCTGCGTACCCGGTTGGTGCTGGGGTTCGGCGGCATCCTGCTGCTCGCGCTGTTCCTCGGCCTGTACAGCCTGAACGTACAGCGCAAGCAGAACGATCAGATCAACCAGATCTACGAGCAGGAAATGCTCGGCCTCTCGCACATCGAGGCGGCCCGCGTAGCGTTGGCGGGGATGGGGCGGAACGTCAGGCAGATCGTGCTGGCCACCGACGAGAGCGGCAGAGCGCAGGCGATCAAGGATTTCAACGAAGGCAAGGCGACCCTGCGCGAGGAAATCGAACAGGCCCGTCCGCTCATCTATCGGACCCGGGCCCAGCAGGAGCTGATTCGCTTCGAGGCCGCCTATGAGGAATACCAGACGCAGGTGGAGCGGGTGGTTGAACTGAACGACCAGCCTTCCGTTCCGGGGAAATCCACGGACGTCGCGGCCATTGCCCTGTTGTCGTCAACCGCGTTGCAGCGGCCAGCGGAGGTAGCCAACCAGGCGCTGGCCGAGGTGGCGCAGATCAAGCGCGCGGGCGCGGATCTGGAGGTCAATCTGGCCTCGGAGCGTTTTCGCCACAGCGTCCAGCTGACCTTCTGGCTGCTGGCCCTGGGCGTGGGCGGCGGCGTGTTGTTCGGCATCCTGATCAGTTGGTCGATCCGCCGCCCGGCCGATCAGCTGCGCTACTCGGTGGATGCCCTGAGCAAGGGGGAACTGGGCGTCGAGGTTCCCTTCCAGGACTACCCCAACGAAGTCGGCGAGATGGCGCGAGCGATCACCGCCTTGCAGTCCGAGGCCCGGCAAATGGCCAACCAGCGCTGGGTGAAGACCCAGGTGGCGACCTTGAGCAGCGAGATGCAATCCGTCGCCGGCTCCGCTGAGCTGGGGGACCGGGTCCTGGCTGCACTGGCGCCATCGCTGGCGCTGCGGCGGGCCTCGGTGCATGTCCACGAAGAGGAAAGCGATGAACTGGTGCTGCTGGGCAGCTATGCGGCGCCACCCGCGCTGCCCCGGCGTTTGCCGATGGGCCAGGGGTTGATCGGACAGTGTGCGAAGCAGCGGCGGCCAATCCAGTTGCGCGATCCCGAGCCCGCGCTCGAAGGCGAGTACGCGCCACCGCAGTTCCTCGAAGTGCTGCCGCTGATACACGGCGAGCGCCTGGTGGGCGTGCTCGCGCTGGAGGTGCTGGAAGGTTTCAGCCCGAGCCGGCGGACACTGCTCGACGAATTCATGCCGTTGCTTGCGATGAACCTGGAAATCCTCGAGCGCAACTCGCGTACCCAGCAGTTGCTGGCGGAAACCCTCACCCAGGCCGAGCTGATGGAACGCCAGGCCGCCGACCTTCAGGCGCAAAAGCAGGCGCTGGAATCCCAGCAGCAGGAAATCCAGGCCACCAAGGCCTGGTACCAGGGCATCCTCGAATCGGCGCCCGATGGCATGCTGGTGGTGGAGCAGAGCGGGCGGATCATCCTGGCCAACCCCAAGCTGGAGGTCCTGTTCGGCTATGCCCAGGGCGAACTGCTCGGGCGCTCGGTGGACGAACTGGTGCCCGAGGTGCATCGCGAGCATCACGCGCAGCAGCGCCAGAGCTTCATCGCGGAGCAGGGCAGCCGGCAGATGGGGCGTGCCATCGCCGACCTGCATGGCCTGCGCAAGGACGGCAGCCGGTTCTCCGTGGAGATCGCCCTGGCGCCGCTGCCGGACCTGCTCGGCCACGGCGTCTGCGTGTGTGCTTCGGTGCGCGACATCAGCGAGCGGCGCGCCATGGAGGCCGCCCTGCAAGAGAGTGAAAAACGCCTGCAATACATCCTCGATTGCAGCCCGGTCAGCGTCGCCATCTCGACCCAGGAGCATCTGCACCTGGTCAATCCGGCCTTCCAAGAGAACTTCGGGCTCAAGGCCGGCGACGAGGCGCGCGGACTCTATGTCGACCCGGCCGAGCGCGAGGCGATCTGGAACCACATGCGTGCCGGCGAGCGGATGCTGGAGCGCGAGGTGCGCCTGTACGACCGCAAGGGCGGCGAACGGGACATCCTGGCGACCTACTTGCCCATCCGCCACCACGGCGAATTCGCCATGCTCGGCTGGTTGTACGACATCACCGAGCGCAAGCTGGCCGAACAGCAGATGCGCCGCGCCAAGGAACTGGCCGAGGAAGCGACGCGGGCCAAGAGCGAGTTCCTGGCCAACATGAGCCATGAAATCCGCACGCCGATGAACGTGATCATCGGCATGAGCAGCCTCGCCTTAAAGAGCGGGCTCGATGCACGGCAGCACAACTATGTGCAGAAGGTGCATCGCTCCGCCGAGGGGCTGCTCGGCATCATCAACGACATTCTCGATTTCTCGAAGATCGAGGCCGGGATGATGTCGGTGGAGCACGTCGAGTTCCGCCTGGAGGACGTGCTCGAGCAATTCTCCGGCCTGGTCGGCTTCAAGGCCGAGGAGAAGTCGCTGGAGCTGCTGTTCCAGCTCAGCCACGATCTGCCAACCGCGCTGGTGGGCGATCCGCTGCGTCTGGGCCAGGTCCTGCTCAACCTGGGCAACAACGCGGTGAAGTTCACCGAGCACGGGGAGATCGTTCTCGGCATCGAGCCGGTCGCGCTCGACGAGGACGAGACGGAGCTGCACTTCTGGGTCCGCGACACCGGTATCGGCATGACCGCCGAGCAGTGCGGGCGCATGTTCCAGTCCTTCATCCAGGCCGACTCCTCGACCTCGCGCCGCTATGGGGGCACCGGCCTGGGGCTGTCGATCAGCAAGAGCCTGGTCGAACTCATGGGCGGACGCATCTGGGTCGACAGCGAGCCGGGCAAGGGTTCGGTCTTCCATTTCCATGCACGCTTCGGCGCCCATCCGGCAGCCTTGCCCCGGCGCATGCTGCGGGCCGATGAGCTGCTCGGCGTGCGGGCCCTGGTGGTCGACGACAACGCCTCGGCCCGGGAGATCCTGTCGGGCATGGCGCTGAGCTACGGACTGGAAGTGGATATCGCGCGCAGCGGCATCGAGGCGCTGGAGTGGATCAGCGAAGCCGAGCAACAGCACCTTCCATATCAGCTGGTGCTGGTCGACTGGCAGATGCCGGGCATGGATGGCATCGAGGTCGTTGCGCGCCTGCGGGAGGGCCATTGCCAGAGCGTCCCGGCGGTGATCATGGTGACCGCCTTCGGCCGTGAAGAAGCCATGGATGCTGCGCAGGGGCGTGGTGTCGAGCTGGGCACGGTGCTGACCAAACCGGTCACGCCCTCGACGCTGCTCGAAGCGATCAACGTCGCCCTGGGCAAAGAAAGTACCGCCGAGCCGCGCAGCCGCGAACGGGAAAGCGCCACGGCGGAGGCCCTGGCCGATGTCGCCGGCAGCCGGGTGCTGCTGGTGGAAGACAACGAGCTGAACCAGGAGCTGGCACTGGAGCTGCTGGGGGACGCCGGCATCGAAGTCGTGCTGGCCTGCAATGGCCAGGAGGCGCTCGATCGACTGGCGGTCGACCAGGACTTCGACGGCGTGCTCATGGATTGCCAGATGCCGGTACTCGACGGTTACTCGGCAACCCGCGCGCTGCGCCAGCGCCCGGAGCTGAAGGCGCTGCCGATCATCGCCATGACCGCCAACAACATGGCCGGCGACCGCGAAGAAGCGCTGCTGTCAGGCATGAACGATCACATCGCCAAGCCGATCGACCCGCCGGCGATGTTCCTCACCCTGTCGCGCTGGCTATCCCCTTACCGCACGGCGAGGGCGAAGACGGTGGAGGTGCCAAGGGAAGCGGAGCCGCAGGAAGCCAGCCTGCCGGGCATAGACGTGCAAGCCGGCCTGGCGACCTGCTCCGGCAAGCAGTCGCTCTACGAACGCTTGCTGCGCCGCTTCCATGCCGGCTACGGCGACTTCATCGCGCAGTTCCAGGCCATCGATGGGCAGAGCGACCCGACGGCGGAACGCCGGGCCGCCCACTCCTTGCGTGGGGCCGCCGCCAACATCGGCGCTGTTGCTCTGGCGGGAGCCGCGGCGGCACTGGAGGAGGGTTGCCGCACGCAGGCGCCGGCAGAACGCATCGCCGGGTTGCTGGGGGCGGTGCGGACGGAGTTGGACCGCGTGCAGAACGGCCTCGCGGGCTTCCTCGCCAGCACCGAGGCCGAGTCGGTGGCGGGTGCTGCCGGGCCGGGCCAGGCTGCGGCCCTGATGCGCCAGTTGCAGGAATTGCTGACGCATAGCGATACCCGCGCCGAGGAGGTCATTGGCCAGCTCTGCAACCTCTACCGGGGCAAGGACGAGTTGATTGCCCTGCGAGAGCTGGCCAGGGCAATCGAGGAATTCGATTACGACCTGGCGCTGGAGCGACTCGGGGAGATTCCGCAGGCAGCCTGGTAGCCCGTGGGAGCAACGTCACCGGGCCGGCGGTGCCAGCCGCCTCAGGGGGCCTCCTGCGAAACGACCAGCGGCGGCTGATCCAGGTCGATGGCGCTCTGGGTGGTGGCGGCGACGCGGGCCTTGAGCCATTCGCTGAAGGCCTTCACCACCGCGCGTTCGGCCTTCACCGGGTCGGTCACCAGGTAGTAGTTGCGGTTGGACTGGATGGTGATGTCGAAGGGACGAACCAGCAGGCCGCGGCTCAGGGCGTCGCCGCTGAGCAGGTTGTCGCCGATGGCCACGCCATGGCCGGCGATGCAGGCGGCGATGGTGCTGGTGGCGTCGGCGAACAGCACGCCGGAGGTGAACTCGATGTCCCGTGCGCCCACGGCGCCCAGCCAGAGGCGCCAGTCGGCGAAGTCGTTCATGTGCAGCAGGGTATGGCCGGCCAGGTCGCCCGGGGACTTCAGGCCGTTGCGGGCGTTGAGCAGCCGTGGGCTGCAGACCGGGAAGAAGTGCAGGGCGACGATGGGCTCGACGATCTGGTTGGGCCAGTCGCCAGCTCCGTAGGCGATGAACAGGTCGGCCTCCGCCGCGCTGGTGTCCTGCGGCGCGCGGGGCGTGACCACGTGCAGTTGCACCTGCGGGTACTGCGCGAGGAAGTCGCCCAGGTGCTGGCACAGCCAGTAGGTGGCGAACCCCGGATTGCAACTGACGCACAGGCGGCCGATGACCTGTTCCTCGTCGAAGCTGCTGCCGGCCAGTTGCACCTCGGCGAGGATGCGCCGCACGTCGCGGGCGTAGCGCTCGCCCCGGTAGGTGAGGCGGATGCCGCGCCCGGTGCGTTCGGTGAGGGCGAAGCCCAGGCGTTCCTCCAGGGTCGCGATGCGGTGGCTCACCGCGCTGCGGGTGAGGTTCAGCTCCGCGGCGGCGGCGGACACGCTGCCCAGCCGGGCCACGGCGTCCAGCGCGCGCAGGGCGGTCATCGAGGGAAAGTGCATGGGGATCCCTGGCGGTTGTCGTATCGGTGAATGGTGAAACTATCTGGACAAATTGGCCAAATTGTTTCGCTTGTTGTGAGTTTGGCTTCACCAATACTAGGCCACACGACAACAACAACAGGCAACGATGAGGAAGCCCGCCATGTCGAAATTCAAGGCCTACGTCCAGCAGTGGATCGACGCGCACCGCCAGCAGCTGTCCGACTGGCACCAGGTGATCTGGCATTTCGCCGAGCCGGCCTTCCGCGAGTACAAGTCCTGCGCCTGGTACGTGGAGTTGCTGCGCAAGGAAGGCTTCACCGTGGAGGAGGGCAGCGGCGGCATGCCCACCGCCTTCGTCGCCACCTTCAGCAATGGCGAAGGCCCGGTGCTCGCCACCTACGCCGAGTACGACGCGGTGCCCGGCAACTGCCAGGCGGCGGCGACCCGGCAGATGCCGCGCGAGGGCCTGTCGAAGTACGCGCCGGGCCACACCGACCCGCACTCCGCGCTGGGCATGAGCGCCCTGGGCGGCGTGCTGGCGGCCAAGGCGGCGATGCTCGAATTCGGCATCAAGGGCACCCTCAAGTTCTTCGGCGAGCCGGCGGAAAAGCTCCGCGCCTCCAAGCCGGTACACGCCGCCAAGGGTTACTACGACGACATCGACGCGGCCGTCAGCTTCCACCCCACCTACATGCTGCCGCTGAACAACACCACCACCTGGGACACCCACTGCGGCATCGCCTACTCCTACATCTACACCTTCACCTGCGAAGACCCGCAGAACTGGATCGCCGCCGACCGCTACAGCCCGATCCCGCAGAACCACCTGGCGGCCCGTGCGCCGGGCGCCAACGACGCACTGGTGCACTTCTACACCCTGAACGAGAGCCTGCGCCGCTCGACGCTGCCGTTCACCGGTCTGTGGAGCTTCAACGAAGCCATCCTCACCGCCGGCCAGGCCACCGCCGACAACCTGCCGCCGCACATCTCGCAGATCCAGTACCTGCTGCGCTGCGACTCCATCGAGCAGGCCGAGACCATCTCCACGGTGATGGACAACAACGCCGCGGCCGCCGCGCTGGCCACCGGCTGCAAATGGAAGAAGACCTGGGTCTGCAAGTCCCGTGGCGGCCTGGCCAACCACGCCCTGGCCCAGGCCTGCTACGACAACCTGGCCGAAATCGGCGCGCCGACCTGGGGAGATGCGGCGATCGCGGTCGCCCGCGAGATTCAGGTGAACCTCGGCCTCGAACCGATGGATGAGCCTTTCCTGCCGGCTACCGAAGCTCTCATCGAGCCGCAGGAGTGCGAGCGCCAGCTGCGTCTGCAGATGCCGGCCTGGCAGAAGTACCTGACCTCGGACGACTACCCCGAGTACACCTGGCATTGCCCGACTGTGCGTCTCTACGTGGCGCGGCCGATGCTCAGCGCGCCGGCCGGCTACACCTATCCGGACTGGGTCGCCAATGCCCTGGGTGGCATCCGCGAGACCATCGACCCGATGATCGAGGTGGCGTCGAAAACCATCGGCAGTACGCTGATCGACCTGTTCACCGAGCCCGACCTGCTGGCCGAGGCCACCCGTGAGTTCGACCAGCGCACCGGCGGCGGAATTGGCGGCACGCAGTGGCAGGCGCCGCTGCTGCCGAAGGACTTCCAGGTGCCGCACCGCTTCCGCTGGCCGGAGTACATCCGCACGGTGCGGGGCGAGGAGTGGTGGATTCCCGCGCGCGACGATGAGTGACGGGAAAGCTGGCGCCAGGCGATGGGCCTGGCGCCAGCAGCATCACGGGCTCGGCTTTTGAGTTTGCTGCGCCCAGCGTATCCGTGCCCGTCCCGGCTCCTCGGCGGGCAACGGCTGTGTGGCTACGAGCCCTTCCAGGCAGCGCTTCGCCAACTCCTGATAGATGCCGGTGCCTCGGGTCTTCCAGCCGATTTCTTCCTCCGACAGCTCGCGGACCAGACGCGCCGGCTGGCCGGCGAACAGGGTATTGGCGGGAACCGCCTGGCCGCTCTTGACGAACGACAGGGCGCCCACGAAGGCGTTCGGCCCCACCTCGACACCGTCCATCAGCACCGAGTGCATGCCGACCAGGGCGTTGGCGCCGACCTGGCAGCCATGCAGGATCGCGCCATGCCCGATATGCCCGCCCGGTCCCACCCGCACCTCCGCGTCGGGGAAGGTGTGGAGCACGCAGTTGTCCTGGATGTTCGCCCCGCGTTCGATCCGGATGCGTCCGAAATCCCCGCGCAGTGCGGCGCCGGGGCCGATATAGCAAGCGGCTTCGATGATCACGTCGCCGATCAGCACCGCATCCGGGTGCACGAAGGCGGTCGGGTCGATCACCGGAATCACGCCTTCGAAGCCATACACTTTCGCCACGGGAACACTCCTCTGTTGTCGATGCCTTGGTTCGCTCGGACCTCTCGAACAAGGCGTCGCCAGCGGCGCGGCGGTCCCTGGCTACCTGGTCGCCGGCGCTCGATAAGGAGCGCGAGCGCCATGGGCCCGTCTTGCTGTCATTCTTCGAGCGAGCGCCCGGAGAATGACGCGTTGCGGGAGCCGGCAAATCGTCTGGACAGACGACACCGGCCCCTCAACCACGGGGCGTGCCCGGCGGGGACGCCGCCAGCGGCGCCTTCTGGGCCTGCGCAATCACGATGAGCAGATTGTTCTCGCGATAGACCTCCGCACCCCGGGGGATCCACGACGGCACGGTACCGCCCGGTTTTCCGGACAAGCTCAGCACGATGCCGACCGGCCCTTGCGCGGTGTGTAGCGCGAGCCAGCGCTCCATGTTCTCGGAGGTGACTTGGCGATCCGCCGCGTCGGGGTAAGCGAGGCCGTATTGCAACTCTCCCTGGACGTCGAGCAGGGTCACGTCGCTGCGGTCCAGCCGCCATGCCAGTGCCGATGCGGCGCCCAGTTCATTGCTGAGCAGGCTCTTCGATGCCTTCAGGGCGTCCAGGTGCCGGGAGATGAATTGGTCCGGCATCTTGTTATCGACCACGGACAAGGGCATCGCGGCGGGAAGGAGCGCGACCAGCACCCACAGGCCGAGCGCCGGGGCGAACCAGTAGTGCGCCGGGCGCTTCCACTGGATGCAGCCGCAGACCATCCAGGCCAGGCACACCACCAACGCCAATCCAATCTGCAAGGGTTGGTTGGTATAGATCGGGTGCGCGACCTGGATGACGACCAGGCCGAGCAGGGCGACGCTGCCCATTCCCAGGTTGAGCAGCCCGTTGCGGGTGATTGCGAGCAGGTCGCCCTGGCGCAGCTTGTCCACCAGGGTGTTGGCCATCAGCAACGCCAGCGGCACGAAGCACGGCAGGATGTAGGTCGGCAGCTTGCCCTTGCTCAGGCTGAAGAACAGGAACGGCATGGCGAACCAGAGGGAAAGGAAGGCGATGCGCGGCTCCGTGCGCTCGCGCCAGGCCCGTCGCAGGCTGGGCACGACCAGCAGCGCCCAGGGCAGGGCGCCGGCGAACAGCAGGGGGACGAAGAACCAGAAGGGCGCGGCGTGTTGCGCGTGGGTGCCGGCGAAGCGCCGGATATGTTCGTTCCAGAAGAAGAACTGCCAGAAGTCCGCTTCGCGCTGATGGACCATGATGGCCCAGGGAAGGCTCAGCAGCACGGCCAGCACTATCGCCAACGGTCCGCCCTTGAGCAGTTCGCGCCAGCGCTTGTGCAGCAAGGCGTAGGGGCCGACCACGATCACCGGCAGCAGCCAGGCGAGGAAGCCCTTGGTCATGAAGCCCATGGCGCACGCCACGCCGAGCAGCGCCCAGCCTGCCCAGCGCTCGCGGGGCGTTTCGCCCTCCATGGCGAACCAGCAGGCAACCAGGCCTAAGGTGATCCACAGCGTGAGTTGCGGGTCGATGTTGGCGTAGCCGGCTTGCCCGGCGGCCAGCCCGAAGCTCATGTACAGCAGGCTGGCGGTCCAGGTCTTCCAGGCGTCGTTCCACAGCCGGCGGCCCAGCAGCCAGATCAGTCCGACCGTGGCGGCGGAGGTCAGCGCGGACGCGATACGGGCACCGAACAGATTGTCGCCGAACAGCGCCTGGCCGATCGCGATCAGCCAGTAGCCGCCGATGGGTTTCTCGAAATAGCGCAGCCCCAGGAAGTGCGGGGCCGCCCAGTTACCGCTTTGCAGGAGTTCCTGGGCCGCCTGCGCGTAGCGGGTTTCGTCGGGTATCCAGAGGCCATGAGCACCCAGCGGGGCCAGGAAAAACACCACGAAGGCGATCAGCAGCGCCGGATAGGCAGCCGTCGGCAGTGCGCTCTGGATGGATGGGGTATGCGATTTCAGGGCCCGCTGCGAATTGAGCGTGATGTCCTTCATCGGGTCGGTTCCTCGATGGTCTGGTGCGCCTCCGTCGGCGTGGGGAGGGAGATTACGAGGCGAAACTTAGCTGGAGATGAGGGCGAGCTTTTCAGCGAGCGTGCCGCGCTCGCCACGGTGCGTCGCCGATGCCGGGGCGGGCATCAGGCTCGCTCGTTTCATCCGGGCGATCTCTTCCTGTCGTTCGTCGAAAGCGCGCTGAAGGACATACCGCTCAGAATGTTCATTTCCACGCGCTGCATACGTCAGGTAAAGCGTGCTTGACAGCGTCGTATTGGTCATACTCTTGCGGCGTGCATCGAGTGCCGTCTGACGATGCCAGTCCCTGGACCGGAGCTGTTTTCAGGCTGGACGATGGGGTGGCGTTCGAGTTACTGATCTCTGGCGCTCAAGGGTGTTTGGCGCGGCCTGTGTTGAATGCGGGCGACACCCATTGGTAGTCTAATAATTAATAATATTAATAAATATCCGGGTGTGTGATGGCGATCAAGGTGATGGAGGCTCGCGAGGTTGACGAGCCGCGTGCGGTGCTGCCGGGCTGGGAAGAGCAGTACACGCAGATGTCAGCTGGTCGCTTTTGCGGTCGACTCGTACATGCGGAGACGGGGGCGGTCCAGCTCTACGAAGAACGCATGAACCTGCGGGTGGAGCAGGAGTTCCATGCACCGGCCGATACCCTGGTGTTCAGCTTCGACATGAACGACAGCGCCCTCTACCTGCTGGATGGGCACACGCACAACGCCTGGGTTACTCCTGAGAATTACCGTGAAGTCGCCGTGGTCCTGAACGACGTCTCCGCCTGGGGCCGTTCCGCCGCGGATTTCGAGGGCCTGGTGCTGCAACCCCTGCGCTCGGAGAGCTGCAGCGCCTTTGCCAGCTCCTTGAGCCATCTGCTGGCCGGCGCTGTTGAAGGTCGCGTCAACGTGGATGCGCCCGGATTCGCCCAGCAAGTGGCCGATGGCTGCTTCTCGCTGCTGGAGGCGGCCGTCGATGTGGGCCAGCGTCGTCGCTCCGACCGTAATGCCAAGCGGGTCGTCGAGCGGGTGAAAGAGGTGGTCAACGACTGTCCGCAGGACAGCTTCGGGGTTCCGGAGCTGGCGGAAATCGCCGGGGTCTCGGTGCGGCAGTTGCAGCAGTCCTTCGTCCAGTACGCCGGCATGCCGCCCACCGTGTGGCTGCGCAATCGCCGTCTGAACGCGGCCCGGCGTGACCTGCTGGCCGCCGGTGGCGCCGGGGTCAATGTGGCCGAGATCGCGATGCGCTGGTCGTTCTGGCACCTGGGGCGATTCTCCCAGGCCTACCAGGCACTCTTTGGCGAGTATCCGAAGGCGACGCTCAAGCGCGGAACCGAGCGCTGCGTCGTGAGCATGCTGCCGAGCTGAAAAAAAGCGGAGCTCCCTCGGCGAGATGCTCCGCCTGGCTTATTCAGCCAATTGCCTCTCGAATCCTGTACCAGAGCATGCCCAGCGCCAGCAGGGGCGAGCGCATCAGCTTGCCGCCCGGGAAGGTCAGGTGCGGCACCGAACTGAACACATCCAGCCCCTGGCTCTGGCCTGCTGAAATGGCTTCGGCCAGCAGTTTGGCGGTCCAGTGGGTCACGTTCAGGCCATGCCCCGAATAGCCCTGGGCGAAGTACACGTTCGGGTGCTGGGCCAGGCGGCCCACCTGGGGGAAGCGGTTGGCCGTGATGCCGATCATGCCGCCCCACTGGAAGTCGATGCGCACATCGGCCAGCTGCGGGAAGACCTTCAGCATCTTCGGTCGCATGTAGGCACCGATGTCCGCAGGGTCGCGCCCGGAGTAGTGGCAGGCGCCACCGAACAGCAGGCGGCGGTCGGCGGTGAGCCGGTAGTAGTCCAGGCCCACCTTCTGGTCGCACAGCGCCATGTTCTGCGGAATCAGCTTCGCTGCAACCTCTTCGGCGAGCGGTTCGGTGACGATGACGTAGCTGCCCGCCGGCAGGACCTTGCCGGTCAGGCGCGGCTCCAGCTCTTCCAGGTGCGCGTTGCAGCCGAGTACCAGCTTGTCCGCCCGCACGCGGCCGTTGGCGCAGTGCACCGTGACCGAGCTGCCGTGGCTGATGCGCAGGACCGGGCTCTGTTCGAAGATCTTCACTCCCAGATTGCTGGCTGCCCGCGCTTCACCGGTCACCAGGTCCAGCGGATGCAGATGGCCCGAGCCCATGTCGATCAGCCCGCCGGCGTAGCAGTCGCTGGCCACCACCTCATGCATCTGGCCGGCGCCCACCAGCTTGATCTGATGCCCATAGCCCATCGACTGCAGCTCGCGCTGTTCCTCCGCCATGGCGGTGAACTGCGCGGGGGTGTTGGCCAGCTCGCAGAAGCCCCAGCGCAGGTCGCAGGCGATGTCGAACTGGCGGATGCGTTCCGCCACCAGCGCCACCGAGTCGAAACCTGCCTGGTTCAGGTAGCGCACGCCATCCTCGCCGACATACTTGGCGAAGCCGCTGACGTCGTGACCGATGCCGCGGATCAGCTGGCCACCGTTGCGGCCGCTGGCTCCCCAACCGATGCGGTGGGCTTCCAGCAGCACCACGGAGTGGCCCCGAAGGGCCAGCTCCAGTGCCGTGTTGACGCCGGTCAGGCCGCCGCCGATGACGCAGACCTCTGCCTGAACCTCGCCCTCCAGGGCAGGGTACGTCTGCTTGTCGCGCGCAGTGGCCGCGTAATAGGAGGCGGTGTGTTCGCCGGCATGAATCATGGGACGTTCTCGAGTCATTGGTTGAACTTGATCTTGCTCCAGCTGCGGGTCATCAGGCGCATGATCTTGGGCGGCGGGGCGTTGGAGATGTAGAGCTTGTCGAGCACGGCCTGGGACGGATAGACCTCGGGGTTGTTCAGCGTCTCCTGGTCCAGGAAGGCCTTGGAGTCGGCGTTGGCGTTGGGGTAGCCGACGTACTCGCTGACGCCGGCGATCACCTTGGGCTCCAGCAGGTAGTTGATGAACGCCAGGGCCTGGTCCGGGTTCTTCGCGTCCGACGGAATGGCCATCAGATCGAACCAGAGGTTGGCGCCTTCCTTGGGGATGCTGTAGGCGATCTGGATGCCGTTCTTGGCTTCCTTGGCCCGCGCGGCCGCCTGGAACACGTCGCCGGAATAGCCGAAGGCCACGCAGATGTTGCCGTTGGCGAGGTCGGAGATGTACTTCGAAGAATGGAAGTAGGTGACGTAAGGGCGCAGCTCCATCAGCTTGGCCTCGGCCTTCGCGTAGTCCGCCGGGTTGCTGCTGTTGGGGTTCATCCCCATGTAGTTGAGCACCGAGGGGATCAGCTCGTCGGCGGAGTCCATGAAGGCGACGCCGCAGGCATTGAGCTTCTTCAGGTTCTCCGGCTCGAACAGCACCGACCAGGAGTCGATCTTGTCGACGCCCAGCACCTGCTTGACCTTCTCGACGTTGTAGCCGATGCCGTTGGTGCCCCACAGGTAGGGCACCGAATGGCGGTTGCCCGGGTCATTCTGTTCCAGCAGCTTGAGCAGCGTCGGGTCCAGGTGCTTCCAGTTCGGCAGCTTGTTGCGGTCCAGTTCCAGGAAGACTCCGGCCTGCACCTGGCGGGTGAGGAAGTGGTTGGAGGGCACCACCACGTCGTAGCCCGAGCGGCCCGCCAGCAGCTTGCCTTCCAGGGTCTCGTTGGAATCGAAGACGTCGTAGACCGGCTTGATCCCGGTGGTCTTCTGGAAACCGGCGAGGGTGTCGGGGGCGATGTAGTCGGTCCAGTTGTAGATACTGACGGTCGGCTCAGCGAGGGCGTTCTGGGCCAGTGCGGCAAAAGCCAAGGCCGCAAGGGGTTTGAGCAGTCTCATGTGGACTCCTTTTCTTGTAGGTGTTCCAGGCGCCTGCCTGCGGGCTTGCGAGGCCGCAGGCAGGCTCTGTCGGGCGGGGTCAGACGCTCAGCAGCAGGAATTCGCGTTCCCAAGAGCTGATCACGCGCTTGAAGTTCTCGTGCTCGGCGCGCTTCACCGCGACGTAGCCCTGGACGAACTTGCGGCCCAGGTAGTCTTCCAGCACCTGGCACTCTTCCATGTGCGCCAGCGCGTCTTCGATGGTGATCGGCAGGCGCAGATTGCGGCGCTCGTAGGCGCGGCCTTCGACCGGAGCGCTGGGGTTGATCCGCTCCACCATGCCCAGGTAGCCGCACAGCAGGCTGGCGGCCAGTGCCAGGTAGGGGTTGGCGTCGGCGCCGGGCAGGCGGTTTTCCACGCGCATGGCTTCGGGGGAGGCCGCGGGTACGCGCAGGCCGACGGTGCGGTTCTCCACGCCCCACTCGACGTTCACCGGCGCGGAGGTGTCCGGCAGGAAGCGGCGGAAGGAGTTCACGTTCGGCGCGAACATCGGCAGCACTTTCGGGATGTACTTCTGCAGGCCGCCGATGTAGTGCAGGAACAGCTCGCTCATCGAGCCGTCGGCATTGGCGAAGATGTTCTTGCCGGTCGCGATATCCAGCACGCTCTGGTGAATGTGCATGGCGCTGCCCGGCTCGTCGGTGATCGGCTTGGCCATGAAGGTCGCCGCCACGTCGTGCTTCAGCGCGGCCTCGCGCATGCTGCGCTTGAACACGGTGATCTGGTCCGCGAGGCTCAGCGCGTCGCCGTGACGGAAGTTGATTTCCATCTGCGCCGGGCCGTCTTCGTGGATCAGGGTGTCCAGGTCCAGGCCCTGGGCTTCGCACCAATCGTAGACGTCTTCGAACAGCGGGTCGAATTCGTTGGCCGCATCGATGGAGAAACTCTGTCGGCCGCTTTCCGGGCGGCCCGAGCGGCCCACGGGGGCTTCCAACGGGAAGTCCGGGTCGCTGCTGCGCTTGGTCAGGTAGAACTCCATCTCCGGCGCGACGATCGGGTTCCAGCCCTTGTCCGCGTAAAGCTTCAGAACACGCTTGAGCACGTTGCGCGGCGACAGTTCGACGGGGTTGCCGTACTTGTCGTAGGTGTCGTGGAACACCATCGCGGTCGGCTCGATGGCCCAGGGCACCACGAACACCGCGTCCGGATCGGGACGGCAGACCATATCGATGTCCGCTTCGTCCAGCAGGTCGTAGTAGATATCGTCGTCGACATAATCCCCGGTGACCGTCTGCAGCAGCACACTCTCGGGGAGACGCATGCCTCCCTCGCCGAGGAACTTGTTGGTCGGGGAAATCTTGCCGCGGGCGATACCGGTCATGTCACTGACGACGCACTCGACTTCGGTGATCTGGTGTTGCTTCAGCCAGGAACTCAGCTGATCGGCGGGGGTGCTCATGCAAGCCTCTAATGGTTGGATGGAAGGCACAGGAAGGAAGTCGACCTCGTTGTGGGTCGACGCATGGCTAGTGTTGGGGAGAGCCGGGCCTTGGTTCTATCCACTTTCCGCAGATTCGGGGAGCACCCGGTTTTTTCGCTGGGAGCGCTCGGGGCTATCCGCTGCGCATGGGCCATCCGTTTTCTTGACCTGTCTTTGACCGGCCTTTGACATCCCGGACTCGATCATGGGCGAACCTAGTCAACCCGTGAGTCATCGCCGTGCCCATCAACTCCCTCTCCGCCGCCATGCTTCTGCTGGCGCTCGCCACCCCGATGAAAGCTCACTCGGAAGACCTGCCGGTCCGGGGCTGGATCGAGGACGCGAAAATCTACCCCGAGGGCATCCCGGTCAAAGCCAAGCTGGATACCGGTGCCCTGACCTCGTCGATGGATGCGAAGGACATCGAGTACTTCGAGAAGGGCTCGGAGACGTGGGTGCGATTCAAGGTCGTGGCCAAGAACAGCGACACCGGGGAGGAGAGCGTCCAGGAGTTCGCACGCCCCGTATTGCGGAAAGTGAAGGTTCGCGGCGCCGGTGGAGCGGATCATCGGCCGGTGGTGTCGATGAAAATCTGTATCGGCAACCAGTTGCTCGACGAGGAGTTCTCGCTCCGGGACCGCAAGAACATGATCTATCCGGTGCTGATCGGTCGAAAGACCCTTGAGCACGTAGGCCCCGTGGATGTGCGACGCACCTTTACCCAGGAACCCAAGTGCAAGGCCTGACCGTGTGCGTCGGCCATGAGCGCACAACGCCACGTTGCGACATTCCGGTCGGCTAGTGAAGGACTGCCCGGAACGAGGACACCAGTGCGGCGCCGATGATCGGCGAAAGCCACAAGCCCAGGGTCTGCCGAATGAAATCCCGCAGGTAGGTGGCGAGTTCAAGGTCGTACGGGGGCATGTCGGTGGAGTACCGGGCATAGCCGAACATGGCCAGGACGAAGCCGCCGGCAATGAAAACCCCTACCATCCTCGGCGCTACCCCTTTTCGAAGCGTATAGGCGAACAGCGCACCGCAGAGAATCCCGCAGAGGGCCGTCAGGGCTTCAAAACCGTATTCGGGTTCTGCAAACCACTCATCGCCGTACAGGCCGATCAGCCGTCCGGCATACCAGCCCGCCAGGCCCCCGAACAGCAGCGCGGTGGAAAGCAACGAAGGATTGCGCAAGCCCGGACTGAACTGCATTTCGCCTATCACCCTAGGGCCCTTGCCCAACGAAGGGGCCGGATTATACGTGCATCTCTGCGTCGTCGGTGCGTCGTAAACCCGGTCGAGGAATAGCCGGGCAGGGCGGATGACCGCTGGCGGAGCGTGGTGTCGAATTCTCCTGTCGATACGGTTTCATCCGCGATGCGGCCTATCACCCTGTGTGAACCATTGCGGACAAAGTCCGCTGGTGTCTGCCGACCTCGATAGGAACGAAGGCGAGCGCGGCAGGAGCAAGCCGCCGACTCGCGGTGTTATCATGTAACGATCATGAAGAGTGTTTGAAGCAGGCGAGCCTGGAGCAAGGCCCCGCCTGTGCCGATTCTGTGTCGAAACGGGTCGGCGGCAATCTTGAGTAGATCTCTGCAAGTGCGACGTAGCGTGGTGATTTGAGTGAAGCGGAACGATGTGAAGGCCCGGATTGCCGCAGGCATATCCTTTGACACCCACGTGATCGCAAACCCGACCAATACGAAAGAGTGGATCGTGTTCTTCAAAAAGGACGCGGGGCGCAGTTTTTTCCTGGTGGATGAAGACGAGCAGGTCGAGTCGTTTGCGCAGCTGGACGGTCTGATCGGCGAACTGCGCGAGCTCGGCATCAAGAACGTGGAAATCCATCTCTAAGTCCGCAGAGTTATTCGGAGAGGCCGCCATGCCAGTAAAGAATCGGAATCGGTATCCGCGAATGCCGGGCAACGCAGTGGGCTGGGTCATCCGATGAGTTGTTCGACCCTTCGAAAGATCGACCATCTGCGCCGGCAGATCCCGAGCTTCGCCTGCGTACCGGGCTGCCACGATTGTTGTGGGCCGGTGACCGCATCGTCCGAGGAAATGTCGCGCCTGCCGGTGAAAAGCGATGCCGAGCACGACGCCGCCCTGGCGCATTGGAACTGCGTGCACCTGGGGCCGCAAGGCTGCGAAGTGTACGAGGAGCGTCCGCTGATCTGTCGCTTGTTCGGGACGACCCCGAGCCTCCCATGTCCGCGCGGCCGTGGGCCGGAAACCGCCACGGACGAGCAGGTCGAACGCCAGGTGCATGAGCTGATCGCCACCACCCGGCAAGTGCTCGTTTAGCGGGGGTTATCGGGGCATGTAGCCCAGTTGCCAGGAGCGCGGGACGAAGTAGACGACCACCGCTAGCGCACAGGCCAACGCACTGCTCATGGCCATGGCCCCCAGTCCCAGATGGTGTTCCAGAAAGGCTCCCGCCGCACCCCCTAGCAGCATGCCGCTCCAGGGCACCAGTTGAACCCGCCAGCCGTTATTGCGCTCCCCCAAAAGCCAGCGACCAAGGCCGCGGCCGAAGCGGGACAGCGCACCGGTCACGTAGGTGAGGCCGATGGGCATGCCGTTCACCTGTTCCACCACCGCGTTCAGCATCCCCATCGACATGATCGCCGCAACGAAGGCCGGAAGGTTCTGCTCGCCGGGCCAGAGGGCGGCGAACCCCAGCAGCGTCGCGACGACGATAAGCAACGGCGTGGCCCGCCGCTTGAAGCCGCGGGCCAGGACGACACCCAGGGCATTGCCGGCCACGAAGCACAGCACCGCGAGCGAAAGCCGCCCGAGCGTGGTCAGGTCGTGGTCGGTCACGGCGACGGCGAGCCGGGTGGTATTGCCGCTCATGAAAGACACGAAGTCGCCGGTGGCCAGGAACCCGATCGCATCGGTCATGCCCGCCAGTACGGACAACCCGGCGACGAGCCCCAGCCCGACGCGCCCGCGCATTACGTGCAGCCGCGATCTTTTGGCGCTGCGAGGTTTCGGAGCATGAGGGAGCATTTACGAAGTCGCCTGATGGGAAGAGGGTATGACGACGGAGCAGGGGTTCAGCATTGCGCGGTGGGCACTTCGTCTGCGCTGATGCAATGCTCGATTTCGGTCACCTTGCGCAACGCGAGGTCGGCATTGGGATAGGCGCCGAACATGCGCCCCTGGTAGAAGACCACCCAGACGAAGCCCGACGGTTCCATGCCGGCGAGCCCGCGCAGCAGGGTCTGGAATCGGGCGGGCAGATCGTCAATGTGCATCTGTGCCATACCGCGCAGCATCATGGCCGGTCACCTCTTCGTTCAGTCGGCGGTATTTTCGACTCCCGGTGGCCGAGGAGCAATACGACGGAAGTTTGTCCCGGGAAGAGCATGGCGCGGAGCGGCCGGCAGTCAGCGGGTCGAGGGTGACGGATAGAGGCCGGCAAGCCGCGCGATCAGGACACCCACGTAGAAGACACCGGTGAACTCTTCGATCATCACCAGCGAGCGGGCGTGATTGGTCAACGGCACGATGTCGCCGTACCCGGTGGTGGTGAGGGTCGTGAGGCTGAAGTAGATCAGTTTGAAGAAGGTGCCGGTCTGGGTGAAATCGAGACGGGTGGGGCCGAACGAACCGGCGGCCGTGACCTCGGTCAGGGCGTAGATGAGCGACCAGGCGAAGGCCAGCATGATGTAGCCGGCAAGTGCGCCGTGCAGCTTGTCCGCCGTGATCTGCCCGCGCTTGAGAACATAGCGGAGCACGCTGGTGATCGAGATCGTCAGGGATGCCGCATAGGCTATCCCGGCAAGGTGGAGGATGGTCAGGTTCGACGTCCACAGCGCCGTCCACTGAAGGCCGATCCCCAATAGCGCCAGGCCCAGCTTGGCGATGAGCCCTCGCTGAGACTGCGGGGCAGCGAAGGCCCCTACCAGCAGTACGCTTGAAAACAGGATGCCGAGCAGCGTGCGGGGGAACAGGCCCTCCTCCAGGTAGGGGAACACCAGGATCAGACCGATCAGGAGCAGCAACAGATAGGTGCAGGGCCCGAGGCCTATGATCATCTGCGACAGGTCCTCGTCGGACTCCGTCTTGTCTTTCGAGTCTGTCATTCCGGACCTCCTGAGGAACGAACCGACGCCCGCGTCAGGGCACACTCCTGTTGAGCAGTCATCAGGCCGTACCTTTCGCGTGGAGGGAAAGAACGACGACTGCCCACATACCCAGTGTGGCGAGGAAGTTGATCGTGAAGACCAGGCCGCGCAACCGAATGTTTGTCGTGAGTATCTGCACGCAGCTGTGAGCCACGCGTCCAACGATGAAAATCCAGGCAAGCCAGGCTGCGGCGGCTACCGCGAGCTGGTTCTGTATCAGCAGCAGGCAGGCAGCGTAGAAAAACACCGGCCATTCGAACTGATTGGAAAGGTTGGCGCTGATGCGGGGTTCCACCGTTGCCCAGGGATTGCTGCCATCCGGCCCCTTGCCGATACCCCAGACTTTAGGCGCACGGGCGATAGTCAGCAGCACGTAGAGGAGCGCGGTAAGCGCTACATGGACGGCCATGGGGACTATGAGTGGGTGCACCGGTCGTTACCCTCATTTGGCGCTGCTGCTGAATCAGCCGCCGACTGGAAGCCTGCCTGACGGCCCTGAGCCGGGGGCATGCACCATTCCGCCAACGCCCTTGGCTCATGGTGTTCAGCCGGGGTGAGACTAGCTCAATTCCAGGCGACATGGCCCGCGGCAAGCGGCCATGATTGGCCGAACACCGGCCAGCGCACGCCGCCAACTCTGATAGTCTCAACCGCACCCAGTTCGATGGCGAGTGACGGAAAAATGCCCAACCATTCTCCTGTATCCCAAGCGGTCGATAGCCCGATCACCCGGTGCGCGATCTTCCTGGTCGCGACCCTGGTGCCGGACAAGGCTCATCGCGATGCCGTGCGCTCACTCTGTGGCGACGTGGCCGCCCTGGTGCGCTCGGTGGGCAAGCGCGTCCCCACTGGCAACCTTTCCTGCGTGGTGGGTTTTGGCTCCGAAGCGTGGGACACCCTGTTCGGCGCTCCGCGTCCTGCGTCCCTGCACAGGTTCCGCGAAATCGGCGCGGGCGAGCGTGTCGCCGTCGCAACGCCCGGAGATCTCCTGCTGCATATCCGCGCAGAGCACATGGACCTCTGTTTCGAACTGGCCACCCAGTTGCTGGCGCGGCTGGGCGATGCCGTCACCGTGGTCGATGAAGTCCACGGGTTCCGCTATTTCGACATGCGCAGCATGGTCGGCTTCGTCGATGGCACCGAAAACCCGGTCGGCCGCGAGGCGGCGCACTTCACCCTCATTGGCGACGAAGATCCGGACTTCGCCGGTGGCAGCTATGTACTGGTGCAGAAATACCTGCATGACATGGCGGGCTGGAACGGGCTTTCCACCGAAGCCCAGGAGCGCATCATCGGGCGCACCAAGCTGTCGGACATCGAGCTGGACGACTCGGTGAAACCGAGCTGTTCGCACAGCTCGCTGACCACGCTGGAGAAGAACGGGCAGGAGGTGAAGATCCTGCGCGACAACATGCCGTTCGGCCGGCCCGGGGCAGGGGAGTTCGGCACCTACTTCATCGGTTACGCCCGTTCGCCGGAGCCGATCGAGGAAATGCTCCAGAACATGTTCATCGGCCGTCCGCCGGGCAATTACGACCGCCTGCTGGATTACAGCAAGGCGGTGACGGGAAGCCTGTTCTTCGTGCCATCCGCCGATCTGCTGGAGGCGTTGGCCGACAAGGTCGCGTAGCCGACGGGGAATGACGGCTTAAGCCGGTATCAGGCCCAGGGCGCGCCGTTGGCGAAATGCTCCTCGATCCAGCGCCGAAAGGCTTCGGCGGTGGCCGTGTCGTAGCGCGCCGAGGGGCGGACGAGGTAGACCCCGGCGTCCGCGTCGAGCCGCCAACCGGGCAGCACGCGGACCAATCGCCCGGCATCGAGGTCGTGCTTCATCAGCCACTCGCCGCCGACGAGGATGCCGACGCCGGCGCGTGCCGCCGACAGCAGCGATTCATTGTCATTGCTGGTGAGGGTACTGCTGATCCTGACTGTCTGCTGGGCGCCGTCGCAGGTGAGCTTCCAGTCGGGATAGGAATGCAGGCCGGTGAAGCCCAGGCAGTTGTGTCCGGGCAGCTCCGAGGGCATCGCGGGGTTGCCTTGGCGCTCCAGGTAAGCCGGTGCCGCGCAGAGGATGCGGTGGCTGGCGCAGAGCTTGCGCGCGACCAGGCGGCTGTCGGGGAGTTCGCCGACTCGGATGGCGGCGTCGAAGCCTTCGGCGACCAGGTCGACGATGCGCTCGGAGTACTCCATGTCCAGGGAAACCTTCGGATGCGCGAGGGCGAAGCCGGCGATGATCGGGCTCAGCCAGAGCCGGCCCATCGCCGACGGCAGCGCGACGCGCAGGCGTCCCTGGACCTGGGCGGCGTTGTGCGTCGCTTCTTCCTGGGCTTCCTGGATCAGGCTGGCGGCGTGGCGCAGGCGCTCCGCCAGGCGCAAGCCTTCGCCGGTGAAGCGCAGTTGCCGGGTGGTGCGCTCCACCAGCCGTATCCCCAGGCGCAGCTCCAGCGCGCTCAGTCGTTTCGACAGGACCGAAGGGTGGCGCTGCAAGGCTCGGCCCGCGGCGGCGAAGGAGCCGTGCTCGAACAGTGCCAGGAGGGTGGCGAGTTCGTCCGCCTGTCGACTATCGAACAGATCCATAAGGCTCCCAGTTTGGCGAATCCATTGATCGGGCGGGCAGGGCTCATGGCACCAGCACCATGGCGCCCTCGGAGCGGCCGGCTTCCAGGTCGGCATGGGCGCGCGCGGCGTCGGCGAGCCGATAGCGCTGCCAGACCCGAGGCCGGATGATACCTGCGGCGACCGCCTGCAACACGTCCCCTGCGCGCTCCTGGTATTCCGTGGTGGTCGCCGTGTGCGCCGCCAGCGAGGGGCGGGTGAGGAACAGCGAGCCCTTGGCGTTGAGCGTGGCCAGCTCGACCGCCGGCGGTGCGCCGCTGGTCATGCCGAAGCTCACCAGCAGGCCTCGGGGGCGCAGGCTGTCCAGCGAAGCGGCGAAGGAAGCCCGGCCGACGCCGTCGTAGACCACGTCGACCCTGCGGCCCTGGGTGAGGTCGTGTACTTGCGCGGCCAGGGTCCGGGCATCGAATACCAGCACCTCGTCGCAGCCTGCCGCCCGTGCCCGCTCGACGCTCCCCTGGCGCGACACGACGCCGACGACGAGGGCGCCCAGGTGCTTCGCCCAGGACGCCATGATCTGCCCGAGCGCGCCGCCGGCGCCGTAGATCAGCACCCGCGTGCCAGGGCCGACGGGGTAGGTGGTCTTGAGCAGGTATTGCGCGGTGATGCCTTTGAACAGCAGGGCGGCCGCTTCGTCGAAAGCCAGTTCGTCGGGCAGCTTCACCAGCCTCTCCGCCGGGTAGAGGCGTCCGCTCGCGTAACCGCCCAGGGGGCCGGTGGCATAGGCGACCCGGTCGCCGACCGCCACCTGGGTGACGCCCGCTCCCACCGCCGCCACGACGCCGGCGCCCTCGAGCCCCGGCGTGGCCGGCAGGGGAATTTTCACCGCGCCCGAACGCTGGCTCGCGTCCAGCGGGTTGACGCCAATGGCAGCCTGTTCCAGCCAGACTTCGCCCGGGCCGGGATGCTGGTCTTCGACCTGGCCGATCCGAAGAACCTCCGGCCCGCCGAACTGCTGCAGCGTTACGCGCGCGATCATCGTTTTTTCCTCTGACTGTGAACGATGATCGGCAGTCTAATTGCCTAGCTCTGGGGCACTAGATGGCTGGATTGCAGATGATAACTGCACTGGGTGCAGCAATGCTGCATGCCGCGAAACGCCGGCGTTGGATGCGCTGGCCGGTGCGGTTCAGCCCCTGCGCCCGAAGGCGGCGCTGGCGAAGTCGAGGAAGCTGCGCAGTTTGGGGGTAAGGCGCCGGTCGGGCGCGTAGAGGATGTTCATCGGCGAAGTCGGTACGCCGTAGTCCGGCAACAGGGCGACCAGGGTGCCGTCGCGCAGGGCATCGCTGACCAGCTCCAGCGGTTGCAGCACCACGCCCAGGCCGGCCACGGCGGCGGCGAGCAGCGGGTCGCCCTGATTGATCGTCAAACGGCTTGTAATCGGCACATCGATTCGTCCCTCGGGGCCGTCGAAGGTCCAGCGCGTTCGCCCATCGGAATAGGCGAAGCCCAAGCATTCGTGCTGCGGCAGGTCCCAGGGCGAGGTGATCGGTGGGCGCCGTGCGAGATAGGAAGGCGCCGCGCAAAGGACCAGTCGGTAGGGCGCCAAGGGGATTGCCTTCAGACCGCTGCTGGGCAGCTCGCCGATGCGGAAGACCGCGTCGTAGCCGTCGTTGACCAGGTCCACCAGTTCGTTGCTCAGGGTCAGGTCGATCGACACCTGCGGGTAGCGCACCATGTATTCCACCAGGCGCGGCGACAGGCTACGCATGCCGAAGCTGACCGGCGCATTGATCCGCAGGCGGCCGCTGGGTACGCCGCGGGTCACCGCGGCCAGGCTTTCCGCCGCCAGCATGTCGGCAAGGATCAGCTTCGCCCGCGGATAGAAGGCGCGGCCAAAGTCGGTGAGGCTCTGCCGGCGCGTGGTGCGGTTGAGCAACGACAGGCCCAGGTGCTGTTCGAGCAGCTTCACCTGCTTGCCCACCAGTTGCGGCGACATTTTCAGCTCTTCCGCGGCGGCGCTGAAGGAGCCCAGCTCTACGGCCTTCACGAAGGTGGCCATCTGCGTCAGGCGGTCCATTACAAACTCTTCGTTTCAAGTGTCGGGCCATCCTAGGCCTTTATCCCCCTACGGCCAACGCCTAGATTTCCTCCCATGCCGCGGGCGGTCGGGTGACTGCTTCGCGGTCCTTCTATAGTCCCAATCCGGCCGGCCCGCTTCCGGCCCCGATCAAGAAGAGGTGAACATGGCCCGCATTGTCAGAATCCACGAGTACGGTGATGCCAGCGTCCTGAAGCTGGAGTCGGTGGAGATTCCCGCCCCGGCGGCGGACGAGGTGCAGATCCGCGTCAAGGCCATCGGCCTGAACCGCGCGGAGGTGATGTTCCGCAGCCACGCCTACCTGCAGGAGGCGCAGTTCCCCAGCCGACTGGGCTACGAGGCGGCGGGCGTAGTGGCGGCGGTGGGCAGCGCGGTCAGCGACCTTGCGGTCGGCGATGCGGTGAGCCTGATCCCGCCGCTGGATATCGCTCGCTGGGGCACCTACGGCGAGGTGGCCAACGTGCCGGCCTACCTGGCGGTCAAGCACCCGGCGAAGCTGTCCTTCGAGCAGGCCGCGGCGTCCTGGATGCAGTACGTCACCGCTTGGGGCGCGCTGGTCGACCAGGCGAAGCTGGGCAAGGGCGATTTCGTCCTGGTCACTGCCGCTTCCAGCAGCGTGGGCCTTGCCGCCTTCCAGATCGCACGGCTGGTTGGCGCAACAGCCATCGCCGTCACCCGTACCCGGGCGAAGAAGCAGGCACTGCTGGAGGCTGGCGCGGCGCATGTCATCGTCAGCGATGAGGAAGACATCGTGCAGGCGGTCATGGCGTTGACCGGCGGGAAGGGCGCCCGTGTGGTCTTCGATCCTGTCGGCGGTCCCGCCTTCGAAGTCCTGACCCAGGCCATGGCCAGGGGCGGCATCCTCCTCGAATACGGCGCGTTGAGCCCGGAGCCCACGCCGTTCCCGCTGTTCACCGTGCTGGGCAAGAGCCTGACGCTCAAGGGCTATCTGTACGCTGAAATCGTCTCCGACCCTGCGGCCCTGGCACGGGCCAAGGCGTTCATCCTGAATGGGCTGGAGTCGGGCGAGCTGAGCCCGATCATCGCCCGGACCTTCCCGCTGGACGATATCCAGGACGCGCATCGCTTCCTGGAAGCCAATCAGCAGGTGGGCAAGGTGGTGGTGACCGTCTGAGTTCCCCGGCAGGTCCGGGACGCATCCGGGCCTGCCGCGTCGGCCGGGATCTGCTGGCGGGCGGGCTGGCGGAAGGTCGGCCGGTGTCTTGTGAAGCGCCTCCAGTGCCCATCGGGAATTTGATCTAGCTTGAATGGAGGGGCGCCGGTGACGCCTTCATAAGCCGGCACTTTCGGCCCCATGAGCACTGGGCGTCGCCGCCAGTCGAGCGTTCGCCCCCCCACAGTCCATGACGCCAGGGTGACGACAGCAACATGGCCTCCCGCAAGAAAACCTCTGCCAGGAAAGCCGGCAGGACCGAACAGACAGTCAATTTCCTTTCCCGCGAGGAGCGACTGGCCAACGGACAACGCCTGCGCGCCCAGATCCCTCGCGAAGCGCACGCCAAATGGAAATCACCGGGCCGGCAGCGCGATGTGATCGCCATCCTGGAAAAATCCAACCGCGACCGTCTCAAGGACCTCGTGCCGATCCGATACGGGCGCATGCTGCGCACGCCCTTCACCTTCCTGCGCGGCTCGGCTGGACTGATGGCCCACGACCTGGCCGCGGGGCCGTGCATCGGCGTGAATGTCCAGGCCTGCGGCGACTGCCACCTGCTCAACTTCGGCCTGTTCGCCACCCCCGAGCGCAACCTGGTCTTCGATCTCAATGATTTCGACGAGACCCTGCCCGCACCCTGGGAATGGGACATCAAGCGCCTGGTGGCGAGCTTTGCCGTGGCGGCGCGCGATGGTGGCCTGTCCGATGTCCGTGCGCGCGATGTGGTCGTGACCTGCGCGCGCGCCTACCGCGAGAACCTGCGCGCCTATTCGAAGCTGAGCCCGCTGGAGGTCTGGTATTCGCGCCTGGACACCGAGGCGCTGCTGGCGATGGCGCCGGACGCCAAGGCCCGCAAGTTCCGCCAGCAGTTGTTCGACCGCGCCCGCGAACGAGTGATGGAAAGCGCCTTCCCGAAGATCGCCGAGCAGGTTGCCGGCCAGCCGCGCATCATCGACCAGCCGCCGATCATCTATCACGTCGCCGAGGACAACTTCATGCAGCGTGTGCAGCACAGCCTGGCCGATTACCGCCGCAGCCTCACCGATGATCGCCGGGTGTTGTTCGATCGTTACCGCCTGGTCGACGCCGCAGTGAAAGTGGTCGGCATCGGCAGCGTCGGGACCCGCTGTTTCATTGCGCTGCTGTTCTCCGAAGAGAACCATCCGCTGATTCTGCAATTCAAGGAGTCGTGCCGTTCCGTGCTCGAGCCCTACGCCGGCAAGAGCCAGTACGACCATCACGGACAGCGGGTGGTGATGGGGCAGCGCCTGATGCAGTCTTCCAGTGACATTTTCCTGGGCTGGATGCGCAGCCCGGCTGGACGCGACTATTTCGTCAGGCAGTTGCGCGACATGAAGCTGTCCGTACCGGTCGAGCGCATCAGCGCACCGCAACTGGAGCGCTACGCCGACATCTGCGGCCTGACGCTGGCCCGTGCCCACGCCAAGTCCGGCGACGCCGCGACCATCAGCGGCTACCTGGGCAAGGGCGATACCTTCGATGAGATCCTGGGCGACTTCGCCATGCTCTATGCCGACCAGACCGAGCGTGATCACGCGGCGCTGGTCAAGGCTGCGCGCGCCGGGCGCGTGAAGGTGCTGATCGAGGAGGCGTAGATGAGGCCTCCCATTGTGTCCCGGTTCGTGTGGCGCGGGATATTTGCGTTGGGGTGCCGCTGGCCGGCGGGGTGTCTAGCGGTGTTCCTCGTGCTCGGCGGCTGCAGCCATATCGGCCCCGGCTCCGTGGCCGTGGACCGCTTCGACTACAGTTCGGCGGTGGCGGACTCCTGGAAGCAACAGACCCTGCTGAACATCGTCAAGCTGCGCTACCTCGACATGCCGGTGTTCGTCGACGTGGCCTCCGTCGTCGCCGGCTACTCTCTGGAAACCGGCGGTAGCCTGGGCGGGCAGGTCTCCTCGGCGGACGCGGTGCAGGGCAACAGCGTGCTGCTGGGTGCAAGCAGCAAATACACCGACCGCCCGACCATCACCTACGTGCCGCTGACCGGGGAACGCTTCCTCACGGGGCTGGTCACGCCCATCGACCCGAAGAAGATCTTCGGCCTGCTGCAATCGGGCTATGCGGCGGACTTCATCCTGGGGTTGACCGTGGACTCGCTGAACGGGGTACGCAACCGCTCGGCGGTGGCAGGCACGGTGCGCGAAGCCGACCCCGAGTTCCTCCAGGTCCTGCAATTGCTGCGGGAAATCCAGGTCGCGGGTGCAGTGGGCATGCGCGTGGAGGAAGACAAGAGCAAAGGTCAGATCGCGTTGCTGTTCATGCGCAGCAACGACATCACGCCGGATATCCAGGCCAAGCAAAAGATGCTGCGCGGGTTGCTGCACATGCCGGAGGACCGCCAGCAGTTCGTGCTGCGCTATTCGCCGGTACGCGGCGAGGCGGACGAACTGGCCGTCAGCAGCCGCTCGTTGCTGCAGATCCTGACGGCGTTCTCCAGCTACGTTGACGTGCCCCAGGAGCACATCGAGGATCGCAGCGCGCTGCCTGCGTTCCGGGAGGGGGAGGCGAGCAGTGCGAGGGCGCAGATCCACATCCTCAGCGGCAAGGACAAGCCCCGGCATGCCTATGTCGCGGTGTTCTACCGCGACTACTGGTACTGGATCGAGGACAGCAACCTGGCGGCCAAGCGAGCGCTCGGCGCGGTGATGCTGTTCTTTACGCTTGCGGAAACCAGCGGCAATGAGAAGGCTCCGCTGATCACGATTCCCGCGCAGTAGCACTTGTCGCGTAAAGGCGCGGCCGCCGTTCATGAAAAGTACAGCGGGCGGCGGTAGATTTTGTGCCACAGGCGCAGGCGGCAATGGCGGATCGCGCCTATCTTCTGACGATAACTATTAATAAAGGGTTCCACATGGAAGTTTCCGGCAAGAAGATGACGCTGACCGGGCTGACCACCCTGGTGGCAGTGAACATGATGGGGTCGGGCATCATCATGTTGCCGACGAGCATGGCGCAGCTGGGGGCGATTTCGCTGCTGTCATGGGCCGTTACCGCGGTCGGCTCGATGGCCATCGCCTACTGCTTCGCCCAGTGCGGCATCTACTGCACGCGCTCGGGCGGGATGTCGGCGTACACCGAGGAAGCCCACGGCAAGTCGGCGTTCTTCCTCTGCTCCTATCTCTACTTCCTGTCGCTGGCCATCGGCAACGTGGCCATCGCCATCTCCGCGGTGGGCTACCTGACGCCCTTCATCCCCTGGCTGGGCACCGGGGCGATGCCCTTGTTCGTCGGTACGGTGGGGCTGATCTGGCTGACCACGCTGGCCAACTTCGGCGGTCCCAAGGTGACCGGGCAGATCGGCTCGCTCACCGTCTGGGGCGTGATCATTCCCGTGGCGGGCCTGTCGGTGATCGGCTGGTTCTGGTTCGACGGCGCGGTGTTTTCCGCCGCCTGGAACCCCAATGGGATCGCCACGCACGACGCCATCACCCAGAGCATTCCGCTGACCCTCTGGGCCTTCCTCGGCATGGAGTCGGCGGCGCAGAACTCCGACGCGGTGGAAAATCCCAAGCGCAACGTACCGTTGGCCTGCCTGCTGGGCACCCTCGGCGCGGCGGTGGTCTACGTGCTGTCCACCTCGGTGATCATGGGCATCGTGCCGAACGCCGAGCTGGCCAATTCCAGCGCGCCGTTCGCCTTCGTCTACGCGAAGATGTTCAACCCGGTGGTGGGCAACATCATCATGGGGCTGGCGGTGATGGCCTGCGTCGGTTCGCTGCTGGGCTGGCAGTTCACCCTGGCGCAGACCGCAAAGGTCACCGCCGACCAGCGCATGTTCCCCAGGCTGTACAGCCGTGTCACCCTGATCGGTGCGCCCATCGCCGGGCTGCTGGCGAACGCCGCGCTGCAAAGCGCCATGGCGGTTTCCACTATCTCCCCGAACGCCTCCGAGCAGTTCGGCAAGCTGGTCAGCCTGGCGGCGGTGACCAACATCGTGCCCTATATCACTGCGCTCTCGGCGCTGCTGGTGATCATGCAGAAGGCCGGCGTGGTCGGCTTTCCCCGCTACCGTAATGTCATCGCCCTGCTGATCGCCATGATCTACAGCTTCTATGCGCTCTACGCGTCGGGCATGGAGGCGGTGTTCGGCGGCATGATCGTGACGGCCGTGGGCTACCTGATGTTCGGCTACATCGCCGACCGGCTGCTCGAACCGCAGTCGCCCGCCAACGCGGAGGGCCGGCCATGAAGCACATGCTCCCCCGCGTTGCCGTCCTCATGGCGGCGATGCTGCCGTTGTTGGCGCCGGCCCAGACCCTCGAACGCATCCGCGGCAGCGGCACCCTGACCCTGGGCTACCTGCCGGATCTCCCGCCATTCACGATCAGCGAAGGCGAAGGCGCCGCCGGTTACGGCATCGACCTCTGCCAGAAGGTGGCCGACCAGCTCCGGACCCAGCCGGGCCTTGCGCAGATGAAGGTGCACTTCGTGCCGCTGACCTCGGACAAGGCACAGGATGTGGTGCATGACGGCGGCGTCGACCTGCTTTGCAGCCCGATGGTGGAGACCCTGCAGCTGCGCCAGCGCCTCGACTTCTCCCTGCCGGTGTACACCGCCGGATTGGGGGTAGTGGTGCGCAAGGATGCGCCGCCGTTCCTGCTCAAGGCGCTCAATGGCGAGGTGGAGCAGAGTGGCCCGACCTGGCGCGCGACGCTCAATCGCGGCCTGGCGGCCTACAGCTTCGCGGTGCAGGGCGGCTCGGCGGTGGAAACCTGGGCCCATGAAAGGATGCGCTTGCTGAAGGTGCTGGTCACCCTGCGGACCGTGGCCAGCCCGGCCGAGGGCGTCGGGCAGGTCGCAGGCGGCAAGGTCGATGCGTTCTTCGCCGATCAGATGACCCTGCGCAGTCTGGTGGCGCGGGACAGCGCCAATGCCAACCTGATGGTGCTCGATCGTCGCTTCGAGTTTGCGCCGGTTGCATTGGCCATGGCCCGGGGCGACGAGGACTTCCGCCTGCAGGTGGATACGGCGCTGAGCCAGGTGTACCGCTCCGGCGCCATCGAAACACTCTACGGCAAGTACTTCGGCCCACCCGGCGAGCTGGACCGGACCTTGTTCAAGGTCTATTCGCGGCCCTAGCTCCCTTGCGCGGGAGCCAGGTAGCGGGCCGGGATCGCTGGCTCGCTTCAGGGCGTGGTGCACACGGCGCCGTGGAGGAAGCTCGTCTCGATCAGGTCGGCCAGGCTCGCCCGCGCAACGCGGCCCCTTCGCACGGCATTCAGGATGCCGATCAGTAGCCGGCTCCACAGCTCCGTCAGTACGGGGGCAGGTACGTCGATTCGGAACACCTTTTCACGCTGGCCGCGCAGGAAAAAGGCGTCCAGCTCGGCCTCCCATGCTCCGATTTCCGGTGGTTTCACCGGGGCGCCGTTGCAGTGGTGCATCAGGAAGGTCGCCAGTTCCGAATGCCCGAGGCTGCCGTGGATCATCCGCCTGAGGGCCTCCTGCGGTGGGGCATTCGCGAGATCGGCTTCTCGCAGAATCGCGCCACAGGTTGCCACGGCGCGGGCGACCAGGCGCTCGATCAGTTCCTCGCGAGTCCCGTAGAGCCGATGGAGGGTCGGCTTGCTGATGCCAATGGCTTTCGCTAGCGCCTGCAGGGAGATGCGTGGGTGGTCCGCCAGCGCACTGGCCAGGGGGGCGAAAAGATCGGGATGCCGGGACGAAAGCATGGTCATGCCTGGGCGGGCCGCTGTTTGCTGATGGAGGGCAGGGCGAGGAGCATCAGCGCGCCGCAGGTCAGCAGCGCCGGGGTGTAGGAGTGGGTAAGGTCGACCAGGTAGCCGACGGCTTCGGGGCCGAAGGCGGCCACCAGGCCGGAGATCAGGTTGCCGATGCCCAGCAGGCTGCCGAAATTGCGTTGGCCCATGATGTCCACCAGCAGCAGCGGCGCGAGCTGGTTGACGAGGTTGAAGGTGCCGCCCCAGAGCAGGGCGAACAGGACGATGGCGCCGCTGCCCAGGTTCGGGACCGCGGCGCCCAGCAGGCAGAGCAGCCCCACGGCGCCGATGAGCGTGCCCAGTAGCAGGATTTTGCGGGCGCAGTAGCGGGCGCTGACCAGGCCGAAGATGAAATTTCCGAGCATGGCGGCGCCGCTGGTGCCGGCGAGGAAAGCCGCTGCCGTCGGCGCGGCGAAGCCGGCGGACACCAGGTAGGGCACCAGGTTGATGAAGATGCCGATGCTGCTCAGGATCAGCAGGGTCTGCATGGCGATCCACCACCAGTAGGCTGGCGTGCGCAGGGCATCGCCGATGCCCGGTCCCGCGCCCTGGCCTTCGGCCGGCTGCGTCTCGTCCACCGCCTGCGCGGGCGGCACCCGCGCCAGCAGCAGCGGCAGCGGGACGCAGACCAGCAGCAGGAGGAGGGCGATGAGCTGCAGGGTGTCGCGCCAACCCAGGCTGGCGATGGCTTCGGTGAGCAGCATGGGGAACAGCATCGCGCCCACCGAGGCGCCCGCCAGCAGCACGCCGAAGGCCAGGCCCTGGCGCCGGGGGACGACCCAGCGCGCCGCCAGGATGATCGCCGGCACGTAGGTCGAGGCGCCGATGCCGGCGCCGCTCAGGGCCATGGCCAGCGTCAGCTGGCCGATGTCCGAACTCTGTGCGCCCAGGAAGTTGGCCAGCGCGGCGAGCGCCGCGCCGCTGACCATCACGGCGCGCGGCGCGACCCTGTCGAGCAGCCAGCCGACCACGGGTGTCGCCAGGGTCATGCTGAAGATGAATGCGGTGGCGAGGAAGCCGGTCTGGGCATTGCTGCTGCCGAAGGTTGCGGAGATCGGCAGCATGAACACGCCCAGCGAATTGAGCGTGGTGCCGAAGCCGACGCAGAGCACCAGGGTGAGGCCGAGCACCAGCCGCCAGGCCTGCCGCTGGTCGGGGACGTTGGCCGGGCTTGCGAGGACCTCGGGTGCGGAAGGCTGGGGCCATTCCACGTCCAGCTCCGCGCTGGGGTTCTGCGTGCGCCGCATGGCGGTAACCTCTTCGTTCGTGGGTGGTGGCGGCGCGGACGGCCGCAGGGGTGCCGGGACGTCCGGTTGGCGTCGCCGGGTGATGGATTCAGTGCGTCGATTTCCCTCGCAGGGGCGGAGGGCAGGCAGGCGGCCGGGATGAGGCATGGGACCGGACAGCGCGATAGCTCGCCCGAGGCCGGGCGGGCGCGTCCGCAGGCGGTTCGCAGCGTGGCCGGACGGGGCGCCGGTTCACGGTACTTGCCGCAGGCAACTGCCCAGGCTGCACGGGGCGGCCGGGGATTGACGGGCCTCCTCGCTGGCCTGTTTCGCCGAGGCTTCGTACCTGTCCAGCATGTAGCGGGCGGCCAGCAGGCAACCGCAGATGACGATGGTGATCAGCAGCGGAATGAACCTGGACATGGCATCGGCCTCGTCGACTAACCCCGGGTTTCGCACGGTAGTCTCGGAGGCCGACGGCCAAATCGTCCGCTAGGACTAGCCCAGGGAGGCGACGCTGCGCAGGATCAGGCGTACCAGCATGGTCTGCCGGGTCACCCCGGTCTTGGAGAAGGTCGAGCGCAGGTGGGCGCGCGCGGTATTGCGGCTGATGCCCAGCTCATCGGAGGCTTCGTCCAGGGTCAGACCGTTGGCCAGCAGCATCGCCAGCTGGGACTCGGACGGGGTCAGGTCGAACAGCGCCTTGACGATCTCCTGGGGCGCGCGGGCCTCCTGTTCCGGGTCGCTGACGAAGATCACCACCGAGGGACAGTGCCTGCCTTCGTTCCACTCGCTCAGTGGCACCGAGCGCACGACGATGCCCAGGTCCGCGCGGCCGGAGGGACGCTGCACGCGCATGGCCTCGACCACCGACGGATGCGAACTTTTCTGCGACAGCAGGGCCTGCTTCACCAGGCGGCGGAATTCCTGGCTGTCGCGTGCGGTGCCGACCTGCAGGTTGTCGCCGCTGATCTTCAGGCCATCCTTTTCGCGCAGCAGGTTCTCGGCCACCTGGTTGGTCTGCAGGATCTTGCCGTTCTCATCGAGGATGATGGTGCCGACGGCGAACTGGTCTACCGCGCCGGCGTAGAGGTTGCGCTCGGTCTCGATGCGGTTGATCTGCGTGTGCAGCACCACCGAGCGCTCCAGGTGCGGCACGAAATAGGCCAGCCGCGCCTTGTCGTCCTCGGTGAACGCGGGTGACTCGATGCCGCGGCAGACGCGGATGCGGCACAGGGCGCCGTCACTGGTGCGGATGTCGGCGCCGAGGATATGGAACACCCCCGCCGGCGCGGCGAAGTTGCGGTAGAACTCCGACGCCAGCCAGGCTTCCTGGGAGATGAACTCATCGATGGTCACGACCTGGCCGCTGGGCAGGTCGACGAAGGGATCGAGGTTGAAATAGTACTGGTTGTAGGAGGCCACGATTTCGGCCGAACTGCCGTTGGCGTTGACCATCAGGCCTTCGTTCTCGTCGCTGGGCGGACGCAGGATGAAGGTGACGTACTTGGCGTCGAGGAACTGGTTGAGCTGGTTGAGAAAGGACTGCCACGGCGTGGGCTCCAAAGGGCCCTGGTAGAGATTGCCGAGCATTCCGCTGAACTGGTCGAGCGAAAGCGTGTGTGCCATTGGTGAACCATTTCTTATTTTTGTAGTAGGAAAACGCTGACGAGATTAGTCAGCGTTTTCCGCAAAAGGCAATCCGTCCCGCCAGACAGGGGATAAGTGGCATCGGCCGCTCTACTAGGCGCGTCAGCGCAGCAAGCGGCCCGGGAGCGCACAGTCAGCGCGCGGCGCTGGGTTCTCGGTGGGCTAGTTCAATCGGACGAGGGCCACCGTTCCCGCTGTCGATATGGTTGGCGCGTCCCTGCCGGTCGCAGCGGTGTGGCGCCGGCCTTGCGCCGGCCGCTGATTTTCGCTCGATTCCCGCTGCTTCTGTTCGATCACGGCCCGCAGGCCCATGTGCCAGAACAACAACAAAAAGGAGCATCTGCATGTCATCCCCGTTCTCCGTGAACCGTCCGTGCCGTCTGCAGGAAGTCCCCGCGTGGGACCAGGAAGCCGAGGTGCTGGTGGTCGGTTTCGGCGCCGCCGGCGCCTCCGCCGCCATCGAGGCCGCCACTGCAGGGGCGCGCGTCGTGTTGCTGGAGGCCACCTCCGGCAACGGTGGCACCAGCGCGCTCTCGGGCGGCGAGATCTACCTCGGCGGCAGTGGCGGTACCCCGGCCCAGCGCAACGCCGGGTTCAGCGACGATACCGAAGACCTGTACCGGTACCTGATGCTGGCTGGCGGGCCGGACGCCGACGAAGCCAAGGTGCGCCTCTACGCGGACAACAGCCTCGCCCACTACCACTGGCTGGTGGAGCAGGGCGTGCCGTACAAGAACACCTTCCTGCCGCAGAAGATGGTGGAGCCGGCCACCGACGACTGCCTGATCTGGTCCGGCAGCGAGGAGGCCTGGCCCTTCGCCGAGGCGGCCAAACCCTGCCCGCGGGGCCATACGCCGCAGTGGGAGGGATGGGGCGGCGGCCGCCTGCTGATGGACATCCTGGCCGCCCGCGTGGTCGAACTCGGCGTCGAGGTGCACTATGACAGCCGCGTGCTGGCCCTGGTGGCCGATGACCAGGGCAGGGTTCACGGCGTGGTGGCGCGTTGCGACGGCCAGCCGCGCTTCATCCGCGCGAGCAAGGGCGTGATCCTCTGCGCCGGCGGCTTCGTGATGAACCGCGAGATGGTGCGCTGCCATGCCCCGCAGTTGATGCACAACGACAACCCGATCGGCACGCCGGGGGACGACGGCAGCGGCATCCAGCTGGGCATCAGCGTCGGCGGCGCGGCGATCCACATGGACGAGGCTTTCGTCAGCCTGCCGTTCTACGCGCCGGAATCGCTGGTCAAGGGCATCTTCGTCAACGAGCGCGGCCAGCGCTTCATCAACGAGGACTGCTACCACGGCCGAATCGGCTATCACATCCTGCGCCAGGGCGGGAACCGGGTATTCCTGCTGGCCGACAACGCCTGCTTCGAGCGCCCGGCCGAGTTCACCCGCATCGACATCGCCGCTGTCGGCGAGACCTGGGAGGAGGTGGAGCAGGAGCTGGGACTGCCGTCGGGCACCCTGGCCGAGAGCGTCGCCTTCTTCAACCGGCATGCCGCCGAGGGCCGCGACCCGCTGTTCAACAAGGCGGCGAAATGGCTCAAGGCACTGGACGAGCCGCCCTTCGTCGCCCTGGACTGCCGCATCGATTACGCCTTCTACCCGCACTTCACCCTCGGCGGACTCGACACGCTGCCCACGGGTCAGGTGCTGACCCAGCAGCGCGATCCCATCGCCGGCCTCTACGCCGCCGGCCGCACCAGCTGCGGCCTGCCGCGCTGGGGTGGCGGCTACAGCTCGGGGCTGTCGCTGGCGGATGCCAGCTTCTTCGGCCGCCAGGCCGGTCTTCACGCCGCTACGCAGGGCTGACCTGCACGGGACGCCCCGGTGATCATCACCGGGGCGTCTTTCCATCGGCGCTCCCGAAGGGCGCTCGCGCCCCTGCCGCCGGGGCGGCACCTCCTTGTCCATTCGGACGATTCCCGCCCTTGGCGCTGCCCACAGACTGAGCCCATCCGACTCAACGGAGGTCGCCTGCCATGAAGTACGCCTTCACCGACGAGCAGGGAACACCACTCGCCGTCGCTCCCGACGCTGAACCCTGCGTGGCCGAAGGCCAGCCCGAGCGGGCGCGGCCTGGGCGGCAAGCCCATGGGCGCTGAGCATTCGGCGGTCAGGGCGCCGGGCCGCGCCGACGAAGGGCCCGGCCTGCTGCTGCGCAGCCTTCAGGTCGCCAGGGCGCCGGCCTGGGACCCCACCCAGGCGCTTTCCGAACTGATCGGCCTGGCTTACGAAGGGCTCAGCGAGGCCCGCCCCTGGTTCACCCTGGCCGAGCGCCTGCGGCAGTTGCTCGGCGCCTTCAACGTGACGATCACCCTGTATCACCATGAGGACCAGCCCAGGGACATCCAGGTGACGGCCCTGGATGCCTATGACCGAACCGACTGGGACTGCGTCGAACGGGAGTCCCGCGAGCGCTTCGGCCACATCGAGCTACTGCGCCCGGAAACCGTGGCGCCGGGCACGCTGATCGAGTTCGGCCCGGAGGACGTGGAGCCGGACTGCGCGGCCTACATGGCTGCGCTGGGCATCGGGCGCTGCCTGCGCAGTTGCTTCGCCGAGCCGGTCGGTATGCGCTGCTGGGTGGATGTGGTGCGCGGCCAGCGTGTGTCCGGACAGGCATTCGTCGAGGCGGAGCGGTGGCTGCTGCTGGAGCTGATGCCTCACCTGGCGCGGGCTCTGGGGCTGTACGCCCGGCTCAAGCGCGAGGAGGCCGAGAGGGCGGTGTACGAGGATAGCCTTGACCACATGGCGCTCGGCTGCCTGCTGCTGGACGGCAACGCCCGGGTGCTCTGCGTCAACCGCACGGCGCAGGCGATCATCGCCCGGCAGGTCGGCCTGGAGTTGCGCCAGGGGCGCCTGCTGGCCGAGGATCGCAGCGTGCAGCTGGCGCTGGAGGGGGCGTTTACCAAGGTCATGCGTGCGCGCGCAGGTCGCGGTACCGCCTGCCCTGGCGAACTGGTTCGCCTGCGGACGCGCGACGGCATGCTGCTGGGGATCCTGGTCGAGCCGGTTCCGCCGACGCCGTACTACCAGGGTGAGCAGGTGCCCAGCCTGATCCTCCACCTCTGCGAACTCTCCCAGTGCGAGGCCGTCGTGCAGGCACCGCGCGACCACTCGCCCGAGCTGATCGCCCAGCTCTTCGGCCTGACCCGCCAGGAGGCTCGCCTGGCGGCCTGGCTGGGCGCCGGACAGACCATCAGCGAGGCGGCCGTGCAGATGAATATCGCGGTGGCCGCCGCGCGCAATTACTCGAAGAACATCTACGCCAAGCTCGGCATCAAGGGGCAGACCGACCTGGTTCGCCTCATGTGCCGCAGCGTCGCCTTGCTGCGCTGACGAAGGAATCCACGCTCTCAGTACCAGTTGGTACTGGAGCGGCCTTTCCCGCTCTCTCTAGGATCGATCCCACTGGAGCCGCCCCGGCCATATCGGCCGGCGGCGCATACCTGGGAGTCGTCAGTGAGCGCAGTGATCGATCGGCAGGCCGTATGCGGACCGGTTCCGCAATATCCCATCGCCCAGGCCTACGAGGCCGGCGTGGTACCGATCCGCTTCAGTGGCTGGCCGGCGGCGCAACCGGCGCCGGTCTACGCGGCGCTCGAAGGTGAGCGTGACACCGATGTAGTCGTCGTCGGCGCCGGCCTTGCGGGAACCTCCCTGACCCTGCACCTGGCCGAACGCGGCGTACGCACCGTGCTGCTGGAGGCCGACCAGCCGGCCAGCGGCGCCTCCGGGCGCAACGCCGGGCACGTGCAGCCCTACCTGAGTTCCTTCGAGCCGTTGCGCGCCCACCGCGACGAAGGGCGGCGCTTCATCGAAACCTTCACCGAGCAGCGCAATATCGTCTTCGAACTCAGTCGCAAGCATGGCCTGGCGGCGGATGTGGAAGCCTGCGGCCTGCTCGAAGTGGCCCGCCGGCCGCAGGCGGCGCTGGAGCGCCAGGCCCGGCTGTGGAAGGGGATGGGCTACGACGTGGAGCTGGTCGGTGGAGCGCGCGTGCAGGAAATGCTCGGCACCACGCTCTACATCCAGGGGCTGCACTGGCGTGAAGGCGGGCGTGTCAATCCCTACCTCTTCACCCAGGGCATGGCGGCCAGCGCGGTGCGCGCTGGGGCCTCGGTGTACGGCAACTCCTGCGTGCTGGCCTGCGAGCGTGACGGCAGCCGCTGGCGTGTGCGCACCGCCACTGGCAGCGTGCGTGCGGCACGCGTAGTGCTGTGCACCAGCGGTCATGCCGGCAACGGCTTCTTCCCGGAACTGGCGCGGACACAATTCCCCCTGGTCGCCTGCGGCATGGCCACGCGGCCGCTGCCTGCGGCCGTGCTCGATGCGATCAACCCGGCCCGGGTCACGCTCATGCAGTACCCCGCCGGCCTCTATCCGCTGGTCATCGACGGTCGCGGCCGGCTGATCACCGCGACCATTCCGCGGCACCGCCAGGCGCAGTGCGCCGAGGTCCATTTCGCCGATTTCGTGCGCTACCTGCGCCGCACCTATCCGGGCGTGGGCGATGCGCCCATCGAGCTGGAGTCGTACTGGACCGGGATGACCGCCAACTCTTCGTCCGCCTACGACGCTGCCTATCCGAAGCTGTACCAGGTGGAGCAGGGCGTGCTGGCGCTGATGAACCTGGGCTCCTGGGGCAACCTCATGGGGCCGCTGCTGGGCATGGACCTGGCCCGCGCATTGGTTGCCGACCGTCCGGACGATGCCATTTTGCCCCTGGAGCAGCCTCAGTCGGTGCGCCTGCCGGGGCGCTTCGAAACCAAGATCCGCCGCGTGCTGATCCCCGCGGCCAGGCTGGCGGACCGCCTCGACCTGGTTTGAACGGAGCGGTCCGCGAGGGCCGCATCCGGGGTGATTACCGCTTTACACAAAAACAAGAAGCACAATGAGAGGTAAGCATGAAGATCTTGCTGTTGGGATGTGGGAATGTCGGGGCCAACGTCGCGCGCCAGCTGGTGCCGCGCCACCCGTCGGTGGACTACGTGGTGGCCGACCTGAACCTTGAAGTCGCCCAGAAGCTCGCCGCCGACCTGGGGCCGAAAGTCAGCGCCGCACGGGCGGACGTTCTCGATCCGGCGTGCCTGGACGCGCTGCTCGATGGCGTCGACCTGGTATTCAACGCGGTCGGTCCGTTCTACCGCAGCGCCGTGCCGGTGATCGAGGCGGCCCTGCGAGCCCGCGTCGACTACATCGACATCAACGACGACCACGATGTCGCCGAAGCCCTCTACCTCGACCCGGCCTACCACCAGCGCGCGCTGGAGGCGGGAATCCGGCTGGTGGTTGGTTGCGGCTCGACGCCCGGCCTGAGCAACGTGATCGCGCGCATGCTGGTCGACCGCCTGGACAGCACCCAGGAAATCCACCTGGCCACCGCCGTGCCCTTCGTGCCGGACCTGCTGTCGCCGGCGGTGATCGATCACATGATGCACATCACCTGCGGCGAGGTGCTGCAGTTCGTCGATGGCGAATACCGCAAGATGCCCGGCTGGGGCGGCCGCCTGGAGGTGCCTTACGCGGCGCCGTTCAAGCACTACCCGGCGTTCTTCATCGGCCACGGCGAGACCGTCACCCTGCCGCACTGCATCCCGGGGTTGCAGCAGGTCACCAACCGCATTGGCTTCTTCCCCGAGGCCGGTTCGAAGATCTGGCAGTCGATGATCGACCTTGGCCTGGGCAGCCCGGACAAGATCGAGGCGCTGGGCATCTCGCCGCTCAAGTTCCTCACCCAGCACCTGTCCAGCGAGGCCGCTCGCAAGAGCCTGAGCGTGGACCTGTCCGACGAGCCCTGGGCCGTGGCCATGCGCGTGGAAGTCCGTGGCCTGCGCGACGGCGCCGAGGTCTGCTGCGTTGTCGAGCAGCACCTGGAGCTGCCGGTGGAGGAGACCGACGACACCACCGCCGACCCGACCCCGACCTGCGCGCGCCTGTTCATCGAGGCCTACCTGGATGGACGGATTCTCGGCCAGGGCCTGCTGGCCCCGGAAAGCTGCGTGGACGCCGAAGCCTACGTGCGCACCTTCGCCGAGGAAACCGGTGCCACCTTCATCGCCAGCGAAACCCGGGTACGGCGCGATCTCCACGTCTGATCCCGTGCCGCGTGCCACGGCGGCACGCGGCCGCCACCCGAGGATGACGACAAGGCCGGTCCGCCCCGCGCGGCCGGACCTTCGCAGAGGAAGAGAAGACCATGAAGCACCGAATTCTTGGCGCGCTGCCGCTGGCGGCGGCGCTGATGCTGGGCAGTGAGATCGCCTTCGCCGCGGCCAGTCCCGCGGAAGTGGAAAAGCTTGGCCGTGAGCTCACCTGCATTGGCGCGGAGAAGGCCGGCAATGCCGACGGCAGCATCCCGCCGTTCGCCGGCAAATGGCTGGGCACTCCACCGGGCGTGAAGTTCGAGGGCCTGGGCAGCCGCCACCCCGACCCTTACGCCGGGGAAAAGCCGCTGTACACCATCACCGCGCAGAACATGGCTCAGTACGAGGCGCGCCTGTCCGACGGGCAGAAGGCCCTGCTGCGCAAGTACCCGCAGACCTTCGCCATTCCGGTCTACCCCAGCCACCGCGACTTCCGCTATGAAGACCAGCGTTGCGAGATGACCCGCAAGAACGCCGCCACGGCGGAGCTGGAAGACGGCAACATGGGCGAGCGCGCGGTGCGCAACGGCACGCCGTTCCCGATTCCCAGAAGCGGCGACGAGCTGATGCGCAACATCCTGCTGCCGGCCTACCCGAGCCAGGAAGACGGAATCTACGACCAGGCCGTGGTCTATCCCGATGGCAAGGTGGCCTGGGGTCGCCTGCACTTCGAGATCCTCGACCAGACCAGCGGCCCGGAGTTCGCCGGCCAGCCCACCGAAGGCATCTTCGCCTACTCGCGGGTGACCACGCTCAAGCCGGACCGGCAGAAGGGCGAGGTGTCGCTGACCTATACCTACTTCAACGAAGCGCGCAATGCCCAGACCAGCTGGCAGTACAACCCAGGCACGCGGCGCGTGCGCCAGGCGCCGGGCTACGGTTTCGACATCCCGCTGGGGGTCGGCGGCTTCCGTACCATCGACGACGACCGTCTCTTCAACGGCTCGCCCGAGCGCTACAACTGGAAGCTGGTGGGCAAGCGCGAGCTGTACGTCCCGTACAACGGCTATCGCCTGGAACAGGCGGACATCAAGTACGCCGACCTGCTCAAGAACGGCAGCATCGACCCGAAGTACATGCGCTATGAACTGCACCGGGTCTGGGTGCTGGAAGCGACGCTCAAGGAAGGTTATCGCCACCAGTACGCCAAGCGCGTGCTGTACATCGACGAGGACACCTGGAACGCCATCATGGCCGACAACTACGACGCCCATGGCGAGCTGTGGCGGACCAATTTCCTGAACACCTTCTACGCCTACGGCGCGCGGGTGTTCCATGCCGGCGTCACGGTCTACCACGACCTGGTTTCCGGTGCCTACCTGGCCGATCGCCTGACCAACGAAGGCAACCCCGCGCAGATCGGCGGGGACCGCCTGAAACCCTTCATGTTCACCACCGACATGTTGCGCCAGGCCGGCCACTGAGGCCCCGCGGCCGCGTCGCGCCGACGCGGCCGTCTTCACACCCAATTCATTGCTGCCGCTCGCGCACCCGGCCAGGCCGGTGCGCGCGGGTCGCCGCTGCGCGCCCGACAGACAGCGGCGCGTCGACGAACAGGAGATTCCCCATGCCGTATCTCGCGAACAAGGCGCCGCGCGGCGCCGTCGTCCACCCGTGGCTGCTCGGCCTGTGCCTGCTGCCGCCGATGCTCCCGGCCCACGCCGGCAGCTTCGACCTCGGCTCCGAGGTCGCCGTCGATTACACCCTGACCCTCAACTACGGCCTTGCCTACCGGATGCGCGATCCTTCGCAGGCCCTGGTCAATGGCCCGGTCGATCCCCAGAGCGGCCTGTCCAGCACGGTCAACTCCGACGACGGCGATCGCAACTTCAAGAAGGGCAGCCTGATCAACAACCGCTTCTCGATGCTCGGCGAGATGGACATCAAGTACCGCAACTACGGTGCCTTCGTCCGTGCCAGCAGCTTCTACGACGATGTCTACAACCGCTCCAACGACAACGACTCGCCGGACACGGTGAACAAGAGCGGCGCCTACGATCACTTCACCTCCCAGGCGCGCAACCTGTCGGGCAGCCGCAGCCGTTTTCTCGATTCCTACGTCTACGGCAGCTTCCAGACCAGCGAGGAGTCGATGCTCAACCTGCGCCTCGGGCGTCAGGTCGTGCAGTGGGGCGAGAGCCTGTTCTTCCCCAACATCGCCGCGGCGCAGTCGCCGGTGGACGCGACCAAGGCCAACGTGCCCGGCGTCGAGGTCAAGGACATCCTCCTGCCGGTCGGCCAGGCCTCTGCACAGTGGCAGCTGACGCCCAGCTTCGGCGTGGCGGCCTACTACCAGTACGAGTACAAGGCCAACGAACTCGACCCGGTCGGCACCTACTTCTCCTACACCGACGTGGTCGGCCCCGGCGCCCAGTTCATTCGCGCAGCGCCCGGCTTCGACATCCACCGCGGGCCCGACCACAAGCCGCGCGACAGCGGCCAGTGGGGCCTGAGCACGCGCTTCGGCCTGGGCGGCGAGAGCGAGCTGAGCCTGTACTACCTGCGCTACCACGACAAGAACCCCAACGTGGCGGTGAACTACGAGGACGGCTTCCCGCTCGACTACAACATCATCTACTTCGACGACATCAACCTCTACGGGGCGAGCTTCTCCACGCGCCTGGGCGACCTCAATCTGGCCGGCGAGGTCAGCTACAAGGACGGCGTGCCGGTGCTGGTCGACTCCGACCTTGGCCCGGTCGCCACCCGTGCCGATGCCACCCAGGCGCAGCTGTCGGGGATCTACCTGCTCGGTCCGCGCTGGTTCTCCGACCAGACCACCTTCATCGCCGAGGTGGGCTACCTGTACGTGAACGACGTCGATTCCTATCGCTCCAACGGCCAGAGCTTCGACGAGCTGAGTCTGGACCGCAGCGCCTGGGCCTACCAGCTCTCGGTGACGCCGTCCTGGAACAACGTGATCGACGGTTGGGACATGACCCTGCCGCTGACCTTCGCCCAGCAGGTGCAGGGCACCGCCGCCGTGGGTGGGGCCTTCGGCAGCCTGGTGGGCGAGGGCGACATGCGCATGAGTGTCGGCGTCGTCGGCAAGTACCTGAACAACCTGGAGCTCGGCGTGACCTACAACGGCTTCCTCGGCTCGGCCGACCTGGAAAAGCGGCCGCTGGCGGATCGCGACTACCTGGCGATCAACGCCAAGTACAGCTTCTGAGTGGGGGCCGTCATGAGGATGATTCTCGGACTGGCGGCCTGCGTGGTGGTGGCGTTGGCCGGTGCGCTGGCCTTCTCCCCGCGCAGCGCGCCCTCGCTGCGGCCAACGGATGTGCCGGTGGATCGCTTGCGGATCGACGGCATCAAGTCCACGGCCGCCGGGCTGGTGCTGGCCGGCGAGCTCGGCCAGATACGTTACTCCACCGACCAGGGAGCCAGCTGGCACGCCGCCAGCGTGACGCCGCAACGGCAGGCGCTGATCACGCGCCTGGTGTTCGCCGACTCCCATCATGGCCTGGCCCTCGGTCACGAGGGCTGGATCCTGCGCAGCACCGACGGCGGGCGTAACTGGCGCGAGGCGGCCTTCACCGACAGCGATGGCCAACCGCTGATGGACGCCGCGCGACTGCCCACGGGGGACTGGCTGGCGGTCGGTGCCTTCGGCCGCGTACTGCGCTCCGGCGATGGCGGGAAGACCTGGGCCAGCCAGTCCATCGGCGCGCCCGGCGACTGGCACCTCAATGCCATCGCCGCGTCGCCCGACCGGCGCCAGTGGCTGATCGTCGGCGAGGCGGGCAGCCTGCTGCGCTCCACGGACGCCGGTACCCATTGGCAGGTCATCGAGCCGTTCTACAGCGGCTCGCTGTACGGCGCGGTCGGCCTGGGCGGCGACATCTGGGTGGCCTATGGGATGCGCGGCCAGGTGTTCCGCAGCAGCGACGGCGGCCAGCACTGGAGCCCGGTGCGGCTGCCGCTGTCCGAGTCCCTGTACGCCGGCGCGCTCGCCCCGGACGGCACGCTGCTGCTCGCGGGGCAGGGCGGCGTGGTGCTGGGCAGCCGCGATGGGGGCCTGTCGTTCCAGGTGCTGCGCGACGGTGGCCAGGAAAACCTCACCGACCTGCTGGTCGATTCCACCGGCGCGCTGCTCCTGGCCAGCGACGCCGGCCTGCGTCGCCTGCCCTTGCCGTCGCGCGCGCAAGCCGCCAGCGGCGAGACCGCGCCCATGTCGTCACAGGAGATTCGCTGATGTCCGCTGTTCCCACCCGTACCGAGCGCCTGGTCGCCGCACTGGCCCGTGGGCTGATTGCCCGGCGCAAGGTCCTGGGCCTGCTGTTCGTGCTGGTCACCCTGGGCCTGGGCGCCTCGTCGCTGCACACGCGCCTGGACCCCGGCTTCAACAAGCTGATTCCGCTCAGCCATCCGTTCATGGCGGCCTTCCGCGAGCACGGCACCACCTTCTCCGGCGCCAACCGCATCCTCGTCGATGTGCATTGGAAGGGCCCGGGCGACATCTATAACCGGGAGTTCCTCGAGGTACTGCGCAAGGTCACCGATGAGGTGTTCTTCACCCCTGGGGTGAACCGCAGCCGCGTGCGTTCGCTGTTCACCCCCAACGTGCGCTACATCGAGGTCACCGAGGCCGGCTTCACCGGCGACGTGGTCGTGCCCTCGCGCTTCGTCGCCGACGCCACGGGGCTTGCGCAGATCCGCACCAATGTCGCCAAGTCCGGCGAGATCGGCCAGCTGGTGGCCAACGACCTGCGTTCGGCCATGGTCCAGGCGGACCTGCTGGAGTTCGACCCGCAGACCGGGCAGAAGCTCGACTACGCGGCGGTGGCCAAGCGCCTGGAAAGCATCCGCGCGCGCTACGGCAGCGGGCAGATCGACATCCGCATCGTCGGCTTCGCCAAGATCATGGGCGAGGTGATGGACGGCCTCAACGGCGTGCTGGCGTTCTTCGCCATCGCCTTCGCGATCACCACGCTGCTGCTGTGGCTCTACTGCCGTTCGCTGAAGCTGACCCTGCTGGCCATCTGCGTGGCGCTGCTGCCGGTGATCTGGCTGCTCGGCCTGCTGCCGTTGCTGGGTTATGGCATCGACCCGATGTCGGTGCTGGTGCCGTTCCTGATCTTCTCCATCGGCGTGTCCCATGCCGTGCAGATGACCAACGCCTGGAAGCAGGACGTGCTGGTCGGCGCCACCTCGCGCGAGGCCGCCGAGGCTGCCTTCCGCAAGCTGGCGATTCCGGGGACGGTGGCGCTGCTGGCCAACGCCCTGGGCTTCATGGTGATCATGCTGATCGACATTCCCATCGTCCGCGAGCTGGGCCTCACCGCGTGCCTGGGCGTCGGCCTGATGGTGGTCACCAACAAGATGTTCCTGCCGATCATCCTCTCCCACCTGCAACTGGAGCGCGCCGCGCGCCGGGCGCAGTCGGGGCAGCGGCAGCGCGTCTGGTGGGCATTGTCGGCGCTGGCCGAACCGAAGCCGGCGCTGCTGTGCCTGGCCGGGATGCTCGTGCTGCTCGCCGCTGGCACCTACGAGTCGCGCTTCCTGCGTATCGGCGACATCGGCACCGGTGCCCCGGAGCTGCGCGCCGAGTCGCGCTACAACCAGGACAATGCGGCCATCGTCGGCAGCTACTCGATCAGCATGGACGTGCTGTCCGTCTATGCCGAAACCACGGGCCTGGAGGAAGCCTGCCTGAACTGGGAGGTGATGAACGCGGTCGAGCGCCTGGACCTGTTCCTGCGCGGCGTCGCTGGCGTGCAATCGGTGCGCAGCGTGGCTGGCGGGGCGAAGCTCTACGTCGCCGGCAACAACGAGGCGAACCCGCGCTGGGCGGCGCTGCAGCGTTCGGAGGCGGCCCTGCGGATCGGCGGCGGCGCGGCCAACCCGGAGCTGGGGCTGAACAGCGAGGGTTGCCGGACCATCAACGTGCAGGTCTACCTCGACGACCACCAGGGTTCGACCTTGAAGCACGTCACCGAAGAGGTGCAGCGCTTCATCGCCGCCGAGCACAGCCCGCTGATCCGCTTCCGCCTGGCGGGGGGCAACGCCGGGGTGGCGGCCGCCACCAACGAGGCGGTGGAGCAGGCCGAGGTGCAGATGCTGGCGTCGATCTTCGTCGCCATCACGCTGCTCTGCTGGGTGACCTTCCGCTCCTGGCGCGGGGTGCTCTGCGTGATCGTGCCGCTGATGCTGGTGACCATTCTGTGCAACGCGCTCATGGCCTTGCTCGGCATCGGCCTGAAGGTCGCCACGCTGCCGGTGATCGCCCTGGGCGTCGGGGTGGGCGTGGACTACGGCGTGTACCTGTTCGAGCGGGTGCAGCATGAGCTGCACGACGGCAGGAGCCTGCGCGAAGCCTTCTACGAGGCGCTGCGCCAGCGGGGCACCGCCGCGGCGTTCACCGCCGTGACCATGTCGATCGGCGTCGGCACCTGGGCCTTCTCGGCCCTCAAGTTCCAGGCCGACATGGGCGTGCTGCTGGCCTTCATGTTCCTGGTCAACGTGCTGGGGGCGATCTTCCTCCTGCCGGCCCTTGCGGTCTGGCTTGGCGTGGGGCAGCGCGAGGCGCCGGCGTTGCCGGTCGGGGGCGAGCTGCTCGACGGCTGACCGAGTTTCCCGGGGCGCGCGCAATGAGGGCACGCAGGATGTCGGGCTTGGGAGTGTGGCAGCCGACAGCGCGCATCCTGCGGGGTGGGCGCGTCCCCGGGGTTTTATTCAGGTGCGGGCCAGCCTTGCGTTGGTTCAGTCGATACGCACCGATCGACGTTGGCCCGGCATCCATCGCCGGGCCAACGCCGTTCTGAGGTATTGAAAGGGAAGGGGGTGCAGCTGTGCGTCGCCCGGCGTCGCTGGATGAGTATTTGCGGCGGGCCTCAGCTGGCCGGCTGGTTGCCGCAGAGGAAGGCGACGCTGCCATGCAGCGTGCAGGCCAGTTCACTCTGCCGGTTGACCCCGGCCTTGCCGAAGATCGCCCTCAGGTGCGATTTGGCCGTGTTGCGGCTGATGCTCATGCGCACGCAGGCATCCTCCAGCGACAACCCGTTGGCCAGTTGCGCCGCCAGCTCCGCCTCGGTCGGGGTGAAGCCGAACAGCTGGCGCAGCGGCTGCTGCGGCACGCTGGCGGTCTGTTCGGGGTCGCGCAGGAATACCGCCACCCGCGCTTCGCCGCCCTCGGTCTGCTCGCGGCCCGGCAGGCTCTGCACGACCACGCCCAGCGCCGGACGGCCGGACGGGCGCGTCAGCATGATTGCCTCGGCCACCTGCGGGCCGTTGGGCTCGCGCTGCTGCCGGGCCTGGCTGATCAGCCGCTGCAGGGCCTGGTTGTCGCGGCCGACGCTGGCTTGCAGGCAGCCCTCGAGCACCTGCAGGCCATCGCCGGCCGCCAGCAGTTCCTGGGCGGCCTGGTTGCATTCGAGCACCTGTTGGCGGCTGTCGAGGATCAGGGTGCCAATGCGCATCCGCTCCACGGCCGTGGCATACAGGCGCCGCTCCACCTCGCTGCGCTCCAGTCGTCCGTAGAGACTCAGGGCCCGTTGCAGGTGCGAAAGCAGGCGCGCGCAGAACGCCTTGTCGGCGGCATCGAAGGCCGGGGCACCGTGTGACCGGCTGATGCGCAGGCGGCATTGGCCGCCGTCGGGGCCGGGGATGTCCGCGCCGAGAATATGGAAGATGTCCAGCGGCGCGTTGAACTGCTGGTAGAAGGCCGACTCGCGCCAGCCGTCCTCACCGAGGATTTCGGTCACCGTATGGACTTCGCCCTGGGGCAGGTCGACGAAGGGGTCGAGGGCGTAGAAGGTGCCTTCGTAGGCGTCAACGGCCCAGGTCGAGACCGCGCCGGCATTGACCATGAAGCCCGGCGCGCCGGGTTTGGTCGGGCGCAGGATCAGGGTTGCGTAGCTGGCGCCGAGGGTTTCGCGCAGGTGTTCCAGGCTCTGTTGCCAGGGCAGGGCTTCGCTGGCGCCTTCGTAGATCAGGTCGATCAGGGCGCTCAGGTCGTCCAGCGAAATCTCGGTGCCGTGCATGTTCTTCCCTCCACCGGGTGAGCCTTCTGATGGGCTCTGCAAGGCTGGTCCGCCCGGGGATCACGGGCATCGTCCGTATGGGGGATGCGAGGGGGCGCGAGGAGCCGCGCTATCTCACCCATGTGGGCTAGTCCCCGGCGGGGATGTTGATGAGCGGGGCCTGCTCGATAGTTCGGCTCGACATCCATCACCCTGGAGAACCGTATGCAATCGCCGACCAACGCGCCCGCCATCTACCCGCAACGCTTCGCCCGTGGCTGGCACTGCCTGGGCCTGGCCGCGGACTACGCCGACGGCAAACCGCACCGCCTGGATATCTTCGGCACCCGCCTGGTCGCCTATCGCGGTGAGGACGGCGCCATTCGCATCCTCGACGGCTACTGCCCGCACATGGGCGCCGACCTCAGCGGCGGCGAGGTGCGCGGCAACGACGTGGTGTGCCCGTTCCACCATTGGCAATGGGGCGCCGACGGCAAGTGCACTTCCATCCCGTACTGCCAGCGCATTCCGCCGCGCGCGCGGGTCAAGGCCTGGCCGACCCTGGAGGAAAACCGCCTGCTGTTCGTCTGGCACGACGCCGAGGGCGGCGCGCCCGATCCCGCCGTGCGCATTCCGCGCATCGACGCCTGCTTCTCGCCGGAGTGGACCGACTGGCGCATGCGCAAGATGGTGATCCAGACCAACTGCCGCGAGCTGGTGGACAACCTCGCCGACTTCGCCCACTTCGGCCCGGTGCACGGCTCGCCGGCCAGCTACTTCTGCAACACCTTCGACGGCCACATCGGCTACCAGATGTTCCAGGGCGAGGAGAGCGAGCTGCTCGGTAATGGCCTGCGCGCCGACAGCGCCTACTTCGGCCCGGCCTACCACGTCACCCGGATGAGCGCGCAGACCGGCGGCCAGACCATCGACACGCTGCTGCTCAACTGCCATGTGCCCATCGACCAGAACAGCTTCGAGCTGCGCTACGCGGTCAAGGTACGCAAGCAGCCGGGGCTTTCCGAGGAGCAGAACCTGGCCATCGCCGAGGCCTACGCCGAGCAGGCCCACAAGTCGTTCTTCCAGGACGTGGAGATCTGGCACGGCAAGCGCCGCATCGACAAGCCGCTGCTGTGCGATGGCGACGGCCCGGTCTACCAGCTGCGCGAATGGTACGAGCAGTTCTACACCGACGTCGCCGCACTGCCGGCGCCGACCCTCAAGGTCTTCGAGCGGCACGCCACTGGCTGGCGCCAGCTCGATGAAGTGCCCGAACAGGCGCGCAGCCAGCTGCACCTGATCTGAGCGGAGAACCCCGGATGAAACTCAAGGACAAGGTCGCGCTGGTCACCGGCGCGGGCTCGGGCATGGGGCGCGCCACCGCGGTCCTGTTCGCCGAGCAGGGCGCCAGCGTGGTGCTGGCGGATATCGACGGCGCAGCGGCGGAAAGTGTCCGCCAGGCGCTGACCGGCAGCGAGCGCTGCATGGCGGCGGCCTGCGACATCGCCGACGGCGCGGCCGTGGAGCGGCTCTTCGCCGCAGTGCGCGAGCGCTACGGCCGGCTCGACGTGCTGGTCAACAACGCCGGTCTCGGCCAGGTGCCGGGCGATGGTTTCGAGCACTACCAGCGGCGCCTGGGGGAGCGCAATGCGCAGCTTGCGGCAGGCCGGAAGCCGGATGTGTTCACCGACATGATCGTCGACCTCACCGACGACGGCTGGCAGCGCATCCAGAAGATCAATCTCGACGGCGCCTTCTACTGCAGCCGCGCGGCGGTGCGCCTGATGATCGCCTGCGGCAGCCGTGGCTCGATCATCAACATCGCCAGCCTGTCGGCGCTGACCGGCGAGGGGCCGCTGGCCTACTGCGCGTCCAAGGCCGCGCTGCTGGGCTTCTCCAAGTGCCTGGCGCGGGACCTCGGGCCGCGCGGCATCCGCGTCAACACGGTGTGCCCGGGGCCGACCCGCACACCGATGATGCAATCGATCTCCCGCGAATGGGCAGAGGCCCTGGAGCGCGCGATCCCCCTGGGACGGATGCTGGAGCCGGAGGAGATCGCGCATACCTGCCTGTTCCTCGCCAGCGACGACTCCAGCGCTTTCACCGGACAAACCCTCGCCGCCAGCGGCGGCATGTTGATGCTTTGAAGAGGCCTAGGCAGATGACTGGACGACTGCAAGACAAAGTGGCGCTGATCAGCGGCGCCGGTACTGGCATTGGCGCCGCGGCGGCGCAGCTGTTCGCCGCCCAGGGCGCGCGGGTGATGGTCTGCGGCCGGCGCCGCGAGCCCCTGGAGGCGGTGGTGGCGCAGATTCGCGCGCAGGGCGGCGAGGCCGACTGGGTGCAGGCCGATGTCACCGACGAGGCCTCGGTGGACAACGCCGTGGCGGCGACCGTGGCGCGCTTCGGGCAGCTCGACGTGATGATCAACAACGCCGTGAACTACACCTGGGGCATGCTCTCCGGCCTTGAGACCTCCGAATGGCACAAGTGCTTGCGCGGCAGCCTCGACGTGGCCTTCTTCGGCACCCGTGCGGCGTTCCGTGCCATGCAGGGGCGCGGCGGCTCCATCGTCAACCTCGGTTCGGTGGCCGGCCTGCTCGGCAGCCCGGGCCTGAGTGCCTACGGTGCGGCCAAGGCCGGGGTACTCAACTTTAGCCGCGCGGTGGCCCTGGAAGGTGCGGCGCAGAAGATCCGCGTCAACGTGGTGATCCCCGGCATCGTCTGGAGCGAGGGCACCCGCGAGGCGATGAGCAGCCCGCAGATCGCCGAGGGCACCGCGCGCTCCGTGCCGCTGGGACGCATCGGCGAGCCGGAGGAAGTGGCCAACGCCATCCTCTTCCTGGCGTCCGACGAGGCCTCCTACATCACCGGCCAGAGCCTGGTGGTGGACGGCGGCAAGACCTGTGAACTGAACGTGGGCGCCACCGACTACACCTCGGCGACCTCGACCGAAGTCCGTGCAGCCGCCCAGGAGGCTTGATCCGATGAACATTCAACTGAACTCCCCCGCAAGCCCGGTCGTGGTCACCGGCGGCGCATCCGGCATCGGCCTGGCCTGCGCCGAGGCGCTCGCCGCCGTCGGCCGTCCGGTGGCCATCTGGGATCTGCAGGCTGGCAAGGCCGAGGAAGTCGCCGCCAGCCTGGGCGAGACCTTTGGCGTGGCCTGCGTGGGTATTGGCATCGACCTGTGCGATGCCTCGGCGATCGCGCCGGCCCTGGTGGCGACCCGTGAGGCACTGGGTGCGCCGGGTGGACTGGTGCATGCCGCCGGCATGGTCGACCAGAGCGGCATCGAGCAGCTCACCGTGGAGCGCTGGAACCGCGTGCTCGACGTGAACCTGCGCGCCATGGCCCTGCTGGTCCAGGAGATGCTACCGGACCTGCGCGCCAACCCCGGTTCCTCCGTGATCGGCATCGCCTCGATCAACGCCACGCTGGGCAACGGCCTGATCCCGTCCTACAGCGCCTCCAAGGGCGGCCTGCTGTCGCTGGTGCGTTCCCTGGCCGACGCCCTCGGCGCCGACGGCATCCGCGTCAACTCGGTGTCGCCGGGGCAGATTCTCACGCCCATGGTGGCGCCCATCGTGGCGGCCCACCCTGGCGCCTTCGAACGTCGCATCCTGCTCGGCCGCCTTGGCCGCCCCGATGAAGTCGCACGCGTGGTGCGCTTCCTGCTGTCCGACGAGGCCAGCTACATCAACGCCGCGGAAATCGTCGTCGACGGCGGCAACATTTCCTCGCAGCGCTGAGCCCCGTCCATGGAGAAACCGATGAATGAAATGAGCCTGGAGCAGCGCCTGGATCGCCTGGAATCGATGGAGCAGATCCGCATGTTGCCGGCCAAGTACGCCCTGGCCCTGGACATGCGCGACCTCGATGCCTGGGTCGGGCTGTTCCCGGAGGATGTGCGGGTCGGCAAGGACCAGATCGGCCGCGCCCACCTGAAGGCCTGGATGGACGACACCCTGCGCCTGCAGTTCAGCACCACCTCGCACCATATCGGCGGGCACATCATCGAGTTCCGCGATGCCGACAACGCCAGCGGCGTGGTCTATTCGAAGAACGAGCACGAAGCCGGCCCGGAGTGGGTGATCATGCAGATGCTCTACTGGGACGACTACCAGCGCATCGACGGGCGCTGGTACTTCCGCCGCCGCCTGCCGTGCTACCTCTACGCCACCGACCTGAACCGCCCGCCGATCGGCGAGAAGAAGATGCGCTGGCCGGGCCGCGAGCCCTATGACGGCTCCTGGCACGACCTCTGGCCGACCTGGAAGACCTTCTGGAGCAACAAGCCCGACGATGCCCTGCCGCAGGTGGCCGAGCCAGCGCCGCTGGAGCAGTTCCTCGACACCATGCGCCGGGGTTCCAGCGCGCCGCGGATCAAGGTGCGCTGATGGCCGGCTCTTCCTCGCGCGCCCTGGACGCGCTCTTCGAACCGCTGCAGCTGGGCGAGCTGCGACTGGCCAATCGCATCGTCATGGCGCCGATGACGCGCAGCCGCGCCGATGCCGATGACGCCCCCGACGCGCTGCATGCGCGCTATTACAGCCAGCGCGCCGACGCCGGATTGATCATCGCCGAAGGCACCTACCCGAGCATTCATGGCAAGGGTTACTGCCGCACGCCGGGTATCGCCACGCCCACGCAGATCGCCGCCTGGGGCCGGGTCAACGCCGCCATCGGCGAGCAGGGCGGCGCCAGCCGCGTGCTGCAACTGATGCACGTCGGCCGTGCGGCCAGCCGCCACAACAAGCCCGAAGGTGCCGAGACGCTGGCACCCTCGGCCATCGCCGCACACGGCAGCCTGTACAGTGACAGCCATGGCATGGTGCCGATGGAGGTGCCGCGAGCGCTGGAAACGCATGAAGTCGCCGGGGTGATCGATGAATACCGGCAGGCCGCACTGAATGCCCGCGCGGCCGGCTTCGATGGCGTGGAGCTGCACTGCAGCAGCGGCTACCTGCCGATGCAGTTCCTCCTGGCCAGCAGCAACCAGCGCAGCGACGGCTACGGCGGCTCGCTGACACGGCGCATCCGCTTCGTGGTGGAGACCCTGGAAGCCATGGCCGAGGCGATAGGGGCAGGGCGCGTCGGCTTGCGCATCTGCCCGGGCAATCCGTACAACGACATGCAGGACGACGATCCGGCCGCCACCTACGGGGCATTGCTGGATGCCGTCGATCCGCTGGGGCTGGCCTACCTGCAGGTCAGCCGCTCGCCACAGCCGGAGCTGGATGCCTTCGAACTGGCGCGCCGGCACTTCAGCGGCGCGCTGATTCTCAACGACGGCTTCGATGGCGCGAGTGCTGCGCAAGCCATTGCAGCGGGGCAGGGCGAGGCGGTGTCGTTCGCCCGTCATTTCATCGCCAACCCCGACCTGGTGGCGCGCCTGCGCGAAGGCCTGCCCCTGGCCGGCTTCGATCGCGCCACCCTGTACACGCCGGGTGCGCGCGGCTTCACCGACTACCCGGTCTACGCCGACGCTACGGAGGTGCAGCCATGATGCCGGCGCGGAGCATTCCTGCGGCGCTGGCGCGCAGCGCGCGTCGCGCTCCTGGGCACATCGCCGTCGACGAGGGCGACCTGCGTCTGACCTATGCCGAGCTGGAAAGCCGCTCCCGGCAGCTTGGCAGGGCCTTGCTCGCCCAGGGCCTGGCGCCAGGGGATCGGGTCGCCGTCTGGGCGCCGAACGGCCACCGCTGGCTGCTGGCGGCCCTGGGCGGGCTGATGGCCGGCGCGGTGCTGGTGCCGCTGAGCACACGACTGAAGGCCGCCGAGGCGGCGGACATCCTGCGTCGCAGCGGGGCGCGGGTGCTGTTCAGCGTCGGCGAGTTCCTCGGCAGCTACTACCCGGAACTGCTGGCCTGCCAGGTGCTGGTCGACCTGGAGCGGACCGTGGTCATCGAACAGGCCCGCGTCGGCGACACCAGCTGGGACGACTTTCTCACCGGCGCCGAAGCGATTCCCGAGACCGCGCTCGACGTGCGCATCGAGGCGCTGGACGAGAACAGCCTGAGCGACCTGATGTTCACCTCCGGCACCACCGGCTATCCGAAGGGCGTGCTCTGCGCCCACGGGCAGAACCTACGGCTTTTCGACAACTGGGGTGAGACCGTAGGCCTGGGCGCCGAGGACCGCTACCTGATCGTCAATCCGTTCTTCCACGCCTTCGGCTTCAAGGCCGGTTGGCTGGCGGCGCTGATCCGCGGCGCGACCATCCTGCCGCAGCGAACCTTCGACGCCGAAGATGTGTTACGGCGCGTCGAACATGACCGGGTGACCTTCCTGCCGGGGCCGCCGGCGCTGTACTCGGCCATGCTGGAACACGCGCGGCGCGGCGACTTCGACCTGTCTTCGCTGCGCGTGGCGGTGACCGGCGCAGCCTCGGTGCCGCCGGTGCTGGTGCAGCGGATGGGCAGCGAGCTGGGCTTCGACAGCGTGCTCACCGCCTACGGTCTCACTGAGAGCTGCGGGCTGGCGACCCTGTGCCGGCCCGGCGACGACGTGCAGACCGTGGCCAGTACCTGCGGACGGCCGCTGGAGGGCATCGAGATTCGTTGCGTGGACGGCGAAGGGCGGGCGCTGCCCAGCGGCCAGGTTGGGGAAGTGCTGATCCGCGGCTTCAACCTGATGCGCGGCTACTTCAACGATGCGCAGGCCACCGCCGAAGCCATCGATGCCGAAGGCTGGCTGCACACCGGCGACGTTGGCGTCATCGACGAGCGGGGTTACCTGAAGATCACCGATCGCCTCAAGGACATGTTCATCGTCGGCGGCTTCAACTGCTACCCGGCCGAGGTGGAGCGCTTGATGATGGAACATCCGGCGGTGGCGCAGGTGGCGGTGGTCGGGGTGCCCGATGCACGCCAGGGCGAGGTGGGCAAGGCGTTCGTGATGCTGCGTCCCGACCTCGATCTGGACGCGGAAGCGCTGATCGCCTGGTGCCGGCAGCACATGGCCAACTACAAGGTTCCGCGCTATGTCGAGTTCGTCCAGAGCCTGCCGCTGAACGCCTCGGGCAAGCTGCTCAAGCGCGACCTGCGCACGGACTGACAAGGCGCTTGCCGGGATGGCACCCGGGCAGGTTGTGCTGCTAGGGAGTCATTCCTGCATCCGTGGCCGCTATTGCCCGAAAGCGAAATCCGCAGGATCGAATCGCTCGCTCGTGTCCAGCCGGACGCTTCGCAGGCTCGCAGTTGCCAGATGTGACGCGTAGAGCGGCTCGGAGAAATAGCTGATCAGGAGGGAGCGCCGGCGCGCGCCGTCGGCATTCAGGCTGCCCGCATGCAGCAGATCGACGTCAAGCACCAGGATGTCGCCCGCTGAGCCTGAAAGCTGCACGGAGCGGGATTCGTCGTTGCAGTAGAAAGGCGGCTCTGCCTGTCCGGGGCGATGGCTGCCGGGGACGATGCGCGTTGCACCGTTCCCGGGGCCATAGTCGTCGAAATAGGCCAGGGCGATCACACTGTCGCCGGGCCGTTGGGCCGACAGGTCGCGGTGCAGTTGCTGATGACCGCCGCCTGCGAGCGGCTCGCGGCCCTCCACCTGGGAGAGGAAGAAGCGTTCCCCGATCAACTCGCCCGCCACCGCCAGCAGCGCCGGCAGGCGACACACCGCCTGCACGGTCGGATCAACGTCCAACAGCGAATGGCGCCAGTCCCTCCCGCGCGGCACGGGCCACTCCGCCGACGGCTTCACGCCCGCATCGAACACGGCGCGAAGGTCATCCAGCCACTCGGCCGGAATCGCCCGACGAAGCAGTGCATAGCCCTCTCGATGGAGTTGCTCGCGGTCAGTCATAGTTTGCTCTATTCCTTTTTTACCAACGTGTCCTGTGGTATCGCCCAGAGCAGGACAGAGCATCGGGTAAGGGTTGGCCGGTGATCAAGGAGCAAACGTTTCGATTTGCGAGTCCGGGTCTTGGAGAAGGCGTTGTTGGGTGCCGTCATCAGCGCGGCTCAGGCGCAGACATTTTGGAGCTCTGGCGTTCAAGGTAAAGCAGGCGAAGGCAAAGCGGTTTCACTCCCCGCGATGAGGCGTTTCGACCAGTTAAAACCCATAGTGGATGGTCAGAAAAGGCAGGTAAGGAGCAACGGGGTGTCTATAAATACTTTCATCTAGAAATGCCGGATGCTGGCAGTCATCTGCCTTGCAAGGGATGCTGTATGAAGCAATCTTGGAAGTTAATTCTCTTGGCGCTTTTGCCCTATGCCATTTCCTTCGCACTGCCTGCCCTGCATACAGAGGAACACTGGGGGGACCAACGCACTCCCGTTTACATGAATGGCTTCGAGATAGCGCTCTTTGGCTGGTCTGCGATTTTTGGGAGTGGGAAGTATTGGTCGATGGCTTGGTACGCCAATCCTTTACTTTTTGTCACCATAGGTTTTTATGCCGAGGGGTTTCGAGAAGCGCGTGTCACCGCCATCGCAGGCCTTCTGGTGGCCTGCACCTCGCCCTTCCTGACTCGCATTTGGAGCGACAAGGAACCGCCCTCTGTCTATGTCACAGGTATGGGTATCGGCTTCTATTTTTGGTTGGCAGCGTTCGTAATCATGCTGTTGGCAACGTTTAGAAAACGCTGACGGATAGGTTCTGTAAGTCAAGCGCTTGCATCTGGTCGATAGCGCTCGTTGGTACATAGTGTTCGATAGGCACCTCCACTCCCGAAAACCTATGAGCACCGCATGGCGCTACGATGGGCAGGGCTGATCTACGCTGAAGGACGGAAAGGCCGCCACCGCGCGATGCCTTTCGTGCGCCTTTCACGCCCTGGAGCCATTTGCCCATGTCCGACACGTCCCAACCGGGATCTTCCTCGCGTCAAAAAGCCTCAGGTTTCGACTGGCAGCGCTGGCTGCCGGGGCTCGCTACCTTGCGGCAATACCAGATGGCCTGGTTGCCGAAGGACCTGGCCGCCGGGCTGGTGCTGACCACCATGCTGGTGCCGGTGGGCATCGCCTACGCCGAGGCTTCCGGCGTGCCGGGCATCTACGGCCTGTACGCGACCATCGTGCCGCTGCTGGCTTATGCGCTGTTCGGGCCGAGCCGGATTCTGGTGCTCGGTCCGGACTCGGCGCTGGCCGCGCCCATTCTCGCGGTGGTGGTGCAATACGCGGCGAGCGATCCGCAGCGCGCCATTGCCATCGCCAGCCTGATGGCGCTGGTGTCCGGGGTGGTCTGCATGGTCGCCGGGTTGCTGCGCCTGGGCTTCATCACTGAGTTGTTGTCCAAGCCGATCCGCTACGGCTACATGAACGGCATCGCCCTGACGGTGCTGATCAGCCAGTTGCCCAAGCTGTTCGGCCTGTCCATCGACAGCCAGGGTCCGCTGCGCGATCTCTGGAGTCTGGGGCAGGCCTTGCTCGATGGCCGCGCCAACTGGGCGAGCTTCGCCGTGGGCGCCGGCAGCCTGGTGCTGATCCTGCTGCTCAAGCCGTACCAGCGCCTGCCCGGCATTCTCATCGCGGTGGTCCTGGCAACCTTGTCGGTCAGCCTGTTCGATCTCGGCAGCCTGGGCGTCAAGGTGCTCGGCCAGTTGCCCCAGGGGCTGCCGTCCTTCTCCATCCCCTGGCTGACCGGTATCGACCTGATGGCCGTGGTGCTCGGCGGCGTAGCGGTGGCGCTGGTGTCCTTCGCCGACACCAGCGTGCTGTCGCGCACCTACGCCGCGCGCATGAAGACACCGGTAGACCCGAACCAGGAGATGTTCGGCCTGGGCGTGGCGAACCTGGCGTCCGGGCTGTTCCAGGGGATTCCGATCAGCAGCAGTTCGTCGCGCACGCCGGTGGCCGAGGCGGCCGGTTCGAAGACCCAGCTCACCGGCATCATCGGCGCGCTGGCGGTGACCTTGCTGCTACTGGTGGCGCCCAACCTGATGCAACACCTGCCCAACAGCGCGCTGGCGGCGGTGGTGATCGCGGCGGCGCTGGGGTTGTTCGAGTTCGCCGACCTCAAACGCATCTTCCGCATGCAGCAATGGGAGTTCTGGCTGTCCTTCACCTGTTTCGTCGGCGTCGCGGTATTCGGGGCCATTCCGGGTATCTGCATTGCCGTGGTGATCTCGGTGATCGAGTTCCTCTGGGACGGCTGGCGCCCGCATTTCGCGGTGCTCGGCCGGGTCGAAGGCACCCGTGGCTACCATGATGTGGCGCGCTACCCGCAGGCCCGGCGCATCCCGGGGCTGGTGCTGTTCCGCTGGGACGCGCCGCTGTTCTTCGCCAACGCCGAACAGTTCCAGAACACCGTGCTGGAGTCCGTCGACCAGTCTCCCACCCCGGTGCAGCGTCTGGTGATCGCGGCCGAGCCGGTGACCAGCATCGACATCACCTCCGCCGACATGCTCGCCGAACTGGACAAGGCCCTGGAGGCGCGCGGCGTGGAGTTGCAGTTCGCGGAAATGAAGGACCCGGTGAAGGACAAGATGAAGCGCTTCGAACTCTTCGAGCGCATGGGCGAAAGCGCCTTCCACCCCACGGTCGGCGCCGCTGTCGACGACTACCTCAAGGACTCCGGGGTCGACTGGCGGCCCTAGGCCGTACCGGTACGCGCGCGGCGGCTGTCGATCCACACCAGCATGCCGCTCGCGTACAACGACACCGCGAGAAACAGCGCCATGCGCACAGCGAAGGCGCGGTAGACGTCCTGGCCTGACGCGCTGTCCTGCACGGATTGGCCGAGCAGGATGAGCATGGTGGTCAGGCAGCTGACCCAGAATGCCGGGGTCTGCCGGGTGGCCACTGCCGCGTAGAGCCGACGCCCCTGCCAGAGGGTGAAGAGCAGCACCCAGAGGAAGAACATCCAGAGGTGGACGAACAGGCTCAGGGCGCTCCAGACCAGGATCGCCAGCAGCCCGGCCAGCAGGGTGGAGCCGATCAGTTCGCGGCTGGCGTGGCGCGCGCGGGTTTCGCCGGCCTGCTGGCCGAGGCTCACCGACTTCATGATCAGCGGCATGAAACGGTCCGGCGCGATCATCGCGAGCAGGAAGGCCGGCATCACGATCAGGACGGCGCGCAGGGCGATCCAGGCGGCGTCTTCCTCGCTGGGTAGGGGCGGGGCAGGGGGCGCGGGTGCATTCGCAGGCTCGGGAAACAGCGCATGGGCCACGGCGGTGCTCAGCACGGCGAGCAACATGCCCTTTGCCAGCGCCTCGACCACCGACAACGCCAGGGTGAAGTCGCTGGTGCCCGCCGCGGCGATCATGGTCAGGCCCACCACCAGCAGGTTCGCCACCAGGCCGTTGCCGCCGCGCAGGGCGTAGCGGAACACCAGGTAAAGGCCGACCCCGACCAGCAGTACGCCGCTCAGCGAGGCATGGCGCAGCAGCGGGATCAGCAGCAGGCCGCTGCCGCAACTGAGCAGCACCAGTACGGCCAGCGCCGGCGCGGCGCGCAATGGCAGCGGCTGGGCGCGCATGGCCAGCAGGAGCACGGCGAACACCGGCGCCAGGATCGGCACCGGCAGGCCCAGGCCGAAGCTGGCCGCAAGGCACAGCGCGGTGCCCCAGGCCAGGCGCAGCGCGCGCAGACGGCGAAGCTCAATAGGCATACGACAGCCAGCTCATCAGCCACATGAACAGGCGGCCGAGCGGGTTCAGCGGGTTGCCTTCCTTGGGCAGCGCCATGACTTCGGCCTGGCCGCCCACGCGCAGGGCGGTGTGGTCCAGCGGCTGGTCGCGGTCCAGCTCGACGATCACCGGGAAACGCTGCGCCGAACGCAGCCATTCGCGGCTGTTCTGTACCGTCGGCAGCGAGCCTGGCGGGGCGCTCTGGCCAACGCTCACGCCGTAGCCGATGCTGCGGATGCGCCCGCGCAGCAGCTCGCCGGGGAGGGCGTCGAGCACCACCAGCACCGGCGTGCCGGTACTCAGGTGACCGAGGTTGTTCTCGGTCATGTCGGCGCTGATCCACACGTCGTGGATGGCGATCAGGGTCATCACCGGGCTGCCGGGGCCGACGTAGTGGCCGACGTCGGTGCGCAGGTCGGTGATCAGTCCGTTCGAGTCGGCGCGCACCTCGGTGCGCGCCAGGTCGAGGCGCGCCTTCTGCACGTTCGCCGTGGCACTGCGCAGCTGGGCGTTGTCCTCGTCGTGGCCGCCCTGTTGTTCGCGGGCGCGTTCGACTTCGGCGCGTGCGGCCGCCACCTGGCTGGCTGCTTGCTCGCGGTTTGCCTGGGAGTTTTCCAGGCGACGCACGGAGACTGTGCCCGGGTCTTCCTGATACAGCCGCTGCAGTCGCTCGGAGTCCTGCCGCGCCTTGCGCTCGTTGGCCTGCGCCGCGGCGAGCGCCGCCTGGGCCGAGTCAATGCCGGCGGTGTTGGCGCCGATCTGCCGGCGAACCGTATCGAGGTCAGCCTCGGCTCGCGACAGGGCAATCCGGTACTGCTCCTGGTCCAGCTCGAAGAGCACGTCGCCCTTGCGCACTTCCTGGTTGTTGCCTACCGCCACGCGCTTCACCTGGCCCGCTACCTCGGCGCTGACCGGAACCACGTAGGCCTGCAGGCGCGCCTGCTGGGTGTAGGGCGTGAAACGGTCGGCGAGCAGGTACCAGATCAGGCTGGCGAGAATCAGCAGCAACACCACGCGCATCCCGCGGTCGGGGGAGGACTTGCCTGGGGAAGGGGCCGGCTGTTGTGCGGGTGGCTTGCCGGGGGCGTCGCTCATTTCTGCTCACCTTTTTCCTGCGGTGCTGGGGCTTGGGTTGCGGGGGCGGGCTCGTCGAGCAGGTCGCCCCAGTCGGTTCGTTGTTGCATCTGCTTGCGGGTCGCCGGGTCGATGGGCGGGCGCTGGCTGTCCCAGCCGCCGCCAAGGGCCTTGTACAGGGCGACCAGGCTGCTGACCGCGTTGCCCCGGCTGACCAGGTAGCCGTCCTGCTGTTGCAGCAACAACTGCTGGGCGTCGAGCACGCGCTGGAAGTCGGCGAAGCCTTCGCGGTACTGCGAGCTGGCGAGGCTCAGTGAGCGCTGCGCCGCCTGCGAGGCCTGCTCGCGAATGCCGGCGCTCTGCAGCGAGCGCACCAGGCCGCTGGCGGCGTCGTCGGCCTCGCGCGCGGCGTTGCGCACGTCCTGGTGATAGAGCTCGATCAACTGTTGCAGGCGCGCGTCTTCCACGCGCACAGCGTTCTTGCGCCGGCCGTAGTCGAAGGGGTTCCAGATCAGGCTCGGGCCGGCGGCGAGGTTGAAGCTGTCGGGCAGGTTGTTGGCCGAAACGAAGCTCCAGCCGATGCTGCCCAGCAGGCTGATTGACGGATACAGGTCGGCCTCGGCGACACCCACCAGCGCCGACTGCGCCGCCACCGCCTGCACGGCGGCGCGGATGTCCGGGCGGCGCTGCAGCAGGCTGGCCGGCACGTCCTGGAGGATCGCGCGGTCCGGCAGTGGCAGTTGTCCGTGGCGCGCGGCCAGTTCCGGCATCGCTCCCGGCGGCCGCCCGAGCAGCGCGCATAGCACGTTGCGCAGGGCGTTCACCTGGTTCTCGAACTCGGGGATGGTGGCCTGGGTCGCCAGGTACTGGGTGCGGGCCTGCTGCCAGTCGAGCTCGTCGTTCTCGCCGTGGCGGAACAGCCGCTCGGTGATCTCCAGGCTGCGCTCCTGGCGCTTGGCGTTCTCGCGGGCGATGTCCAGGCGCGCCTCGGCGGTGCGCAGGCCAAAGTAGGTGTCGGCGACCTGGGCGCGCAGCAGCACCATGGCGTCGGCGTAGTTGGCCTGGGAGGCGAAGTAGGCGGCGTCGGCGGCTTCGATGGCGCGGCTGAAACGGCCCCAGAAGTCGATTTCCCAGCCGATGTCGAAGCCCGCGCTGGATTGCCAGAACACCGAGTCACGGGCGCTCGGCGCGCCGGACTGGTTCTGCTTGAGGTAGAGGCTTTCGCCGCGGATCTGCTGCAGCTGCGGATAGCGCCCGGTTTCCGCGATGGCCAGCTGCGCGCGCGCTTCGGCGATGCGCAGGCCGGCCACCCGCAGGTTGGTGTTGTGCGCGTCGGCCTCGGCGATCAGTGAGTCGAGGGTCGGGTCGGCGAACACCGTCCACCAGCGGCGCAGGTCCGGGGCGTTGGCGTTGCGACCGGCCTGCTCCAGCAGCGGTGTGTTCCAGCCGGCCAGCCAGGGATCTTGCGGCGGCTGGAAGTCCGGGCCGACTTGGGTACAGCCGGCCAGGAGGGTGGTGAAGATGAAAGTGCAGCGTTTGACGCGCTTTGGCATGGCAATCCTTGCTTATTCGGACGGTTCGGAGGTGCTGTCCGCTTCCTGCTGGTCGACCCATTGCCAGAACAGGTTGTAGGCCACGGCCAGGATCACCGGGCCGATGAACAGGCCGATGATGCCCTTGACCACCATGCCGCCGATAGCCCCGATCAACACCACCGGCATCGGCACGTCGACGCCGCGTCCCAGCAGCAACGGCTTGAGCACGTTGTCGGACAGGCCGGCGACGAAGGAGTAGATGGCAAAGACGATGGTCCCGGCGGTGAAGCCTTCCGTGGAGAAGACATAGGCAATCACCGGGATGGTGATCAGGGTCGCCGGTGCCTGGGCGATACCCAGGATCAGGATGGCGACCGCCAGGATGCCTGCGCCCGGTACGCCCTTGACCACGAAGCCGATGCCGATCAGCAGCATCTGGATGAAGGCGATGCCGATCACCCCCTGGGCGACCGCACGGATAGTGGCGGTGCACAGGACCGCCATGCTCTTGCCGCGATCCGCACCGGCCACCCGGTTGGCGATACGTTGCGCCGCCCGGGTACCGGTTTCACCGAAGGCCATGATGATGCCGGAGACAATGATCGCCGCGATGAACAGCAGGAAAGCGCCGCCGGCGCTGGCCGCGGCGCCGAGCAGCACGCGGCCGGTACCCTTGAGATAGGGCAGCAGGTGTTGCGCCACATCGCTCAGGCCGCCGGACGCCATCTGCCATGCCGCGTAAACGCGAGGGCCGATCAGCGGCCAGGTGGCCACCGACTCCGGCGGTGCCGGAATGCTCAGGGAGTCGCTCTTGAGCAGCGTCACCACCTTGTCCATGGAGTCGCCGACGTTGATCGCCAGGAGATAGATGGGCGCGATCAGCACCAGCAGGACGAACAGCACGATCAGGGTCGCGACGTAGCCGTCCTTGAGGCCGGTGCGCGCCTTGAGCCAGCGCTGCAGCGGATAGAGGGTGACGGCGAGGATGACCGACCAGATCATCAGCTCCTGGAAGGGCTGGAAGACCTGAAAGGAAAACATCACCAGGACGGCGATCAGTCCGGCCTTGATAAGGACATCGAGCAATCCTCGGGACAGGTTGCTATCGAACTTGAAACTGGGTTGCATGGTTTCCTCCAGACCGACCTCTTCAGGTCGGGCGATCCTCGCGCCCTGGGGCGCTTTCCAATGGCTGTTCCTTGACCTGCGGTGTAACGCCGGCGACTCGATCACTGTCGTCGCCGAATCGACCGTCCGGCTCGTCATCACGGCCCTGTCGGTGCAGCTCCAGCAGCCACTGCGCCTCCTGCTGCTGGTAGCGGCGAACCCAGGTCGCGGCCTGTTCCTCGCTCACGCCTAGTTCAATGAAAGCACGGCGCCCCATTTCCAGGCTTGAATGGAAGGTTTCACGCACCGGGTTGGCACCCCGGTCGAGATACTGCAGGACCTGCTGGCGGTTGCTCGCCCTGGCGATCACCCGGGTATGCGGGTAGAGGCGGGCGAGGGCGTCGACCGTACTCACGTTGATCTCCGGGTCGTCGGTGGCGACTATCACCAACTCGGCCTCGCCAACCTTGGCGGCATGGAGGATTTCCGGGCGCGTCGGGTCGCCGTAGAAGACCGGCACGCTACCGTCCTTGCCCTGGCGGCGCAGGGCGTCCACCGAGGTGTCCAGGGCCACCACCGGCACGTCCTGGGCCTGCAGCAGGTTGGCGATCACGCGCCCCATGCGGCCCATGCCGGCGATCACCACTCTGGGCTGGTCATTAACTTCCGGCGTGCCTTCCGGAGCTTCGGCGTCCGTCGTCTCGTCGCGCATCCAGCGTGCCAGCGCCATCATCACCAGCGGCACCACGGCCATCGACAGGGTGATGGCGAGCACCAGCACATCGTGCACCTGCTGATCCAGCAGACGGTGATCCAGTGCCAGCTTGAACACCACGAAAGCGAACTCGCCGCCCGACGCCAGCACCACGCCCAGGCAGATTGCTCCGGCGCGGTTCAGGCCGCCGAAGAAACGGCCGAGGCCGACCAGCAGCGGCAGCTTGATGCCCACCAGCAGCACGGTCAGTCCCAGCACCAGGATCGGCGCGTTGATCAGTAGACGCAGGTCGGCGGTCATGCCCACGCCGACGAAGAACAGCCCGAGCAGCAGGCCCTTGAGCGGTTCGATCTGCGATTCCAGTTCATGGCGGAACTGCGACTCGGCCATCAGCATGCCGGCGAGGAAGGCGCCCAGCGCCATGGAAACGCCGACGTGCTCCATGATCCAGGCGGTGCCCAGCACCACCAGCAGGGCGGTGGCGGTGGAGAGCTCGCGCAGCCCCGAGCCGACCGCCCAGGTGAACACCGGGCGCAGCAGGTAACGGCCTCCGATGATCACTATGCCGATGCCGACCGCTACCGCCAGCAAGGGCCGTACGCCACTGTCCGCGGCACTGTCGCCGGCGCCGCCCAGCAGCGGCACGATGGCGATCAGCGGAATGGCGGCGATGTCCTGGAACAGCAGGATGCCCACGGCGGTGCGGCCGTGTGGCTTGTTCAATTCCTTGCGCTCGGCCAGTACTTGCAGGCCGAAGGCGGTGGACGACAGCGCCAGGCCCACGCCCAGCACCACGGCGGCTGCCGGCGACTGGCCGAACAGCAGATAGGCCAGCGCACCGATGACGATCGCGGTCAGCCCTACCTGCAGGGAACCGACGCCGAACAGCGAGCGGCGCATCATCCACAGGCGGCGCGGGGAGAGTTCCAGGCCGATGATGAAGAGCAGCATCACCACGCCCATTTCGGAGAGCTTGCTGACGTTCTGTGGGTTGCTGATCAGGCCCAGCACCGAGGGGCCGATCAGGATGCCGGCCAGCAGATAGCCGGGCACCGCACCGAGTTTCAGGCGTTGGGCCAGCGGTACGAGAAACACCACCGCCAGCAGGAAAATCACCGTCGCCTGTAACAGGCTTCCGTCATGTGGCATTCATCAGCCCCCTTGTGGCTCCGCGGGGCACGCTGCCCCGGGAGCCGATTCTGTTCGCGAACCCGGCCGGAATGTCTTCCGGCCGGGTGGTTCAAGTCACGCTTACTGCTGCGCGCGCAGCTTGGTGTAGGACAGGCGCATGTCCTTGGCCCAGCCGTCCAGTACACCTTTCACGTCGTTGGCGGCCATGGCCTGCTTGTCGTTCTCCAGCGGCTGCCCGGTGCCCTTGCGCACCACCTGGGCGACTTCCTTGCTGGTGCGGCCATCGAGGAAGTCGGCTTCGGTGGCGATCACCGTGTCCTGGTCGCGGATGCCGGTGGCGGTACTGACGCCGGCGGCGATCAGCGCGATCGGGATCACTTCGTAGGCATGCAGGGACTGAGTATGGCTGCTCACCCCGGTGATGGCGGCGCGTACCACCAGCGAGTCGCTGGTGGGCTGGTTGACCACCGGCAGCACCTGGCCGAATTCGCGCTTGAGCACCTGGGTGTAGTAGGTGGAAATCTGGTCGAGGGTCTGTTGGGAGACCTTGTCGGTCGGCGCCGGCTTGGGGAAGTACTGGGTCGGCTCGATGTAGACGCTGGTGTAGCGGCTGAGCTTCAGGTTCGGGTCGACCCAGGACATGACCTTGGCGCCGGAGGCGTTTTCCTGTTCGCTCAGGTGCGAGTAGTTGCTCAGGAAACCGGAATAGTCTTCGGTCGAGACCTTGTTGCTCGAGCAGCCGAACAGCAACGGAAGGACGAGCAGGGGTACCAGAACCGCGTGTTTCTTCATGTTTGTCTCCTGATGTGGGTGCAGCGACAGCGATGGCCGCGGGGGCGCAAGCACTCCTCGGCCTTCTCCGAAAGGTGGGGGCCAAGGGCTTGCGTTTGCCGGCCGCGCCGCGCCTGTTCAGCTCCACGCATTCACTGCCGGAGCGCCTTGCAAGGGCCCGAGGCAGGAGGTGGCAGATGATATTCAGGCGTGTGACGCTGTCGTTGGAATACACCACAAATCAATAACGTAGGTTGATTATGGGTGATCCGTGACAATTTGCCGGCCGGCAAGCTTACGGGGAGAACTGCCTGTCCCGTAATACAACGGCAAGAGATTCAAAGGTTTACGAGGCGCGAACGCGCTGTGTCCTGTCCGTGGGGTGTGGCTGCGGCGGGCATGGTCGCGACCCGGCCCTGGCAGGGCGGTAATGGATCGTGGGCCAGGGCGTTCCCCGGAGGAAGGCAGGCGCCGGATCAGATCTTCCAGATGGGGCCGTAGGAGCCGAAGCAGGCATTGGACAGGGCTTCAGGTCGCACGCCGTGAGTTTCGACGGCGCCCCATTCATTGATTTCCAGGGTCAGTTGAGGGGTGAGTTCCTTGCCACTCTTCAGGCGAACACTGTCGAAGACCTGGATGTTCTTTCCGCGGTTGACCACGCTGGTTTCCATCCAGGCGTCGGGTGTGCTCGCTTCATGCAGGCGGGCGAGCAAGGCGTTGTACAGCGGCAGGTAGCGGCCATCCGGGGCTTTGCAGTCGATGTTGATCTTCCTGATGATCGCCTCCGCCTTGGGCGAGCTGAAATAGATTCTCTGCCCGAAGTCCCGTTGCAGTTGGCCGACATAGGTCGAGTCCTGCGCGGAGGCCTGGGTCTTCACCGGGGTTGTGGTGACGGCCTTGAGCGGAATCGATTCCGGCCTTCTGGAGAGGTCCGCCTGGCAGGCCTCGCGGCTTTTGTAGAAAGAATGGGAAACCACTTCGCCGGTGGGCTTGTAGGTTGCCGAGGCAATCAGGACGGCACCGCTGGCCATGAGCTTCTCGGTCTTCTGGGCATAGTCGCCCCCGTTTCCCCAGACGCCATTGGGCAGGCCAGTCGCCCATTCGTAGCAGAACGGCGGCGAGGTATCCCGGCGCAGTTCGTAAACGCGGCTTTGCAGGAATGTCTGAGGGTTTTCGGCAAGGGCCAGGAGTGATGTCGCCGACAAGCAGGATGCGATGAGCAGCTGAATCCGATTCACACAGGGTCTCCTTGTAGACCGTCCAGCCCTGGAGCAGATGGGCGCCGTCATCATGATAGCTCGGCCAGCCATACAAACTGCTCGAAGTTCGGGTCGTTGCGGCCGAACCTTTGCCGGCACGGAGGACAGGTCCTGGCGGGGATGTCTGAAGGAGGACGATACAGCTTTCGCGGGGCAGGTTGGTCAGCGCCAGCAGAAGCGCGCGGCTGTTCTTCCGGGCCCTGTACAGCAGGAGCACGACACCCAGGGTAGCGAGCAGGCTGTAGAAAATGCGCACTTAAAATCATCTTAAAGATCGCCGTGCGAGCATGCGGACGTTGCATGCCGGTGTGCCTGGCCCTCAATGTCTTCTTGGGCGGGCACAGGCTTGAACCTTGGAGGATCTTATGCGCCTGCTATTGGCGGAAGACGACGCGATGATCGGCGCGGGCCTGCAGCAAGGTTTGCGCAAGGAAGGCTACAGCGTGGACTGGGTCCGGGATGGCAGGTCGGCTCTTCTTGCGCTGGAAACCACCGACTACGCCTTGCTGCTGCTTGACCTCGGGCTGCCTCGGGAAGACGGCATGCACGTCTTGCGGCGACTACGCCAGGACGGCGAAGCGCTGCCGGTAATCATCATCACCGCGCGCGACCAGTTGGCCGACCGCGTGGCGGGCCTGGATTGCGGCGCTGACGACTACCTGGTGAAACCCTTCGCCATGGAGGAGCTGCTCGCCCGCATACGCGCCATCAGCCGACGCCAGGCCGGACAGGTGCAGAGCGAATTGAGCGCCGGGCCGCTGCGCCTGGACCCGGTCAGCCACCAGTTGTGGCTGCGCGGCGAGCCGGTGAGCGTCTCGGCCAAGGAGTTCTCGGTGCTGCACGAACTCATGCGCGGACCGGAACGCATCCTGTCGCGGGAGCAACTGGAAGACCGTCTCTACGGCTGGGGGGAGGAGATCGGCAGCAATGCGGTGCAAGTGCATATCTTCAACCTGCGCAAGAAGCTTGGCGCGGATGTCATCCGCTCGGTACGTGGCGTCGGCTACCACATCGGGGAAGATCAATGAACTCGCTGCGCCGCCGCCTGCTGCTGTGGTTGCTGCCCGCCACCTTCGCTGCCGGCGCCCTGGCCAGCGTAGGCACCTATTGGGGGGCGCTCCTGGAGCTGGGCGATCTGCTCAATGATCAGATGCGCTACATCGCCCGGCATGTGAGCCTGTCCGGGGAGCAGGTGTCGTTCGACAGGCACGGCCATCGCCTCACCGACGCGGAGGAAGAAAAACAGGACGAGGTGCTGTTGCAGGTCTGGGACACTCAGGGGCAACTGCACTACAGCTCGGACACCACGCTGCAGCTGCCGGCACCCACCGCAGTAGGCATCAGCGACCTGTCCTACCAGGCGCAGACCTGGCACACCTTCGTCACCCCACGCGGCGATCGTCTGATCCGTGTGGCCCAGGCCCAGAACGCGCGCTGGGAGGCTCTGGCCGGCCTGGCGGTCCACCTGCTCTGGCCTGTGTTGTCGCTGCTGCCATTGTTGGCGCTGTTCCTCTGGTTCGGTATTGGTTATGGCCTGAAACCGTTGCACCGGATCGTCGCCGAACTGGCGCAGCGTAACGCCAATAGCATGGTGCCCATCAAGGACACGGATCTGCCCAGCGAGATCAGCCCCCTGGTGACTGAACTCAACTCCCTGCTCCAGCGGCTGGACCAGTCGTTCACGCTGCAGCGGCACTTCATCGCCGATGCGGCCCACGAACTGCGCACGCCAATCATGGCGCTGAGCATCCAGGCCGACCTCGCGCAGCGGGCAGCGGATCAGGAGGAGCGACAGCAGGCGCTGATCCAGTTGCAGGGAGGCGTATCCCGCCTGGCGCACCTCGCCCAGCAGTTGCTGACCCTTGCGCGCCTGGAACCGGAGGCCCAGTGCGCCCCCCAGCAGCCGGTGCCATTGCTTGCGTTGTGCAAGCAGGTGATCAGTGATCGCATCCGCCAGTCCGACCTGAGCGGCAATGACCTGGGGCTCGCGCAGGCCGAGGACTTGTCGATCATGGGCGATGCCGCTGCGCTGGGCATCCTGCTCAATAACCTGGTCGACAACGCCATACGGCATGCCCCGGGCAGCACCGTCAATCTGTCCGTCTGGCGTGACGGCCAGGAGGTCATCCTTGAGGTCAGCGACGACGGCCCCGGTATTCCCGAGGCTGAACGTGAGCGGGTGCTGGAACGCTTCTATCGGGGCCAGGGCGAGAAGCTGTCCCAAGGTAGTGGGCTTGGGCTTTCCATCGTCGCCAAGATTGCCGAGCGGCATCGGGCAGGATTGGTCCTGGACTCCGGGCCTGGAGGACAAGGCTTGTGCGTGCGTTTGAGCTTCCGCGCTTCTGGGACGGAGAACAGCCAGCAGGAGCTGGAGCTCGGATGAAAGATACTTATTTCATGGATGGTTCTCTTCTTTATATATAGGAGGGGAAGGGGAGACAGATATTTGTCATCTTTCTGCAAAAAGCCGTTGACGGGTCTTTTAAAGTCCCTATAATGCGCACCTCTCCCAGCGACGAAGCGCTGAAAGGGCTTGAAAATCAGGCACTTACAGATGTTCGAAGTTGAGAGTGGTGGTCCGGCAGGTGAATCGCTTGCCACTTTTCCTTCGCTGCTCCGGCGGTGAGTCGAAAAGAAGATCATCGAGGTGCTTGACAGTGAGGTTGATCGCTGTAGAATGCGCCTCCCGCTGGTGGGAAGGCTTCCTTCTCCGAAGCGCAAGCGGTTGAGTAGAAAGGAAAATTTTCGAAAACAACGCTTGACAAGATGAGGTGCTGCTGTAGAATGCGCGCCTCGGTTGAGACGAAAGAATCAACCAACTGCTCTTTAACAAGTCGAATCAAGCAAT
>NZ_JBLUPT010000012.1:0-165606 GCF_048068055.1 Pseudomonas sp. NY15181 | reverse complement strand
TGATAATCAGTCGATCATCAGTCTTACATCACAAGCACCCACACGAATTGCTTGATTCGACTTGTTAAAGAGCAGTTGGTTGATTCTTTCGTCTCAACCGAGGCGCGCATTTTACAGCAGCACCTCATCTTGTCAAGCGCTATTTTCGAAAATTTTCTTTTCTACTCAACCGCTTGCGCTTCGGAGAAGGAAGCCTTCCCACCAGCGGGAGGCGCATTCTACAGCGATCAGGATCACTGTCAAGCACCTCGGCGATCTTCTTTTCGACTCACCGCCGGAGCAGCGAAGGAAAAGTGGCAAGCGATTCACCTGCCGGACCACCGCTCTCAACTTCGAACATCTGTAAGTGCCTGATTTTCAAGCTCTTTCAGCGCTTCGTCGCTGCGAGTGGTGCGCATTATAGGGACTTAAAAAGACCCGTCAACGACTTTTTGCAGAAAGATGACAAATCTCCCTTCCCTGACTTATATAGAAGCAAACCCTTCCGGCGACCGCGCACCTCCAGTAGCACCGATGACGGACAGGCTCAAGCCGGTACGCCGCCACCTCCCTCTTCTCAGCTGCCTCTTCTATATAGAGAAGGCTCCCCACGATCTTACACCTCAGCGACGAAGTCCTCCCCACCCGCCACGACTCCCAGCATGCCCCCACCGCGCCTTCATGACCTGGGCCGACCAACGCATCGGCGTCATCAAGCGGCAAGGCGAAATCTGGATTGCGCGACGGGACCTACCGACCTTCTTGGCGGCTCAGGATGATTGAGCACTGAGGGATGCGCCGAGCTAGCGGTCGATATAGGGAATTTTTACGGGAAGAGAAATGCAAAAAGGCCGGTTCATTGCTGAACCGGCCTTTTCAAATTTGGTCGGGACGGAGTGATTCGAACACTCGACCCCTTGCACCCCATGCAAGTGCGCTACCAGGCTGCGCTACGCCCCGACGTTGCGACCAGGTTGCCCTGGAAGCGGATCGCACTATACCCCAAGCGATTGCTTCGGAGAAGTACTTTTTTCATTTTTTTCAGTTACTTGCGCAGGACGTGCAGCACGTCCTCCAATTCGGCGATCATCTGCCGGATCAGTTGCTTGTACTGGGTGGCGTCCTCGCGTGCTTCGTCGCCGGTGAGACGCTGGCGAGCGCCGCCGATGGTGAAGCCCTGGTCGTAGAGCAGCGCGCGGATCTGGCGAATCATGAGCACGTCCTGGCGCTGGTAGTAGCGCCGGTTACCCCTTCGCTTGACCGGGTTGAGTTGCGGGAACTCCTGTTCCCAGTACCGCAGCACGTGCGGCTTCACCGCGCAAAGATCGCTTACTTCACCGATGGTGAAGTAGCGTTTGCCCGGAATGGGGGGCAGCTCGTCGTTATGACTTGGTTCCAGCATAAGCCTCAACCCTGGCCTTCAGTTTCTGCCCTGGACGAAAGGTGACGACGCGCCGGGCTGTGATCGGGATTTCCTCTCCCGTCTTCGGGTTGCGTCCGGGACGCTGGCGCTTGTCGCGCAGGTCGAAGTTGCCGAAACCCGACAACTTCACCTGTTCGTTGTGCTCCAGCGCTTGGCGGATCTCTTCGAAGAAGAGCTCCACCAGTTCCTTGGCTTCCCGCTTATTCAGGCCCAGCTCTTCGTACAGACGTTCAGCAATTTCAGCTTTCGTCAGAGCCCCCATACGCTACTTCCTTAACGTGGCGTTGAACCTTTGTTCCAGCGAGGCGACGATATTCTGCGTAGTCGCGTTCACCTCGTCATCATTAAGAGTGCGTGATGGATGCTGCCAGGTCAAGCCAACGGCCAAGCTTTTTCTAAGCGGATCAATGCCTTTACCGTGGTAGACGTCAAACAACCTGAGATCCGTCAGCCATTCGCCCGCCGTTTCACGGATATTGGCCAGGACGAACTCGGCCGGAGTATCCAGATCGACGATGAGGGCCAGGTCACGGCGCACTTCGGGGAAGCGCGACAGTTCGCTGAATTTCGGCAGGCGCCCCCTGGCCACTTCGGCCAGTACCAGCTCGAAGACGTAGACCGGACGATCCAGGTCCAGCGCCTTGGCCAGCTCCGGGTGCAGGGCGCCCAGGTAGCCGACCAGCACGCCATCGCGGTCGATCTTGGCGGTCTGGCCCGGATGCAGCGCCGGATGCTCCGCCGGGGAGAAGGTGAAGGCATCGATGGCGCCGGCATTACCCAGCAGCGCTTCAACATCGGCCTTCACGTCGAAGAAGTCGACGCTCTCACGACCGTTGGCCCAACCTTCCGGTTGACGGGCACCGCAGACGACGCCGGCCAGCATGTTTTCCTGCACCAGCCCGTCCAGCTGACCGACGAAGCGCAGGCCGCTTTCGAACAGGCGCACGCGGGTCTGCTGGCGGTTGAGGTTGTGCTGCAGGGACTTCACCAGACCCGGCCAGAGCGAGGCGCGCATGGCGGCCATGTCGGCGGAGATCGGGTTGGCCAGCATCAGCGGCTCGACCCCAGGATGGAACAGCTGGAACAGCTTGGGATCGATAAAGCTGTAGGTGATGGCTTCCTGGTAGTCGCGGGCGACCAGCAGACGGCGCAGCGCCGGCAGTTCGGCCTGGGACTCGGACTTGGTGTTCGGCGCCAGGCGGGCCTGCGGGTAGCGAACCGGCAGACGGTTGTAACCGTACAGACGGCCCAGCTCTTCGATCAGGTCGACTTCGATGGAGACGTCGAAGCGATGGCTCGGCACGCCGACGGTCCAGGCATCAGCACCGGCTTTCTGGACATCGAATTCTAGGGCGGTGAGCAGACGCTCGATCTCGGCGTTTTCCAGCGTCATGCCCAGCATCTGGGTGACGCGCTCAGCGCGCAGGGTGACCGGAGCGACCTTGGGCAGGTCGGCTTCGCTGACGGCCTCCACGATCGGGCCGGCTTCGCCGCCTACGATCTGCAGAAGCAGTTCGGTGGCGCGCTCCATGGCACGACGGGCCAGCTGCGAGTCCACACCACGCTCGAAGCGATGCGACGCATCGGTGTGCAGGCCATAAGAGCGGGCTTTGCCGGCAACGGCGATGTTGTCGAAGAAAGCGCTTTCGAGGAACAGATCGCGGGTTTTGGCGCTGACGCCGCTGTGCTCGCCACCCATCACGCCGGCGATGGCCAGGGCGCGTTCGTGGTCGGCGATCACCAGGGTGTCGGCACGCAGGGTGACTTCCTGACCGTCGAGCAGGACGAGCTTCTCGCCCTCCTCCGCCATGCGCACGCGCACACCGCCCTTGATCTCGTTGAGGTCGAAGGCGTGCATCGGCTGGCCCAGTTCGATCATCACGTAGTTGGTAATGTCGACGGCGGCGTCGATGCTGCGGATGTCGGAACGGCGCAGGCGCTCGACCATCCACAGGGGAGTCGGCTTGCTCAGGTCGACGTTACGAACGACGCGGCCGAGGTAGCGCGGGCAGGACTTGGGCGCCATCAGTTCAACGCTGCGCACTTCGTCGATCTGCGGGGCAACGGCGTTGACCACCACCGGCTTGACCTCGGCGCTGTACAGCGCGCCGACTTCGCGAGCAAGGCCGGTCAGGGAGAGGCAGTCGCCACGGTTCGGGGTCAGGCCGATCTCGATGGAGGCGTCGTCCAGCTCGAGGTAGTCGCGGATGTTGGCGCCTACCGGCGCATCCGCGGCGAGCTCCATCAGGCCGGCGTTCTCTTCGCTGATTTCCAGCTCTTTGGCCGAGCAGAGCATGCCGTTGGATTCAACGCCGCGCAGCTTGGCCTTCTTGATCTTGAAGTCGCCCGGCAGTTCGGCGCCAATCATGGCGAAGGGGATCTTCAGACCCGGGCGCACGTTGGGCGCGCCACAGACGACCTGGAAGGTCTCCGAACCATTGCTGACCTGGCAGACGCGCAGCTTGTCGGCGTCCGGGTGCTGTTCGGTCGACAGCACTTCGCCCACGACCACGCCGCTGAACTGGCCGGCGACCGGGATCACGGCGTCGACCTCAAGGCCCGCCATGGACAGACGAGCCACCAGCTCGTCACGGGATACCTGCGGATTTACCCAGCTCCGCAGCCACTGTTCACTGAATTTCATCCTGCTCTCCTAAATGCGTTGACGGTCTTGCGGGCTAGCGGAACTGGCCGAGGAACCGCAGATCGTTGTCGAAGAACAGGCGCAAGTCGTTCACGCCATAGCGCAGCATGGCCAGACGCTCGATACCCATGCCGAAGGCGAAGCCCTGGTATTTCTCGGGGTCGATGCCGGACATGCGCAGCACGTCGGGGTGGACCATGCCGCAACCCATGACTTCCAGCCAGCCGGTCTGCTTGCAGACGCGGCAACCCTTGCCACTGCAGAGCACGCACTGGATGTCGACTTCCGCCGAAGGTTCGGTGAAGGGGAAGAAGGACGGACGGAAGCGGACGGAGAATTCCTTCTCGAAGAAGGCACGGAGGAATTCCTCGATGGTGCCCTTGAGGTCGGCGAAGCTGACGTCTTCATCGACCAGCAGACCTTCGACCTGGTGGAACATGGGCGAGTGCGTCAGGTCGGAGTCGCAGCGGTAGACGCGGCCCGGGCATACAATGCGAATCGGCGGCTTCTGGCTTTCCATGGTGCGGACCTGTACCGGCGAGGTATGGGTGCGCAGCAGCATGTTCGCATTGAAGTAGAAGGTGTCGTGCATGGCACGAGCCGGGTGGTGGCCCGGAATGTTGAGCGCTTCGAAGTTGTGGTAGTCGTCTTCGACTTCCGGACCCTCGGCCACTTCATAGCCGATGCGGGTGAAGCACTGCTCGATGCGTTCCTTGGTGCGGGTGACCGGATGCAGGCCGCCGGAGGACTGGCCACGGCCCGGCAGGGTCACGTCGATGCGCTCGGCTGCCAGCTTGGCGGCGAGGGCGGCGCCCTCAAGCTCAGCCTTGCGGGCGTTCAGCACATCCTGAACCTTTTCCTTGGCGACGTTGATCAGCGCGCCGACCTTGGGGCGCTCTTCGGCCGGCAGGTCGCCCAGGGTCTTCATGACCTGGGTCAACTCGCCTTTCTTGCCGAGGTAGTGAACCCGGATCTGCTCCAGGGCGTTGACGTCTTCGGTGTTTCGCACGGCATCCAGGGCCTGCGAAACCAGCGCGTCCAGGTTTTCCATGTACCAACTCCAGATACAAAATAGGGGAAGAGCGGTAAGGCTCTTCCCCTATCGGTGACGTTACGTCCGGACCGAGATCCGGTAACTGTCGTGGGGCTTAAGCCAGGCTGGCCTTCGCTTTCTCGACAATTGCGGTAAACGCCGCTTTTTCGTTCACAGCCAGATCGGCCAGTACCTTACGGTCGATCTCGATGGCCGCCTTCTTCAGGCCAGCGATCAGACGGCTGTAGGACAGACCGTTCTGACGAGCACCAGCGTTGATACGGGCGATCCACAGGGCGCGGAACTGACGCTTGCGCTGACGACGGTCACGGTAGGCGTATTGGCCAGCCTTGATTACCGCCTGCTTGGCAACGCGGAACACGCGCGAACGCGCGCCGTAGTAGCCTTTTGCGAGCTTCAGGATCTTCTTGTGACGACGACGGGCAATCACGCCACGCTTAACACGAGCCATTTATCTATCCTCTACCAGAAATCAACGCAGACGCAGGGAGCGTTCTACACGGCGAACGTCGGAAGCAGCGAGCAGCGAGGTGCCGCGCAGCTGACGCTTACGCTTGGTGGTCATTTTGGTCAGGATGTGGCTCTTGAAAGCGTGCTTGTGCTTGATGCCACCAGCAGTCACTTTGAAGCGCTTCTTGGCGCCACTCTTGGTTTTCATCTTTGGCATGTTTAGTACTCCGCATTCGTTAACAACTGATAACCATCAGGCCTGCCAGTGCCCGGGAGGTTATTTACGCTTCTTGGGAGCGATGACCATCATCAGCTGGCGTCCTTCCAGCTTGGGATGCTGTTCCACGGTGCCGAATTCGGCGAGGTCGGTTTCGACCCGCTTCAACAGCTCCATGCCCAGCTCCTGGTGGGCCATCTCACGACCACGGAATCGAAGCGATACCTTGGCCTTGTCCCCTTCATTAAGGAAACGTACCAGGTTGCGTAGTTTTACCTGGTAATCCCCTTCTTCCGTCCCTGGACGAAACTTGATTTCTTTGATCTGTTGCTGGTGCTGGTTCTTCTTCGCAGCGGCAGCCTGCTTCTTCTTCTCGAAGAGGTGCTTGCCGTAGTCCATGATGCGGCAGACAGGGGGCACCGCATCAGCAGAAATTTCCACCAGGTCCAGCTTGGCCTCGTCGGCTTGACGGAGGGCCTCGTCGAGGGAGACCACGCCAATCTGCTGACCGTCAGCACCAATCAGACGAACCTCACGGGCGGTGATGTTCTCGTTGATCGGCGGTTTCGGGAGAGCCCGCTTATCCTGTCTCATTTCACGCTTAATAATGATTACTCCGAGTCTTGGCGACCACGCCGGGAAACCGCCTGAGCCAGCAGCTCAGCGAACTGGGCGACCGGCATCGAGCCGAGGTCTGCCCCTTCGCGCGTACGTACGGCGACGGCCTGCGATTCAACTTCCCTATCACCGATAACCAACAGATAGGGAACCTTGAGCAAAGTATGCTCGCGGATTTTAAAGCCAATTTTCTCGTTTCTCAAGTCAGACTTGGCACGGAATCCGCTTTGCTCGAGCTGACGCACCACTTCTTCAGCCCATTCGCCCTGCTTGTCAGTGATATTCATCACCACCGCCTGGGTCGGTGCGAGCCAGGCCGGGAACAGGCCGGCGTAGTGCTCGATGAGCATGCCGATGAAGCGCTCGAAGGAGCCGAGGATCGCACGGTGCAGCATGACCGGACGGGTACGGCTGTTATCTTCGGCGATATAGCTGGCATCCAGACGCTCCGGCAGGTTCGGGTCGTACTGCAGGGTGCCGCACTGCCAGTTACGGCCGAGACAATCCTTCAGGGTGAACTCGATCTTCGGACCGTAGAAGGCGCCCTCGCCCGGCTGGTATTCCCACTCCAGGCCGGATTCATTCAAGGCATCGGCCAGCGCGCTTTCGGCGCGATCCCACAGCTCCTCGGAACCGACGCGCTTGGCCGGACGAGTGGAGAGCTTCATGGAAACATCGGTGAAGCCGAAGTCCGAATAGACCTGCAGGGTCAGCTTGATGAAGTCGGCCGCTTCCTTCTTTACCTGCTCTTCGGTGCAGAAGATGTGGGCGTCGTCCTGGGTGAAGCCACGCACGCGCATGATGCCATGCAGCGCACCGGACGGCTCGTTGCGGTGGCAGGCACCGAATTCAGCGAGGCGCAGCGGCAGATCGCGGTAGGACTTCAGGCCCTGGTTGAAGATCTGCACGTGGCACGGGCAGTTCATCGGCTTGACCGCGAAGTCGCGACTTTCCGACGAAGTGGTGAACATGTTCTCGGCGTAGTTGGTCCAGTGCCCCGAGCGCTCCCAGAGGATGCGGTCAACGACCTGCGGGGTGCGGACCTCCACGTAACCGTGATCACGCTGCACCTTGCGCATGTACTGCTCGAGCACCTGGTAGACGGTCCAGCCGTTCGGGTGCCAGAAGACCATACCCGGCGCTTCTTCCTGGAGGTGGAAGAGGTCGAGCTGCTTGCCGATGCGGCGGTGGTCACGCTTCTCGGCTTCCTCGATGCGCTGGATGTAGGCGGCCAGCTGCTTCTTGTCGGCCCAGGCGGTACCGTAGACGCGCTGCAGCTGCTCGTTCTTCGAGTCACCGCGCCAGTAGGCGCCGGAAATCTTGGTCAGCTTGAAGGCTTTCAGGAAGCGAGTGTTCGGCACGTGCGGGCCGCGACACATGTCCACGTACTCCTCATGGAAGTACAGGCCCATGGCCTTCTCGTCCGGCATGTCGTCGATGAGGCGCAGCTTGTACTCCTCACCACGGGCCCTGAAGGTCTCGATGACTTCGGCACGCGGCGTCATCTTCTTGATGACGTCGTAGTCCTTCTCGATCAGCTCGGCCATGCGCTTTTCGATGGCAGCCATGTCTTCCGGGGTAAAGGGGCGCTCGAAGGCAATGTCGTAATAGAAGCCTTCGTCGATCACCGGACCGATGACCATCTTCGCAGTCGGGTACAGTTGCTTGACCGCATGGCCCACCAGGTGAGCGCAGGAGTGGCGGATGATTTCCAGCCCGTCCTCGTCCTTCGGGGTAATGATCTGCAGGGTCGCGTCGCTGTCGATGATGTCGCAGGCATCGACCAGGCGGCCGTTGACCTTGCCGGCCAGGGTGGCTTTCGCCAGGCCCGCGCCAATGGATTGCGCCACCTCGGTCACGCTGACCGGATGATCGAAGGAACGCTGACTACCGTCGGGAAGAGTAATGATGGGCATGGCGCCTCCTCTCCTAGTGGTGACCCCTACGAAAGGCCACATGGGTTGGGATGTGCCAGTAAGCGTCGCCCGCCGGGCAGGCCTGCCTCACAGTGGCAGGCGCCTTGTCGGCACCCTGCGCTTTCGCGCGCGGACGGAGATCACTGGAAGAAATCGGATAAAACCCGCCCGCGAACGATAGCGGGCAAGGCGTGCGATGTTACTGCAACTTTCGATGACTGACGAGCGGCAGCCCTGACTTCGCTCAGTATTGGTCGACAAATTCCAGCACGGCGCGATTGAAGGACGCCGGACGAATCACATTCATGCCGTGGGAGGCACCGGAAATCATCGAAGTACGGACATCGATCAGCGCCGATTGCAGCGCCTGGATAATGCGCGGAAATGGCTCCGGACTCTTCGCCCCACCAATCAACAGAACCGGCAATTGCAGCTGATCAAGTTGAGCATTGGAAATCGGCTGCGGATGATCCGCCACCTGCCCGACCAGGGTCATGGCATTGGCGGTGGCCATTTCGCGGAATTGCTGTGAAGAACGCTCCCACACACCCGCGCCACTTACCGTATCGACGAATAGCTGCAACCCTTCGCCAATTTGCCCCGTGCGAATCATGCTCAGCGCCTGCTGGCGAAACTGATTACGCTCTACCGGAGATATGGGCGACACCAGGCCCGCCATACGAAATACGTCTTCCGTAAAGTCTCCACCCGGATCGGCCAGCGTCAGGGAGCGCAACTTGTGCGGCGCCGCCAATGCCACTCGCAGACAGAGGTTGCCGCCACGCGAATGGCCGAGCAGATGCACAGGGCCCGGCAATTGATCCAGCAACGCAAGCAGATCACTCACATGCTGCTCCGTCGTGAACCCCGCACCCTCTCCATCCCACTGCTCAGGGAAATAGTGGCGCAGACTGGGCGCCACCACACGATAGTGAGCCGACAACGCGGCGAACTGCCCCTGCCAATAGCGGTAATCGCAGAGCGACCCATGAACCAGCACAAGCGGCACCCCCTGCCCCGCCGCCAGGCACGTGAGCTCATAATCATTGACCCGATACCGCACAATCTCGTTATTCATCCAGCACTCGCACTCAACGCACCACAATAAAGCACACAGTATTCAGAGGGGATTGGCAGGTGCCACCCCTTTAATCAACGCATTATCCCTCAAGAAACAACTAATCTGCGCCCCGGATAACAGGCCTAAGGATTTAAGACGCATTGTCCGAATCGCAACAATTCATATCCATAGTTGACGGCGATAACGACAAGAACAGAGAATCGCCCCCACAATTCACCCCTGCCGACGGGAGCATATGATGTCCAAACTTGCGGAATTCCGCGAAGCCGAACGCCAGCTTAAAGAACAACTGGCCCTGCTGGAAAAACTCAAGAATGACAGCAGCCTGAAAAAGGAGCTGGAGTTCAAGGACCAACTGCAAGCCCTGATGGACCAGTACGGCATGAACCTGCGTAATGTCATCAACATTCTTGACCCGCAGACTACCGGCGAACCGGCACCGATCCAGCATCGCCGCAGCCGCCAGCTGAAGACCTACAAGAACCCGAATTCCGGCGAAATCATCGAGACCAAGGGCGGCAATCACAAGACCCTGAAAGCCTGGAAACAACAGTTCGGCGCTGAAACCGTCGAATCCTGGCTGCAGAAGTAAGAAAAAAGCCGCAGCGCGCTCCCGCCCTGCGGCTTTTCTTTACCAACTCGCAATGATTCTGACCAACGGCCGCACATCAACTGGCCATTGCCGACAGAAATCCATATAATTCCGGACGCGAGTACCAAACCCAAGGTCGCCCCTCCCAGCACTCCCCTACCTTGATCCAGGGTTGAAGCTGGGCACTACAGGGCCACGGCCAGCGCCTCCTCAGCATCGATTCCAGAGCACGTCAGCCGCGCCAGGAAAGTTTGCCCGAGCGATAGCGCCTACGTCAGTTCAACTGCCTTTACCCAACCCTGCAGACTGACGCGAACCGACCCTCAAGTTTCCATTCGCTGCCATATTCCGGTCACACGCTTTCTGCATCCTCAGATTGCACCCGGAGCTTTTTACGATTTCGACGGTCATAGGACCGTTACCTATTTGGAAAGACAAGACAATGAAAACCTCCCCGCATATCCAGGAGGCGATTCGCACCCTTTCGGTGGCCTTCGCTCCTCTGAACTGCGTCATCCAGGCCAAGCGCAAGCACGGCTTCAGCTTCACGCTGGTGAACGAGCATGGCATCGCCAAGCACACCGAGCGCCTCTATCCCCAGCAGTACCAGGCCGAAGCGCCACTGCAAGCGGTCATCGAGCGCGTGCAGGCCACCCTCGCCGCCTGAGCCTGAAAATGAAAAGCCCCGCCGAAGCGGGGCTTTTTGCTTTCTGCCTTCTATATAAGGCAGCAACCTGCCTGAGCGTCAGCGCAGGCTGATCCCCGCCTTCACCGACTCAATCTCTCCCGCGAGCGCCGTATAGCGCTCCGCCGGCGCCGCATAGGACAGCGAGTAGGCCGCGCCATCGCCCAAGGCCACCTGCAGAGTCTGCTTCAGCACCTCAGTGCCGTTCCGACTGATGCCGCAATGCACCTCCAATCCATCCAGACCACCCAGCTGCACCACCCGGGGCTTGCTGCACGCTGCCTGGAAACCCTGGCGGAGAAAGTCCTTCTGCAGCGCCTTGCGCATCTCGACGATGACCTTCTCTACGTTAATAGAGGAATCGCCCCCCAAACGACTGCGCGTAACTTCCATGACCAGCTCCTGGGAGCCATCCTCAGCCAGGCGCACACCACGCTGGCGAATCAGCGGAGCATCAGCCACCACTTCTTCCGGCGAGCGCGAGACATTCCAGCCCTCCGGCCAGATCACCTGCATCTCCGCCAGCGCCGGCGCCGACGCCAGCAGCGCGCCGAGCAACAACCAGGATCGTAGACCGCTCATTACCACCTCCAACCACACCCCAGAGGACACCATAACAGGCGCACCGACTTTTCTGCGGACAAACGAAAAGGGCGATCCTTTCGGATCGCCCTTTTCGCAACCGCCGGAGCGGCTATGTTTGGTAGGCACAATTGGACTCGAACCAACGACCCCCACCATGTCAAGGTGGTGCTCTAACCAACTGAGCTATGTGCCTGTCGTGTGGGGCGCATTCTACGCGATCGTTTTGGAGCGTCAAGCACTTTTTTCCGCTAAGCCACTGAAAAAGTGAATTTTTTTATGTTCGACCGTCCGTAAATTATTTTGCACGGGCACTAGCCGGCCCGATTCGACTCAGGTAGCATCCACCCATCTCGTAAAAAATAACAAACACAGGTGCATTATGCCGCACACTCCCTACCCCACTTCCTATTACGCAGCCTCGGCCAACCCGGTCCCGGCCCGCCCTGAACTGCAGGGCGAGGTGGAGACCGATGTCTGCGTAATCGGTGCAGGCTACACCGGCCTGTCCACCGCGCTGTTCCTGCTGGAAAACGGCTTCAAGGTCACCGTACTGGAAGCCGCCAAGGTCGGCTTCGGCGCTTCGGGCCGTAACGGCGGCCAGATCGTCAACAGCTACAGCCGCGACATCGACGTCATCGAACGCAGTGTCGGCGCCAAGCAGGCTCAACTGCTGGGCCAGATGGCTTTCGAAGGCGGCCGCATCATTCGCGAGCGCATCGCCAAGTACAACATCCAGTGCGACCTGAAGGACGGCGGCGTGTTCGCAGCCCTCAGCGCCAAGCAGATGGGCCACCTGGAGTCCCAGAAGAAGCTGTGGGAGCGCTTCGGCCATACCCAGCTGGAACTGATGGACGCCAAGCGCATCCGTGAAGTCGTGGCCACCGACAGCTACGTCGGCGGCATGCTCGACATGAGCGGCGGCCACATCCACCCGCTGAACCTCGCCCTGGGCGAAGCCGCAGCCGTGGAATCCCTGGGCGGCGTGATCCATGAGCAGTCCCCTGCCGTGAAGATCGACCGTGGCGCCAACCCGGTCGTGCACACTCCGAAAGGCCGCGTGAAGGCCAAGTTCGTGGTGGTTGCCGGTAACGCCTACCTGGGCGGCCTGGTGCCGGAGCTGGCATCCAAGTCCATGCCGTGCGGCACCCAGGTGATCACCACCGAGCCGCTGAGCGCCGACCTGGCCAAGTCCCTGCTGCCGCAGGACTACTGCGTCGAGGACTGCAACTACCTGCTCGACTACTACCGCCTCACCAGCGACAACCGCCTGATCTTCGGCGGCGGCGTGGTCTACGGTGCGCGCGACCCGTCGAACATCGAGGCGATCATTCGTCCGAAGATGCTCAAGGTCTTCCCGCAACTGAAGAACGTCAAGATCGACTTCGCCTGGACCGGCAACTTCCTGCTGACCCTATCGCGTCTGCCGCAGGTTGGCCGTATTGGCGACAACATCTACTACTCCCAGGGCTGTTCCGGCCACGGCGTCACCTACACCCACCTGGCGGGCAAGGTGCTGGCCGAGGTCCTGCGCGGCCAGGCCGAGCGTTTCGACGCCTTCGCCACCCTGCCGCACTACCCCTTCCCGGGCGGCCGCATGTTCCAGGTTCCGTTCTCCGCGATCGGCGCCTGGTACTACACCATGCGCGACAAGCTGGGCGTCTGACGCTCCGCTTAAAGAAAAACGGCGCCTTATGGCGCCGTTTTCTTTTTCGGGAGAGCGAATCAGCTCCCCGGGCACGCAGGAAGCGACTCGCAGCGCGCCGAGGGATTTGCCGTCCCAGCAGGCGCCACCGAAAAGCGCGAATCCGCCGGCGCCAGACGGGCCGCACAGCTACCCGCCTCCCGCGCCTGCTGCGGACAGCCCCGCTCGCCCAGCACATTGCCCAGGTTGAACCAGCCCGCGGCGAAATCGGGGCGTGCGCCCACGCTATGCCGCAAGGCGGATTCCGCCTCAGCCAGGTGACCACCCGCATACTGCGCATTGGCCAGGGCGAACCAGCCCAGCGCATCCTGCGGCCAGGCTTGCGTGGCCTTGTGATACGCCTGCTCCGCCAGGGCCGGCTGGCCGGTCTCCTCCAGATCATGCGCAGCGCGCAGCCATGCAGTGGGCTGCGCCGTGGCCGGCAGGCGATCCGCCGGCAAGGTCAGCACCGCCCAACGCTTGCTGCGTGCCCAGGTGACATCGAAGGCGGTGAAGTCGATCACCATCCGTTCGGTGATCCCGGAACGCAGGATCAGTTCGTGGCGCTGTCGATCGAAACCGACCACCACCGCGAAATGCCACACCGGCAGCCAATCCAGGCCCTGGTTCTGCAAGACCAGCACCGGATTACCCGCCGCCACTTCGCTCAGCACATCCTCCAGGCGCGGCCGCAGCGGATACACCAGCATGCCCTTCTCCCGCGCCGCCGCCACCAGCTCCACCTGCAAGCTGCCCTGGCGTTGCGGAAGGAACACGCGCTCCTTCAACTGCCGCGGCGTAACCCTCACGCCGCGCTGGTTGAGCATGGTCGCCAGTGCGGCGGGGCCGCACTGGAACTCCTGCTGTGGGAAGAACTGCACATCGCGCAGCTCCACCCGCTCGGGCAGCGTCTCGACAGAAGACGGCAATTTCGGTGCCTGCGCGCAGCCACCCAGCGCCACGGCCACCGCCAACGCGGCAGCCATGGCCCAGCGACTCAACGCTGGCACCTGACGAAGGTGAAGATGTGGGTGATGCAGAGCACGTCAGTGATGATGAAGATCAGCAGGAACAGCAGGATGATGCCGATGATGCCGCCGGCGGGTGCCTGGTCCAGTTGCTGGTTGAATTGCGCCAGCTCCTCATTGGAGAGGCTCTTGATGCGTTGCTCGACCTTGCTGCGCTCAACGCCCATGGACTGCAGCTTTTTCTGCACACCCTGGTCATCGAGCATCTTCAGCAATTGTTCACGGTCAACCTGCTGTTGCTGCGCCTGCAGCACCTCGCCGGTAGCGACCATGCTCGCCTGTGCCAGCGGAACCTCCGCCACCACGCCCAATTGCGCCAGCACCAGCATGGCTGCAAGGCTCTTCACCCGCTTTGTTATGGTCATTCTGGGTTTCCTCATCTTTGACTACTTGCACGTAAGGCACGAGGTGCTGCCGCTCGGCGCAAAAGCCGGCAAGCCGCAACGCTCCGCCATGTCGGCGCCAACCGCTGGGCCGCTAACTATTAAGATGCTAGGTCAGGAAAAGAGTTCGAAACGTAATGCGCGCCAATCGGCGTCGAGATGCCCCAGATAGACGCAAGCATGGCCGCGGGGAAAGAGAATGTGCTCGCCCCCGAAGCCGCCGCCCTCCACGCGCAGCAGGCGCCCCCAGGGATGATGGCTGATGCGACCGCGCACATCGGCGACCGCGCCGCCGCGCCACCAGTGGATCGCCGCCTCAGCATCCTCGATGCCTTCGGGCTGCTCGATGCGCACCGGCTCGTCGCGCCAGTTGATCACGCGCCGGGGCTCGAAGCCGGCTTGCAGCTCCAGCGGCAGGGGCATGACCCACCAGGCGCCGTCGCGCTCCTCCAACTGGACGGCCAGCTCACACCACTGTGGCTGCTCCAGCGCCCAGAGCAGATCGCCGTCGATTTCCAGTGAAGGCTCGGGCTGTGCCTGAATGCGGAAGCTGGGGCAGACCAGCACGCCCTCGCGCAGCGGAATGCGGATCTCGCTCATGCCCCCTCCCGCCGCAGGAAGGGACCGGCCTTGCGCTCCAGCAGGAGCACCAGTTCCGGCTGCAGGTAGGCGTAGTCGTCGGGGATGTCCAGGCACACCAGGCGCTTGCCGCGCATCGCCGCAGGGAAACGGCGCAGCAACGTCTGCCGCTGGCGGCGCTCCATGACGAAGACCAGATCGGCCCAGTCCAGTTGCTCGGCGCTCAGCAGGACCTCGGCGTCCGGCGCCAGCCCAGCGGAGTCGGTCTCGACCTCCGGCCAGCTGGCGAAGACGGTTTCGGCGGTGGGGCTGCGCAGGCGATTGCGGCTGCAGATGAACAAAGCGCGGCGCACTTCATCCTCCCTACGGCTGGCGCGCGAACGGCAGCGGCGATTCTAGGGAAGATGACGGCTCAGGGCGAGGCCGGCACCTTCTGTTTTGCTTTCTGGCGTTCGAGGAAGTCCACCTTCCACTGCTCGACACCCAGATGCTCGGAGTCGAGGTTTGCCTCGACGCCGTACCTGGTCTTGAGTGCGGCGACCTCCTTGGCGTGCTCGACGAGGAAGCGGTCGAAGCGATCGATCAGCTCGCCGTGCTTCACCGTGGAGAGCTGGAAGGAGCTGCGGGTGTGCGGCAGCGACGGGTCGAACACCAGCGCACCGGGACGCGCCCGGATGTTGTCCAGGTAGTAGGTGGCGACCACCACGTTGAAATAGGCGCCGTCGGCCTGCTTCTTCAGCGCGGTATGGATCATCTGCCGCAGGTCGGCGCTGGGCTCGATGCCGATCTGCCCGGACTGCACCTTTTGTTCGTAACCGCGCGGGGTCCAACCTTCCACCAGCGCGAGGCGCTTCAGCGCATCAACGCCCTGGCCGACGCGATCCGGCGCCACCAGCACGCCGTCGACGTACTGGGTTACCGACTGGCTGTAGCGCAGCGACTTGGCGACCTTCTGCTCCGGCGCCCAATCGGGGTTGTCCGGGTATTTGAAATCGACCTCGCCCTTGAGCAACGCCGGCAGCAGCGTTTCCACCGGCAGCGGGCGGTACTCCAGGGTGATGCCAGTGGTGGTAGCGAAGAGGTCGAGCAGGTCGCGGGCAAAGCCCTGGTAATGACCCTGCGCATCAGTGACGTAGTGCGGTGCAAATGGCAGGTTCTCGACGCCGACCACATAGGTCTGCGCCATGGCCCCGGTGGAAACGATGCTGGCGAGCGCCCAGCAGAAAGCCTTGAGCTTCAAAGTACCCTCCTGGTGACATTGTTGTTGTTCTGTCGGGCGGACCGGGCGACCCGCCGTGGCGGACTCAGCCGCCGGTCATGCTCATGAACCGCAGCACCTGCACCTGCTGATCGGCTTCGAAGTGGTGACGCTCGGGCTTCAGGTGCAGCGCCTCCATCAGCGCGGCACGCAACCGCGCGACATCGCCTGGGTGCTCACGCAGCAGCCGGCGCAGGTCCAGCGCGCCTTCATGGCCCAGGCACAGCACCAGCTTGCCTTCGGCGGTCACCCGCACGCGATTGCAGTCGCCGCAGAAATTATTGCTATGCGGGGAAATGAAGCCGATGCGGCTGTCGTAACCATCGATGCGATAATAACGCGAAGGCCCGCCGCTGCGCTCAGGCGTCGGCAGCAGCTGCCAGCGCTCGGCCAGGTGCGCACGCACCTCGTCGCTGCTGCACAGGGTGAGCTTGCGTTCGTGGCTGCTGACGGCGCCCAGCGGCATCTCTTCGATGAAACTGATGTCGATGCCCTTGCCCAGGGCGAATGCCACCAGGTCGCAGACCTCATCGTCATTACGCCCTTTCTGCACCACGGTGTTCAGCTTGATCCGCTCGAAGCCCGCGTCCCGCGCGGCATCGATGCCATCGAGCACTTGCTCCAGCTTGTCGGCGCGGGTGAAGGCGGCGAAGCGCTCGCGGCGCAGGGAGTCGAGGCTGATGTTCAGCCGGCGCACTCCCGCGGCGCGCAACTCAGCCGCGCGCTCGCGCAGCTGAGAGCCATTGGTGGTAATGGCCAGGTCGTCCAGTTCCGGGCGCGCGCCCAGCTTCGCCAGCAGGCCGGTCAGCCCCTTGCGCACCAGCGGCTCGCCGCCGGTGATGCGGATACGGCGCACGCCCAGGCCGATGAAGGCATCCGCTACCGCTTCCAGCTCTTCCAGGCTCAGCACCTGATCGCGCGGCAGGAACTGCATGTCTTCACTCATGCAGTAGGTGCAGCGGAAGTCGCAGCGGTCGGTGACCGACAGGCGCAGGTAGGTGATGCGGCGGCCGAAGGGATCGACCAGTTGGGAGTCAGGCATGGGCAGTCAGGTTCCGGTTGGCAGGCTGGCCAGACGAAAGTGCGCTAGGAATACAGGAGTTGTGGACCGATGTATACATGAATTCGACCCACAAGTCAGGAAATTGCCGCAAACCCTCGCCTTGAGAGGGCTACAAGGCCGGTGCTACCATGCCCGGCTAAGTTGGGCAACAACAGCAGCACAAGAAGACCAGCATCCATGACCAGCATTCGCGAGCGTAACCGGCGCCTCATCCTGCGCGCAGCCAGTGAGGAATTTGCCGAAAAGGGATTCGCGGCGACCAAGACCAGCGACATCGCCGCTCGCGCCGGCCTGCCCAAGCCTAACGTCTACTACTACTTCCAGACCAAGGAAAACCTCTACCGCTGCGTCCTGGAAAGCGTCGTCGAACCCCTGCTCCAGGCGTCCGCGCCGTTCCGCGAGGACGACGAGCCGGGTGAAGCGCTAAAAGCCTACATCCGTTCCAAGGTCAGGATTTCCCAGGAGCTGCCACATGCCTCCAAGGTGTTCGCCAGCGAACTGATGCATGGCGCGCCGCATCTGCCGAAGGAGTACCTGGACGAGCTGAACGCCCAGGCCCAGCGCAACATCGCCTGCCTGCAGAGCTGGATCGACCGCGGCCTGCTCGCCCCGGTGGACCCGCATCACCTGCTGTTCACCATCTGGGCGGCGACCCAGACCTACGCCGATTTCGACTGGCAGATTTCCATGGTCACCGGCAAGACCAGCCTCAGCGATGCCGATTTCGAGGCCGCCACCGAGACCATCACCCGCCTGGTGCTGCGCGGCACCGCGCCGGACAACGGTAACGAGCACAAGCCCCAGGGGCGTTTGCGGCCGTTGTCGATCTGAGTGCACCGCGTCGTACGAACGCCATAACGACGCAGGAACGTCCGGCGCGCGAAGTACCGCGCGCCCTTCCCGCCTATCTGTATCGCTCTTCGCCCATACTGCAGAAATCCACGCCCCACAAACGCGCAGGAGCGAGCTTGCCCGCGAACCCGCTTCACGCCTGAAATTTCCGGCGTAATCGAAGATTCGCGAGCAAGCTCGCTCCTACAAGGAAAGCGCTGGGCGCGCGGTGAACCGCACGCCCTTCCCGCCTTATCAGCCCGCGTCGGCTACCAGGCCGAGCGCCTGCACACCACGGATCGCGCACTGCTCGTCGATATCAGAGGCGTCGCCACTGATGCCGATCGCGCCGATCACCTCATTGGCCGAGTTACGGATCAGCACGCCACCCGGTGCGGGGACCACATTGCCCTGCGCCAGGGTGTTCACCGCCGCAATGAAGGACGGGCGCTGTTGCGCGTCCGCCGCCAGCACGCGCGACGACTTGCCCAGCGCCACGGCGCCCCAGGCCTTGCCGATGGCGATCTGCGGACGAAGCATGCTCGCGCCGTCCTCCCGCTGCAGGGTCACCAGGTGTCCGCCGGCGTCCAGCACGGCGATGGTCAGCGGCGCGGTGGACAGCTCGCGGCTGGCGGCCAGGGCCTGGCGGGTGATGTCCAGCGCGGTTTCCAGACTGATGGTGGTCATGGGGGTTTCCTCTTCAAGGTTGATAAGTCAGGGGCGCGGACGGCACTGGCGATTCGCCTGCACACATCCGCATCAGAAATCTGTACGCAATCTAGTAGCCGAACGCCCCGACCAAAGCAACACAAAAGGACAATGAGCACCTATTTTTGTATACATTTTTTCAAACGATAGTTTGACCTGCAGATCAACTTTTAGCACAAGATACTGATTTAAATGGCTTTCTAAGAAAAATGACCACTCAGTCCGACGTATACAACCCGTCTTGACCTTCTCACCGGAGCCTGCATAGAATCGCCTCAACTTTTGTACACAATCAGTATAAGAACCGAGGAACAAAATATGGCCAGAATGAGAGCAATCGAGGCTGCCGTACTGGTGATGCGCCGCGAAGGTGTCGATACCGCCTTCGGCGTGCCGGGCGCCGCCATCAACCCCATGTATGCGGCCATGAAGAAGCTCGGTGGCATCGACCACGTCCTGGCTCGCCACGTCGAAGGCGCGTCGCACATGGCCGAGGGCTACACCCGCACCACCGCCGGCAACATCGGCGTGTGCATCGGCACCTCCGGCCCTGCCGGCACCGACATGGTCACCGGCCTGTACTCGGCCTCCGCCGACTCCATCCCGATTCTCTGCATCACCGGCCAGGCTCCCCGTGCGCGCATGCACAAGGAAGACTTCCAGGCCGTGGACATCACCAGCATCGTCAAGCCGGTGACCAAGTGGGCAACCACCGTTCTGGAGCCGGGCCAGGTGCCCTACGCCTTCCAGAAGGCCTTCTATGAAATGCGCAGCGGCCGTCCGGGCCCCGTGCTGATCGACCTGCCGTTCGACGTGCAGATGGCCGAAATCGAATTCGACATCGACGCCTACGAGCCCCTGCCGGTCAACAAGCCGAAGGCCTCCCGCGCCCAGGCCGAAAAAGCCCTGGCCCTGCTCAATGACGCCGAACGTCCGCTGATCTGCGCCGGCGGCGGCATCATCAACGCCGATGCCTCCGACAAGCTGGTGGAATTCGCCGAGCTGACCGGCGTACCGGTAGTCCCGACCCTGATGGGCTGGGGCACCATCCCGGACGATCACCCGCTGATGGCCGGCATGTGTGGTCTGCAGACCTCGCACCGCTACGGCAACGCCACCGTTCTGGAATCTGACATGGTGTTCGGTATCGGCAACCGCTGGGCCAACCGCCACACCGGTTCGGTCGACGTCTACACCGCGGGCCGCAAGTTCGTCCACGTGGACATCGAACCGACCCAGATCGGCCGCGTCTTCACCCCGGACCTGGGCATCGTTTCCGACGCCGGCTCCGCACTGGAAGTCTTCCTGGAAGTAGCCCGCGAGTGGAAAGCCGCCGGCAAGCTGAAGGACCGCAGTGCCTGGGTGGAATCCTGCCGTGAGCGCAAGCGCACCATGCAGCGCAAGACCCACTTCGACAACGTGCCGGTCAAGCCGCAGCGCGTCTACGAAGAGATGAACGAGTTCTTCGGCAAGGACACCTGCTACGTCAGCACCATCGGTCTGTCGCAGATCGCCGGCGCCCAGTTCCTGCACGTGTACAAGCCGCGCCACTGGATCAACTGCGGCCAGGCCGGCCCGCTGGGCTGGACCATTCCGGCTGCCCTGGGCGTGGTCAAGGCCGACCCGAGCCGTCAGGTCGTCGCGCTGTCGGGCGACTATGACTTCCAGTTCATGATCGAAGAACTGGCCGCCGGTGCGCAGTTCAACCTGCCGTACATCCACGTGCTGGTGAACAACTCCTACCTGGGCCTGATCCGTCAGGCACAGCGCGGCTTCGAGATCGACTACTGCGTGCAACTGGCGTTCGACAACGTCAACGCGCCGGAGCTCAACGGCTACGGCGTGGACCACGTCGCCGTCGTCGAAGGTCTGGGCTGCAAGGCCATCCGCGTATTCGACCCGGAGCAGATCGGCGCCGCCTTCGTCCAGGCTCGCGAGCTGATGCAGAAGCACCGCGTGCCGGTAGTCGTGGAGGTCATCCTGGAGCGTGTCACCAACATCTCCATGGGTACCGAGATCAACGCGGTGAACGAGTTCGAGGAACTGGCGCTCAAGGGTGCCGACGCCCCGACCGCCATCTCGCTGCTGGATTGATCCCCCCGCGGGAGAGGCGCCGCAAGGCCCTCTCCCCCGACCCTCTCCTTGCCGAGAGGGGGCTGTTCGAGCAACACGCCATCAAGGAGTCACACAATGCCCCGTTTCTGCGCCAACCTGTCCATGCTGTTCACCGAGGTGGACTTCCTCGACCGCTTCGATGCCGCCGCCAAGGCCGGCTTCACCGGTGTCGAGTACCTCTTCCCCTATGACGTCGAGGCCGAGGTGATCAAGGCCCGCCTGGACGCCAACAAGCTCGAACAAGTGCTGTTCAACCTGCCCGCTGGCGACTGGGCCAAGGGCGAGCGTGGTATTGCCTGCCACCCGGATCGCGTCGAGGAATTCCGCGCCGGCGTGGACAAGGCCATCGCCTACGCCAAAGTGCTGGGCAACAAGCAGGTCAACTGCCTGGCCGGCATCCGTCCGCAGGGCTATGACTGCGCGACCATCGAGAACACCTTCCTGAACAACCTGGAGTACGCGGCGGACAAGCTCGAAGCCGCGGGCATCAAGCTGGTCATGGAAATGATCAACACGATCGACATTCCCGGCTTCTACCTGAAGAACACCCAGCAGGCCCTGGAGCTTCGCGAGAAGGTCGGCAGCGCCAACCTGTTCCTGCAGTACGACATCTACCACATGCAGATCATGGAAGGTGACCTGGCCCGCACCATGGAGAAGAACCTCCCGGCCATCAACCACATCCAGCTGGCCGACAACCCCGGCCGCAATGAACCGGGCACCGGCGAGATCAACTACCGCTTCCTGTTCGAGCACCTGGACCGCATCGGCTACCGCGGCTGGATCGGTTGCGAATACAAGCCCAAGACCACCACCGAAGCCGGCCTGGGCTGGCTGAAGAGCCACAACGTCATCTGATGTTTTTTTGCTGGGTTCCCGCCTTCGCGGGAATGACGGAGAAACCGAACCTTTCCAGCGTCACCCCCGCAAACGCGGGGGCCCAATAAACCAACAAGAACAACCAGGAGAATTCCTCATGGCCAAAATCGGATTCATCGGCACCGGTATCATGGGTCTGCCCATGGCGCAGAACCTGCAGAAAGCCGGCCACCAGATCTTCGTCTCCACCCACCACGACGCGGCTCCCGCCAGCCTGGTAGAAGCCGGCGCCATCGCCCTGGCCACGCCCAAGGAAGTCGCCCAGGAAGCCGAGTTCATCATCGTGATGGTCCCGGACACCCCGCAGGTCGACGACGTGCTGTTCCGCAAGGACGGCATCGCCGAAGGCGTGGGCCCGAACAAAGTCGTGATCGACATGAGCTCGATCTCCCCCACCGCCACCAAGACCTTCGCCGAGAAGATCAAGGCCACTGGCGCGCAGTACCTGGACGCCCCGGTTTCCGGCGGTGAAGTCGGTGCCAAGGCCGCGACCCTGAGCATCATGGTCGGCGGCTGCCCGAACACCTTCGAGCGCGCCCTGCCGCTGTTCCAGGCCATGGGCAAGAACATCACCCGCGTCGGCGCCAATGGCGACGGCCAGACCGCCAAGGTCGCCAACCAGATCATCGTCGCCCTGAACATCCAGGCCGTCGCCGAAGCCCTGCTGTTCGCCGCCAAGAACGGCGCCGACCCGGCCAAGGTACGTGAAGCGCTGATGGGCGGCTTCGCCTCCTCGCGCATCCTCGAAGTGCACGGCGACCGCATGGTCAAGGGCACCTTCGATCCGGGCTTCCGCATCAGCCTGCACCAGAAGGACCTGAACCTGGCCCTGGCCGGCGCTCGCGAACTGGGCCTGAACCTGCCCAACACCGCCAACGCCCAGCAAGTGTTCAGCACCTGCGCGGCCATCGGCGGCAGCAACTGGGACCACTCCGGCCTGATCAAGGGCCTGGAGCACATGGCCAACTTCTCGATCCGCAAGGACTGAGCGTTGCCCATTGGATCCCCGCCTTCGCGGGGATGACGAAAGCGGTGCGGGGCCGGACGTTATGGGAGTGATGTCCGGACCTTGCAGGGCACGTCTCCCCCGCGAACGCGGGGGACCGGAAACCAGCGTCGAACACCCGGCCGTAGGGAATCACGGCCTCGCCGGCCGGGGCGTTCGATTCCATCGCTGAGTCTTCTGGAGACAGAAGCCTGAGCCATGGGAAACCACAACAAGAATCACGGGAGCCTGTCATGAGCCTGGACCCACGCGCCTTCCTGCGCGAGCTGTTCGACACCGCCATTGCCGCCGCGCATCCGGCCCAGGTACTGGCCGAGCATCTGCCCACCGACAAGGACGGCCGCACCATCGTCATCGGCGCCGGCAAAGCCGCCGGAGCCATGGCCGAAGTCGCCGAGAAGCACTGGAACGGCCAGGTCCAGGGCCTGGTCGTGGCGCCTTATGGCTACGGTGCCGAGTGCCGCAGCATCGAAGTGGTGGAAGCCTCGCACCCGGTGCCGGACGACGCCGGTGAACGTGTCGCGCGCCGCGTGCTGGAGCTGATCAGCGGCCTGACCGAGAATGACCGCGTGATCTTCCTGCTCTCCGGTGGCGGTTCCGCCCTGCTCGCCCTGCCGGCCGAAGGCATCAGCCTCGACGACAAGCGCAGCGTGAACAAGGCACTGCTGAAATCCGGCGCCGCCATCAGCGAAATGAACTGCGTGCGCAAGCACCTCTCCGCTATCAAGGGCGGTCGCCTGGCCCGCGCCTGCTGGCCGGCCAGCGTATACACCTACGCGATATCCGACGTGCCCGGCGACGAGGCCACGGTGATCGCCTCCGGCCCCACCGTGGGCGACCCGACCACTTCCGCCGATGCCCTGGCCATCCTCAAGCGCTATGGCATCGAAGTCCCGGCGAATGTGCGTGCCTGGCTGGAAGACCCGCGCTCGGAAACCGTCAAACCCGGTGACGAGTGCCTGTCGCGCAGCCACTTCAAGCTGATCGCCACACCGCAGCACGCCCTCGATGCAGTGGCCGCCAAGGCCGAAGCCGCCGGCATACCGACGCTGATCCTGGGTGACCTGGAAGGCGAGTCCCGCGAGGTGGCCAAGGTCCACGCCGGCATCGCCCGGCAGATCCGCAAGCATGGCCAGCCCATGAAGGCGCCCTGCCTGATCCTCTCCGGCGGCGAGACCACCGTGACCGTGCGCGGCACCGGCCGTGGCGGACGCAACGCCGAGTTTCTCCTCAGCCTCACCGCCGATCTCAAGGGTGAACCGAACATCTGGGCCCTGGCGGGGGACACCGACGGCATCGACGGCATGGAAAACAACGCCGGCGCCCTGATGACCCCGTGCAGCTATCGCCGCGCCCTCAAGGCCGGCCTGAACCCGCTGCACGAACTCGACAACAACAACGGCTATGGCTTCTTCGCCGAACTGGGCGATCTGGTGATCACCCGGCCGACCCGTACCAACGTCAACGACTTCCGCGCCATCCTGGTCCTCGAGAACGACAAATGACTCCTGATAAAAAAGTAAAAATTCTCGCCACCCTGGGCCCGGCGATCAAAAGCCGCGACGACATCCGTGCCCTGGTCGAGGCTGGCGCCAACCTGTTCCGCCTGAACTTCAGCCACGGCGAGTACGGCGATCACGCCCAGCGTTTTGCCTGGGTCCGCGAAGTGGAAGCCGAGCTGGACTACCCCATCGGCATCCTCATGGACCTGCAAGGCCCGAAACTGCGCGTCGGCCGTTTCGCCAACGGTGCGGTACAGCTGGAGAAAGGCCAGAGCTTCACCCTGGACCTCAGCGACGTTCCGGGCGATGAAAAGCGCGTCAACCTGCCCCACCCGGAGATCATCCAGGCGCTGGAGCCGGGCATGAGCCTGCTGCTGGACGACGGCAAGATCCGCCTGCAGGTGGTCAACGCCCACGCCGACGCCATCGAGACCCGCGTGATGAACAGCGGCGAGCTGTCCGACCGCAAGGGCGTCAACGTGCCCGAAGCCGTACTCAAGCTCAGCCCGCTGACCGCCAAGGACCGTCGCGACCTGGACTTCGGCCTGGAACTGGGCGTGGACTGGGTCGCGCTGTCCTTCGTGCAGCGCCCCGAAGACATCGAGGAAGCCCGCGCGCTGATCGGCGACAAGGCCTTCCTCATGGCCAAGATCGAGAAGCCTTCGGCGGTGCAGTCCATCGAAGCCATCGCCCGCCTGTCCGACGCGATCATGGTCGCCCGTGGCGACCTCGGCGTGGAAATGCCGGCGGAAAGCGTGCCGGGCATCCAGAAGCGCATCATCCAGGTCTGCCGCCAGCTCGGCCGCCCGGTGGTGGTGGCGACCCAGATGCTGGAGTCCATGCGTTTCTCCCCGGCGCCGACCCGCGCCGAGGTGACCGACGTGGCCACCGCCGTGAGCGAAGGCGCCGACTGCGTGATGCTCAGCGCCGAGAGCGCCTCGGGCCAATACCCGCGTGAAGCGGTGGAAATGATGGCGAAGATCATCCGCCAGGTCGAAGCCGAACCGGACTACCAGGCCCAGCTCGAACTCAACCGCCCGGAACCGGACGCCACTGTCTCCGACGCCATCAGCTGCGCCATCCGCCGGATCAGCCGCATCCTGCCAGTGGCGGTGCTGGTGAACTACACCGAGTCCGGCGCCTCGACCCTGCGCGCCTCCCGCGAGCGTCCCAAGGCACCGATCCTCAGCCTGACGCCGCAACTGAAGTCCGCCCGCCGCCTGACCGTGGCCTGGGGCGTGCACTCGGTGGTCAACGCGCAGCTCGCCCATGTCGACGAGATCTGCTCGACCGCCCTGGACATCGCCCTCGCCCAGCGCATGGCGCGTCGTGGCGACACGGTGGTGGTCACCGCCGGCGTGCCCTTCGGTCAGCCGGGCAGCACCAACATGCTGCGCATCGAGACTGTCGCGCCGGCGTTGGAAGGCTAAGCGGTAAAGGAGCGCCCTCACCCCAGCCCTCTCCCTCGGGAGAGGGGCCGTACGTAGCGATGGCCAGTAAGGCGCTCATTGAAATGCTTTCGTTGCACGGATGATTCCGGACAGCGATGAACTGACAGCCACTCCGATCTGCCCCCTCTCCCTCCGGGAGAGGGCTGGGGTGAGGGAAGCAGGCTGTCAGGAGAAACACCGAGTTCAGGAGCCGCGCCAAAGCGCGTGCCTCCGCACCGAGTCACTCCCGGACGGACGGGGCCGGGAATACGGGGCCGCGTCCCCGTCCGTCCGGGTTTGACCTTAACCGAATGCTTGTCGGTCCATGGCCCCCCCACGAGCAACTCCCATGCTGGCCATGGAATTTCGAGGCTGTCAGCGGCGATCCCGTCGGCAGCCTCTTTTCTTTTCAATCAGGTGGCGCGCCCCCGTATGCCGGCGTCACAAGATGCACTACGCTGCGCCACCTCGATGCGCCACGCCCACCGAGACGCCGCCCACGTTTCCCACTGCCCTGTAGCACCATGCCCCTCATTCAGTTCGTTCGTACCCGGCTGATCGGATTCGGCCAGATCTACCTGCAGGCCGACGCACGCTTCGGCCTGATCCTGCTGCTCAGCATCGCCTGGTCGGCACCGCGGCTGTTGCCCGGCGCGCTGCTCGGCAGCCTGCTCGGCGCCCTCGCCGCGCGCTTCCTGCGCGTACCGCAGGCGGACGTCGACGCCGGCCTGTACGACTACAACCCGGTCCTCGTCGGCCTGATGGTACCGTTCCTGTTTCAGTGGTCGCCGACCATGCTGGTGCTCTGCATCGCGGCCATTCTCAGTTCCGTGGTACTGCAGGTCGGGCTGCTGCGCCAGTCGCGCCTGCGCTTCGGCCTGCCGGCCTATACGCTGGCCTTCGTACTGATGGGCTGGGTCTGCGCGAAGCTGGGCAAGGCCGTCGGGCTGGCGCCTGCGGCTGGCCTGGGCTGCCTGTCCTGCAACCTGATCAACCACTCTCTCGACTCGACAGCGCTGGGATTCGGCGAAGTGATCTTCCTCGGCGAACCGCTGGCTGGCCTGACCATCGCCCTCGGCCTGCTGCTGGCCGATCGCCGCGCCGCCTTCTGGGCCCTGGTCGGTGCCGCCGGCGCCTTGTTGATCGCGCAGCTGTTCGGCCTGCCGGCAGCCTCGGCGCAAGCCGGTCTGCTCGGTCTGAACGGCGCGCTGGCCGGTATCGCCCTGTCGCTGCGCTACCGTACTGCGCTGGCGCCTCTGTGCGGCATCCTGCTCGCCGTGTTGCTGCAACCCTGCTTCGCGTTGATCGGCCTGCCGGCCTTCACCGCGCCGTTCATCTTCGCCTGCTGGCTGGTGATCCTGGGCCAGCGCTTGCTGTCGGTACTGCTACGTAACCTCCACACGGAAAAGGCCTGACCGCGTCTATAGTCAGTCGGGCACTTCCTTCAGCGACGGATCGCACCATGCACTTCGTGAAATACCAGGCTCTGGGTAACGACTATCTGGTCCATGCCGGCCCCGAGCCGTTCGCGCTGACGCCAGCGCAGATCGGCCGCGTCTGCGACCGTCACTACGGCATCGGCTCCGACGGCATCCTGCTGGCACAGCACACGGACAGCGCCTTCGGCCTGCGCATTATCAACCCGGACGGTTCCGAGGCGGAAAAGAGCGGCAACGGTCTGCGCATCTTCTCCCGCTACCTGTGGGACTGTGGATTGGTCGCCGAGCAGCCGTTCGACATCCTCACCGCCGGCGGCACCGTCACCAGCCAGGTGTTCGACGAAGGCCGCACCGTGGAGGTCTCCATGGGCCGCGCCGAGTTCGCCTGTGCAGCCATACCGGTGCTCATCGATGCGCCGGAGGCCCTGGGCTACCCACTGGAAATCGATGGCGAATCGTTGAAGATCAATGCGGTGTCCATGGGCAACCCGCATTGCGTGGTGTTCGTCGAACGGACCAGCCGTGAACTGGCCTGCCGCCTCGGCCCGTTGCTGGAGCGCCATCCGCTGTTCCCGCGGCGCACCAACGTGCAGTTCGTGGAGTGGCAGGGCTGCAACGCCCTACGCGTGGAAATCTGGGAGCGCGGCGCCGGCTACACCCTCTCCTCTGGCACCAGCAGCTGCGCGGCGGCCGCCGTGGCACGTCGCCTGGGGGTGTGCGAGGAGCACATCGACCTGAACCTGGCCGGCGGCCAATTGAAGATCCACGTCGCGCACGACTTCCAGGTCACCATGCGTGGCGCGGTGCAGCGGGTCGCCGGCATCGATCTGGACCCGGAATCCTTCAGCGACCTCGGCTGAACCCTGCCTTTATTCCCGCCGTGACCGTCATGGATCAATGCCGGTCAACGTGCGCCCGTCCAGACTGCGACCTGACACCCGCCGAAGCGGAACCTGACCGCTCAATCGACGGGTAACCGCGCATTTCCCGGAATCAGACGGCATAATCCGCGCCCTTGCGCATCCGGCCCGCCGGTGCGATCCCATTCCCATGCAGCGAACGATGTCATGACGCTTCCAACTCCCACCCTCCTGCAGCGGCTCCAGCGCACCAGCCTGGTCCTGCGGATCTTCATCGGCATGCTCTGCGGCATCGCCCTCGCCCTGCTCTGGCCCCAGGGCGCGCTGGCGGTCGGCCTGCTCGGCAAACTGTTCATCTCGGCCCTGAAGGCCGTCGCCCCGGTACTGGTACTGGTGCTGGTGATGTCCTCCATCGCCAACCACAAGCAGGGCCAGCGCACCCACATCCGCCCGATCCTGCTGCTGTACCTGATCGGCACCTTCTCGGCGGCAGTGGTCGCGGTGATGGCCAGCTTCGTCTTCCCCTCCACCCTGGTGCTGCACGCGCCCACCAGCGAACTCGCGCCGCCCGGCGGCATCGGCGAAGTGCTGCGTTCGCTGCTGTTCAGCGTCACCACCAACCCGGTGAAGGCACTGCTGGAAGCCGATTTCATCGCCATCCTGGCCTGGGCCATCGGCTTGGGCATCGCCCTGCGCCACGCGCGGCAGACCACCCGCGACCTGCTGGATGACATGGCCAATGGCGTGACCCTGATCGTCCGCGTAGTGATCGCCTTCGCCCCGCTGGGCATCTTCGGCCTGGTGGCCAGCACCATCGCCGAATCCGGCTTCGACGCCCTGGTCGGCTACCTGCACCTGCTGGCCGTGCTGCTGGGCTGCATGCTGTTCGTGGCGCTGGTGGTCAACCCGCTGATCGTCTTCAGCAAGATTCGCCGCAACCCCTACCCGCTGGTGTTCACCTGCCTGCGCGAAAGCGGCATCACCGCCTTCTTCACCCGCAGCTCGGCGGCCAACATCCCGGTCAACCTGCAGCTGTGCGAACGCCTGGGCCTGCACGAGGACACCTACTCCGTGTCCATCCCGCTGGGCGCGACCATCAACATGGCCGGCGCCGCCATCACCATCAGCGTGCTGACCCTGGCGGCGGTGCACACCCTGGGCATCGCCGTGGACCTGCCCACCGCCATCCTGCTCAGCGTGGTCGCCTCGATCTGCGCCTGCGGCGCTTCCGGTGTGGCTGGCGGCTCGCTGCTGCTGATCCCGCTGGCCTGCGGCCTGTTCGGCATCTCCAGCGAGGTGGCGATGCAGGTGGTGGCGGTCGGCTTCATCATCGGCATCCTCCAGGATTCGGCGGAAACCGCACTGAACTCCTCCACCGACGTGCTGTTCACCGCCGCGGCCTGCCTGGCCGAAGACGGCGTCGACAGCGCCGAGGCCGGCGAACGCGCCTGACCTCCTCCGGGACGGCGGTCCACCCCGCCGTCCCGCGACCTCCCCGCCAACACTCCACATCCGAATCCATCCGGCAGGCCGATCACGCTGCAACTTCCGACTGCCCGCGTGCACGGATGAATAAGCAAATAGCCTTTAAGTATTTAAAGGCCATATAACCCGACGGCATAATCCACCCCCAACAACACTGCCAAAAGGATCGGATTGTGAAACGACTGTTCAGCGCCTCGCTGCTCGCCGCCGGCCTCGCCCTGGCCTCCGCAGCCCAGGCCGCCCAGCCCCTGCTCAACGTCTCGTACGACGTGATGCGCGACTTCTACAAGGACTACAACGCCGCGTTCCAGAAGCACTGGCAGGCCGAGAAAGGCCAGAACATCGTCATCCAGATGTCTCATGGCGGGTCCAGCAAGCAGGCCCGCGCCGTAATCGACGGCCTGCCGGCCGACGTCATCACCATGAACCAGGCCACCGACATCGACGCCCTGGCCGACAACGGCGGCCTGGTGCCCAAGGATTGGGCCGCGCGCCTGCCCAACAACAGCGCACCCTTCACCTCCGCCACGGTGTTCATCGTGCGCAAGGGCAACCCCAAGGGCCTGAAGGACTGGCCGGACCTACTCAAGGATGGCGTGCAGGTGGTGGTGCCGAACCCGAAAACCTCGGGCAACGGCCGCTACACCTACCTCTCGGCCTGGGGCTACACCCTGAAGAATGGCGGCGATGAAGCCAAGGCCAAGGAATTCGTCGGCCAGCTGTTCAAGCACGTGCCGGTGCTGGATACCGGTGGCCGCGCGGCGACCACCACTTTCATGCAGAACCAGATCGGCGACGTGCTGGTGACCTTCGAGAACGAAGCCGAGATGATCGCCCGCGAGTTCGGCCGTGGCGGCTTCGAAGTGGTCTACCCGAGCGTCTCCGCCGAAGCCGAGCCGCCGGTGACCGTGGTCGACAAGGTGGTCGACAAGAAAGGCACCCGAGCCGAGGCCGAGGCCTACCTGAAGTACCTGTGGTCCGACGAGGGCCAGACCATTGCGGCGAACAACTACCTGCGCCCGCGCAACCCGGACATCCTCGCCAAGTTCTCCGACCGCTTCCCGAAAGTGGACTTCTTCTCGGTGGAGAAGACCTTCGGCGACTGGCGCACCGTGCAGAAGACCCACTTCGCCGACGGTGGCGTGTTCGACCAGATCTATACCCCGAACTGAAGCACCGAAACCGGGAGCGGCACGCCGCTCCCGGTACAGCATCAGCGGAACTCGCTCACCACCTCGCTCCACAGACTCACTCGCCGACCACGGGCCTCGAAGAACTCGATCTCCCGACGGATTCCCGCACTCTGATCCCATCCCTCAAGGTCCAGCACCACCAGTTCTTCGAGCGCCTCCATGAAGAAGGCATCGACCGGCCCCCACATTTTCCCGATGGCCGCCCGATCGAGCTCCGGCAGGCAGCGATTGATCGGATGGGACATGGACACCTGGCTGTAGACCGCGTGGCCCGCCTTGACGATATCCGCCGCCACCTGGTTGCAGGCGGAGAAGCGCTGCTCGACGACCTGTGCATCCGCGTGGCTGTAAGGGCAGGCTAGAAAGATCTTGCGCATGAATAACCTCGTGCAATGAAAAGGGCCCGCACCGCTCGGTGCGGCACGGGCCTCGGGGGAGAAGGGTTTCAGACGGCCGGCAGCCTGCTATCGGCCGGTTCTTCTCGCTCCGGCTCCTGCAGGGCAAAGCGCTCGGCAGCGGGAACGGAAATCTTGATGGCGATGAATACCGCGAGCAGGCCACCGAACAGCTTGCCCAGCAGGATCGGCAGGATCAGCGTGGGCTGGAAGTTGGCGGTGAAGGCCAGATGGTCGCCGATGGTGGCCTGGGCGCAGCCCCCCATCGCCACGCACAGCACCTTGTCGCGCGCATTCATGTACTTGAACAGGTGGTAGGTCGCGATGATGTTGGCCAGCACCATGACGAAGCCGGTAGCACCGATGCGGGTCAGGTTCAGTTGCCGGCCGAGCAGCTCCATCGGCCGCCGGCAATAGCGCTGGAACAGGTAGCAGATGGGGAAGGTGCCGGCGAGCATGATGCCGATGTACCCGGCAATCTCGATGGCACGGATCAATTCCTTCTGATCGGCGAACATCGGGTCGAAGCCCCAGCCTCCGAAGACCTTGCTGAACAGGCCGGTGAAGTGTTCGACGATGGACAGTGCCAGCATGATCTTGATGAAGGCATCCATGACCTTTCCAAACACCAGGAAGCCCGTGACCATCATGGTCGCCCGGTACTTCAGCCCGGCCGCCAGCAGGAAGCAGAAGATGAACAGTGGCGCCAGCAACTTGAGCATGTCGACGAAGTCCAGCGCGAGATAGTGCGTGGCAGGCGACGAGGTTGAGACCAGCTCCCGCACCGGCAGGTGGCCCACGGTGATCAGCAACAGCGCCGCCAGCACTGCGAACGGGATACTGATCAGTCCCGCCATCGCGCCCAGCGCCAGGTACTTGTGGTCCTTGCGCTCGAGCATCGTCAGGCCCACCGGAATGAGGTAGACGATGGTGGCCCCCGAGGTGTAGCCCACCAGCATTGCGGTAATCCACATATCACGATTGGCCGTCAGGGCGTCGGCCAGTTGGTAGCCCCCCATGTCCACCGCGATGATCGATAACGCTGCAATCGAGACATCCGACCCCATGGCCTGGAAGAACGGCCCCAGCACATGGGAAATCACCTTCGAAAGATACGGGATGGCCACCATGATCCCGGCCTGCGCCAGGAATACCGGTCCGATGGAATGAATGCCGTTGACGAATTCGCGCCCCAGCCCGCTGTCGGGCCGCACAATCGAGGCAAGCGCCCCGATCACCGCACCGAGCATGATCAGGTAAATCACAAAGTTTCCGAACTCGGCCATTTGCCGTGTCCCCCTCATTCAGTCTTGTAGGCGGCGCAGTGCCGCTGCTTATCGATCGACGGCCCGCTTGAGCGTTCCAGCCATTGCGTCAGCGCGTTCCCTCTCGCACGGGGCGTGCCAATTTTTGGTTTTAATGTTGATTTGCAGTTTTAAACTGCCTAAATTGGCAAGAAAACCACAGCCAGCCAATTCCTTGAATGAGCAGGAAAAGCCTTACCCGGTTGTGGGATCGATTTTTCATTCGTTCAGAACACAGCCCCCTACTCCCTCGCTCTGTAGGCATTGCGATTGTCCATGCGCCCCGAAGGTGTGCCTTGGTAACAATCGCCGCCCAGGCAGGTAGCACGGCAACGATCCGGAGATTGGCGCATGCGCCCCAATGAAAGACGGCAACAGATCCTCGAATTGCTCCGCCAACGTGAGCGCATCTCGGTCGATGAATTGGCCCGGGTGCTGGCTACCTCCCAGGAAACCATCCGCCGCGACCTCTCCGAGCTTTCCGCCAGTGGCCACGTCACCAAGTTCCATGGCGGAGCGTCCCTGCCGCCCAGCGGCGAGCACGAAAATGCGTTCCAGACCCGATTGAACGAACACGCCCAGGAAAAACGTGCCATCGCACGCTACGCCGCCGGACTGTTCGCCCCGGGCGACAGCATCTTCATCGATACGGGCACCACCACCCTGCTGTTCGGACGCGAACTCGCGCGGCTCAACCGCATGACGCTGATCACCAACTCGCTGTTGATCGCCAACGAGGCCGGCGCCTCGGGCAATCGGGTGTTCATGATCGGTGGCGAATTTCGCCCCGAGTCGCAGCAGAACGTCGGCGCGCTGGCCCTGGAGCAGATCAGCCGGTTCAACGCCGAGCATGCGGTGATCACCATTGGCGCCCTGGATTGCGATGGCGCCATGGACTTCTCCATCGAGGAAGCGGAAGTCGCCCGCGCCATGATTGGCCAGGTGCGCAGCCTGACCGTGATTGCCGACTCCTCGAAAATGGGCCGCCGAGCACTGTTCAAGGTGTTCCCCCTCAGCCGGATCGACCGCCTGGTCGTGGATCGCGCGCCCACCGGCGCCCTGCTGGAGGCCCTGCAGGAAGCCGGGGTGGAGATCCACGTCCCCCCGACACGCAATCCGATCGTCTGAGCCTTCCTGTCGTCGAGTGCCGCGCGAGCAGCTGTTGACTGAGTCAAAATTAAAAGCCACATTAAAACAACAAAAATTCAACACTAATTTTGACCATACGGTAACTTCACACTCCGATACAGGAGTGTTACCCCAGGAAACAGTAAGAAAATGACCGAGTCCGCGACTAGGAGCGACGCTCCCTTCGACATCGCCGTGATCGGCGGCGGTGTGGTGGGATGCGCCATGGCACGCCGCTTTACGCTCGAAGGCGCCCGGGTCGTGCTGGTGGAGCGCGGCGCCGACATTCTTTCCGGCGCCAGCAAGGGCAATAGCGCGATACTCCACACCGGGTTCGATGCGCCACCCGGCAGTGTGGAACTGTCCTGCATGCAGGAGGGCTATCGGGAATACCTCGATATTCACCGGCAGATGAACCTGCCCCTGCTGGAAACCGGTGCGCTGGTGGTGGCCTGGAGCGAGGAGGACCTCGCTCGGCTCGATGCGATAATCGCCCAGGCTCACGCCAATGGCGTACTCGATACCACGCGGATAAACCGCGCGGAGCTGGGGGCTCTCGAACCAGCCCTGGCACGCACGGCGCTGGGTGCCGTCCGTGTCCCCGGCGAATTTCTCATCGACCCCTGGTCCGCACCGCTGGCCTACCTGCGCCAGGCTGTCGCCCACGGCGCCCAGGTGCGGCTGGGCATGGAAATCGTCGCGGGCGAGTTCGACGGCGAATATTGGACGCTACGCGCCCCCGCGAACACGCTGCGCGCACGAACCGTAATCAACTGCGCCGGCCTCTTCGGTGACATCCTCGACGAACGCCTGCTGGGCGAGGCCAGCTTCAGCATCCACCCGCGCAAGGGCCAGTTCGTGGTGTACGACAAGGCCGCCTCGCAGCTGATCAGCCACATCATCCTGCCGGTTCCCAACGAGCGCACCAAAGGCATCGTCTTCACCCGCACCATCTTCGGCAACCTGCTGGTCGGCCCTACCGCCGAGGAGCAGGACGATCGCGTGCACGCCGAGGTCGACACACAAACGCTGCGGCAGCTGATGGAAGCCGCGCAAGCGCGCATCCCCGGGCTGGCCGACATGCCGGTCACGGCAACCTACGCGGGTCTGCGGCCGGCCGGCGACAAGAAGGAGTACCGCATCCGCCACCTGGCCGAGCGTCACTGGATCACCGTCGGCGGCATCCGCTCCACCGGACTGACCGCCGCGCTGGGCATCGCCCGGCATGTCCACCGCCTGTATGCCACGCAACAGGCGCATGCGCCGCTGGAAAACCTCCAATGGCCGCAGATGCCCAACCTCGCCGAACACCTTCCGCGAGACTGGCAGCGGCCCGGCTACGGGGAAATCATCTGCCACTGCGAAATGGTCACCGAGCGGGAAATTCGCGAGGCACTGAACAGCCCGCTGCCACCCGGTGATTTCGGCGGCCTGAGGCGGCGCACGCGGGCCTGCATGGGGCGCTGCCAAGGCTTCTACTGCGGCGCCCGAGTGGCCGAACTGAGCGCCGGCCACCTCGCCATTCCACTCGCCACCGGGGCCTGCCATGAGCCGCATTGAGACTACAGACGTCGCCATCATCGGCTCTGGCCCCGCGGGCCTGGCGGCCGCCATCGAACTCAAGCGCCTGGGTGTCGCCCAGGTCAGCGTATTCGAGCGCGACAGCGAAGCGGGCGGAGTTCCCCGGCATTGCGGGCATCCACCGTTCGGCCTGCGCGAACATGGCCGCCTGCTTACCGGCCCCGCCTACGCCCGCTTCAACGTGGAAACCGCCAGGCGTGCCGGCGTGGACATTCGGCTGCGCCACAGTGTGGTCAGATTGGGCCTGCTCGGGCACCTCGAAATGGCGACCCCGGACGGCATACTGACGGTCCATGCCAGGCGCGTACTGCTGGCCACCGGCGCACGGGAAACCCCGCGCTCGGCGCGATTGCTCGGCGGTGACCGTCCACTGGGCGTGATCAATACCGGCGCGCTGCAATCCTACCTTTACCTGCACGGCCTCAAGCCCTTCGAGCGGCCCCTGATCGTCGGCACCGAACTGGTCAGCCTGTCGGCGGTAGCGAGTTGCCGGCGTGCCGGCATCCGGCCGGTGGCAATGATCGAGGCCCGCGAACGCGCCACCGCCCGCTGGCCACTCAACCTCTTCCCCCGGTTGTGCGGGGTGCCAATGCACTTTGGCTGTGAATTGCTGGACATCCATGGCACCGGGCGCGTCGAGGCCGCGCGCGTACGCCTGGCCGATGGGAGCATCGAACGGATTGACTGCGACGGCGTATTGCTGACCGGACGCTTCACTCCGGAGTCCAGCCTCGTGCGTCTCAGCCACCTGCACCTGGACCCCGCCAGCGGCGGCCCGAGCATCGATCAGTTCGGTCGCTGCTCGGACTCCAGCTACTTTGCCGCGGGCAACCTGCTGCGGCCGATCGAAACGGCGGGCTGGTCGTATCGCGAAGGCAGGCGAATCGCCCAACTGATCGCCAGTGACCTCGATCATTCGCTTCCTTCGCCCCAGGCCCCCATCGTCGTGAAGTGCTCCGCACCGCTGCAACTCTGCGTGCCTCAGCGGCTGCTGCGCAGTGACACAGCCGGCATGGAGCAGTTGCAATTGCGCGTGGCACAAGCCGTCCGCGGTCAATTGCGGGTAAGCCTGGATGGCCGCGAGATCTGGAGCCGCCAGCTCTCCTGCCTGCCGGAGCGGCGCCTGCTGATACCGCTGCGCGAGCTGCAGCTGACCCCGGGCGCCCAGCGTCTCGACATTGCCTTCATCCCTCGCTGATCACCGCCGAAGAGAGCGCCCCATGCACATTGCAGCCCTCGACCAGGGAACCACCAGCACCCGCGTCCTGGTCACCAGCCAGGACGGTTCCGCCGACATCCATCTTTCCCTCCGCCATCGACAGCACCATCCGCATCCGGGCTGGGTCGAGCACGATCCACTGGAGCTGTTGGCCAACCTGCAAAGCTGCCTGGAGGCCGCCGGGCCGGTCGACGCCATCGGCCTGGCCAACCAGGGCGAAAGCTGCATGGCCTGGGACGCCCGGAGCGGCGAGCCGCTGTCCCCCCTGATCGTCTGGCAGGACAATCGCACCGCCGAGCGTATCGAGCAGTTGCGCGCCCAGGGCGGCGAAGCCCTGACCCTGGAGCGCGCGGGCTTGCCCCTGGATGCCTATTTCTCGGCCAGCAAACTGGCCTGGATCATCGACAACCTGCCCGCAGCGCGCCAGGCAATGAGCGCCGGCCGGCTCCGCCTGGGAACCAGCGATGCCTGGTTCCTCGATCGCTTGACCGGGGTGTACTCCACGGATGTCACCACCGCCTCGCGCACCTCACTCATGAACCTTTCCACCGGCCAGTGGGACCCGCAGCTCTGCGCGCTGTTCGGTGTCCCGATCGAGGCGCTGCCGGAGATCCGTGACACCGTCGGGCATTTTGGCGAGATCGGCGTTACCCCGGTCACCTCCTCGGTAGTCGATCAGCAAGCCTCGCTCTATGGGCACGGCTGCCGTCAGCCCGGCGATGCCAAGATCACCTTCGGTACCGGCGCCTTTGCCCTGACCCTCAGCGGCGAGCGCATCATCCGCTCGCCGGAGAATGGCCTGCTCGCCACCATCGCCTGGCAGATCGACGGCAAGCCCGTCTATGCGATGGACGGCGGCGTATACGACGCCAGCGCCGCCGTGGAATGGGCCGGCCGGCTGGGGCTGTTCAGCGATTTCTCGGAACTGGCGGGATTCGACCAGGCGGCCGCCATCGGCCGCGGACTGGCGTTCGTTCCTGCACTGTCCGGGCTCGCCTGCCCACACTGGGACCGCAGCGCCGGCGCCTTGTGGCTGGGGATGAACGCTGCCACGACGCGGCAGGACATGTGCCAGGCGCTGCTCGAAGGGGTCGCCCTGCGCAGCGCGGAAGTGATCAGGGCCATGGACGGCTTCCTCACGGTAACCGACAGGCTTTCCATCGACGGCGGGCTGGCCCGGAGCCCCTATTTCGCGCAGTTCCTCGCCGATATCCTGCAGCGCCATATCGTCACGCAACGCTTCGACGAGCTCACCGCCTTCGGCTGTGCGGCCTTGGCGGCACGCGGCCTGGGCATCGAGCTCAGGCCGCCGCGCAACACCTGCACCGAGTTCCGTCCGCGCATCGATGCCGCGACCGCAGCCCAATGGCAATCGCGTTTCAGCGAAGCCATCGGCCGCAGCCGCGGCTGGCGCTGACGCGCCTCAGCGCGGCCGCCAGCCCATCTCCCTCAGGGTATCCAGCAGACGCTCACCACTGAGTGCCGGCACCAGCACACCATCGTCGGTGCGCATGTCGCAGCCGGCCAGCAGCACATTGACGATGGCCTCCTCCACCGCTTCGGCGGCGGCGGCGAACAGCGGCGAAATGTGGTCGTTGTTGACCATCGCCAGCGGCGTGGCGAACGGCAGGTCCTTGCGCGCGTAATCCGCCGCCGGCAGGTCGCGGTTGCCGGTGGCGAAGGCGAGGAAGATGTCGCCACTGGAATCCTCGGTGCCGCCGCCGGTACGGGCGATGCCGACGGAGGCACGCTGGGCCAGGCGCTGGCACTGGTGTGGCAGCAGCGGCGCATCGGTAGCGAGGATCACCACGATGGAGCCCATGCCCGGCTCGCCCTGGTCGGCGAACGGCGATGGGATATCACCCAGGCGACGGCCCACCGGGTAGCCGTCCACCCGCAGCTCGCGGCGCTGGCCGTGGTTGGCCTGCACCAGGGCGCCCACGGTCCAGCCACCCTGCTCCGCCGGCAAGCGACGTGAGGCGGTACCGATGCCGCCCTTGAACTCATGGCAGATCATTCCCGTACCGCCGCCCACCGGACCTTCCCGCACCGGGCCGGATTCGGCGGCGGCCAGGGCCTCGCGCACCTGGTCCGGGCCGACGTGCTGCCCCCAGATATCGTTCAGCAAGCCGTCGAAGGTCTCCATCACCACCGGCATGCACCAGTAGATGGCAGGGTCCGCCAGCTCGGCGTGTTCGGCGGCGATCAGCGCATCGCGCACCACGCCGACGCTGTGGGTGTTGGTGATGGCAATCGGCGTGGTCAGCAAGCCCGACTCGCGAATCCATTCCAGGCCCGTGGCGTCGCCGTTGCCGTTGAGCACATGGCAGCCGGCGAAACAGGGTTGCCGCCGTGCCGCGCCTTCGCGAGGCTGGACCACCGTGACCCCGGTACGCACCGCACGGCCGTCGCGCTGTTCGATAAGGGTGCTGTGGCCGACCCGGATGCCGGGAACATCGGTGATGGCGTTGAACGGGCCGGGCGTGCCCAGGCCAAGGGTGATGCCGAGTTGACGAGCGCGCATGCTGTCTCCTTGCAATCAAAGTTTCTGGAAGGCCGGGCTCAACTTGCCGTAGGTGCTGTAGAGAATCACCGACACGGCCAGTATCCCGGCAATGATCATGACGTCCCGCGAGGAAGCGTCCAGTAACAGGTTGAGCAACAGATAGCCGGCTCCGATCACCGCCAGCATCGCCGGCAGCGGCCACAGCGGCATGCGGTACGGGTGCTCGCGGTCGCGGCGCAACACGCGGCTGAACAGCGCGCAGAGCGCCACCACCAGGTAGACCATGACCAGCAGCAGGACGGTGAAGGAGGTCAACTCCTCCAGGCCCGAGCTGAAGCTCAGCGCCGCCGAAGGAACCCCGAGGAACAGCGTGGCGATCCAGGGCGACTCCCAGCGCGGGTGGATGCGGGTGAAGGCGCGGTTCATCAGCGGCGTCCAGAGTTCGTCGCGGCCGCTGCTGAAGATCACCCGGCCGACCTGGATGACGATGGCGACGATGGCGTTGAACACCGAGAGGAAGATGCCGGCACTGACCAGTCGCGACAGCGTCTCGTTGCCGTGGGCGGTGAGCAGGTAACCGACCGGGTCGGGGCTGGCGATCATGTCTTTCAACGAGGGAGCGCCGAGCAGCAGTGCGGTCAGCGGCACGATCTCGATACCCACCACCAGCACCAGCGACCAGATCACCGCACGGTGCACGTTGCGTCCGCCGCACTTCATGTCCTCGGCCAGCAGCACCGCGCCGCCGAAGCCGTTGTAGGAGAACAGCGCCGTGCCGACGGAGCCGATCACCAGCGCCCAGGGCGCGGCAGCCAACACGCCGCCATCGATGTGCTGCGGCTGCAGCAGCACGCTGATCGGCTGGCTGACATGGCCGAAGCCGAGCACGACTATCACCAGCAGTGCCACCACTTCGCAGAGCAGGAAGACACCGGTGATCCAGGCGTTCATGCGGATATTGAGAATGCCCAATACATAGCTGGCGGCGACTATGACCAGGGCCACGGTCTGGGTATCGAGGTTCGTGCCCAGCGCGCTGTTGAGGTAGGTCGCAGCGCCAGTGGCCAGCACCGGCGGAATGAACAGCAGCGAGACCAGTACGGTGAGGAAGGTCGCATAGCCGGCAAGGCCGCCGAACACGCGCTTGGCGTAGACGTACTCGCCGCCCGCGGAACTGTGGGCGCGGCCCAGTTCGGCATAGCACCAGGCGAACATCAGGGCCAGGAACCCGGCGATGATGAAGGCCATGAAGGCGCCACTGCCGGCCTGCTGGATGGCGAAGGGCGCGATGACGAACACGGAGCTGGCGGGGGTGACCGACGAGACGGTGATGGCGACCACATCGAGCACGCCCAGGCTGGGCTTGAGCGCGCTCTCTGGCGCAGGGGAAGCGCTCATATCGTTGTTTCCTCGTGTTGTTATTGGTGGTTGAGGCAGGAACGAAGACCTTGTCGCGCCCTCTCTCCGAGGCGCTGCATGGGGTGCAGTCTGGGCATGGCGGCAGCGGCGGCCAATCACCATTTGGGGTTACGCCCCTTGACGGCGAACCGGTAAAAGGAGGAAACCGTGGGCCGAATCCACGCCGCCCTTCCGGAGACAACCCGCCGATGTACACCCTGTTCCGCGAGGTCGGCATGCACGCCAACCTCGGCCGCGCCATCGAGCAGATCGGCCAGCCACGCTTCTGGAAGCAGCTGATCCTGCTGCTGCACCAGTGGCTGCCGTTCGATAACGCCCTGGCGATGTTCTACCCGGCCAGCGGCATCCCGGTGGCGCTGGAGGAATACGACGCCGAACCCAACGCCGGCCCGGCGGCCATGGCCATCTACCTCGACGGCCTGTTCCAGCTCGACCCGTTCTACCAGGCCTGCCGCGAGGGCGTGCCCAGCGGGCTGTACCGGCTGGAGGAAATCGCCCCGGACCAGTTCCGTCAGAGCGAATACTTCCTCAGCTACTTCCACGACAACGTGCTGGAAGACGAGGTGCAGCTCATCCTGCAGTTGCCCGGCCAGGGCGCGCTGTCGCTGTCACTGGGCATGCGCCGGCTGTTCGACGCCGAGCAGACCGGCCTGCTGGCGATGCTCTGCCCCTGGGTACTGGCGCTGATGCAGCAGCACTGGCAACAGCGCAGCCAGCGCCTGCTGCCGGCTGCCAGCGACGGTGTGGCGACCCAGGTGCGCGACGCACTGAGCCACTTCGGTGCCGGGGTGCTCTCCGAACGCGAACTGGAGATTGCCCGGCTGATCCTGCGGGGTTACTCCTCCAAGGCCATGGCGGAGCGCCTGGCGATATCCCCGGAGACCATCAAGGTCCACCGCCGCCACCTGTACAACAAGCTCGATATCTCCTCGCAGCCGGAGCTGTTCTCGCTGTTCCTGCAGTCCCTGGGGCACGATCCGGAGAACCCCTGAGGCACCATCGGCGCGGCTGATGGCGCGCCATTCGCGGGCTGCCGGGACACCCGGCTGGCGCGTCCGGCCACTAGCGCCACCACCCGCAGGCTCTAGACTCAAGGCCGTGCCACTCCCCGACCATCACACGAGCACAGCCCGATGAACGCACGCGCCCGCTTCACCCACATGGAAGACGGCAGCACTGAAGACTGGGCGATCATCGCCAAGGACTTCGCCCACTACGCCGCCCTGCTGCCCGACCGCATCATCGCCCATCTGCGCCTGCTCGACGGCGACTTCGGCGGCTTCCCGGTGGACCGCCTGACCCACTCGCTGCAGACCGCCACCCTGGCCCACCGCGACGGTCGCGACGAGGAGTACGTGGTCTGCGCCCTGCTCCACGACATCGGCGATACCCTGGGCTCGTTCAACCACGCCGACATCGCCGCCGCCATCCTCAAGCCCTTCGTCAGCGAGGAGAACCTGTGGATGGTCGAGAAACACGCGATCTTCCAGGGTTACTACTTCTTCCATCACCTGGGCCTGGACCGGCACCTGCGCGAGCAGTTCAAGGACCACCCGCAGTACGCCCGGACCATCGAATTCTGCGCCCGCTACGACGCCGCCGCCTTCGATCCGGACGGCGAAGTGCTGCCCCTGGAGTTCTTCGAGCCCATGCTGCGCCGGGTTTTCGCCCAGCCGCGCCGCTCGATCTACCAGAGGCCCGACGGCAGCATGGCCTGATACGGCAGCGGCGCTGCGCGACGAGCCGTCGCGTGCCGCCGCTGGCCCAGCGGGCAGCGCATGGAATAAGATTCCTACACCCGCAATCGCGCGGGAGGCGCCAATCTGGATTGCGCCGACACTAACCAGGGACTTTTCCTGCGCATGAAGCCTATCGTTACCGAGCGCCCCGCCGGACCGCTCTCCTCCGCCCCCCTGCGCGAATACCATTCCCGCGTGCTGGCCTATGTCGCGACGGCGGCGACCATCACCGCCGGCACCTTCAGCCAGTATTTCGGCTACGACATCCTCTGGATGGTCCCCTACGCCCTGCTCTACCCGCACCTCGCCCAGCAGCTGAACCGTCGCTTCAAGCACGACCACCCGCAGCGCACACGCCTGGTCCTGATGTTCGTCGATGCCCTGCACGCCGGGGCCGCCACGGCACTGATGGGCTTCTCGGAAGTGCCGAGCCTGATGCTGGTGCTGGTGCTGGCCTTCTCCTCGCTGATCATCGGCGGCCTGCGCTCCCTCGGCCTGGGCCTGCTGGTCATGCTCAGTGCCTCGGTGTTCACCGCGGCGCTGCTCTCCCCGGCCTACAAGGGCGCCACCCCGACCCTCGTGGCGCTGGTCAGCGTGCTGTTCTCCACCCTGTACATCTGCATCACCGCCTTCTTCGTCCACCAGCAGGGCCTGCGCCTGGCGGTGGCCCGCGCGGAAATCACCCGGGAACAGGAGAAAGCCGCGCGGCTGGCCAGCAACCTGGCCAAATACCTGTCGCCGCAGGTGTGGGAGTCGATCTTCAGCGGCAAGAAGAGCGTGCGCCTGGAAACCCAGCGCAAGAAACTCACCGTGTTCTTCTCCGACATCAAGGGCTTCACCGAGCTGTCCGAGGAGCTGGAAGCCGAAGCCCTCACCGACATGCTCAACAACTACCTCAACGAAATGTCGAAGATCGCCCTCAAGTACGGCGGCACCATCGACAAGTTCGTCGGCGACTGCGTGATGGTGTTCTTCGGCGACCCCTCCACCCAGGGCGCGCGGAAGGACGCCGCGGCCGCGGTATCCATGGCGGTCGCCATGCGCAAACACATGAAGGTCATGCGCCAGCAGTGGCGCGCCCAAGGCATCACCAAGCCGCTGGAAGTGCGCATGGGCCTGAACACCGGCTACTGCACCGTGGGCAACTTCGGCGCCGACACGCGCATGGACTACACCATCATCGGCCGCGAAGTGAACCTCGCCAGCCGCCTGGAAAACGCCGCCGAAGCCGGCGAAATCCTCATCAGCCACGAGACCTACTCGCTGGTGAAGGACATCCTGATGTGCCGCGACAAGGGCCAGATCGCGGTGAAGGGCTTCAGCAAACCGGTGCAGATCTACCAGGTGGTCGACTTCCGCCGCGACCTGGGCTCCAACCCCAGCTTCATCGAGCACGAAGTGCCGGGCTTCTCCATGTACCTGGACACCAACAACGTGCAGAACTACGACAAGGAGCGGGTCATCGAGGCGCTGCAGCAGGCCGCCGAGAAGCTCAAGGACAAGATCATTCTCTGAGCCTTGTGGTCCCGCGCCGTTCTCCCCGTAGGAGCGGACTCCGTCCGCGATGCTCTTTCTTTTCGTAGGGCGTATAACGCCTAAGGCGTTATCCGCCGTTTCTAGGTTTGGGCGTTTCTGCGCCGCTCCGGTGTGTGCCGGGACTTTTTGTTTCGCCCTCCCGGGCGAGTTACTTTCTCAAACGACAGAAAGTAACCAAAGGTCTTGCCCCTGCATCCGGCCCCGGCTTCGCCGGGGTTCCCTCCCTGCATCATTGCTCCAGGGGCCCGCCGCGAAGGGCCATCCCTGGCCCATCGCGGCTCTCGCAACATCCATGTCGCTCACCCCCTTCCACAACGATTCCGCTCGGCCTCCTGAAGGGGCGCTCCGGCGCGCGCGGATGTTTCTCTGGAAATCCTCAAGAACTAACGCCAGAGCATGGGGAGGCCCCCGTAGGAGCGGACCTTGTCCGCGAAATCCATCGCGGCGTAATACGTCCCCACCGGAAAAACACCTCGGCATGACGCCAGAACCTGTAGCGAACCGCCCAACATTAATGCGGCCGGGAAATCCGTTCGCGAGCAAGCTCGCTCCTACAAGGCCCCCAACCACCCGCCCATAAAAAAGCCCGCTCAAGAGAGCGGGCTGGAAAGGCTCCGATGCTTCACGTTCACCGGGCCGAATCTTTCACGGGCAAACTCAGTGGGAAGGCTGCACTTCCGCCGAGCCACTCGGGCCAGCGGCCAGCTCGTCGTGCAGGGTCTTCTCGTTGAGCTGCTTGCACCACTTGGCAACCACGATAGTGGCCACGCCGTTACCCACCAGGTTGGTCAGGGCGCGGGCTTCGGACATGAAGCGGTCGATACCCAGGATCAGCGCCAGGCCTGCGATCGGCAGGTGGCCGACGGCGGACAGGGTCGCGGCCAGCACGATGAAGCCCGAGCCGGTGACGCCGGCGGCGCCCTTGGAGGCGATCAGCAGCACCACCAGCAGGGTCAACTGGTGGCTGATGTCCATCGGGGTATCGGTGGCCTGGGCGATGAACACGGCGGCCATGGTCAGGTAGATCGAGGTGCCGTCCAGGTTGAAGGAGTAACCGGTTGGAATCACCAGGCCAACCACGGACTTCTCGGCGCCCAGCTTCTCCATCTTGGCGATCATGCGCGGCAGGGCGGACTCGGACGACGAGGTGCCCAGCACGATCAGCAGCTCCTCGCGGATGTAGGAGATGAAGCGCAGGATGCTGAAGCCATGGAAGCGGGCAATGCTGCCGAGCACCACCAGCACGAAGAGGATGCAGGTGATGTAGAAGCACAGCATCAACTGGCCGAGCTGCACCAGCGAACCCAGGCCGTAGGCGCCGATGGTGAAGGCCATGGCACCGAAGGCACCGATCGGGGCGACCTTCATGATCACGTTGATGATGTTGAACATCACCTGGGTGAAGCGCTCGATGAACTCGAACAGCGGGCGGCCGTAGTCACCCATGCGGTGCAGCGCGTAGCCGAACAGCACCGAGAAGAACAGCACCTGCAGGATGTCGCCGTTGGCGAAGGCGCCGACCACGGTGCTTGGGATCACGTTCATGAAGAAGTCGATGGTGCTCTGCTTCTCGCCGGACGCGATGAACCCGGTCAGCGCCGCGTTCTTGTTCATTTCGGCGGTCAGGGTGGCGACATCGGCGTGCATGCCGGCGCCCGGCTGCACGACGTTGACCACGACCAGGCCGATGATCAGTGCAATGGTGGAAACGATTTCGAAGTACAGCAGCGCCATGCCGCCCGTCTTGCCCACGGCCTTCATGTTCTGCATGCCGGCGATACCGGTGACCACGGTGCAGAAGATGATCGGCGCAATGGCCATCTTGATCAGTTTGACGAAGCCATCGCCCAGCGGCTTCATCAGTTTGGCGGTATCGGGGTAGAAGTGGCCGAGCGCGATACCGATGGCGATGGCGATCAGTACCTGCACGTACAGGCTCTTGTAGAAGGGTTGCTTGGTCATGGCAGCTCTGTCCTCACGGGCATGCATCCGCAAGGGGACGCAAGACCGAACGCGTTATCTCCCTGCACTGGGAGAATTTGTTTTCAGGGCTCGCCCACAGGCAGGCCTTGAACGCTTATGGCAAGTGCTGTGCCAGACCTTTATAAATCAATTTAATCCTTTAATTTCAATAACTTGCACGACAAGGAAAGGCACATGGGCAGCCAAAAATGGCGGAAACCCGCCTCCTGACTGGCGGATTTCCCGCCCTCTGGCGGGTATCCGCCAGGACCTTCGTACCGTAAATTGTAGACCCCGGCACCGGCGTCCCAACGCCGCCGGACACACCGCGCGCACGAACGACGCGCGGACGGAACAACAAGGACTTCCCATGCGAGAACGCACCATCGCCAGCCATTTCGTCCGCGCCGCCGTGCAGGGCGCGCAGCGTCAGGGGTTGGACGTTACCGCCCTGCTGCGCGACGCCGGCATCGCCCCGGCGGTGCTCGACGAACCTCGCGCGCGCATCGACCCCGGCCAGTTCACGCACCTGATGCAGCGCCTGTGGGAGGCGCTGGACGACGAGTACATGGGCTTCGGCAGCAGCCCCAGCAAGCGCGGCACCTTCGCCATGATGTGCAACGCCATCATCCATTGCCGCACGCTGGAAAAGGCGCTGAGCCGGGGCACGCTGTTCTACGGCTTGTTTCCCGAGGCACCGGCGATCCATCTGCTGCGCGAGGGCGACCGGGCACGCCTGACCCTGGACGAGAGCCACCTGCGCGACCCCGATCACTTCCTCGCCGAGAGCCTGCTGCTGATCTGGCACCGCCTGGCCAGCTGGCTGATCGGCCAGCGCATCCGCCTGGAAGAAGCCACCTTCAGCTACCCCGCGCCGGAGCACCAGGCCGAGTACGACCTGCTGTTCCCCTGCCCGCGCCGCTTCGCCGCCGGCAGCACCAGCCTGCTGCTGCCGGCGCGCTACCTGGACATGCCGCTGCTGCAGGACGAACGCACCCTCAAGCACTTCCTCAAGGACTCCCCCGCCGACCTGCTCGCCCGCCCCGACGGCGGCGACAGCCTGACCAGCCAGATCCGCCGCCTGCTCGGCCGCGACTGCCGCAACTGGCCGGACCTGGAGCAGGTCGCCGCGCAACTGCACATGAGCCCGCAGACCCTGCGCCGTCATCTGCGCGAGGAAGGGCCGAACTTCCAGGAATTGAAGGACCAGCTGCGCCGCGACCTGGCGATCTACTACCTGGGCCGCGCCGAGCTGTCGATCCAGGACATCGCCGACCAACTCGGCTTCTCCGAGCCCTCGGCCTTCCATCGGGCGTTCAAGAAGTGGACGGGGCTGACGCCCGGCGCATACCGGGCGCAGCAGGGAGAATGACGTAGGGCGTATAACCGTTCGCGGTTATACGCCGATGCTCCGATTGCAGACGCCGCCGCCAATGCCGGACAGCAAACGACGCTCTCATAGGAGCGGATCTTATCCGCGAAATCCTCCGCCTCCGCACAAGAGCTTCGCGGACAAGGTCCGCTCCTACGGGAGCCGCACGGTGCAAACCTGTAGGAGCGAACTCAGTCCGCGATGGCATCCGGCACGCAGCAAACTTATCGCGGACAAAATCCGCTGGTGCCTGCCAACTTCGATAGGATCGAAGGCCCCTCACCCTAACCCTCTCCCGCAAGCGGGAGAGGGGACTGTTCGGTGCAGGGTGAAACCGTAGTGTCAGCCGGCACGGACGGCTCCCTCTCCCTGAGGGAGAGGGCTGGGGTGAGGGGGAAGCGCAGGCAGGGATTAACCCGGCAGCCGAATCCGGAAACACGCCCCGCCCAGCTCGGAATCCTCCAGCGCCAGCTCGCCGTCGTAGCTGTCGATGATGTCCTTCACCACCGCCGTGCCGATGCCCTGGCCGGGATGCTGGGCGTCCAGGCGTTCGCCGCGCTTGAGGATGCGCTCGCGCTGGCTGGCCGGAACCCCGGGGCCGTCGTCCTCGACGACGAGTTCGACGAAACGCCCCTGCTTGCGGGCGCTGACCCGCACTTTCGTCAGGCACAGGCGGTAGGCGTTCTCCAGCAGGTTGCCGAGCATTTCCAGCAGAGCGCCCCGCTCCAGCGGCAAGGCGAATCCCGGCGGCAGGTCGCGCTCCAGCAGCACGCGCTTGTCGCGGTAGACCTTGTCCAGCGCGCCGCCGAGGGTGTCCAGCAGCGGGTCGAGCGCCGTGCGGTGGCGGATCAGGCCGCTCTTGCGCAGGCTGGCGCGCTGCAACTGGTAGCCGATCTGCTGGCTCATGCGTTCGATCTGGGTCTGCAGCACCTGCACCTGTTCGCGGTTCTGCGGCTGCGCGGCGAGGTTTTCGCTGACGCCCTGCAGCACCGCCAGCGGAGTCTTCAGGCTGTGGGCGAGGTCGCCCAGGGAATTGCGGTAGCGCTCGCGCTGGGCGCGTTCGCTGTCGAGCAGACGGTTCAGCGAGCCGGTCAGACGCAGCATTTCGTCCGGGTGCTCGTCGCTCAGCCGCTCGCGCTCGCCCGCCTCGATCTGGTCGAGTTCGGCGCGCAGCCCGCGCATGGAGCGAAACCCCCAGCCCAGACCGAGCCAGAGCATCCCCAGCAATATCAGCAGCGCCCCGCCCAGCCACACATAGAGCTGTTCGCGGAAGCCCCGCACCAGCTCGCGGAAGTCGCTCTCCGGCTGCATGGTGACGATGCTGTAGGCCGCCTGCTTGCCGCCGAGCAGGTCGATCTCCACGTCGTAGACGAAGAATGCCTGGCCGACGCGATCATGGATACGCGTGAACTCGTCGACCAGGCCGTCGTACTTGGGCGAATAATCAATGCTCTCGTCCTGCGCCGAGGTGGAGCGCCAGACCAGTTGGCCCTTCTGGTCGAAGATGTAGCCCAGGAGCTTGGACTCGGGGAGGTTGAAGTCCTCCACCGGCAGGTGGTCCGGCATGCTCAAGCGTCCACCCTCGATGCGCGCGGCCGACACCAGCGTCGCCACATCGGCCGCCAGGCGCTGCTGGATGGCGTCTTCCAGGGCGATGCTGAACGCCCGCTGCAACGCCGGCAGCAAGGCCGCCATGAACAGGATGGCCAGGGTCGCCGCGCCGATCATCAGACGCAGGCGCAGCGAGCGGATCATTTGCACAACTCGTTGAAGATGTAGCCCTGGCCGCGCACCGTATCGATGGGCTTGAAGCCGGCGGCGCCCTCCAACTTGCGGCGCAGGCGGCCGACCAGCACTTCGATCACGTTCGGGTCGCGCTCCTCGTCATCCGGGTAGAGCTGTTCGATCAGCCGCTCCTTGGCCACCACCTGCTGGTGATGACGCATGAGGTATTCGAGGATGCGGTACTCGAAGGCGGTCAGTTGCAGCGATTCGCCACTGACCAGTGCCTGCTTGCGGTTGGTGTCGAGCACCAGCGGCCCGGCTTCGATGGTCGACTGGGAGAAGCCGCTGGAGCGGCGCAGCAGTGCATTCAGGCGCGCTTCCAGCTCCTCGAACTGGAAGGGTTTGACCACGTAGTCGTCGGCGCCGGCGGCCAGGCCTTCGACCTTGTCCTGCCAGTTGCCGCGCGCGGTAAGGATGAGGATGGGGAAGGTCTTGCCCTGGCTGCGGAACTCGCGGATCAGGTCCAGGCCACTCATGCCCGGCAGCCCGAGATCGATCATCGCCAGGTCATGGTGGTATTCGTTGGCGCGGTACAGCGCCTCTTCGGCATCGGCGACGGCGTCGACCACATGGCCCTGTTCGCCGAGCCGGGTATACAGGTGATGGCGCAGCAGCGCCTCGTCTTCCACCACCAGCAATTTCATGCACGTGCTCCCTGAATCAGGCAACCGGGCCAGCATGGCCCGGTTGCAGTATCGGTCAGAACTTGTAGTTGGCCCCCAGGTAAACCTGCGAGCTGCTGTGCAGGTCCAGCGATCCGACCTTGCCACCGCCATGCGGGCTCATCTCGGTACTGGCGTTGGTACGCAGGTAACGGTAGCCGCCTTCGACGGAGGCATTCCTGCCGATCTCCTGGAGGATACCGGCTTGGGCGCCGATGGCGTAACCGACGTCGCTGTCGCGGCTGTAGCCCTTGGAGTCCTGCTCCAGCTTGACCAGGCCGAGGGTGCCACCGCCGAACAGCTTGGTGCCGCTGTCATTGATCGGCAGGAAGGCGTCGTAACTGCCGAGCAGGTTCTGCTGGCGCAGCTTCAGGCCGCTGTCGGTGTCGGAGACGTTTTCATAGGTGATGTAGTAGCGACCCTGCTCCATCTGTTGGCCGGCGCGTACGCCCCAGGTGCCACTGTTGTTGATCACGCTGTCGAACTTCGGGTTGCCGAGGTTGCGGTTCAGCGCATCGGATTTCTGGATGTTGTTGCTGGTTTCGCCCCAGGTCATGCCGACGAAGGTGTCGGCTGCGTTGGCCGCGGTGGCGGCGAAAGCGGCACCGAGGATGGCGCTGGCGAGGGCGATTTTCTTCATGGTTTTCATGGGGATTCTCCCGTCAGGACTTCAGTAGTTGGTTGACGGGGAGCAGGTTAAGGGCGGGCCACTGAACGCAACCTGTCCAACTGCTGAACCTTTGCTGAACGAAAAGCGCTATAGGAAAAAAGAACAGCGCCTGTACGACTTTGCCCACACACAAACCAGGGACTAGTCTCACTCCCAATTGTTGGCGGGAGGCTGACCCTCATGATCGAAAAGACCGGAGCCGATGCGGAAAAAGGCAAGGAAACCCGGCTGTTCCTGTTCCTCGTGATCTGCCTGTTCCCCTTGCTCTCCGTGGCCATCGTCGGCGGCTACGGCTTCATCGTGTGGATGTTCCAACTGGTGGCGGGGCCGCCCGGCCCTCCGTCGTAGGAGCGCCGTCGTGCTTGCCCGCCGAGCCCTGCTGCGGCGCCTGAGTGGTGCGTCCGATGTTCGTCGCCCGCCCTGGACTGCCAGCGATTTCCTTGAAGGCTGCACCCGCTGCAACGCCTGCGTCGACGCCTGCCCGGAGCAGGTGCTGCGGGTGGGCGACGGCGGCTATCCGCAGCTGGATTTCAGCCATTCCGGCTGCAGCCTGTGCGGCGATTGCGCGCGTGCCTGCGAGGCCCCTGTATTCGACCTGAGCCGCGAAGCCCTGCCCTGGCGCGCGCGGATCAACGAGCACTGCCTGGCCCAGGCAGGCATCCATTGCCGCAGCTGCGACGACGCCTGCGAACCGCGCGCCATCCGCTTCCGCCCGCAGCTCGGCGGCCCCTCCCTGCCCACCCTCGACACCGAACTCTGCACTGGCTGCGGCGCATGCCTCGCGCCCTGCCCCGGCAACGCCATTCACCTCTACCGTGAGGCCATCCATGCCTGAGAACACGATGCCCGAGAGCATCCAGATCGCCAGCCTGATCGTGCACACGCGCCCTGAACTGCTGGAAGCGGTGAAGGCCAACCTGCTGTGCCTGCCGCACCTGGAAGTCCACCAGCAAAGCCCCCAGGGCAAGCTGGTGGTGGTGCTCGAAGCCGAACATGAGCAGAACATCCTCGACAACCTCAATGCCATCCAGAACCTGCCCGGTGTGCTCAACGCGGTGCTGATCTACCACGAGATCGTCGAGTCGCCCGAACACCCGCAGATCGACCCCGAACCCGCTCTCGCCCAGGCCGGAGGTGCCCGATGAACCTGACCCGCCGCCAGTTCGCCAAGGCCAACGCCGCCGCCATCGCCGCGGCCGCCGCCGGCCTGCCGATCCTGAGCTCCGCCAGCAACCTGGTCACCGAGGCGGACATGACCCGCCTGGACTGGAACAAGGCGCCCTGCCGCTTCTGCGGCACCGGCTGCAGCGTGATGGTCGCCACCCGCGACGGCAAGGTGGTCGCCACCCACGGCGACATCAAGGCCGAGGTCAACCGCGGGATCAACTGCGTGAAGGGCTACTTCCTGTCGAAAATCATGTACGGCAGCGACCGCCTGACCCGCCCGCTGCTGCGCATGAAGGACGGCAAGTTCGACAAGCAGGGCGAGTTCCAGCCGATCAGCTGGGATGCCGCCTTCGACATCATGGCCGAGAAATTCAAAGCGGCGCTCAAGGCCAAGGGCCCGGGCTCGGTGGGCATGTTCGGCTCCGGGCAATGGACGGTGTGGGAAGGCTACGCCGCCAACAAACTGTTCAAGGCCGGTCTGCGCAGCAACAACATCGACCCCAATGCGCGGCACTGCATGGCCTCGGCGGTGATGGGCTTCATGCGCAGCTTCGGCATGGACGAGCCGATGGGCTGCTACGACGACATCGAGGCCACCGACACCTTCGTGCTCTGGGGCTCGAACATGGCCGAGATGCACCCGGTGCTCTGGTCGCGGGTCACCGACCGGCGCCTGAGCGCGCCGCAGGTGAAGGTCGCGGTGCTGTCCACCTTCGAGCACCGCAGCTTCGACCTGGCCGACATCCCCATGGTGTTCAAGCCGCAGACCGACCTCTACATCCTCAACTACATCGCCAACCACATCATCGAAAGCGGCGCGGTGAACCGCGACTTCGTCGACAAGTACACCCGCTTCGCCCACGGCGCCGAAGACATCGGCTACGGCCTGCGACCGGACAATCCGCTGGAGCAGAAGGCGAAGAACGCAGACAAGGCCAACACCTGGAGCGACATCGGCTTCGAGGAATTCGCCGCCTTCGTCAAACCCTACACCCTGGAGCGCACCGCCAAGGAAACCGGGGTGCCGGCCGAACGCCTCAAGGCCCTGGCCGAGATGTACGCCGACCCGAAGCGCAAGGTGATGTCGTTCTGGACCATGGGCTTCAACCAGCACACCCGCGGGGTCTGGGCGAACAACCTGATCTACAACATCCACCTGCTCACCGGGAAGATCAGCGAGCCGGGCAACAGCCCCTTCTCCCTCACCGGCCAGCCCTCGGCCTGCGGCACCGCGCGCGAGGTAGGCACCTTCGCCCATCGCCTGCCGGCCGACATGGTGGTGACCAATCCCAAGCACCGCGAGACCGCCGAGAAGATCTGGAAACTACCCGCCGGCACCATCCAGGAAAAGATCGGCTTCCACGCCGTGCAGCAGAGCCGGATGCTCAAGGACGGCGTGCTCAACGTGTACTGGACCCAGGTCAGCAACAACATGCAGGCCGGGCCGAACATCATGCAGGAGATCCTGCCGGGGTGGCGCAACCCGGAAAACTTCGTGATCGTCTCCGACGTCTACCCCACCGTCTCGGCCCAGGCCGCCGACCTGATCCTGCCCAGCGCCATGTGGGTGGAAAAGGAAGGCGCCTACGGCAACGCCGAGCGCCGCACGCAGTTCTGGCATCAACTGGTGAAGGCGCCGGGCGAAGCGAAGTCCGACCTCTGGCAACTGGTGGAATTCTCCAAGCGCTTCACCACCGACGAGGTCTGGCCCGCCAAGCTGCTGGCCAAGGCGCCGGCGCTCAAGGGCAAGACGCTCTACGAGGTGCTGTACAAGAACGGCCAGGTGGATGCCTTCGGCACCGAGCAGATCGCCAAGGGCTTCGAGAACGACGAAGCCAAGGCCTTCGGCTTCTACATCCAGAAGGGCCTGTTCGAGGAATACGCCGCCTTCGGCCGCGGCCACGGCCACGACCTCGCGCCCTTCGATGCCTACCACGAGGCGCGCGGCCTGCGCTGGCCGGTGGTGGACGGCAAGGAAACCCGCTGGCGCTACCGCGAGGGCTACGACCCCTACGTGGCCAAGGGCAGTGGCCTGCAGTTCTACGGCTACCCGGACAAGAAGGCGATCATCTTCGCCCTGCCCTACGAGCCGCCGGCGGAGGCGCCGGACAAGGAGTACCCGTTCTGGCTCGCCACCGGCCGCGTGCTCGAACACTGGCACACCGGCTCCATGACCCAGCGCGTGCCGGAGCTGTACAAAGCGGTGCCCGACGCCGTGGTGTACATGCACCCCGACGATGCCCGCGAGCTGAAGATGCGCCGCGGCAGCGAAGTGAAGGTGATCAGCCGGCGCGGCGAAATCCGCGCGCGCATCGAGACGCGCGGACGCAACAAGCCGCCGCAGGGATTGGTATTCGTGCCCTTCTTCGATGCCAACAAGCTGATCAACAAGGTCACGCTGGACGCCACCGACCCGATCTCCAAGCAGACCGACTACAAGAAATGCGCGGTGCGCATCGAACTGGTCAGCCTGGCCTGAGGAACGCGCGATGAAATCGATACTGCCCGCCCTGCTCCTGTTGCTGACCGGCCTGCCCGCACTGGCCGCCGACCTGAACTACCCGCTGGACGCCCCGGCCCCGGACGGCCGCCGCCCCGGCGGCACCATCTCCCAGGACCGCCCCGCACCGCCGCTGGCCAACGACGAGAACAAGGACATCCGCCGAGAGCGCAACTACCCCGAGCAGCCGCCCACCATCCCGCACACCATCACCGGCTACCGCATCGACACCAACAGCAACAAGTGCCTGTCCTGCCACAGCCGTTCCAACAGCGCGCGGGTCCAGGCGCCGATGATCAGCATCACCCATTACATGGACCGCGACGGCCAGCCGCTGGCCGCCGTCGCCCCACGGCGCTACTTCTGCGTGCAGTGCCACGTCCCGCAGACGGATGCGAAGCCGCTGGTGGGCAACACCTTCGAAGACATCGACAAGATCCTCCAGCGCGACGCCGCTGCGAACGGCAAACCCTGAGGAGGCGCCATGAAAGCTCTGTTCGCCTGGCTCACGGGGTACTGGACCGTCCTGCGCCGACCCAGCGTGCACTACAGCCTGGGCTTCCTGACCCTGGCCGGGTTCATCGCCGGGATCATCTTCTGGGGCGGCTTCAACACCGCGCTGGAGGCGACCAACACCGAGGCCTTCTGCACCTCCTGCCACGAGATGCGCGACAACGTCTTCGTCGAGCTCAAGGACACCATCCACTACAGCAACCGCTCCGGCGTGCGCGCCACCTGTCCCGACTGCCACGTGCCGCACAAGTGGACCGACAAGATCGCGCGCAAGATGCAGGCCTCCAAGGAGGTCTGGGGCAAGATCTTCGGCACCATCAACACACGGGAAAAATTCCTCGACCACCGTCGGGAGCTGGCGGAGCACGAATGGGCGCGGCTCAAGGCCAACGACTCGCTGGAGTGCCGCAACTGCCACAACTTCGAGTCCATGGACTTCACCCGCCAGAGCCAGCGCGCCCGGCAGATGCACTCCACCGCGCTGGCCTCCGGCGGGGCCACCTGCATCGACTGCCACAAGGGCATCGCCCACCACCTGCCGGACATGAGCGGGGTGAAGGGGTGGGAGTGAGGTGGGCAGGCGTGGGTGTGATTCCTGCCAGGCACGGGACGGCTTTCGTAGGAGCGGACTCCGTCCGCGATGAATCTCACGCGAGGCTGAATCGCGGACAAAGTCCGCTCCTACGAGATACATCTGCGCTTGGGGCAGCCCTCACCCTAACCCTCTCCCAGGGGGAGAGGGGACCGTTCGGCGCAGGAGGAAATCTCGGTCTCAGCCGGCACGGACGGCTCCCTCTCCCTGAGGGAGAGGGCGGGGGTGAGGGGGGAAAGCACAGCACAGGGCTGCCCGGATGAAGACAACTGCTCCTACAAAAACAGAAGCCCCGGCATATGCCGGGGCCTCTGCTGTCACGGACGTAGAGACTGCGCCTATTACCCGCCCTGCAACGCCTTGAGAATCTTCTGCCCCGCGCGCCCGTCCGCCGGGCTGATGCCACGCTTGCGCTGCTCCTCCTGGATCGCCCGGCGCGTCACGTCGCCGATCATGCCGTCGGCCTTGCCGATGTCGTAGCCGCGCTGCTGCAACAACTCCTGCAGCTCCTTGCGCTGCACCCGGCTCAGGCCCGGGTCATCGGTCGGCCAGGCGGTACGCAGCCCCGGCTCGCCGCGCAGGCGGTCGGACAACAGGGAAATGGCCAGCGCATAGCTCTCCGCCGCGTTGTAGGAGTAGATCGCGTCGTAGTTGCGCAGCACCAGGAAGGCCGGCCCGTTGGCGCCCGCCGGCAGCAGGATGGCGGCCTTGGAATCCAGGCTCGGTATCGGTTTGCCATCGATGCGCTGCACACCGCGCGCGGTCCAGTCGGAGATCGCCCGGCGCTTGGTACGCCCGGCCAGCGCGGGATCGAAACCGGCCGGCAGTTTCACCTCGTAGCCCCAGGGCTGGCCTTCGCGCCAGCCCGCCTTGCGCAGGTAGTTGGCGGTGGACGCCAGGGCATCGGCGGTGCTGCCCACCAGGTCGCGATGGCCATCGCCGTCGAAGTCCTCGGCGATGCGCGCGTAGGTCGACGGCATGAACTGCGTCTGGCCGAAGGCGCCAGCCCAGGAACCGGTGATGCCGCTGTCGCGGATGTCGCCCTGCTGCAGCAGCTTGAGCGTGGCAAAGAACTCGCCCTGGAAGAACGGCTGCCGACGCCCGTAGCACGACAGGGTGGATAGCGAGACCAGCAGCGGCCGCTTGCCGGTGATGCGCCCGTAATCGCTTTCCACGCCCCACACGGCGACCACGGCGGCCGGGTCGACCTGATAGCGCGCGGCGACCTTGCGCAGCAGCTCGGCGTGCTCGCTCATCATCGCCTTGCCGTCAGCCACGCGCTGCTCGTCCACCAGTCCCGCCAGGTAATCCCAGATCGGCGTGGTGAACTCCGGCTGGGCGTCGAGCAGCGGCAGCACACTCATGTCCGCCTGCAGGCCCTGGGTGAAGCGCGCGTAGCTGGCCGCGCTGACGCCACTGGCCTGGGCCTTGCCCTGCAGGCGATCCAGGCAGGCGCCGAAGTCGTCGCCCGGCGCCGCCTGCGCCAGCACGGCCGGCAGCAGCAGGGAAAGGGCCAGGGAATTGCGCAACGCCATGGAAAACATCCTCATTGGTGGTAAATGGTCAGATTGCTGAAGGTGGCCCGGCCACCTTCGCTCGCGGGGCCGCGATTGTCCTGCAGATAGAGCCCGGCCTTGAAGTACAACCCCTGGAAGGCCCACTGCGGGTCCAGTTGCTGGGTCACCTGGCCGTCCTTGACCTGAACGGTCAGCAGGCCGCTGCGCGATACGCCCAGCCGGTAGCTGAACGCTTCGCCCAGGGGGATGCCTTCGTACACGGTGTAGGTGCGGGTGGAGACATCATCGGGATGTTCACGCACCAGCGCCTGCACGCGCCCCAGGTTCAGGCGCTGCTGGTAGACCAGCTTCACCAGCGGCAGCGCTTCGGCACTGCCGCTGCCATTGCTGTGGATCTGCCCGATCACCATGCGCCGGGACGACGGCACCGCGTCGACCCTCAGGGTAGCCACCAGCAGGTTGTTGTCGGCCTTCGGATAGCGCCAGAACGACAGCGCACCATTGGGCGACGTCTCGCGCAGCTCGGTCCGTGGATACTCGGTGCCATTGGTGTGCGCGCCATTGACTGGCACCCAGAACTCCACGCCATTGACGCTGCGCTGGAAGTAGGGACTCTGGTAATCGCGGTTCAGCGTAGCGGTGGAAATGGTCGCGGCCGGGCCGCGCTGGGGAATGGTCAGGTTCCAGGTACTGAGATCCAGCATCAGCCAATCGCTTTCCGGGCTCGGGGGAATGGCGCCAAGGGTAGTCGAGGCTGCCCTACATTTCACCCATCGCCGCGAGCTTGAGCGGTCGTAGCCGCGCCGGCGGGCACTTGTCGCAGAAGCGGCTATCTTCTCAAGGTTGCCTTCGGCCACCGTCACGGAGAGTCCCATGCGCCTGCTCACCGCCCTGCTGCTGTTCGCCTTCGCCGCCAGCGCTGGCGCCGCGATCAAGACCCAGGAAATCCCCTACCAGTCCGCCGACGGCACCAAAATGATCGGCTACTTCGCCTACGACGACGCCAAGTCCGGCATTCGCCCCGGGGTAGTGGTGGTGCACGAATGGTGGGGGCTCAACGACTACGCCAAGCGCCGCGCACGCGACCTCGCCGCGCTGGGCTACAGCGCCCTGGCCATCGACATGTACGGCGGCGGCAAGCACACCGAGCACCCCAACGACGCCAAGGCCTTCATGGCCGAAGCGACGAAGAACGCCGACGCCGCCAAGGCGCGCTTCCAGGCCGGCCTCGACCTGCTGAAGAAGCAGCCGCAGACCGACCCGAGCAAGATTGCCGCGATCGGCTACTGCTTCGGCGGCGGCGTGGTGCTGAACATGGCCCGAGCCGGCCTGCCGCTGGCCGGCGTGGCGAGCTTCCACGGCGTGCTGGCGACCGACACGCCGGCGCAACCGGGCGCGGTGAAGGCGAAGATACTGGTCGAACACGGCGACGCCGACACCCTGGTGACGTCCGAAAGCGTGGCCGCCTTCAAGACCGAAATGGACAACGCCAAGGTCGACTACAAACTGGTGGTGCAGCCGGGCGCCAAGCACAGCTTCACCAACCCGGATGCCGACAAGCACAAGGGCCACGGCCTCGACGTGGGCTACGACAAGACCGCCGACCAGAAATCCTGGGCGGACCTGCAGGCGTTCTTCAAGGAAATCTTCGACGAGAAGTCCTGAGGACTCTCTGCCAACAAAAGCGCGGCACAAAAAAAACGGGAGCCCCTGGGGGCTCCCGCACTCAATCAAGTGTAAAGGTCGGAGCCCGCCTTGGCGGCGCCCCGACAACAACCTCACCTGCGTCCCCATTGGGAAACGCGGCGGGCAGTTTGGCAAAGCCGGGCCAATGAATCCGTACGCCTTTGGTGAAGGTTTGCAAAGGAATGTAATCGCCGCGTGACTGGTGAGCCACGTTCCGGCGCGGCAGAATGCTCCCCATGACCACCCTGCCCGCCTTCTGCACCCCGCTCTCCGCCGACTGGCCGCTGCCCACCCCGCTGGCCGGCTGCCAGATGCGCAGCACCCACTTCGATCGCACCCAACTGCTCCCCGATGATTTCCTGGCCAGCCAGGTGCCGGCCCCTGCGAACATCCAGCGCGCCGTCGCCAAACGCCAGGCCGAATACCTCGCCGGCCGCCTCTGCGCCCGCGCGGCGCTACAGGCCAGCGGTGGCGGGGCCGTGGCGCCCGACACCGATGAAGAGCGCGCGCCGGTCTGGCCACAAGGCTTCTGCGGCTCGATCACCCACGGCGATGGCTGGGCGGCGGCGGTGGTCGCCCGCACCCATGCCTGGCGCGGCCTGGGGCTGGACGTGGAAAGCCGACTCGACAGCGCCCGCGCCCAACGCCTGGCCGGTGAAATCCTCACCCCGGACGAACTGTCGCGACTCGATCCGGGGCAGGCCGCACTGCAGGTCACCCTCACCTTCTCGCTCAAGGAAAGCCTGTTCAAGGCGCTCTTCCCCCTGGTGCGCCAGCGCTTCTACTTCCAGCACGCCGAACTGATCCAGTGGTCAGCCGGCGGCCAAGCCCGCCTGCGCTTGCTCACCGACCTCTCGGCAGAATGGCATCACGGCAAGGAAATCGACGGGCAATTCAGCCTGCTCGGCGATCGTCTGCTCAGTCTGGTGGCGATTCCCGCAGACGTCTGACGTACACGGAGTTCTCCTACAAAGAACAGCCCCGGCGCGGGGATCAGGCCAGCAGGGCCACCGACTTGATCTGCGCCCATACAGCCTGCCCGGCGTGCAGGCCGAGCTGGTCGAAGGAGTAGCGGGTGATCCTCGCCAGCAGCGGCGTGCCGGCCACGTCCAGCTTCACCAGCAGGTGCGCCGGATTGTCCGTGGGCACCATTTCCACCACCGTCGCCGGCAGCACGTTGAGGATGCTGCTGTGCGCCGCCGGCTCCAGGCTCAGGCTGACATCCCGCGCCTGCACCTTGATCCGCAGCGCCCTGCCCTTTTCCATCGGCGCATGGGCCAGGCGGATGCGCTGCTCGCAGTGGGGCAGCGCCAGGGTCAGCAGGCCGTAATCAGCGTTATGCCCCAGAACCTGCCCATCGATCACCACCCCGGCGTCCTCCAGGTGCGAAATCGGCAGGTCGGTGCGCGCCAGGGTCTGGGCCACCGGCCCGCTGGCAATCGCCCTGCCCTGGTCCAGCAGCACCAGGTGATCGGCCAGCCGCGCCACTTCGTCCGGCGAGTGGCTGACGTAGAGGATCGGGATATCCAGCTCGTCGTGCAGGCGCTCCAGGTACGGAAGGATTTCCGCCTTGCGCTTGAGGTCCAGCGCCGCCAGCGGCTCGTCCATCAGCAACAGGCGCGGGCTGGTCAGCAGGGCGCGGGCCATGCCGACGCGCTGCCGCTCGCCACCGGAGAGGTTCGCTGGCATGCGTTCCAGCAGGTGGCCGATGCCCAGCAGCTCGGTGGCCTGCTCCAGCGCCACCCGGTGCTGGTCACGCGGCACGCGCTGCATGCCGTAGGTGAGATTGCGCCGCACCGAGAGGTGCTCGAACAGGTTGGCGTCCTGGAACACATAGCCCAGCGCGCGCTTGTGCGGCGGCAGGAACACGCCCGTGGCGCTGTCCTGCCAGACCTCCCCGTTCACCACCAGCCGCCCGAGCGGCGCCCGCTCCAGTCCCGCCACGCAGCGCAGGCAGGTGGTCTTGCCGGAGCCGGAATGGCCGAACAGCGCGGTGACGCCGCGCCCCGGCAATCTCAGGTCCACCTCCAGGCTGAAGCCCGAGTAGGCGATCTGGAATCGCGCTTCGATGGCGCGCACCCCGGCAGCGTCGTTCATGCCCACCTCACGCCCAGGCCGAACGGCTGCGGCGGCTCGCATAGAGCGCCAGCAGGACGAGGAAGGAGAACACCACCATGCCACCGGCCAGCCAGTGTGCCTGGGCATACTCCATGGCCTCGACGTGATCGAAGATCTGCACCGACACCACGCGGGTCTTGCCCGGAATGTTGCCGCCGATCATCAGCACCACGCCGAACTCGCCGACGGTGTGGGCGAAGCCGAGGATGCTGGCAGTGATAAAGCCCGGCCGCGCCAGCGGCAGGACCACGGAGAAGAAGGTATCAAGAGGGCTCGCCCGCAGCGTCGCGGCGGCCTCCAGCGGTCTGTCGCCGATCGCCTCGAAGGCGTTCTGCAACGGCTGCACCACGAAGGGCAGCGAATAGAACACCGAGCCCACCACGAGGCCGGCGAAGGTAAAGGGTAGCCGCCCCAGCCCCAGGCTCTCGGTGAACTGCCCAATGAAGCCGTTGGGGCCCAGAGTGATCAGCAGGTAGAAGCCGATCACCGTCGGCGGCAGCACCAGCGGCAGCGCCACCACCGCCCCCAGCGGACCTTTCAGCCAGGAACGGGTGCGCGCCAGCCACCAGGCGATGGGCGTGCCGATCAGCAGGAGAATTGCCGTACTCAGGGCCGCCAGCTCGAGGGTGAGCCGGATGGCCTGGAAATCCTCCTGCGTAAGGGGCATCGCTCTTCCTTGCCTGTTCGAGAATCAGATTTCGTAGCCGTAGGACTTGATCACCGCGGCGGCTTTCGGGCCCTTCAGGTACTCGACCAGCGCCTTGGCGGCGGCACTGTCCTTGCCCTTGTTGAGGATCACCGCGTCCTGGCGGATCGGGTCATGCAGGTCGGCCGGCACGATCCACGCGGAACCACCCGTCACCTTGCCATCCTTGTAGATCTGCGACAACGCCACGAAGCCCAGTTCGGCATTGCCGGTGGAAACGAACTGGAATACCTGGGCGATGTTCTGGCCTTCGACGATCTTGCCGGCGACCTTGTCCGTAAGATTCATCTTGTCCAGCACCTGGGTGGCGGCCAGGCCGTAGGGCGCGGCTTTCGGGTTGGCGATGGACAGGTGCTTGAACTCATCCTTCTTCAGCACCTCGCCCTTGGCGTCGACGTAGCCGTCCTTCGGCGACCACAGCGCCAGGGTGCCGATGGCGTAGGTGAAGCGCGACCCCGGTACGGTCTCCTTCTCCGCTTCGAGTTTCTTCGGCGTGCTGTCGTCGGCGGAGAGGAACACCTCGAACGGCGCGCCATTCTTGATCTGGGTGTAGAACTGGCCGGTGGCGCCGTAGGCGGCGACCAGCTTGTGGCCGGTGTCCTTCTCGAAGTCCTTGGCGATCGCCTGGAGCGGCGCGGTGAAGTTGGTGGCGACGGCGACCTGAACCTCATCGGCCAGGGCCGAATGCAGGGCGAAGCAGGAAGCGACCAGCAGGGAAAGACGAGCGAAGCAGTGTTTCATCGTGATGCTCCAGTGGGTTGTTGTTATCAAGGCTTCGAGATGGGGACTGGCGGAGCTGCCGGTTACCTCGGCAGTCCATCGGTATAACTAAAATTACATAACGATAGCCGTGAAGCTGCAATACCCCTCATGGGATAACTCAAGCGAAAGGGAGAAAGCGGCTCAGAACGGAATGGCCCCCGACCAGGGCCGGCGGTACCGGCAGCATTCTGCACTTTTTGACTTCAAGGTCAAATATTGCGAATGCGCCGCCGGAATCTCACTCGACCTTGGGCGCCTGCCTCATTCGACCTTGGGCGCCTGCCGGCGCGGCCAGACCAGCGTGAAGCAGGCGCCGCCCAGGCTCTCGCTACGGGCGATCGACGCCCGCCCACCATGCCAATGGACGATCCGCCGCACGATCGACAACCCCAACCCATGCCCACCCGTGACCCGCGCGCGGCTGTCATCGGCACGGAAGAATGGCTGGAACAGGCGCGGCCATTGCGACTCCGGCACCCCCGGACCATCGTCCTCGACATCCACCTGGCAGCGGTCCACGCTGACCCGGAAGCTGACCCGCACGCGGCTCTCGGCATAGCGCAGGGCATTGGTCAGCAGGTTCTGCAACGCGCGGTGCAGGTAGCGCGGCTCGGCCTCCACCCAGCTGCCCTGGTCAAACGGCACCAGCGGCCCCGGCTCGATGCTGACGCTAATCTCCCGCCGCAACGGCGCGATTTCCGACACCACCTGCTCCACCAGCGCGGCCAGCTCCAGGTGCTGGTAGCTCAGCGTCGGCGAGCCCTGCTCCAGGCGCGCGTAAGTGAGCATCTCGTCCACCAACTGGTCGAGGTCCTGGATGTCGCCATCCATGCCATCCATGTACTTGCGCCGCGACGCATCGGTCTCCGCCGACTCGATCATCTCCAGGCCGAAGCGCAGGCGCGCCACCGGCGTGCGCAACTCGTGGGACACCGCGCGCACCAGCTCGCGCTGCATCGTCAGCAATAACTGCAGCTGCTCCGCCATGTGGTTGAATGCCCCCGCCAGGCGCCCCACCGAGTCGGCGCCGCGCGCCTCCACGCGGGTATCCAGGCTGCCCCGGGCGATGCGCGTGGCGGCGGACTCCAGGCTGCGCAGGCGCTGCTCCAGGCCGCTGATCAGCAGGTACAGGGTCAGGCCGATCAGGCTCAGGGCGACGATCACGATGATCGACAGCAACTGCGGCGGATAGGAGTTCATCTGGTAGATCGGCCCCAACTCCAGCACCCAGGGCGTATCGATGATGCCCGCCAGCACGCGGATGGAGTCACCCTCCTTGCCCAGCGCCATCACCGTATCGCCCTCTTCCACGCGGCGGCTCTGGTCGTCGTCGAGATCCACCTCCTTGATGCTCAGCAGGTGCACCTCGTAGCCGAAACGCTTGTCGCGGACGATGCGCGCCAGATGGTAAGGCTGCTCGCTGGCCGGGTAGCGTTTGAGCTCATCCATCAGCAGGTAGATGGTGGCCCGCGCCAGCTGCTCGCTGACCTGCTCCACCTCGCCGGTGAGGATCAGCCCCTCCGCCGCACTGACCTGGGTGAGCACGCGCACCCTGTGCGGCTCGTCGGCCTGCACCAGCACCTGATCGTTCATCAGCCGCGCCCGGCTGCGCCCTTCCATGCCCAGCCCGTCCAGGCTGGTCAGCTTCAGCGGAATGCCCAGCAGGCGGCTCCACTGGATCAGCGAGCGCTTGCGGTCCACCTCCGTCATCGGCAGCAGCTCATCGGCCATCAGGCGGAAGGTGCCGCGCGCCAGGTCCTCGCGGTAGCGCTCGCCACGCACCTCGTTGACCAGGTGTAGGGTCAGCACGCCGAGGGCGGCCACCAGCACCAGGGTCAGCAACATGCCGCCATAGATGCGCAGGAAGATGGATTTCATGGGTGGGACTCTGCCGCCGGAGCGAGCAACCCGTAGTAGTCCAGGCTGAGGAACGCGCCGTCCTTCACCTCGCACTCGCGGCGCCGGCCTTCCAGCGTGAACCCCTGGCGCAGCAGCAGGCGGCCGCTGGCGAGGTTTTCCGGCTCCACCTCGGCCTCGATGCGGTGCACGTTCATTTCACGGAAGGCGTGGCGGAAGATCAGCGGCAGGCATTCGCCCATCACGCCCTGCCCCCAATACTCGGGCAATAGCCAGTAGCCCAGCGACAGGCGTCGATGGGCCGGCAGCCATTTGTTGAAGCCGCATCCGCCGACGATCTCCCCAGGTGCGCCCGGTCGACAGATTGCCCACCAGATACCGCTGCCCTCCTTATAGATGCGCTCGAACCACTCCATCTGCTCACGGGTGGCCTCCAGCGTCGCGTAGGAGACGCCGTAGTAGCGGATCACCTCAGGATGCGACAGCGCGCGGAAGACCGCCGGCTGGTCGGCATCGGTGAAAGCACGCAGGCGGAAGCGTTCGCCATGCAGCTCGGGGAACGGAGCCACGGCGCTCACGACTCAGAGTTCCCCGACGAACAGATAACCCTTGCTGCGCACCGTCTTGATCAGGCGCGGATGCATCGGGTCGTCGCCAATCTTCGGGCGAATGCGGGAAATGCGTACATCGATGGAACGGTCCTGGCCGTCGTACTCGATGCCGCGCAGCAGGTTGAAGATTTCCTCGCGGGAGAGAATGCGCCCGGCGTTCGACGCCAGCAGCCACAGCAGGTCGAACTCGGCGCTGGTCAGCTCGATGGTCTGCTCGTCCAGCCAGGCCTCGCGCATGGCATTGTCGATCACCAGCTTGCCGAAGGTCAGGCGCTTGCCGCCAACCGCCGGAGCGGCCTCGGCCGGCTCGCTGCGCCGCAGCAAGGCACGGATGCGCGCCAGCAGCAGGCGCGGACGCACCGGCTTGCACACATAGTCGTCGGCGCCCATCTCCAGGCCCTGCACCTGGTCCATGTCATCGGTGCGCGCGGTGAGCATCAGGATCGGGCCGTCGTAGTCCGGGCGCAGGCGCTTGCAGATCGACAGGCCATCCTCGCCGGGCAGCATCAGGTCCAGTACCACCAGGTCCGGCCGCTCGGCCAGCACCCGCGCCACCGCCGCCGCGCCGTTGGACTCGATGGCGACCGCCAGGCCGTTGCTCTCCAGGTAATCCTGGGTCAGCTCGGCCAGACGCTGGTCGTCCTCGACGATGAGAATGCGCGCTTCTTGTTCCACCTTGCCTCCTGATGCGCCAAAGGCGGGCACTACTAAAGAAGAAAGCCCGCGCAAGCGGCCGGCATTGTAGCCAGATTGCCAGCCCGCCCGCACGCCGATGGCATGGACAGACATTGCCCGAAAAGGTCAAGAGCTGCTGCGGCAAAAACACTACATATTGTGGTAGTGTTCACCCCCTCGCGACGCCACCCCGCTGAGTGAAAAATCTGTCATCAAGCACGACGAACGGTGAAAGGCGCTCAGCACGCGGTCTGGCGCGAGTTACCCCGCTTCACCCACATTTCACCCACATTTTATCCACAGCTTTTCCCAAGCCCCTCTCCTTGCAAACCCCCCATTAGCGCATTATCTTGTATCCCCGTTGCGGCATACCCCTACATCTTGGGTTTGCCACCGTGAACCGGACACAAGAAGAAAGTCGAAGTCGCGAGCCTTTTCCATGGCTCCTCCGGTTCACCCACAACGTATTCCAGCCGTACTGATGGACCAGGCGGGCCGACCCGCAAGGAGCGATTCATGTCGATGGAAACGCGGTACGAGTGTTGCAACGATACGTTCAACACCACTAGGTATTGTGGTCCCGGCCCGTAAAGCCGGCACCCGACTTGGGCCAGGGAGGCGCTTCGGGTCTCAATCCCCCTGCTCAGAGAATTTTCAGCTCGCGGTCCTGCCGCGGGTCACCGCTCTTTTCGCTCTTTATTTTCGGGACGGCACCTCCGGTGCCAGTGACAAACCAATTACGAGAACGTGGAGACAACCACCCATGCAAATCGACACCACTCGCGAGAACCCGCAGGCCAACGCGCCGCAGGCCGCCGAATCCGCCCAGGATCTGGCCGCCACCGCGCCGGGCCAGCTGCGCGTGATCAAGCGCAACGGCACCGTAGTTCCCTACACCGATGACAAGATCACCGTAGCCATCACCAAGGCGTTCCTCGCCGTGGAAGGCGGCACCGCTGCCGCCTCGTCGCGCATCCATGAGACCGTGCGCCGCCTGACCGAACAGGTCACCGCGACCTTCAAGCGCCGCATGCCCTCCGGTGGCACCATCCACATCGAAGAAATCCAGGACCAGGTCGAACTGTCCCTGATGCGCGCCGGCGAGCAGAAAGTCGCCCGCGACTACGTGATCTACCGCGAAGCCCGTGCCAACGAGCGCAAGAACGCCGGCGCCGCCAGCGACATCGCCCAGCCGCACCCGAGCATCCGCATCACCAAGGCCGACGGCAGCACCCAGCCGCTGGACATGGGCCGCCTGCAGACCATCATCCGCGAAGCCTGCGAAGGCCTGGCCGAAGTCGACGGCGACCTGATCGAACGCGAAACCCTGAAGAACCTGTACGACGGCGTCGCCGAGAAGGACGTCAACACCGCCCTGGTGATGACTGCCCGTACCCTGGTCGAGCGCGAGCCGAACTACTCCTACGTCACTGCCCGCCTGCTGATGGACACCCTGCGCGCCGAAGCCCTGGGCTTCCTGGGCGTCGCCGAGAGCGCCACTCACCACGAGATGGCCGACCTCTACACCAAGGCCCTGGCCGCCTACGTCGAGAAAGGCGCCGAGTTCGAGCTGATCGACAGCAAGCTGAAAGAGTTCGACCTGGCCAAGCTGGGCGCCGCGATCAACCACGAGCGCGACCAGCAGTTCACCTACCTCGGCCTGCAGACCCTGTACGACCGCTACTTCATCCACAAGGACGGCATCCGTTTCGAACTGCCGCAGGTCTTCTTCATGCGCGTGGCCATGGGCCTGGCCATCGAAGAGAAGGACCGTGAAGCTCGCGCCATCGAGTTCTACAACCTGCTCTCCTCGTTCGACTACATGTCGTCGACCCCGACCCTGTTCAACGCCGGCACCCTGCGTCCGCAGCTCTCCAGCTGCTACCTGACCACCGTTCCGGACGACCTGTCGGGCATCTACAACGCCATCCACGACAACGCCATGCTGTCCAAATTCGCAGGCGGCCTGGGCAACGACTGGACTCCGGTCCGTGCGCTGGGTTCCTACATCAAGGGCACCAACGGCAAGTCCCAGGGCGTGGTTCCGTTCCTGAAAGTCGTGAACGACACCGCTGTAGCCGTGAACCAGGGTGGCAAGCGCAAGGGCGCCGTCTGCGCGTACCTCGAAACCTGGCACATGGACATCGAAGAGTTCATCGAGCTGCGCAAGAACACCGGTGACGACCGTCGCCGTACCCACGACATGAACACCGCGAACTGGATTCCCGACCTGTTCATGAAGCGCGTCTTCGACGACGGCCAGTGGACCCTGTTCTCCCCGTCCGAAGTACCGGACCTGCACGACCTGACCGGCAAGGCCTTCGAAGAGCGCTACGAGTACTACGAAGCCCTGACCCAGTACGGCAAGATCAAGCTGTTCAAGACCATCCAGGCCAAAGACCTGTGGCGCAAGATGCTCTCGATGCTCTTCGAGACCGGCCACCCGTGGCTGACCTTCAAGGACCCGTGCAACCTGCGCAGCCCGCAGCAGCACGTGGGCGTGGTTCACAGCTCGAACCTGTGCACCGAGATCACCCTGAACACCAACGCCGACGAGATCGCCGTCTGCAACCTGGGCTCGATCAACCTGGTCAACCACATCATCGACGGCAAGCTGGACACCGCCAAGCTCGAGAAGACCGTGAAGACCGCCGTTCGCATGCTCGATAACGTTATCGACATCAACTACTACTCGGTCCCGCAGGCTCGCAACTCGAACCTCAAGCACCGTCCGGTGGGCCTCGGCATCATGGGCTTCCAGGACGCGCTGTACCTGCAGCACATCCCGTACGGCTCCGACGCGGCCATCGAGTTCGCCGACAAGTCCATGGAAGCGGTGAGCTACTTCGCCATCCAGGCCTCCTGTGACCTGGCCGACGAGCGTGGCGCCTACGAGACCTTCAACGGCTCCCTGTGGTCCAAGGGCATCCTGCCGCTGGACTCCCAGCAGATCCTGATCGAAGCCCGTGGCCAGAAATACATCGACGTCGACCTGACCGAATCCCTCGACTGGGCTCCGGTACGTGCCCGCGTACAGAAAGGCATCCGTAACTCGAACATCATGGCCATCGCGCCGACCGCGACCATCGCCAACATCACCGGCGTATCGCAGTCCATCGAGCCGACCTACCAGAACCTGTACGTGAAATCGAACCTCTCCGGCGAATTCACCGTGATCAACCCCTACCTGGTACACGACCTCAAGGCTCGTGGCCTGTGGGACCCGGTCATGGTCAACGACCTGAAGTACTACGACGGCTCCGTGCAGCAGATCGAGCGCATCCCGCAAGACCTGAAGGACCTGTACGCCACCGCCTTCGAAGTCGAGACCAAGTGGATCGTCGACGCCGCCAGCCGCCGCCAGAAGTGGATCGATCAGGCCCAGTCCCTGAACCTCTACATCGCCGGCGCCTCGGGCAAGAAGCTGGACGTGACCTACCGCATGGCCTGGTACCGTGGTCTGAAGACCACCTACTACCTCCGTGCCCTGGCCGCCACCAGCACCGAGAAGTCCACCATCAACACCGGCAAGCTCAACGCCGTATCCGCGGGTGGCGACGAAGGCCTGCAAGCCGCTCCGGCCGCCGCGCCGCAGCCGGCTCCGGTGCCGAAAGCTTGCTCCATCGACAACCCGGACTGCGAAGCCTGCCAGTAAGGTGAGCGCGCCGCGAAAGCGGCGCTAACACCGAAACAGCAGACCGCACGGACTGTCCCCTCTCCCTCAGGAGCGGGGCGCGCAGCCAGGGCTAGGGTGAGGGGCTCTTCAGGGCCCCTGCTCCCTCAGAACAACAGCCTCCTCCGTCGCGAACGGAAGAAGCACAAGCTCTTAGCGTGCACTCACACACGCCACCAGACATCAGGCCGCCACAGAACGGCCATCCAGAACAGGAGAGGACCCATGCTGAGCTGGGACGAATTCGACAAAGAAGACGCCACCGAAACCAAGGCCGCCCCGGCAGTCGCCCAGGCCGCCGCGCAAAGCGCTGACCGACTCGACTCCGAAGCCGCCGGCTCCGTCGAAGAAGCACGCGCCGTTTCCGCCGCCGACTCCGACGCCGTCGCCCGTGCCAAGCAGGCCCTCGACGCCCTGGACATCCAGGAAGGCCTGGACGATCTGGAAGGCTCCGCCGCCCGCGTACAAGTCGGCGACAAGCAGATGATCAACGCCCGCGCCGACCTCAACCAGCTCGTACCCTTCAAGTACGACTGGGCCTGGCAGAAGTATCTGGATGGTTGCGCCAACCACTGGATGCCCCAGGAAGTGAACATGAACGCCGACATTGCCCTGTGGAAGAGCAAGGACGGCCTCAGCGAAGACGAGCGCCGCATCGTCATGCGCAACCTCGGCTTCTTCTCCACCGCCGACTCCCTGGTCGCCAACAACCTGGTGCTGGCCGTCTACCGCCTGATCACCAACCCCGAGTGCCGCCAGTACATCCTGCGCCAGGCCTTCGAAGAAGCGATCCACACCCACGCCTACCAGTACTGCATCGAATCGCTGGGCATGGACGAGGGCGAAATCTTCAACATGTACCACGAGATCCCGAGCGTCGCGAAGAAAGCGTCCTGGGGCCTCAAGTACACCCGCTCGATCTCCGATCCCAAGTTCGAAACCGGCACCCCGGAGACCGACCGCCAGTTCCTGCGCAACCTGATCGCCTACTACTGCGTCCTGGAAGGCATCTTCTTCTATTGCGGCTTCACCCAGATCCTCTCCATGGGCCGCCGCAACAAGATGACCGGCACCGCCGAGCAGTTCCAGTACATCCTGCGCGACGAATCCATGCACCTGAACTTCGGCATCGACGTGATCAACCAGATCAAGATCGAAAACCCGCACCTGTGGGATGCCCAGATGAAGGACGAGGCCACCCAGATGATCCTCCAGGGCACCCAGCTGGAGATCGAATACGCTCGCGACACCATGCCGCGCGGCGTACTGGGCATGAACGCCGCGATGATGGAGGACTACCTCAAGTTCATCGCCAACCGCCGCCTGACCCAGATCGGCCTCAAAGAGGAATACCCGGGCACCAGCAACCCGTTCCCGTGGATGAGCGAAATCATGGACCTCAAGAAGGAAAAGAACTTCTTCGAGACCCGCGTGATCGAGTACCAGACCGGCGGCGCGCTGAGCTGGGACTGACGGAAGTAGTCGTAATTTTTCACGATGAATTGGAATTTTTTCACTTCAAAGTGAAACGAACGCACCAATTGAGTGCGGAGTGTAACAAGCAAGAACCTTGGAACCGCCAGGGATGGTGGCGAAGAGGCGCAGTCAAAGGGCCGGTAAGCATTGCTTACCGGCCCTTTTCTTTGTCTGGGATGCAGCGCCCCATCAGGGATGAACGCTCGTTGGCAACCATATTAGATCGACTTCTGTCAGTCGCGACCGCCAGTAATCGGCCGAGACTGCGTGAAAACCGCTGCCGCATTCTGCTACTGGTCCGATGCACAGAAGGGCCGCATTCGCGGTAGCACCTCCCCGCCTTGCAAAGCTCCTGAAGGGATATCGTATGCCTGATAAACGAAGGCGTACATGTACCCAGGTGGGAGGTTGCCAATGAAGATCACAGCCATGAAGCAGACTGAATCGGTCAGTGGTGTTCCGTGCGAAATTTGAGGCAATAACACGCGCATTGACGGGCATGGAATGCAATTTTCCACTCTTTGCGCCAGTTGGGGTTATGGCTCGGCCCACGCTCGCGAACACTATGAGGTCCATTTGTGCGAACCCTGTTTTTTTCAGGACGCTTTCCGGCCTCAGACAAGAGTGCATGGTGAACTTCATGTTCAGTGATTAGGACCAGGATCTCATCGATTTCGGACGAGTTCCTCTCGATGACTTTTTCAATGACGGCGGTAGCTTGACCTCCCGATTTCCTGCTGGCACGGCATCTCAGGCCTGGCCGGTATTTCCCCTAGAATTGTGAAATCAACGTCAGTGGCGACTGCGCATGAAGCGCTTCATCCAGGGAGAACATCGAGGCCAAAGCACGCCGCCGCCGCTCTGAGAGCCTGGCTGATTACGTTCCAGAGGCCAATTCGGCACGGGTGGCCAATGTGTTCGTCGATGAACTCTACCTCGGCAGGTTAGGCTGCGACGGTGTCGTCCCGCTTACCATTCCTGCGTTCTGCTGAAGACCTACATCTACGGTTATCTCAATCGCATCCAATCCAGCCGCCGGCTGGAACGGGAGGCGCAACACAATGTCGAGCTTATGCAGTTGACCGGACATCTGACGCTGGACTTAAAGACCATCGCCAAATTTTGTAAGGACAACGGCAAGGCTATCCGCAGCGTCTGCCAGCACTCCGTTAGCCCATTCCCAAATGTCGTTACGAAGCCCTTGTATCTGCATCGGCGAGTACTTCAGCTTTTCGTAAGACTGGCCAAGCTGCAAATCCAACCGGCTGCAGATCTCGTAACCGATCGTGGGCCCGATTACCGTCATGATATGCGGGTCGGCAGGCTCGAAAATTTCTACGTTGGGAGCACGCTCATAGAGATGGGCCAGTGCACCTGAGGCAGCATCACGGATGCGATTCGTTATCGAAAAATCACCTCCTTGATGATCTCCGTAGCCAGGTCTAGGGCGGAGATTCTGGCTTCCAATCAATAATCCTAGGGTTGGAGCCATCGTGGACGGCTCCCAGGAGCTGGCCACGTCGCCCGGTGCTCCGGGCAACACCGCGCATGGTCCGACTTACTCGCCTGCCCCCCAATGCCCTTGTTAACCATGCCACTGGCTACATCGCATAAGGGTGGAGGTCAGTTTGCTGCTTGGCTGCCTGGATAACTTTGATGACGAGGTTGAGGCCCCCAAGCCAACCTGGATTGGGGCGGGCCAGGCCCAATGGAGGCTCGACTATGGTACGTGGAGCGTGCTCGCCAACCGTTTGCCAAATACAAGCCGGGCCCTTCAGGAAGCCCGGTGCGATTCAACCTGCGCGCATCGAAGCAGCTGCGAAACCCTTCACGCTCGCGCGGCCGTCGATTTTTAGCGAGAGGCTTGCACGTACCCATGAGTACGCATAACATCCCAATGCGTCGTTTTTTTTAAATGCGGCGGATTTTTGGCGACACAACAACAACAATTCTTGAAGTGGAGTATGGAAATGGGATACTGCAAGCAAATCTTTGCCGGCGCCCTGATGGCGGTGGGTTTTGTCCTTACCAGCGCTACTTTCGCGGCCTCCGAGGATTATCCAGTAGACACCGCATCCGTCGCCCTTTTGCCTGCGAAAGTGAAAGCCGCTGGCGTACTTCGTATCGCCATGCCTGATCAAGGCGCGCCTTTTAACTTTAAGCAGGGCGAAGAACTCAAGGGGATGGAGCCAGATTTGGCTCGCGCAATCGCCGCCACCTTGGGTTTGAAGCCTGAAATCACGCTGACGCCGTTCACTTCGGCTATCCCAGGGCTTCAAGCAAGCAAGTTCGATCTTTCTTTTGGTCAATTTTATATCAGGAAAGATCGACTACAAGTTGTTGACTTTATCAGCGACTGGAAGACCTACAATGTATTCATGGTCTTGAAAGAAAAAGGAATCAGGCCGACGCAGATACTCGACCTATGTGGCCATAGCGTCGGGGCTATGTCGGGAACCGTTCAACTCGATGCCTTACAGAAAAACAACGGTAAATGCACCAGTGGGACGATCAATATCAATGCATTTCCATCAATGGCAAACGCTGTCCTAGCACTTTCTAGCGGGCGGATCGACGCGGTGTTCGTTGACCCAGACGTGTCTAGGGCAGCACGCAAAGATAACAGTGATTTCGTTGAGAGTGGCAAACTGAATGAGGGACTAACTGCTATCGCCGTAGCCCGAAACGAACAACTTACCGGTTTGGCCGAAGCCGTAAGGTCGGCTATGGTAAAGTTGGATCAAAGCGGCGCATACAAGAAGATTCTTGACGCTTACGGCACGGGTTACGGAGCGATCGATAAATTCGATATCTACAAGCAAGACTCGGTGCCTCCCGTCTATCAATAATTTCTCTCTATGAAGGACTGATGCTTTGGTCGTGCCGCTAGGTGCGACCAACTTAAATCGTTCGGGACTTGTTGATTGGTGAGATCATGAATCAAATTGCACTCAAATGCGCCAAGCCGTTACACGATAAAAATCCTCCGATTGTTCCTCTCAGGCATTATGGTCGCTGGGTTGCTGCTGCCGTTCTTCTTTGTCTTCTTTTGTCTTTCGGGGAGTCCCTATTTACGAACCCTCGGTTTGGGTGGGACGTAGTCTGGAAATATCTCTTCGATAGCTCAATCCTAGCCGGTTTGATCACAACGATCTGGCTGACCGTCGCGTCAATGGCCATAGGCATTTTGCTCGGTACTTTGCTGGCCACAATGCGGCTATCAGAAAACCGTCTGCTTTCAGGGTTCGCGGCAACCTACACATGGCTATTCCGTGGCTCGCCCCTGCTGGTTCAGTTGATTTTCTGGTACAACCTCGCGGCGCTGTATCCGAAGATCTCACTGAATCTGCCGTTCGGGCCTACCCTATTCAGCTTTGACGCGAACAGTTACATCACGATATATGTCGCCGCTCTTCTTGGCCTGAGCTTAAATGAAGGCGCATACATGTCGGAGATTGTGCGGTCTGGTTTAAACGCCGTGCCAAAAGGCCAGCGAGAGGCAGCTCAAGCCCTTGGAATGAGCAGTTATCGGATATTTTTCAAGATCACCCTGCCACAAGCTATGCCGGTTATTGTTCCGCCCGCCGGCAACGAGCTAATTGGCATGCTTAAGACGTCATCTCTTGTGAGCGTCGTCGCAATGCAGGAACTCTTGTATTCGGCACAGCTAATCTACACGGTCAATTTCCGGACCATTCCACTGTTGATCGTTGCATCGATCTGGTATTTGGCTTTGACCACCATTCTCTCAATCGGACAACATTTTATTGAGCGCCATTTCAACAAATCTCGCTCATTGAAAAGCCGCACTACATCGCCTTCCGAGGAGAGCAACGGTCATGACTAATGCTACTTCCACCACCGAATTCGCAGTTACAGCACGCAACGTCACAAAATCATTTGGATATTATAGCGTGCTCAAGGGAATTGATCTTGATATCCGATACGGTGAAGTAACCTGTATCCTCGGCCCCTCAGGCTCCGGAAAAAGTACACTACTGCGGTGTATGAACCACTTGGAACGGATTGATGGCGGCCGACTGATCGTTGCAGGAGAGTTCGTTGGATACCGCCAAAAAGATGGCGTCCTGTATGAGATGCGGCCCAATGAAATTGCGAAACAGCGTGCCGAGATAGGCATGGTGTTTCAAAGTTTCAATCTATTCCCGCATATGACCGTACTGCAAAATATTATTGAAGCGCCTATCCACATTCGTCGCATGCCAAGAGCGCAGGCCGTAGAGATAGCCCAGCAGCTTTTGAAGAAAGTTGGGCTACACCACAAGGCCAATGCGTTCCCGCCAACTCTTTCGGGAGGGCAACAGCAACGCGTTGCCATAGCCCGCGCCTTGGCAATGAAACCTCGCGTTATGTTGTTCGACGAACCGACAAGTGCACTTGACCCAGAGTTGGTTGGAGAGGTCCTGTCGGTCATGAAAGATCTCGCTTCTGAAGGAATGACGATGGTGGTCGTTACTCATGAAATGGGATTTGCACGAGAGGTGGCCGACACAGTGGTTTTCATGGACGAAGGAGTGATTGTCGAACAAGGCCCACCCTCCAGCGTCTTCGAAAGCCCCAAGTCAGATCGCGCCAGATCGTTTTTCAGCAAAGTTCTTTAGTCCAAGATGATACTTTATTGAGTTGCTCTGCAGGTTCGGAACCCTCCTCGAACCTGCGCAACTTATGATTGGTCTGTCCCGGGCTGAGTGGACACTGACTTAAGGTGGATAATGCCCACCGCAAGGAGTGTTCATGACCCAGACCAGACGACGTTTTCCCGAATCCTTCAAACGCGAGGCGGTAGACCAGGTGCTTGCCGGTACGCCGCTTCGTCATGTCGCCGAGACGCTGGGCATCGCCGAAAGCCTGTTGGGCAAATGGAAGCGCCAGTACGAGCAGCAAGGTGACAATGCCTTTCCGGGCAATGGCAAGCAGCGGGGCAAGAGCGCGGAGCTGCGTCGCCTACGCCAGCAACTGGCTCAGGTCACCATGGAGCGCGATGTTTTAAAAAAGGCGCTCGCCATCTTCTCGCAGCCCACGAAGTGAAGTTCCGCGCCATCGAGGCGTTGGCCGGTCGCTATCCCGTAGCACCGATGTGCCGGCTGCTGCAGGTATCCCGCAGCGGTTTCTATGCCTGGCAGCAGCGGCCTCCCTCGGCGAGAGAGATGGCGAATCGGCGTCTGAGCCAGGAGATCCGCACCATCCACCATGAGGTGAATGGGATCTATGGCCACCGCCGAATCAAGGCCGAGTTGGCGGCCATGGGGCATGCGTGTGGTCGACACCGGGTTGCTCGACTGATGCGCGAAGCCGGTCTGCGCGTTCGCTCGCGCAAGCGCTGGCGGCTGGTTTCCAGCAGTCGTCATGCTCTGCCGATTGCCCCGAACCACCTGGATCGCCAGTTCGCCTCGGATCGCGCCAATCGGCACTGGGTCTCGGACATGACCTACGTGCGGACGGCCCAAGGCTGGCTGTATCTGGCCGTCGTGCTCGATCTCTATTCACGCGCTGTCGTCGGTTGGGCGATGCACCACCGCATGCAGCAGGCCCTGGTGCATGCTGCTCTGGAGATGGCCGTTGCACGCCGACAGCCGAAAGAAGAAGTGCTGCTGCACTCGGATCGTGACAGCCAATACTGCGCGTACGACTACCAGGCTTTGCTTCGGCGACATCGAATCGTGCCCAGCCATTCACGTCCGGGGAACTGCTGGGACAACGCCGCGATGGAGAGCGTCTTCCGTTCGCTGAAGGCCGAGCGGGTGTACCTGACTCGCTACGCCAGCTACCAGGAAGCGAAAACCGACCTGTTCGACTACATCCGCTTTTACAATCACCGCCGTCGCCACTCGACGTTGGGCTATCTCAGTCCGATGGAGTTTGAGCGGCGAAATGCGAGCAGTAGCTCTTAACTACTTGTCCATCAGTTCCGGGACAGACCAAGGAAATAATCCCCGGTAATTGGCAATGTGCATTGCCGACACCCAGAGCAATTGGCAGGCGCTCGATCATGAGCCAGCTTGTACCAGGTCGCCAGAGCGACCAATGTCTCTTTCAATTTTACGCATCAAGACTTCCAGAGCAGGACTTCTGGACTTGCGCTCTCACCGCACCACATATTCCAAGGATAGTGACGGCGTCAGGCGGTCCGTGATGATCTGCATCTCGCCTTGGATATAGCAGTCATTCACTCCCCCATCGTTGCGATGATAGCAAGCACAATCCCCGATGCACTTGAACACTTAGATGCAGTGTCGAAAAGAAGCACTCAACTAGATACAGCCAAGATGCGGAAGTCGGTATGAAGTTTAAGCTCTAACCAGACAGACTGACACATCGAGGTGATCTCGTACAGCACCGTCGGATCGATCAGCGAAAACCAGCTCTGCAACAGATAAGGGTGCAGCATGATTTCCAGTTGGCAACTGGTTAGCGGCCACCACCGGCCTTCGAGCAATGCTGTTCGATCAGTACCTCCAACACGTCCCAGGGCACCGCATAATCCATCTTGGCCAGAAAACGCTCCTGACAGGTCATCTGACGTTTGCCTGCGTGCTCGAAGTCAGAAACAGCTCATTTGGATCATAAGACTGACTAACGCTGCTGACTGGAGTCCTGTTCAGCACAGGATACATGCCGACTTGATCGAAGTTACTCTGATTACAATCACCATGCGGTCGAGCAGTAATTATCGTCGGCCAAACCAGCGGAGGCAGATTGCGAGCTCACAGTCGAAACTGAATACTCAGACTCTAATCCCAATGATAGACTTCAACTCGAGGCATTCATGGAAACCATATTCACCGCATTCTCGACCGTTACCCGACTGACGGTATCCACCATAAGGTGCCCCTGCGTCTAGGGGCGGGGAGTTCACATATACTGAACCAACCCGAAGTGAGTTTGCGACTTTTTGCGCAGCGCTAATATCTGATCCGGCCACATAGGCCGCGAGTCCATAATGGCTATTGTTCGCGATGTCAATTGCTTGCTCATATGTATGATAGGGAACAATACTCAGTACAGGGCCAAAGATCTCCTCACGAAAAATCGACATACTCTCTGTTACGTCAGAGAAAATTGTCGGACGAACAAAGAATCCGTTCGGATTTCCTTCTGGCCGGCCAAGCCCTCCACAGACTATATTCGCCCCTTCATCAATTCCTTGGGCAATCTTCGCTTGAACAAGGTCAAACTGCTGCTCATTCACCAGTGGGCCCATGTTTGTGCGAGTGTCATTTGGCGAACCGACAACCATCTTATCCGCAGCGTCGCAGGCGAGAGTAACTACCTGTGCTAGACGGTCATGTGGAACAAGCAAACGGGTTCCGGCATCGCATGCTTGCCCACTGAGATGAAAACAATTTTCGACTGCAGCGGGAACTGCATTCTGAAAATCGGCATCCTTAAGGAGAATATTAGCCGATTTTCCTCCCAGTTCGTGCACGACCCGCTTGACGGTATCAGCGGCTGATTTGCTGATTTGTACCCCGGCTCGGGTCGACCCAGTGAACGAGATCATATCAACGTCGGGATGACGAGTGATTGCATCACCAACAGTTGCACCATCCCCTTGAACAAGATTAAAAACTCCGGGAGGAAAGCGAGCTTCATCCAACATTTCCGCAACGATGACAGCATCGAGTGGGGTATATTCGCTGGGCTTAAGGACAGTCGTACATCCAGTAGCCAACGCGGGTAGAAGTTTCGTGAGAATCTGACCGATCGGCCAGTTCCAGGGGGTGATCAACCCGATGACCCCGATCGGCTCTTTACGAACAGTCGTTATACCGCTCGAGACTTCAAAATTGAATTCCTTAAGGATTTCAAGCGTCTTGGCGATATGAGCCTCGCAGAATCCTATTAAGCTTCCGGAGCTAACGCTTATGGGCATGCCAGTCTGGATGGTAACAATCTCCGCAATCTCATATGACCGACGCTTAAAAATCCTATAAAAGTTCTCAATAAGTTCAATTCTTTCGGAGCGAGAAGTTCCAGAGAACACTGTAAAGGCCCTTCGTGCAGCACTTACAGCTCGATCCACATCAATAGCCCCCCAGTGCTACAGATGCGAACGTTTCTTCAGTTGCTGGGTTCGTTAGCCTCGCAGAACTAGATCAGCCGGAGCAACCCATTTCCCATCGATGTAAAATTTTAAATAATTATCGTTGAAGGCGTGCATTGCCACTCTCGCTCACTAAGAAATTCTTGCCACTGGTGAATTTAAAGACTTCCCGTAATCTCGAACGCTTTCGCAAAGGCCGCGGATGACTGGAAATATCGTTTCTTCAATTCCCTTCCTTACCATTGCGTCGTTAGGGTAATTGTTGCTCGCCTGGCGCCAGAAGGCTCGCCCCCCCAGGAAACCACTCGCACCCGCAAGGAATGCAGCCTTTAACGCATCCTTGAACCGATCGATGTTGGAACCGGCAGTTAGCATCACCCAAGGGCACTGAATACCGGAGGATAGTTCTCGGAAATACTCTGTTCGCGCTGCAAAGCCAGAAGAAATCTCATCCGTAAACGGATTTTCAATCTGCATCAAGTCAATCGGAATTCTTTGATCACGTATCAATCTGATGAGCCGCTTTAGATCGTTCGGAGGATCAGAATTAACATTAGTCGCAGTCTGATAGAGTAGCGGACTGAGAATGAATGGCACCCCCACCTCATCGCAACGCGCACTAACCTTTTGCATTAAAGCCATCTGGTGAGCCTGAACTTCTTCCGGCGCTTGCGAATGAAGGTATAGTGATAAATTTATAGCATCTGCCCCCAGATCAATAGCCTCCTCGATCGCACTTTCATGTTGCAACGCATCGACGACCCAAGGCCCATGCCTCTCATGAGTACCATTTTCAACCGCAACAATTAGACCACAGTGTTGGCGGATACTCGAAAAGGTATCTTGGTCTGCGTATTGCAGATCCATCATGAGAGCCGAGACATGCGGGGCTAATATTTCGGCGATTAACCGTTTGAACTTTACAACTTCATCGTGAGGAACAGGCTTTCCGAAGCTCAGCACTTCCAAGAAGGACTCGATTGCCGGTCTATGACTTACCGCAGCCATTATTAGGAATCCAGCCTGCGTCGCGAGACTACCTAGACGTCCAAAAGATTGGTTCATTGTAATAATCTACACCCTGTAGTTTGACATTCGAATTAAGTCCGCTGCTCGTTCCCCGATCATCATTGAAGTGGCGTTCGTGTTGGCAGAAACAACAACAGGCTGTATCGACGCGTCTGCAACTCGAAGGTTCTCGATACCAATAACACGAAGTTGGGGATCGACGACGTTTCCCGAAATTTCAGCCGGCCCCATTCGGCAAGTTCCGCTCGTGTGATACGCAGTTGAGATCGTATCTTTAACCCAATCGATCATAGCGGGGCCATCGACAACGCCTGGCCCGGGATCAATCTCTAACGCGTCAAGCGCTTGAAACTCGGGGGTCGCAATAATCTTTCGAGTCAGCGCGACTGACTCTGTAAACGTCTGAAAATCCTCAGGCTTATCGAGATAGTTAAGCTCTATTTTCGGCGGATCATACACGGAGTTAGACGTGAGGATTAGCTTGCCACGTGACTGGGAGTTCTGTGATGTCAGTACTATCTGAAAGGATTCAAACGCGTATGGCTTATGGAGGTCTCCAGTTAGTGCAAGCGGGAACAACTCAAACTTCACATTGGGTTTTGTGTGGGTTGAGTTAGTTCGGACATAGCCGCCTGCCTCAAAGTGATTTTTAGCAGTGACACCAGTCTTGAACAAAAACCAGTTAAGCCCGGCGACGATTTTCGCGGGCCCGCTTGCGAAACGAGAAAGCCCAATACCCTTCTTGCAGCGGAACCGCATCTTAATCAGCGGATGGTCTTGGAGATTGCCTCCAATGGCGTCGTTGTCATGAACGACTTTGATTCCGTTTTCTATCAGTTGCTTGGCGGGTCCAATCCCTGAAAGCATCAACAGATGAGGACTGCCGATTGAACCTGAGCACAAAATCGTTTCGCGTCGCGCATATACGATTTCATCCTTCCCGTTTCTAGCAACGAGTACCCCTCTTGCGCACTTGCTTTCGATCAGTATTTGCAAAGCCCAGGTGCCCGTCCAAATTCTCAAGTTTGGACGAGATCTCACTTCCTTTGTCAGGTAGCCACGTGCTGCACTGCATCGCTTGCCGCCAGCGATGTTCTGCTCTTCGACCGTTATACCTTCCTGAAATTGGCCGTTGTAGTCGGATGTGTACGGTAAGCCTACCCTCACGCCGCCGGTTATCAATGCTGCCGAAAGGGGGCTAAGATTCGAAGTCTCCCGAGAAATCTTGATAGGGCCGTTGATCCCACGATAAGTTGGATCTCCCCATGGCGCATGCTCCATCCTCTTAAAGTACGGAAGCACATCGGCATAGCTCCAGCCTTTGCAACCATGCTCGTTAGCCCAATGATCATAGTCCAAAGGATGTCCGCGGGTGTACACCATACCGTTTATGCTTGAAGAGCCTCCCAATACACGTCCGCGAGGTTGGCATATTACTCGCTGTTTTGCGTTCTGTAGGGGCTCACTCTTGAAAGGCCAGCTGAACCGATCATTGGTCAGCAAGCTGTCCACTGCCAAGGGCATATCAATTCGCCATGAAGCATCATTCGGACCAGCCTCAATCAGCAACACGGTGATATCCCGTTGCTCACTAAGACGTGCCGCCAACGCGCACCCTGCCGAACCCGCACCAACGATCACGTAGTCGAATGTTTCCGGCATTTTTCACTTCCTCGAGCGAAGAAAATACCCGAGAGTACGAAATTCAGACGCTCGAGTCAACAAGGTCGCTTCATCAAATTTGATCCGATTCTGATCGAGGTGCGGTCACTGCATCAGCCTTTCAAAAGACTTGATTGTACCCGTCAGTATGTTTATATACTCACGGGTACTCGAGCCAAATTCGGTCCATTTCAAACTGAGACAGGACCGTCAGATCGATGCGGTCACCTGTCGGAGGGCAGACGCATGTTGCTTCCTGAGCATCTGGGGAAAGAATTACTTCGCGAGTGCGATATCACGGTGCCGTTTGGCACCACGATTAGGTCGCGCGACGAACTGGAGCGTGCGCTGGGCTCGCTGAAAGGGGCCAGCGTACTAAAGGCCCAAATAGCGTCCGGAGGGCGCGGAAAAGGCGGCGGGATCAGATTTGCTTATGACAGAGCAACGGCTTACAGCGAATTTGACTCCCTCCTCGGCGCTGAGGTGAATGGCCTTCGCGTTGACGCAGTTCTCGTAGAAGACTTCTTCCAGGTCACAGCGGAGCGATACATCGGCTTCATAATTGAAAGCAGCGAAATTTGGCTGATTCTGGGGTCAAAAGGTGGTGTCGACATTGAGGATATCAGTCAGAGCGAGCCAGAAACAGTCATCCGACTTTTAATCAACCCAATCGTCGGTCCGAGTTGGGACGAGATGTCGAAAGCATGTGAAAAAATCGGTCTAAATAATCGCCAAGCCTATTTTGAGCTCGCAAGGAATTTATTTAAAGTCCTCAAAAAAAATGACGCGACAATGGTTGAGATTAATCCATTGGCCGAAATTGGCGACGGATCGCTCGTTGCGCTCGACGCTCGTATTTTGATTGATGAATCAGCCATTTTCAGGCAGCCCAGGTTAATTCAGCATCAATGCCACGATACCCACAGTGAGGCCGACCAAGGCCTTCCTAGGCCGCTTGCCAAGATAAAACAACTGAGCAACGGCGGCGCAGTAGCCTATGCAGGAATTGGCGGCGGTATTGGAATAACTGTCGCGGACTGGATCGCGGATCGCGGGCAGACTGTTTCGCTGATGATCGATCTTGATGACTTGATTGCCTCGGGGAGGCTAGAGGAAGCCGCCCCTTCCCTATTTCAATCGTTTGACGAAGCCCCCACAGTGAAGGTCATTTTCATAAGCCTTATGACCTGCAGCTACTATATTCCCGATCTGGCAGAGGCACTCTTATCGGCCGCCACTGCAAGATCACAAGCAAATGCAAAGCCTGTAGTCTTCAACCTTCATGGTAGGGGAGAAGCCCAATCTGAATCGACTTTCTTGAAGTACAGAGTACGCAATTCCCAAAACATCGCCGATGCCATCGAAAAGGTTATCGCCGCAGCAAACGGAGAGGTGCTTCCATGAGCGTCGTACTCAGCGCAACGTCCAAAGTAATTTTTTATGGAACTAATTCCCTCTCCAGTGTCCGAATGCTTAGCGCAATGATTGAGGCAGGAACATTTGTAAGCGCTGTTATTACTAACGACCCCTCTCTAGCAATAGCTCCTTCAAAACCATTTCCAACGGCTAAAGACGCCGCCATTTACACTGGGAAACCGGATGTCGCGCTTATCTTTACCAATCCCGCCGATGCGCTCGCCGCTGTAGAAGATGCACTATCGGCTGATGCTTCAACGATAATTACTATAACAGAGTATGTGCCTGTTCATGATGCACTTTTAATGAAAGACCTTGCTCGCGAGAAAGGTGCTTTGCTGATTGGCCCGAACTCCTCTGGAGTATTGAGCGCAGGTATTGCTCAGGCCGGTTACATCTGTAACGACATCTGCAATTCCGGAAATATCGGTGTAATTGCCAAAAGCGGATCTGTCGCATATGCCGCAATGTCGGAAATGAAAGGCGTGGGATTAGGCATTTCGACGGTAATTTCAATCGGAGGAGATATGGTGAAGGGGAGTGACTTTCGAGAAGCGCTCGCCTTATTCGAGGCCGACGACGACACTGACGCAATTCTTCTTCTTGGCGAGATCGGGGGGGCGGACGAGGAGCTAGCGGCAGAGTTTATAAGCGCTCAAGTCCGCAAGCCCGTAGTGGCGTTTATTTCTGGAAAATCTGTAAAACCGGGGCAATCCGTTGGGCACGCTGGTGCTATTGTCACGAAATCGCGTGGAGGCTATGAAGGAAAAGTGAAAGCTTTTAGAGATGCAGGCGTCATTGTAGCTGAGAATTTCTCTCAAATTACAGAGAAACTTCTATTACTTTCGTACGGGCAGTGACGCGCAGCACCAACTGTTCAATAAACCTGTACGAGGCACACCAGAGGAAACTTGGATACTCGCAGGCAGCGTAAAAAATTAGAGCACTAGCTGCGAGGCTGAAGCTCACATGCTTAATCAGGGTTATAGCCATATCTAAGTCTGCCACTCGCTCGGAGTCATCGGATCGGCGTTGCGCCCCCAGATCAATTGGTTTCAGTATGAAGGCATCAACGTGACTACGCAGTGCCGGGTGCTGACACTGGATCAGCAAAAAATTATATTCTTCACGGAGTCCCCCCCCATAAAAGAACGGCGGTCTGGTTGAAGATGTTTGTGCGACCAAACCTCTAAACCAGCACCGCCGCTCTGATGCAGAACGCAACTGCATTCCCTCCTTTCTCTTGCCTCTATCGACTCTGACGCCAATGCCCTGCAGATTGAGTTGGAGCCCGTCCCGTGGCACCTGCCCCGCCGCGGCAGTTCCCAATAACTTGTTCGCCGGTCCACAAGTACTCGCGACAAATCTGCGACCTGCCGATACTGGGGCAACCGGTTTTTCTGCAGGTCCGTTTGCTGCGGCAGTCCCGCTCCCGCTGCGGTCGGCGCGTGGAGTGGATCAGTTGGTTGGAGCTCGGTGCACGATTGATGCGGCGCCTGGTCGGCGCTGCACTGATGGTCATTGCGGTGTACAGCACGCTCATGCGGCTAAAGCAGCCCCTGTTGCATTTCGACTCTCTGAGATTGGGACCGTTTCCACAGCCGGTGCCCATACTGTGGATTCCGGATCGTCGAGAGCGGCCGTTTCGGTAGATTCGGACGGGTTTCCGCCTGATCCGAAACTGGCGGTCATGGCGCGGCGAAAACCTTCCCCCTCAATTGCGCATGATCTGACGCGACCGCCACCCGCGCACGATTTCGGGGGAGTAGTGGGATGGCGGCGCTGCGAGTAGCCATGCGAAACACCAAAGAATGTTTGCATCTCTAGCTTTAAGCCGGCTTGTTCCAGAAGAAGATTACCCGCGCCTTGCCGCTGTCCAAGGATGTGCTCAGCAAGTACGCCACGACGGCACGGGCTGCAGATCATGGACGAGGCTGCGCTGGCGGCCGCCTTGTTTCCACCGATGTCGTCGCGCGGGTGCTGCTCCAACTGCGGCGCAAGGGCGTTACCTTGCGGCTGCGATGGGAGGAATATCTCGCCACGTATCCGCAACTGCCGACCTATCGCTACACCCAGTTCGCCTATCACTACCGTTGTTACGCTCAGAAACCCAAGCGTTCGATGCACCATCTGCATCGTGCGGGAGAGAAGCTGTTCATCGACTAAGCCGGCCCAACACTACCGATGGCCACCCCACCATGGATAGGGAGCCAAAGTGTGTCGCTCCTAAACCAGTTCGTCGCGCTGCCCCAAAAGCTCAAGATGACCAATTAGACTATTTACATTCTTCATGGTATTGTTTTTTGACCAATGGGTACTTTCGTTTTTTACAGGGCACACAGATGACTACCGAGCAAAAGCGCTATTGGGCAACGTCGATCAGCGACGTCCAGGACAACACTGTTTACATCCGCGGCTATGACTTGGGCGATCTGATCGGCAAGCTGAGCTTCCCGGCTTCGACTTTCCTTCTCATTCGTGGCCGGCTGCCGACACCCGGCGAGTCGAAAATGATCGACGGCGTGCTGTGCTCCGTGCTCGATTACGCACTCAAAAAGCCGGGGACCGCAGCGGCTCGATTCTGCGTTTCGAGCAACCCCTCCATGGTTGCGGGTCTAGCCACCGCGGTCCTCGCAGCAGGCGAGTACTCTCTCGCCCCCGATCAGACCGGCCAGTTCCTCAACGCCACCATTGACGCCGCCCGCAGCGCCACCTCTTTTGATGACGCTGCTAACGCTCTGGTTGATGGCATGCGTGCGAAGAAAGAACGCGTACCCGGTCTGGGCCATCCAGCATTCCGCTTCACTGATCCTCGAGCTCAGCAACTCAAGCAGCTCGCAATCGAGACTGGCGTTTGGGGCGATGTCTGCAATTGGTATGAGGCGGTCCACAAGGCATTCACTACTCAGGCCAACAAGCCGGAGATTGTGATCAACGAGGTAGGGATGATGGGAGCGATCCTGGCGCAAATGGGCTTCACGCCGGCAGAGATGACCGGCCTGGCCGTAATTTCCACTATGCCCGGGGTCGTCGCACACGTCTCGGAGGAAATGCAAAGCCGCGTCCGAATCCGTGTAATTCCTGACGACAACGTTGACTATGCTCGCGATCGCCGCGATTTTGCATCCGACTTTTCTGAAAGCGGCTTGGAGTGAATAAAAAAGGGCGGTCACTTGAGTGGCCGCCCTTTTTTGATCTCGCCGTCAGTTAGCCCTTAAGGTAACCGCCCGAAAGCAGGTCACAGTAATACTCCGCCACCTCTTCAGCAGTCAGGGTGCCCTGATCATTGAACCAAGTATGAAGCCAGTTGCACATGCCCATGAATCCACTCACGGCGATGTGGCACGGTACATTCTTGAAGCAACCAACCTCCACACCGTTTCTGTACACATCCTCGATCAGAGCATCATATTCGCGCTTGCGCTTGCTCATCAGTGCCCGCTGATCTGACTCCAGCTCACTTTCATCACGGAAGTAAATGGCCGTCCAATCCTTGCGCTTCATCACATGAAGCGCGTGATTGTAAAGAATCTCACGCAGGGTTTGAGCCGGTGGCAGTTGCTTTTCAAGAACCTCACCGATTGATGCACGGTAGCTCTCGTGCATCCGGAGGAAGATCTGCCAGAGGATCTCGTTTTTATTCTTGAAATAGTAATAGACGACGGATTTTGTGTAACCGAGACTGGCGGCCACATCATTGATAGTGATGGCTCGGAAGCCCTTCTCAGCGAAAAGCGTTGCAGCCGAAGCAAGAATTTCGTCTTGGACGTAGGCTTGCTTCTTTTGCCTCAACTGATCACGCAGATCTATATTCATGGGCACACCATACGGCAGTTAACTATTGATTGGCATCGAATTGCAGCTGCTCTTGAGCAAGAGACCGTACTGTCTCTGGTATCTCAATAGCCTTGCGCTCCGCCAGGTTGAAGTAGACCGACGTCATTACGATCTCGCAGCACAGCTGCGCGTCTTTGTCCGACAGGAAGTGCTGGGTTACCAACGAGCTTCTACCAATTTTCTTAATTTTGCTGGAGACAGTGTATATGTCACCGACTTTGAGCTCATTGCGGAAATTTATTTCGTAATTGACGTCCGCCCAGCCTTCGTTACGCTCATGACGCCAATCGAGGTTGTATCCCAGAGAGTTGACGAAATGCCAGAACGCCTGATCAAACGCAGCGACATAGTACTGAACAGTCATATGTCCCATCGCATCTGTCTGCGCGGGGTACACCACACCTCTGTAAGTCATTTCCATCAAAAATCATCCTTGGCCATGTCGCTCAGAACAACAGGCTATCAGAAGGCGATGACTTCATAACCGGTAAAATTGACAGCCATTGTCTTTTTTTTGTACCGACAAGTCAAATTTTATGTCTCGGCGACCCGTGACTGATACGAGCCGCCTCTGCAGACAGGGACCCAGGTCTAGCCCTGAGCCCCACGACTGCAACGGTGCAGCCCTATCGTTTCGGCAACGCCGCGACGCCATCGATCTCAATCTGAATTTTGGGATCGTATAGGCCGACGACTCGTAGGAGCGTGTTGGCGGGCGGACACTCCATGTTCACGTAGGAGTTGCGCACCTTCTTGAAGGCTGCCAGTACCTCCGGGCTGGTATCTGTCAGGTAGGTCGTCATTCGTGCAAGTGCTTCAAACCCAACCCCCGCCGCCTGAAGCGTCACCTTCAGGTTCTCAAAAACGGCCTGGGCCTGGGCCTCAAAATCGCCCTCGATCACGTCCCCGTTAGCGTCCACCGGGGTATGACCAGTGATGAACATCAGGTCACCGTCAGTCACGTGGGTGCACATCGAGACTCCCGGGTAACCGGGCCCTGCATTGATAGCTTTGATCACCTAGCTCTCTCCTCTAACAGCAACGCCGCGCAAACCCTAAAGACCGCAAAATAGACTACCGAGTATTCAGTCTACCTCCCCCCACCACTCCTCGCAAGGAAGACCCACCAGGCTAGCTGGCCGAGCACTGGAGCCTCTTTGCCCTAAAGCATTGCCTCATCATGTGGGAACGAGCCTGATTGAGCGGGTCTTTTCGTACCGAAAAGACTATTGACATGTCTCGCCATTCGATCATACTGACCGCACGGTCTAATTTTTAATACGGCCGGTACAAAATCTAGGAAGGTCCTGAGAATGAGGCTTCACCGGCTTAATTCAACGGGTTGGCGTCCAACGGCGCGCAATTCGATAGCCCTGTTGAGAGCCCTCAAGGCCAACAAGAATCTGTCTTTCGCGAGCACCGAGGAATCCTGATGACAACCGTGTGCCTGACTTTCGACTTCGATGGCGTGGCCATCTGGTTGAGCACGTTCAAGCAAACTTCCCCAACCCCGCTGTCACGCGGAGAGTTTGGCGCCAAGGTGGGCATGCCTCGTCTGCTGGACGTTCTAAAGCGTTGTGACGTCAAGGCCACATTCTTCGTGCCAGCCCACAGTGCCTCGAGCTTCCCGGACATCGTTCGCCAAGTGATTCAGGACGGTCATGAAGTCGCGTGTCATGGCTACATCCACGAGTCACCTGTCGGGCTCCCCATTGAAGAAGAACGCTCGCTACTTCGAAAAAGCCTCGACACCCTGGAGTCCATCACCGGCGTTCGACCCATTGGCTACCGCTCCCCTGCTTGGGATCTGAGTGACAACACAATTGACCTGCTGGAAGCCCACGGTCTGATTTATGACAGCAGTTTGATGGCGGATGACTTCCAAACCTTCTATGCCCGGAAGAATGATCGCCTGACCGAAGAGTGCTTCTATCCAGGCGAGGAGAGCTCTGTTCTGGAGTTCCCGGTTGCCTGGGAGCTTGATGACTATCCGTACTTCCAGTTCTCGCCCCGCCCTCTCAATACCGGACTTCGGCTGGCGGAGGACGTCTACAAGGCATGGTCTGCAGAATTCAACTATGCGAACTCAGTTAATGGCCTTTTCACGCTGACCTGCCATCCGGAAATCATCGGTCGTGGACCGAGGATTGTCATGCTTGAGAAGCTCATACGTCACATGCAGCAGGCCGGAGCAGAGTTCAGCACCATGGCGTCTGCGGCGAAGAAATTGAACAAGAAGCATCAATAAGCGGAGTAAATATTATGAGTAGCTTTGAACCTGCTGTAGGGCAAAAGCCGGGCATTGGCCAGAACGCGCTGTACTTTGACGAACTGGAAGTCGACCAGGAGTGGAATTCTCCCCGTCGCACCATCACCGAAGCTGACATCGTCATGTTTGCGGCTCTGACTGGCGACCATAACCCGGTCCACACCGATGAAGAGTTCGCAAAGAACACTGTCTTCGGCGGCCGAATCCTCCACGGCCCGGCAGGCTTCGCTATCGCGACTGGCCTCGAAAGCCGCCTGGGCATCAAGGAAGGCACCGCAATTGCATTCCTCGGCATGACCTGGGATCTGCGTGGTCCGATCAAGATCGGCGACACCATCCATGTCTATCAGAAAGTGAGCTCGAAGCGGGAAACCAAAAAGCCCGGCATCGGCATCGTTAACTTCTTCGTCTCCCTGGTCAACCAGCGTGGTGAGTCCGTGCAGGAAGGCGAGTGGAAGGTAATGATGCACTGCAAGCCGGCCTAATTCGGTAACCTCATGCGCTAACGATTTAACTGAGGTCTTTCAATCATGATTTTGAGCAGTATCGAAACGCACGCTAAAGCAGCCGGTGATAATTCGGCATTGCGTTTTGAAAACAAGAGTTTCAGCTATAGCGCGTTAGTGCATGAGGTCGAGCGTGTTGCACAGCTGTTAGTCGACGCCGGTGTAACTCGCTCGACACCGGTCGGTGTGTTCTGTGAGAACAGTAGCGCCATTCTGGTGATCTACTACGCCATGGCCAAGATTGGAGGCACCTTTGTGCCTCTCAACTCGGTTCTCAGTACAACTGAAGCTCGGTACATCCTGGAGCATGCGGGCATCAGCTTCCTTTTCTGCGACCAAAAGCTGCACGAAAGTGCGCTCAACGCCGCGGAAGGACTGAGCTGCAAAGTACTAGATGCTGATGACTTCATTGCAGGGCCTAGCTCTAGTGCCCTCCAATCTCCGTCGCAAGTGAATGACGATTTCCTGATCGTTTACACCTCCGGGTCCACCGGCGTACCCAAGGCGGTTTCGTATAGCCAGGCGGCAGAGCACGCCGGAAATCAGGCTCTGATTGAGCTGTGGGACGTTGGTTCAAAAGACAAAGTCCTCGTGGGGCTTCCACTGGGCTTTCTGTACGGACTGTCGACGGCAGCCTCGATGGCTATGCAAGCCGGAAGCGAAGTGATTGTCCTCCGTCGCTTCCGTCCCTCGGATGCTCTTGATGCGATCATGAAGCATGGGGTGACGGTCTTCCAAGGCGTCCCAACCATGTTTTCCATGATGCTCGAATACGCCGAGCAGAATGACCTTTACTTCGACTTGTCGAGCGTCCGCCTCTTCATTTCTGCCGGCGCCCCCCTGTCGCGTGATTTGCGCCAACGCTTCTTCAAGCGCTTCAACAAGACGATCGAAGACTACTACGCACTGACGGAAGTCCGTCCGGTGTTTGGAAAGTATGCGCGTAGCGATGAAGCGGTACCTTCTGAAGCGATCGGCAAAGCAGCACCTGGTGTAGAGGTCCGCATCGTGGACGACTCGGGCCAAACTGTTGGGCCTCTCCAAATCGGTGAAGTCTGGGTTAAGGCACCCGCTACAACCTCTGGCTATTACAAGGCACCAGAACTCACACGAGCAGCCTTTGTCGACGGATTCTTCCGGACCGGCGATCTCGGGTATTTCGATGAGTCGGGCTTCTACTACCTCACAGGGCGAATCAAAGACATCATCATCCGCGGTGGTGCAAACATCGCCCCTGCAGAAGTCGAAGACGTCCTCGCTAGCCACGATTCCGTCCAACTGGCGGCCGTCATTGGTGTCCCTGATGCCAAGTTCGGGGAACTGCCCGTCGCGTATCTATCTCTGGCTGGCAAGACAAAGCCCGATGACGAGGAGCTAACGGCTTTTTGCCGAAAATCCCTCGCAGATTTCAAGGTGCCGGTGGCCTTCAGGTGGCTAGATGAAATGCCGCTAGGCATTACCGGGAAGGTCGACAAGAAAGCCTTGCTTTCTCTTTGGAAGGGCGAAAAACAGTGAGCAGCGAGCTGAAGGTCTCAATCTCCGTCTTTCGGATTCAGCGCTACAAATCCTTTGCAGAGTTTGGGGCGCACGTCGAATCCTTCGTTTCCCTAGCCAAATCGGCGGGGAGCCGCGTGCTTCTTCTCCCGGAATTCCTGCCCATGGGGCTCCTGTGGACGGCTCGCGACGCGGGCAACATCGACAACGCTAAGGTGGCCGGTTTCTACCGAAAGGTGCTCACGCCTCTGTTGCCTGAGTTCGTTAGCTTCATGACTGCTATCGCGCAGAAGCACGATATCTACATCGTGGGCGCTACCTACTGGCATGAAGAGGATGGCAAGGGGCTCAACAGCGCCTTTGTGTTCAGCCCAGACGGGAAATCCCAGCGACAAGACAAGATCCATCTTACCCGCGGTGAAAAGGCCATCCAGACGTCTGCCGGCGAGACCTTGGAGCCCTTCGAGATCGATGGAATCAAGTGCGGCTTGTTTGTCTGCTACGACGTTCAATTCCCAGAACTCACCCGTCACCTGGTTGACAGAGGGGTTGAAGTGCTTTTCGTGCCCGCACTAACCGAAGAACGAGGCAGCTGGCGCGAGTGGTACAGCGCTCACGCCCGGGCACTGGAAAATCAGATCTATGTTTGCGTGTCTCCTCTGGTTGGAAATCTGGGCATCCCGGTCGACTACCCGGTCAAATGTTCGGGACAAGCATTCGTCGCGTGCCCTATCGACAATCGCATGGATGTGACTGACGGAACCTATGCCCTCTCGGACATAGAGGATGAAGGACTGCTCAATGTCTCCCTGAATCTCGAGCGCCTGCGGCTTTCACGTGAGCGAGGCGAGGTACGCCACCTCAAGGACCGCCGCCCAGATCTGTACCAGCAGCTTCAAGGAAGCTGATTCAAGCCGGTGGTAAGCATTTGCTGCCGGCAGAGGCTAACACGCGCTCGTCCGCGATAGCTGACGATGCGATGTGGAATTCCAAAAATACGATGAGCCGCGATACCCAACCTGCCCTTGTGCCCTAAAGCAGAGTTTGTATCGACCGTATTAAGAGGCAAAACCACAATGACAAGCATCTCGCGATCGGAGTTTCCACGCTTGGTCACACCGGATCCCCAAACCGCTCGCCCAATTCTTAAGCTCGAGGGACTGGGCAAACGATTCGGGGACATCCAGATCCTGAAGTCTATTGACTTTCAAATGGCCAGTGGCGAGGTGGTGGCGATAATCGGTCCCAGCGGCTCGGGAAAAAGTACGCTTCTGCGCTGCATTAACCAGCTGGAGCCACCAACGGAAGGCATCCTAACTGTCGGAAATCTTAGTCTCGACGCGAGAGTTTCAGCGACAAAAGACCAACTGGCTCAGCTCAATCGAAAGCTAGGAATGGTGTTTCAGTCGTTCAACCTGTTCCCTCATCTGACCGTTCTCGAGAACGTGTCCCTTGCTCAATGTCGCGTGCTGAAGCGAAGCAAGGTTGAAGCTGATGAGCGATCGATGATGCTGCTTGAGCGAGTTGGTTTGGCCAGCAAGGCACACATGTATCCGTCTCGCTGCTCTGGTGGACAACAACAGCGGATCGCCATTTCACGAGCCCTAGCATTGGACCCGGAAATCATGTTGTTCGATGAACCCACCTCAGCTCTTGACCCAGAGGTAGGCCTCGAAGTCCTGGCCGTCATGCGTGAACTGGCCGACGAAGGCATGACCATGATCGTAGTGACCCACGAAATGCACTTCGCTGAAAGCGTTTCGGACCGAGTAGTCGTAATGGCCGACGGGGTTATTGTCGAGGAAGGCAGAAGCGAAGAGGTGATGCGTAATCCGAGCCACCCTCGCGTTCAGAAATTCCTGACCGCGGTGCGAGATCGATAATGAACATCCTTAGCGTAATAGCGGCTGTCCTTAGTGGGCTTCCCTGGACAATTGCCCTAACGATTGCAGCCTTCATTGCCGGTGCACTGGTGGCGATTCCGCTCTGCATGCTACGAGTGGCCAAGAACTCTGCCCTTCAGAACATTGCCGCGGGCATCATCCTGATCGTTCGGTCGATCCCCCCCATTGTCTGGCTTTTTGCAGTCTTCTTTGCCTTTGGCCAACATGTCGTTCGACTTGATCCGTTCTCGGCAGCAGTCATGGGCTTGGCAATCATCACTGCAGCCAACATGGCGGAAATTTACCGTGGCGCAATGAAGGCAATCCCGAGAGGACAGTTCGAAGCGGCACAGGTCATCGGTCTCAGCACCTGGCAGAAGTATCGCCATGTCATCGGACCTCAAATTTTCCGCTACGCCCTGCCATCGGCCAGCACCTTTGCCATTGGTCTTCTGAAGGACACAGCCATCGCATCGGCAATCGGTGTGCCGGAGGTCGCATTGGTCGCAAACCAGCTGACCCAGAAGACTTTCAAGGGCTTAGAAATCTATGCAGTTGCTGCCGTTTGCTACTTCGCCTTGAGCTTCGCGATGGCCTACGTAGCTCGGATTGCTGACGAAAAATTGCGGGCGAGGATTGAACGATGATTCAGCTGTTCTCTGACTGGAGCGACTGGCTTCCCCAGCTTTGGTCGGGCTACTTGGTTAGTCTGCAGGTTGCAGCCATAAGCTTGGTCATTGGCATCCCCCTCGGGTTGGCATTCGCCGTTGCTGTCGGCGTCAAAGACAAGAAGATCCGTATCCCCGCGATGGTCCTGGTAGAAATGGGGCGCGGCGGGCCGATCCTGATTTTGCTGCAGTTCCTGTACTTCGGCCTACCCAACATTCACCTGACGCTCTCCACTCTGACTGCATCAGTGTTTGCCTTGGCATGGAGTACAGGGGCTTACACGAGCGAGATCATCAAAGCGGGGCTCAATGCCGTGCCTAACGGTCAGCGAGAAGCCGCCAAAACGCTGGGGCTGAACACGATTGATACCTTCCGGATCATCATCATCCCCCAAGGCCTGCGGATCGCCCTGCCGCCGCTGCTGGGTTTTTCACTGATCATCCTGCAGTGCACATCTCTGTGCTTCACAATCGCGCTGCCAGAGCTGGTGAGTGCGGCAAATGACATTGGCTCGGAGACATTCCAGTACATGTCGGTGCTGACCCTGACAGGCCTTCTCTATGCGGCCGTTTGCATCCCAGCCACGATCTTCACGGGGCGCTTTGAGCGGCACCTGAGCCGTCACGAGGCGCACTAACCAAGTCCCACTCTTGAAGATGTTTCGTCTTCACCCCCAGGTGGCGCACCCTCGCTACAGCCACTTGGGGATCTTTTTTTCAGATGCTCGAAAGCATTGCTTGCAGCCCACCGCGACACGGTCCTCCTGGTAGGCATCTCACCTCCAAGACCTGCCACATCGCCCCTCCCCTCACTGGTACCGCGGCTCACTAGCGTGCGCCCATCTCCCTCCACTTTCTGAACTAAGGAATGGCGCTCCTGGCGTGGCTAGTCGCGCTGACTACTCAACTAAACCACAGCAATCCTTCCAGACAGTTAGCACTGCTCTAGCTTTAACAGCAGTGGAACATGCATCACGATTCAATACGCCTTTCCAGCGCGACGACATTCGCGCGTCCTAAACGTTGTAATGGCAGTACAGAAGCATCTGCTGAATGAGAGAATGGGTGGCAGACCCGGATAGCCTCCTAACCATCCTGGCGCACTCCTGCCTGCCCCGCCCATACGGGGGCCAGAAGTCAGAACCCATGAAGTGAGAGGCGGGATGAAAGCTCAACTGGGAGCTCTCACCCCACCTTGTTAGACGCGAAACTGCGCTGCAAGAATGTGCTGCTGATCGGCCAGGCTGGTCAGTTGCTCGCTCATAGCGGCCGAGGATGCCGACTTCTCGCTCAGCTTTTCTGTGACAGCGCGGATGCTGTTGATATTGCGATTGATGTCCTCAGCCACAGCGCTTTGTTCCTCAGCAGCAGTGGCGATCTGGGTCGTCATATCGAGGATCTGCGAGACAGCCTGTGAGATATCTGCAAACGATGCGACGGTCTCACTCATTCTCTCCGAGCTAGCTGTCGCCTGAACCTGACTCTCCTGCATTGCATTGACCACAGACCGAGTACCTTCCTGAAGACGCTCAATTACCACTCGGATCTGCTCAACGGACTCTTGGGTTCGCATCGCCAAGCTTCTGACTTCATCAGCGACAACGGCAAATCCTCGTCCACTTTCGCCGGCGCGCGCTGCCTCGATCGCAGCGTTCAGTGCGAGCAAATTGGTCTGCTGTGCGATGCCACGAATGACGTCCAATACGCTGCCGATCTGATCACTGCTTTCCGAAAGCAAACGAGCATCTGTCGCAGAGGCAGTGAGCTGCTGCGTTAAGTCCTCAATTCCTCGACTACTGCTTTCAATCAGGCTTTGGCCAGCCCCTGCCGCCCCCTCTGCGCTCCTCGCTGCATTGGCTACTTGCGTTGCGTTACGAGCAACTTCGTGAGCGCTTGCCGTCATCTCGTTTGACGCGGCCGCAACTTGGTCGATGTCTCGGAACTGCTCCTGCATGCCATCGCTTGTTTCCCTCGCGATCGCATGTGATTGCGAGGCCGTGGCCCGGGTGTTACCAATGCCATCGCGAATGTCGCCAATGATCGGCTGCAGCTTGTCTAGGAATCTGTTGAACCACTTAGCGACGTCACCCAATTCGTCCCGCTGGGAATACTGCAGTCGCTTTGTGAGATCGCCTTCGCCGGCTGCGATGTCTTGGAGCATCTGGGCTACTACGCGAATGGGAGCAGTCAGTTTGGTAGCCGTCATCCAGATCAGCAAAGCGCCGATAAGCGCCGCGATGCTAGCCACCAATACGCTCCGCCAGAACGCCTTATCTTGTAGATCCTTTTGCAGCAACGAGAGTTTGTCGATCTCGGCTTGCACCACCGACTTGGTTAGCTCAAGCATCACCCACCAACGATCCAAACCTGGGCGGATCTCAATGGGAAAAAGGACCCGAAGGACGGCGCCGTCATCTACCAACCGCGCCTTGCCAGTGGAGTCGATAACCGAGGAATTCTTGATATCTGGAAGTCCAAGCTCTTTCGAAGAGCCCCCCACTTTTTCAGGCTTTGCGGTGTATGCCGCAACGATGCCTGAGCTAGAAATTATGGCGACCTCCCCCTGACCACCATACATTTGCTTCTTCGCTGAATCTGCAAGCTCCTGAAGCTGAGTCAGGGCGATATCGACCCCCACGACTCCGACCGCTTTGTGGTCGGAAAGCACTGGTGCAGATAGCGTCGTCATCAAGACATTATTGCCCGAGAGTTCCGCAGTGTAGGGCGGGGCAATGCACTCCTTTCCACCAGAAATGGGGCATGAGTAGAAGTAATTGAAGGGAAGGCCACTCGCCCCTACGGATAGGTCATGGAGCATCTCTTCTGCCGTCGGAACATTCGCAGTGCGTCCCGAGGCGTTGTTCCAATAGCTGGCAAAGCGCCCTTTGTCGTTAGAGCTGAAGTCGACGCTCCCCACATACCCCGCATCCTCTCCTATGCGGTTCGGCTCCAGAATTCCCCATACCCCTATCAGGTCAGAATGCGAGAGGAAGGTCTGCTGCACCACGCCACTGGCAGCCTGGCGGACTTTGCCTGCATCCGTCCCCCCCTGGCGATTCAATGCATCGAGCCCAGAGAGTGAGATAGCCAATTGGTTGATAGCTGAAAACTCTGTCGCGAATATCTTTTCAATTCGGGCTGCGCGATCGGCAGCCAAGCTTTCCAATCCCCGATTTACAGCCTCGGAGAGAGCCTCCCGGCTCGCCTGCTCAGTCAGCTTTCCGGCCTCTGCGCCCTGGTAAATGTTGATAGCACTGATCGCTGCAATCAGCAGCGTCATGCTTAAGAGAGAAAGCAGAGTGATCTTGGTACGGATCGAGACATTGGCCAGCATCGTATCGCCCCAGCGTGCATATGAATTGTTATTAGGTAGCCGCCCCTCCTGCGTCCCAATGCCGACTTGAGCTGGGGACCCGCATTATCGCGGCAGCAAAACCGGCCGGACCACAAAAAAGACCACCGAGTATTCAGTATGCGGACTCAACGTCAGGCCGCGCAAGCTAGAGCCGCTCACCTAGCGGCTTTCCGTCGACATGACGTTGACAAATGCAGCTCGGTTTTTTGATACTGACCAAACGGTCTAAAAAGAATACCCATTGGACTAAATGGCAGCTTCACTGCGCTGCGTTACGTGGAATTCAGGTGTGGGGTGAGCTCAAGTGTTATCCAAAGCAGGCTTGGAGGTAGTGGTTGTCGGTGGCGGCTTGGTAGGGCTCAGTGCTGCCTACTATTTGCAGCGCTCCGGAGCACGAGTCACCGTTCTGGAACAGCGTGCTATTGCAGCAAACGTTCCCGCGATTAGCCTCAAGGAGGCAGTCTGGTTCTCAAGCAAGAAGGCGCCTCTTACAGATCTCTCAAAACGCGGAGCAACCTTGTTGCACAGCTTGCTCGAGGACATTGGCTACGCCTCGTCAGTGATCAATCAAACGATTGGGGAGGTCGATCGAGCGAGCGCACCTTTGGACAATACCTCTCAGCATCATCCTATCGAGCTGCGCGTCATGCTTTGGGAGCTTGCCGACTTGGTGAGGGAGCGAGGCGGGAAGATCTTTGAGCTCACGGACGCCACCAATCTCACTTTCAGCGCCTCAAGGGTCACCGGTGTAGTTACCTCGATTGGGCATTTCGTAGCCGATGAAGTAGTGATTGCTGCGGGCCTTGGCAGCCAATGGCTACTGAACCCGGCCGGCCTGAAGCTGGGGCTGAAGATTGGGACCTGCAAGGACTTTGCGAAATCTGACGCAGTCCGCTCTCGCCGGTACGTCCCCCTGACTTCCCAAAAAGAACCTTTCATCAGTCGCCCTACGACCCTACAGCGAACGGTAATCGCCGTTGGTCATGGGAACAATCCCGTGGCCGCGTTGGCTGCCGGTGAAAGGGCCGCCTCCTTGGTTGGCAGTCCCGCCTGATCGGCTCACCAAGCCTCCTCACTAAAAACTCAGCGGTACGTTGAATGGAAACTGCAACGCGGAAAGCGCGAACCTCCGATAAACCTTCGATACTGCGTGGCGGCTCTGCCAAAAGTACCGCTGACACTATCCGGCTGGTGGCTCTTCGACTATTTGCACGAGAGGGTTACCAGGCCGTCAGCATGCGCCAGATCGCGGAGCACACCGGCGTGCAAGTCGGCTCCATCTACAACCACGTTTCAGGTAAGCAAGAACTCTTGTTTGAGCTGGTCTTCGACCTGGAAAAGAACCTGCATGCCGCAGTAGTAAAGTCCGTCAGCCGGATGCGCGACCCAGTCCCAGCACTGACAACCTATATCCGTACGTACATCCGGTATGCAGTTCTCAATGCAGACCTACATACCCTCTCCGTTAGAGAAAGCTGCTGTCTGGACGAACAGCAGCTGCGGATGATCGACGACCTACGCCGAGCACATGCTGAGTTCCTTACATCCATCCTCGAAGAAGGCAATCGTCGCGGCTCTTTTGACATCCCAAACGTGAAGTTCATTGTCGGCGCAATTCGGGCCTTGCTCGACGGCATGGTTGGACAAGCACGAGCGAGAAGGAGCGATCTAGATTGCTATCTTGCAGAGCTCCAGGAGCTGATTCTGCGCTCCTGCCATGGCCCCATCCTAAGCCGTCGAGCCCGGTAGATCTTCATTGAGCCCACCTTACTCGGGCATCCGATCCACCTAGAGATACCTGAAAGAATTAATTTCATACCCACGGGTATTTTTATGATACCCTCAGGTACAAGCGAGCTCCCACCCTTCCGATGTGAGCTTTCCATCGCATGCCACGCCTTTTTCACGTGGCCTTGACCATCTAAACGAAGAGGACAAATGATGTTCGACTTGAGCGGAAAAGTGGCGGTAGTAACCGGCGGCGAAACAGGCATTGGCTACGCCATCTCGCGCAACCTCGCACTGGCTGGCGTGAAAACTGTCATCGGCGGGATTCAAGAAGAGGTAGGCCAGAAGGCTGCTGCTCAGATCTGCAGCGAAGGTGGGGACGCGATCTTCATCAAGACTGATGTGCGCTCTCTTGCTCAGGTCGAGAGCTTGGTTCAGGCCGCTGTAGATAAATACGGCAAGCTGGACATCATGGTGAACAACGCTGGCGTATTCGATGGCTTTGCCGACGTTCTTGAAACCACCGAAGCGCTCTGGGATCAGATCACCGGGATCAACCTCAAGGGCACGTTCTTCGGCTGCCAAGCTGCAGTAAAACAAATGCTGCCTAATGGTACCGGCCGAATCATCAATACCTCTTCCATTGGCGGCCTGATCGGCAAGGCAGATGGCGCCTCCTATACCGCTTCCAAGTTCGCGGTCGTTGGCCTGACCCGCCAGATGGCAAGCACTCACTCCGCCAGCGGTATCACCTTCAACACGGTCTGCCCTGGCGTAATCGCTACTGATATCCGCGGCAACTCCGCCTCGATTCTGCCCGACGCTGCACACCTGATGAATCGTGGCGTTGGTGCGAGCGACCCGGACGCCTACAAGCAGAAAATTCCTGCCCGCCGAAAAGGCACTTCGGATGAGGTCGCAGCCGCTGTGCTGTTCCTTGCCTCGGACGAAGCCAGCTACATCACCGGCCATTCCCTCGTGGTCGATGGCGGCTTCGTAGCGTAATCCGTATCACCCTTTAAGGGGCACCTCATCACAATTGGGGCGCCCCTTTTTTTTCGCCCAAAATTTCTTTACCACGCTGATAACGACCATCGCTACCACTGTGGCTAGCCCCCCCTGGTCCGAAGCACCTGCGTGCCCATCGTCATTCACGCGGTAACGAAACCTGAACAACCTACAGCCATCCAATCGCGCCCAAACAAAAACGGGCGGCCGAATGGCCGCCCGTTTCTTATGGATCTACCGAACCAGCCCGAGGATTACTCCTCAAGCATATGGTTCATGTTTTCCATAACCTCGACGTACTCGCCAAGCATCTCTGCAAAGATCTGCCGAACAGTGGTCTCCTGCTTCATGTCGCCGACCACTTGGCCAACTGCGTAGGTCCAATAATCCATACGACGGACACGCTCAGCACGACGCAGTGGCACGCCACCCAGGATCGATTGCAGCGGGAAAGTCAGCGGCTTGATCTCCTGCTGGCTATCCCACGCATCGGTGTAGCTACTGCGAAGGATGCGGCAATTCTTGCCGGTCAGCGCCTTGCTGATAACGGCATCCTCGGATTTGGCCGCAAACATGGCTTCCTTCATCACTGGGCTCAGGTCGCTCTCGCGAGTACCCAGCCAAATGGAGCCACACCAAGCGCCTGCCGCACCAAGTGCCATAGCAGCAGCAAACTGACGCCCACGACCAATACCACCTGCAGCCAACACTGGGATCGGCGCCATAGCGTCCACCAGTTGCGGCCAGAGGATCATGGAGCTGACACGACCAGTGTGACCGCCAGCTTCAGTGCCTTGAGCAATCAGAACGTCGACGCCGACTTCTTTCTGCTTCATCGCATGATCGAGGTTGCCGACCAGGGCGCCAACCTTCAGACCGTGGGCGTGGACCTTGTCCACAACGTGCTTCGGGGCTGCGCCCATGGCACTGACAATGAACTTAACCGAGGAGTGGCGCAGCGCGATATCCAGAGAACGCTCGCTATCCTGCGGGGTCATCTTCATCTTGTCCGCGTGCTCTTGGGCGAAGATTTTCGCATCGTCGTCCGGTAGATCCGGGATATCCGCGGCCGCAAGCATGTTGTCTACAAACTTGCGGTGGGTCTCCGGCAGGATCGCTTGAGGATCGCGGTCATCAGTCAAGGGGGCATAGGTACCAGGGAAGACCAGGTCAACACCGTAGGGCTTCCCATCAATACGCTCGTCGATCCATTTCAGCGACACCTCCAGCTCCTCTGGAGACATCCAGGCGGCGCCCAAGATACCCATCCCACCTGCCTTTGAGGCTTCAAGAACTACGTCTCGGCAGTGAGAGAACGCGAAGAGCGGGACGTCGATCCCGAACATTTCAGTGACAGCAGTACGCATGATCTATCGAACCTCTCCTAACTCCGGTAGCCCGGCTTGGTTGACCTTCACGGCGGAGCAACTGGCCTAGTTGACCCTCGTGAAAATATCTTAGACCCATGAGTCTTTTTTGTATACTCTTAAGTCTAAAACAGGTACATTCAATTCAAATCTACTGCTTAGCGGCTGGCCAAAAAGCCTTGAAAGCCCCACCAGGCGGGGCTTACCGAGTCTCGCGGGAGGTCCGCCGACCAAGAGACGCTGGTCAGGCCCAGCAAAGCTAAAGCACCAAAATCCAAAAACAATCGCGTGAACTGCTGGCACCGTAGGAGCATCGCATGCACATCGTGGTAACTCTCAAGCAGGTCTATGACCCCAACACGTCTCCGGCTTTGCTCCAAGTGGGAGCAGATGAGATCTCTCTTGAGGTTCGCTCTGGGATGAGCCCTGTCCTCAATGGCTATGACGCCAACGCCATTGAAGAGGCAATCAAGATCAAAGAGGCCATTCCTGGCACCACCATCACTGCGATCAGTGTGGGTGACGATCAGGCCATTACCCACATTCGCCGAGCTCTCGCCATGGGCGCCGATGCCGGCGTTCACATCAAGGGCCCCACCGGCCTGGATTGCGACAGCTTCGTTATTGCGGAGGTTCTCGCCGCGGCCATCCGCAAGCTTGGGCTGGTGGACTTGGTCCTCTGTGGCAAGGCAGCGTCGGACACTGATGCAGGCCAGACCCATCTGATCCTCGCGGAGAAGCTTGGTATCGCCTCGGTCTCTCCGATCAAAGCTCTTGAGCAAGTCAGCGCAGAGTCGCTGATTGCTCAACGCATGGGGGAGGGTCAGACCCAACGCGTTAAAGCGCGCCTCCCGCTGCTCCTGGGCATTTCGAACGAGATCAACAAGCCGCGAGCCCCAGCACTCAAGGGCGTGATGATGGCAAAGAAAGTCCAGGTTCCGACTTGGAGCATCGAGGAGCTGGGTGTTATCGGTGCTGCCCCCAGTGCAACTCTCAAAAAGTTGTTCATCACTCCTGCTGCAAACGTGGCTACCACCATGATTTCGCAGGGTTCGGATGAGGCAAATGGTCGTGCTCTAGCAGAGCGTCTTTTTGATGAGGGAGTACTGTAATGGCTGGCGTACTGGTATTTGGCGATGTCCAAAATGGCGATCTGCAAGCAGCCTCGTTTGAGGCAGTAAGCGCCGGCCTGATGATGGGCAATCTTCTGGGCGCTGAAGTCATCGGTGCTTTAGTAGGCGCAGAGTTGACCAATGCCGCCGAGGCTTTCTCTGGCAGCGGTATCTCACGTCTCTTGGTTGTCGATGACGCGCAACTGGCTTCCTACACCAGCGAGGCATTTGTTTGCTCCGCAGCGACGATCATCCAGGAACTGAAGCCGCAGTTGGTGATTCTTCCGCACACCGCAAACACTCACGAGTCTGCATCTCGACTGGCCGCTCGCATTGGTGCCGGTCTGGTGACTAACTGCAGTGCAGTCGACCTGGTTGAGGGCGAGGTGGTCGCCAGCCGCGCGATTTGCGGTGGCGCGGTTCAGGCCGTTTACGGCTTCAAGCACGACTTGAAAATCATCACCCTCGCGGTCGGCGTCTACGAGCCGGCGAATGCCGGAGCACCGGTTTCTGTCGAGAAGGCTGCCATCGGGCCGATCAACAATCCTGTCGAGGTCCTCGAGACTATTGCCGATGACAATGGCGATGGTCCCTCGCTGCGCACCGCCAAGGTCGTAGTTTCTGGTGGTATTGGCATTGGCAGCGCTGAGAACTGGTCCATCATCGAGAAAGCTGCCAAGGATCTTGGTGCTGCTGTTGGCGCCACTCGCGCAGCGGTGGAAATGGGTTGGGCCCAGACCTCCAAGCAGGTTGGCTTCAGCGGTCTAAAGGTAGGTGCCGATTTGTATATTGCGGCTGGCATCTCGGGTGCCATTCATCACCTGGCCGGTATTGCTCGTGTGAAGAACGTCGTCGCGATCAATAGTGATGCTGAAGCAAACATCTTTTCTGTTGCACGTTTCGGCGTTGTGGGCGACGCAAAGGTTGTGCTCCCTGCATTTGTCGCTCGTGTCAACGAACTGCGTAACAAGTAGGTGAGCACCATGACTATCGTTGCTGAGCAGGTTGTAGTGGTTGGTGCTGGTATTGCTGGCTGCACCGCGGCCCTGGAGGCTGCACAGAAAGGATTGCGAGTCACCCTCATTGATGAGCACCCGCAGAACACGGCAGCAATGAGCCTTGATGCACCGTACTTCTACGGTGCACGTTTGGCACCGGTTCTGTCGGACGAAGGCACCATCGCTGATCGCGTTCTGGGCTCAAATAATCTCTTGATGGAGTGCCTTGAGGCTGGTGTGGAGGTACTCACAAACACCTGCGCGTGGGGCATCTTCGTACCTGGCCCCAACAACGAGCATATGGAGTCCAAGCAGATTGGCTTGGCCGACCAGGAGAAATCCTGGATGGCTAGCTTTGACTACCTGATCATCGCTGCCGGAGCTCGCGATCTGGTGCTGTCCTTCCCGGGCTGGCATCTGCCAGGGGTGCTAGGAGCCAAAGCAGCTACCACTCTGCTTGGGAAGTACCAAGCGCTCGGCGGTAACCGCATGCTGGTCCTTGGCTCGGGTAATACCGCGCTACAGTTGGCACTGCAAGCGCTGGACAGCGGGATCAGCGTTACCGGTATTGTGGAGCCTGCAACAGAGGCATTGGGTGATTCAGATCTGGTTGCTCAGCTGAAGGCTCGAGGCGTGCAGTTCCATCTGGGCAAGACTATCCAGCAAGCACTTGGTGTGAATGAGGTAAGCGGTGCTCGTCTGGTAGAAATGACCGGCGACAAAGCTACTAATGTCACCTTGGATATCGAGTGCGACACCATCTGCATGGCCTACGGCGTGATTCCTAATATAGAACTCGCTGCAGTGGCTGGTTGCGCAATGAATTACGACGATGCACAAGCTGGCTGGGCACCTACCGTCGGCACTGACATGCAAACCAGCGTAAAGGGGATCTACGTCGTTGGTGATGCAGCTGGTGTTAACGAGGCTGCCCTCATTGCACCAGAAGTGGCGATCCACCAAGGCGCAGTAGCCGCGAACGCCATCGCTCTGCTCGAGGGCTTGGAGGCTTCTGAACTCCCAACTCCCGAGGCCGTTTCGACGTCACAAGCCACCTATCCGCCCTCTCGCTGGCTGACCAGCCTGGTTGCTGCCGGCGGTATGGACGTGATGGCTTGCCAGTGTGAGGAAATGAGCCGCAAGGACCTCGTCGAAGTACGCGCGCCTAAGTATGTGGGATGCGGTCGCTCCAGTCCCGAAGGGGCAGTGTCGACCTTTGTCGCACAAGGTCAGGCGAGCCAGGACATGCTCAAACGCATGACCCGTGTTGGCATGGGGCATTGCCAGGGCCGTCGTTGCCGAGAGCATTCGGCAATGCTTCTGGCTGATGCCGCAGGCGTCTCGCTGTCCAATGTCCAGCCTGGCAGTTACCGTGTCCCGGTACGCCCCCTGCCGCTGAACATCATCCGCGATCACGAAGAGCCTGCTTCGCTTCGCGAGCACTGGCCTACCTGGCTGCACCCGGTAGATGGCTCAGTGAATAGCGCTCATTGATCACGCAGAGTGGTTGGACCTGATTATGCAAAACGCAGACGTAGTGATAATTGGGGCCGGCATCACCGGCCTCTCCTCCGCTTATTGGCTGGCTAAAGCAGGGGCAAAGGTAGTAGTTCTGGACAAGGGCCGGACCGCCGGTGAAGCGTCTTCTCGCGCCACTGGATTCCTCAGCCTTCGTGGCGAGCAGCCGATGGAGTCCCCCCTGGCCGCAGAGGCAGAAAAGCTCTGGAACACGCTCGATGAAGAGCTGGGCTACCCGACCGAATGGAAGCAAGAGGGTCGGCTTTGGGTCGCTATGAATGACCAGGAGTGGGCCGAGATGCAGGACACCTACGCCCTGTTCTCGAAGACCTCAATTCCATTCGAGTTGATTGACGGCAAGCGCTGCAAACAAATCACGCCGTCTCTCAGCGACACAGTAGTTGGGGGTATTTACACCACCCGCTCTGGCCACGGAAACCCGCAGCGAACCTCGCAGGCTTTTGCCTGGGCATTCCAGGACCGCGGCGGCGTAATTCTGGAGAACACTCCAGCGATCGACATCCTTGTCGAGGGCGGGAAGGTAAAAGGCGTCAAAACGCCCACAGGCATCATCTACTCGGATGTCGTGGTCAACTGCGCAGGCCCTCAGCTTGCCAAAGTCGGGCAATTGGTCGGTGTGAACATTCCCATCGCGACGGTACGACTCGAGTCGATGGTAACGGCCCCGCTTCCGCCTCTGTTCGACGTGGCAATGGTCGGCAATGGTCTTTCCCTGCGACAGACCCGCCGTGGAAACATCCATTTCAACGGCGGTCCCCATGAGTGGATTGACGTTGACCTGACCACCGAATCCGCCAAGCCGAACACTCCGATCATTCGCAACATTGCCGGGCGTCTCGCCGAAATGATGCCATCTATTGCATCCGTCCCGCTGCTTCGTACCTGGGCCGGGATCGTCGACGTTACGCCCGATCAGGTTTGCATCGTAGATCGTCTCAGCGACCCCGAGGGCATGATCATCGCCTGTACGTCGGGTCATGGATTTGGCATGGCCGTTAGCGTTGGTGTGGCAGTTCGCGATCTGGCTCTCGAAGGTAAAACCGACATGCCGATTAAGGACCTCAGCTTGTCACGCTTCGATGACCTTCCAGCTGATTGGAAGGAGCGACGCCAATGGCAACCGGGCTGCTACAACACCTGATTACCTGAGATGGAGGGTGAGTCAGATCCTACCGCTGACATCGCCCGCTACTCCTTAAGCCAGTTCGTGCGCAGCTGACCGCCAGCCGCGCCAAGGGTAGCTGCGCGCCCAGAAAACGGTTTTTTGTCGGCGCCGCTGGGCGCGTCAGCTTCAAACGTGCGTCCTGCCAGCAGCTCTTGAGCAGGATACATCCAAGAGGAAGAGATCAATGAAGGTTTTAGTCCCTGTCAAACGCGTCGTGGATTACAACGTCAAGATTCGGGTCAAACCCGATGGCACCGGCGTTGACCTGAGCAACGTCAAAATGTCCATGAACCCTTTCGACGAGATCTCCGTAGAAGAAGCGGTACGCCTCAAAGAAGCAGGCACCGTGAGCGAGATTGTGGTTGTCTCCATCGGCCCTGCGAAGGCTGAGGAAACTCTGCGTACGGCTCTGGCCATGGGAGCTGATCGTGCCGTACTGATTGAGGCCGAAGAAGCGGTCGAGCCCCTCGCCGTGGCCAAACTGCTCAAGAAAGTCGCGGCAGCAGAACAGCCTGATCTGGTCTTCGTGGGGAAACAGGCCATTGATGACGACTGCAACCAGACCGGTCAAATGCTTGCCGCCCTGATGGGCGCCTCGCAGGCAACTTTTGCATCGAAGGTCGATCTCGAAGGCGGCAAGGCCCAGATCACTCGCGAAGTGGACGGTGGCATCCAGGTGGTAGAGGTCACCCTCCCAGCAGTGATCACCACTGACCTGCGACTCAATGAGCCTCGTTACGCCTCGCTCCCCAACATCATGAAAGCCAAGAAGAAGCCCCTGGAGAAAAAGACGCCTGGCGACCTTGGCGTCGATATCACTCCGCGCCTGGCAGTGCTGAAAACCAACGAGCCGCCGGTTCGTAAGTCTGGCATTCGCGTGAGCTCGGTTGCCGAGCTGGTGCAGAAGCTCAAAACCGAATCCGGCGTGCTCTAAATTTTCTCGGAGAATCACCATGACAGTTCTTGTTGTTGCCGATCACAACAACGTGGCCATCGCCGATGACGTTGCGAAGGTCGTATCCGCAGCTCGCAAAATTGACTCGGACGTACACGTACTGATCGCAGGTAAAGGCTCCGCACCGGCAGCAGAGCAAGCCTCGAAGCTCGAAGGCGTGAGCAAGGTTCTGCTGGCAGAAAATGAGCTGCTCGACTCTCTGCTGGCCGAAGCGACAGCTGAGCTAATCGTGAGCCTCTCGTCCAGTTACCAGAGCATCGTTGCGTCCGCCTCCAGCAATGGAAAATCGATCCTTCCCCGTGTAGCCGCACTTCTGGACGTGATGCAGATTTCTGAAGTCATCGCAGTCATCTCCAGCGACACGTTCGCTCGCCCGATCTATGCCGGCAATGCCATTCAGACCGTGCGCTCCAATGACTCCAAGAAAGTACTAACTGTCAGGCCAACAGCCTTCTCCGCGGCTGCTGCTACTGGCTCGGCCGTCATCGAGCCGATCCAGGTCAGCCTGGGCGAACAGTCGACCAAACTAATCAGCAATGCACTTTCCACCAGCGAGCGCCCGGGCCTGGCTTCTGCTCGAGTAGTAGTCGCCGGCGGCCGTGCTCTCGGATCTGCAGACAAGTTCAACGATCTGTTGGCTCCTTTTGCAGACAAGCTTGGCGCAGCTATTGGTGCGTCGCGAGCTGCTGTTGATGCCGGCTATGCGCCTAACGATTGGCAGATTGGCCAAACTGGCAAGATCGTTGCACCTGAGTTGTACTTCGCCCTGGGTATCTCCGGTGCCATCCAGCACCTAGCAGGTATGACTGGCTCGAAAATCATTGTGGCCATCAACAAGGACGAGGAAGCACCAATCTTCCAGGTCGCCGACTACGGCTTAGTGGGCGACATCTTCGAACTAGTGCCAGAGCTACAGAAAGCGCTGTAACCCCGTTGTATCGACAGCTCGACCACTGGAGGCGACATGAGCATCAAGATTAACTTCCTGAATCCGTTCGGCACCGATGCCTACAACAGCCTAATTCACGAGACCATGAGTCCGTATCTCACCAACGGCGCTGAGCTGGTGGTGACCAACACAAAGAACTGCCCCGAGAACATCGACTACTACTACAGCAAGCATCTGATCGAGGAAGCGGTGTTCGAGAGCTGCATCGAGGCCGAGAAGAATGGCTTTGATGCCGTCATCGTCGGCTGCTGCTACGACCCGGGTGTTCGTGTTGCCCGGGAGCTCGTCGACATCCCTGTGATCGGCCCGCTCGAAGCAACCATGCAGCTCGCTCCTTACTACGGCCACGACTATGTGCTTGTGACCGACCACCATAAGGCGATTCCGTATCTGCGCGACATGGTTCGTCTGTACGGTGAAGAAGCTCACTGCCTAAGCGTGAACTGCATCGACTGGTGGGTGACCGAAATGATTCAGGACACCGCCGGCGTTGCTCGTGACGCGGTCAGTGCAGCAGCTGAGATCCGCCAACAAGTGGGAGCTGAAGTTGCAATCCTGGGCTGCACCATTATCTCGGCCTCGTACGAGAAGGCGGTCCGTGAGGGCGTTTACCCACGTGACATGGGCATTCTTAACCCCAACACTGCAGCACTCAAGGTAGCTCAGGCGTTGGCCGAACTGCAGGCGCAAGGCTCCTACGGTATCAGCCGTAAGGCCTACTACCAGAGCCTGAAGGATCGTAACGCAGATGAGTTCGAGAGAGTTCGCAAACGCTTTGGCAATCGTCGCCCGAACGACATGTAAGCACAGAAATGAAAAAAGGCAGCCATGGGCTGCCTTTTTTCGTTTGGGGCGCTTACTCAATTAGTCGAGGTGCGCCAACTTCTGCGTCCTTCGCGCTAAGGCCAAAGTTGGTCAGCGCCTTGACGATTTCCCCCTTCTCTTGAAGGGCCTTAATGTCGTCGTTCAGCGCGTTACCAAGGACATCATTGCCCTTAGCGAAGGTGAAGGCGATCTGAGCCGGTTCGATCGATGCCTTCACACGCTCATCTGGAGTTGCATGGACGATCTTGAGGCCCTTCAAGCTGCCTTGCTGTTGGGCATAGACGCCCCCTGAGTAGCTGTCGAGACCTGCGTCAATACGGCCCGCTTCCAGGTCTTGCGCTAGCGCTACAGGGCTCGGATACAACTTTGCGCTCGCACCAAACATTTTCTGAGCGTCAGACACCCAGTTATAGCCCTGAACAGTGCCGACTCTAACGCCTTTATCCAGAAGCTCTCCCAAAGATCTGGTGCCGTCCTTGGTGTAGATCGCCAAGCTATCCAGGTAAACCGGGTTGGTCATGCCCATGGCCTTAGCGCGTGTAGCGGTGCGGAACCAATTGCCTACGGCGACATCTGCCTGGCCGGTAACCACATACTGCATTACCGCACGAGTATCAGCGACGATCGGATTGAGAGTCAGGCATTCCATTTCAGCGATGCGAGTGATGATTTCACCATCAACCCCATTAATCTTGCCCCCCTCCGGGAGCGAGAACGGCGGAATGACCATTGTCACGACGGTCAATGTTCCTGGGGAAACAGTCTCGAACTTATGAGCCGGTTTACAGGCCTCCGCTGCTAGCACGGAGCCGGAAGCGAGAAGACAAGCCAGGGCAATCGGGGTGAGGGAACGGCGCATAGGTACCTTCCTAAAATTGCATGTAGTTGTAATGCGACTCGCCTAACGAGGCGCTTGCTGGCAGATCTGGAAACGCAGGACGAGGTGATAGCAGCGTAGAATCAACGTCACCATCCTGATTGTTCGGACTATTTGACCGACCAGTCAGTACGCCCTACCATCTGCCGGTTGTCAATGCTTTTGTGATGGAGACAGGGCTGACGGGGTCCCAAGATGTCTTGAGAGGCTTTAGACCATAGAAACATTTATTCTGACCATCGAGTATACAAAACAGACCTGTAGGTCTAAACTGCTTTCATGGAGGCAGCTGCCAAGCCGCTGCAGGCAGGGGATTCACAGCCAGGCTGGCGTCTAGTTCGAGGGTTAGCGAGATCATGTGCACCGCTATAAGTGCTTCTCTAGATGTACGTATCCATGCATCACACCCTTCTGCTGCCCCGCGCCTTCTCCCCGTTTCCTACATGCAATCCATTGCGTATGGGCCCCCTAGCCTCCTACGAAATGTCGCCGGTATGACGATGCCGATCGAGATGGCAAAGCTCTCGCTCTTTTCGTATTCGTTATCAACGCACCTAGACCTAGGTCACACAGGACCATCGGCTAGCGAGCTCGCAGATCAGTCAGTGCATGTGCCGGGCGTCTGGATAAGGTTTGAAGCTCAATCGCGGCTTGAGTCTCGCGAAGTGGAGCTCACAAAAAAATTCGGCCGCGCTCAGCCTGAACCCCTGAAGTATTCAAGAGCAGAGCACATCCGAAAATTATAAGTTCTCGATCTAGCAAAGCACTTTAACTCAAAATATATTCTTCAAAACAATTAAACGAGCATTAACAATGGCACTCACGAAGAACAAACATAAAAGCTATGACTACATTGTCATTGGAGCCGGATCTGCAGGTTGCGTGATCGCGTCGCGCCTGAGTGAGGAGTCCCGCAACAAAGTGCTTCTCATTGAAGCGGGCCCAGTTAACAAAAGCTGGAAGATTGACATGCCACTAGCGGTTGAAAATCTTCTGATAACCGAAACCTATAACTGGGCCTATGAATCCGACCCGGATGAATCCATCAAAGGGCGGCAGATTTCTCATCCGCGTGGGCGAGTGCTTGGTGGGTCGTCCTCCATCAATGGAATGGTCTACACGCGTGGCAACGCACTTGATTATGAAAACTGGAAGGCCAAATATAACTGTACCGGCTGGGGCTATTCTGACGTGCTTCCGTATTTCAAGAAATCGGAAACCAGCCTAGAAGGCGGAAATGACTACCGCGGACATGACGGCCCTCTATTCGTAACTAGGCCAAACCTCATGGCCGACCCAGTTAACAAAGCATTTATGCAAGCTGGAACTCAAGCTGGGTATCCGATCACCAGTGACTCCAATGCCTTCCAACAAGAGGGCTTCGGCCCTAATGAATGCACCATTTATAAAGGTGAGCGCTGGAGTACTGCGAGAGCCTACCTAACTGAAGATGTACGAAGCCGCGAGAATCTCGACATTCTCACCGAAACTCTCGTCAAGAAAATCCTCATCGTTGAGAAAACTGCAAAAGGCGTTTCTCTGCAAACAAATGGGGTATCACGAGAAGTATACGCAGACAAAGAAATAATCCTTTGCGGCGGAGCTTTCAACTCACCTCAGTTGCTCCAACTCTCGGGAGTAGGCCCGCGAGACGTCCTGGAAGCTGCCGGAGTAGGGGTCGTGCACGAACTACCGGGGGTTGGCGCTAATCTCCAGGACCACCCTGATCTAGTAATCAAATTCCGCTGCACCAAAGCTATTGGCCTGGGGAAAATCCTTAAATTCCCGCGAAAGCACCTGACAGGCATATCTTGGTTTATGAATCGCACAGGTGAAGCCGCTCGAAATCAGTTTGAAGCAGCCGCCTATCTACGTTCCAGGGTCGGACTGGAATATCCAAATTTCAAATTGGAAATGCTTCCGCTGGCGTTCAAGCACCACACATTTGAACCATATGATGGTTACAGCTTCCAGATTCATATGACCCTTATGCGGGCGGATAGCAGAGGGAGCCTTAAGATCAAGAGTGCGAATCCTGAGGAAAAACCCTCGATCAAATTTAACTATCTCAGCTCTCCTTCCGACATTGTGGCGCTACGCGATGCACTGCGATTGACTCGTGAGATTGTATCACAGGAGGCCTTCAATGATTTTAGAGGAGAGGAACTCGAGCCCGGAATCAAAGTCCTGAGCGATGACGAACTCGACAACTGGATTCGTGAAAATGTTGCTACCGCATTCCACCCATCCTGCACTTGCCGGATGGGCTCCTCTGATGACCCAATGAGTGTAGTAACACCGGATCTTAAAGTTATCGGCATCAAAAACCTTAGAGTTGCTGACGCTTCCGTAATGCCTGAAGTCGTCTCCTCTAACACCAATGCGCCAACCATAATGATCGCGGAGAAAGCCGCAGATATGATTCGAGGGCGAGCGCTCCCTCAAGAGCAGCACTCCTTCTACAAGGCAAAAGACTGGATGGTGAATCAGAGATAACACCACTAGAAACCGGATTAACCAGCAGGAAATCTAACCCTGAAGCAAAATTAAACGATGAGGATGTAATGAAAAACTTTAACAAGCACTACATCAATGGGCAGTGGATTGAACCAGCGTCGCGTGAATATATTGACGTTTCGAACCCAGCAACTGAGCAAGTATTCGAAAAAATTGCAAAAGGCGACTCTTCTGACGTCGACAAAGCGGTTCAAGCAGCAAAAGATGCGTTCGTCGAGTACTCCCAGAGTTCCGTAGAGTACAGGATTGAACTCTTGAAGCGTGTACGAGAAGGTTTGATTGCACGACGGGAAGAGATCAGTCAACTCATTAGCAAGGAGATGGGTGCTCCCATTACCTTTGCGCGAGAAGCTCAGACCTTCACCTGCATCGCTCACGTTGAAGCCATCATTGATGTCCTGCAGTCTTTTAACTTCGAAGAGCGCGATGGCTCTACACTGGTGACGAAAGAAGCAATTGGGGTGGTGGGCCTCATCACCCCTTGGAACTGGCCGCTCAACCAGGTCATCTGCAAGGTCGCGCCTGCGCTGGCAGCTGGTTGTACTGTCGTTCTCAAGCCGAGTGAGATTGCCCCACTAGACGCCACTGTGTTTGCTGAGATCCTTCACGAAGCCGGCCTACCTGCAGGCGTGTTCAACTTGGTCAACGGTGACGGGCCGACGGTCGGTGATGCTCTCGCCAAGCACCCGGACATCCAGATGGTCTCGTTCACAGGCTCTACCCGCGCGGGGATCCAGGTAGCAATTTCGGCCGCTCCCACAGTGAAACGGGTCACTCAAGAGCTGGGCGGAAAATCAGCCAATATTCTGCTGGATGACGTAAACCTGCAGGAGGCTGTAGCAACTGGGGTTGAAAGCTGCTTTAGCAATAGTGGCCAATCCTGCGATGCCCCCACCCGGATGCTGGTTCCCCAGGCCCTGTATGAGGAAGCCCTTCAGATTGCAGCGCACACGGCCCAAGGCATCGCAGTTGGCGACCCGGCTGACCCTGCGTCCATTTTGGGGCCCGTCGCCAGCGCAGTGCAGTTCACCAAGATCCAGGATCTCATTCGCTCCGGAATTGAAGAGGGAGCTCGGCTTGTGGCCGGAGGTGCCGATCGTCCTGAGGGATTGGACGTTGGCTACTATGTAAAGCCAACTATCTTTGGTGACGTAACCCCTGAAATGCGGGTGATGAAGGAAGAGATTTTTGGCCCAGTGCTGGTTATCGCCCCGTATGCCAGCCTTGATGAAGCGATTGAGTCCGCGAACAGCAGTGAGTACGGCCTCGCCGCTTACGTTCAATCGACTGACATGCACAATGCACGGGCTGTAGCTCGCCAACTGCGTGCGGGTTCTATCTACATCAACTATCCAGAGTGGGACTCCAAGGCACCATTCGGCGGCTACAAAATGTCCGGCAATGGAAGGGAGGCCGGAAAGCATGGCCTCGCAGAGTTTCTTGAGATAAAAGCAAATGTGGGATACTACCCGGCTTAAGTGACGAACAAATAAAAAGGCGAATCAATAAATGATTCGCCTTTTTTATTTTCCACTAATTAACTGACCCCACATGATTCCTCACTGCTGCCGTGGGCGAAAAAAACCACAACAAACCCAGCGAAGCCCAGCGTAATCAAAGCCAAGAATCTAAGCAACGTAGAGAAAGACTCGGCATAAATCCCAAGTAACTCTGCTCGCGAAACACCCTCAAATATTTTGGCCGTGTCGTCCAGATCTCCGAGCACCATCCTAAACGCCGCACTGGATACATCCTGACCCGGCAGGTGATTGCTGATCAACAACGCCAACATAGCTGTAGCGAGCGCTAATCCAATGGACTCACTAGCCAGGCGGATAGTGTTAAAAATCCCGGCTGCCATGCCAGATCTTTCCGCAGGCACCACCGTCACTGATAGGCCATCCATTAACCCCCACGGTAGGCCGGTACCAATCCCGATAACGAGCAAGGAGCCTATCAATTCGAGAATTGAGCCGTCCAAACCTCGATCCGATAACATAATAAGTCCAATGCTCGCCACCAGCAGGCCGATTGCCGATAGCAATCCAGGTGAAATAAACCTGCTAAGCCATGGTGTGCACCTGGGAACAACCATCAAAGGTAAGCTTAAAGAGAACATCGCAGCGCCGGCAGGCAGTGGCGACATCCCTTCAACGCTTACCAATCGAATCGGAAGCACTAAAAGGAGCACTACATAACAAAAAGTGGTGGCGATGGGTAAGGATTGAACCGCCAGAAATCGTGAATATTTGAATAATGATACGTCTAGCATTGGCCTAGTTCTTTTTAGTTGGAGACCAATAAAGACCGCCAAGAAAAAAACTGCCGCAAAAAAACACATAAATGTCTGCAGACTAGTCCACCCCGTCTCTGGCGCTTGCAAAAAGCACCAAGTCAGAAGACTTAAAGACGCGCCGATGGTAAGTATTCCAAGCCAATCAATGCTTTCGGCATCCGGGTCTTTTGACTCTTGAAGCTGCCCACTGCCGATGAGGAATGCGACCACACCCAAAACGAAGGAAACAAAGAAGATCGAACGCCAACCCAAAATATCAATCAGCAGTCCGGACACTGGCGGCCCCAAGGCCAAGCCTACGCCGAAGCTCACACCGATCCAACTCAAGGCTTTTCGCTGCGCTGCGCCATGAAAATAATTCGCCAGCACCGCGGTTCCACCTGCTAGTAGCGCAGCACCGGCTGTTCCTTGCAAGGTTCTCAACATGGCAAGATACGTAACGTTGGGCGCCAACCCTAGCAGAAGGGATATAGAACTGAATCCGATCACGCCAAAGGTAAAGACTCTCTTCCTCCCAATGTGATCGGCAAGCGTACCTGCTGCGAGCATCGTGCAGCTAACTAAAAGAATGTATCCATTAGTTATCCAGGCAAGCTCCAATGCCCCACCACCGATGTCCGCGCGAATTGCCGGAACTGCGAGTATTCCAGCAGAGAAGCATAATGGCATAGCCAGAATTGCAAGACACACGGACGTTAGCACCCGCCAATCTCGTTTTACATAAATCACTTAACTCTCCGTAAAAATAACTCTGCATCAGGATGGGTGCTCTATCTGGAAAATCCAGATAGAAGTAAGCGCCAACGACCTGTGACTAGTGCAGTGACAGCACTGAAACATCAACCGCCCCCAGCCCATCCGCTACAGCTTTATTCAGAGCATCCTGCAGAGCTGAGAACATCGGCGGCCTAGGCAAGGCGAGTTTATTCTTAGAGTACCCATTGACCGCATTTGCTAGGACGCCAATGCACGCCTGAGACTCACTAAAGTTTCCACTGAACGCTCGTTCCAAGCAGTCGACCGCACTGGTTCTAAGAAGCTCCAACACCGGATCGATAGCTGCCTCGATATGCTTTTTTTCCACACCGTAGCTTTTTGCCAAACGAACCCCCTCGAGGAAGCTCAAAATCGAGGACATGTAGAAGGCGCCAGGAAATGCTGCCTCCATTACATTCGCCAGTGCGACATTTTCGCCAACATAGAATGCCCTCCCGCCCAAGACCTTAGCTACGGACTCGATGCTTTCCCAGACCTCCCTGCTTCCCGAAAAACTCAATGCAGTTGTTCGTTTTCCAATTTCATCTGGAAGGGTCCAGATCGTCCCATCCAGGTAGTTGATCTTATTTTCCCTGGCCCAAGAATCCATTTCCAAGGCACTCTCGGAAAATCCGCTTGTAAGATTTACAAGCACTCGCCCCTTAAACTTATGGGCCACCCTATGCACTACGGAGCTTACTACATCGTAATTAGAAAGAACTGATAGAACAATGTCACTCTCACATACTAAATCCTCAAGAGACTCATAGGCATGCACGCCGAATCTTTCGAGGCGTTGGGCAGCATCGAAGCTTCGATTCCATGCCCCCACCTTAAATCCGGCACTTGCCAATGTAATTGCGATAGCTCGCCCCATAACTCCGCAGCCCAATACCCCGACAATATTTCCCATCACTCTTTTACCTTATATAGCCAAAAAAAAAGGGCCACCATTCAGGCAGCCCAAGTCATATTCTGGAGTTACTTACCGATGCTGACGACCTATCCGACGGAATATATGAGGCGCTTTACTCTTCAACCAAAGCGCATAAAGGAACCCAATTACGAACACCACAAGGGTACCAATCATCATGGTATCGGCGACGACCTGCGACCCATTAATAAGTGTGGTGAAGTTGGTGATAGCCAACCATACCATCCCAACGAGGCTGGCTAGTGACAGTGCCGGAGCGATGGTGCCTTTCCAGAGATTTACTTCAGGATTAGGGTTAACTCTGAAATACACGAGAGCAGCAAGACTCGTGGTGGCCATCGCGGCCAAAATAGAAAATGATGCAAGCCCCGCAAACCACGAATAAATTTGTTCAGCAGTCAGATTGACAAAAATGCAGATAGCGGTGAGAACCAAGTAAATTAGGCTGCAGGTTACCGATGCTCGTGCCGGAGAGAAGTGCTTGGTGTGAGCTTTCCCCAGAGCGGAGGGAAATACACCGTCAATGGCTAGCGAGTACACATAGCGAGTGGTTGCATTTTGAATTGATAGATGAGATGCAAAAATACTTGAGATCAACAGCAGGCTGGTGACTTGATAAAAGGTATGCCCCATGAACTCCTTCGCGACATCGAAGAAAGCCCCTGCAGGATTTGCGGTGGAGAGAGCAACTGCCTGACTGTTCCCAAGGCCAGTGATCAAAGCCCAGGAGGTCAATGCGTAGAACAAGCCGATGAATATAACCACCAAATAGGTTGCACGAGGGATGGTTACGTTGGGGTCTCGAGTTTCTTCCCGATAAATCGCCGTTGCTTCAAAACCACAGAACAGAGCACCACCAAACAACAATGCAAGCCCTAGCTGGCCTGAAGTGAAGGCATGCCAGGTGAATGGCTCCAGCGAAACTCCTTCTTTGCCGCCGTGCGCCATCACTACAGCATCAAAGGCAAGAGCGAGGAGAACCTCAACAACCAGCACCACACCGAGAACCTTTGCAGAAACCGCGATGTGGAAGTAGGCCAGGGTACCTACAGTTGCCCAGAAGATAAGGGAATAGATCCACCAGTCTAGCTTTGGACCACCCCATCCTACGACCAGGTCTTGTGCAGCCAGTCCGGCGAACCCATAGAAGCCGACACCGATGCAAAAGTAAGATCCAAGCACCAGAAACGCCGATCCCAATCCCGCGCAGCGACCCAACCCTGCGGTGATGTATGCGTAAAAAGCGCCTGGGTTAGGGACAAACCTAGAAAGCGCGCCATAGCCAACAGCAAAGAGCAAGAACGCGACAGTCACAGCCAAGAACGCACTGGGAGCTCCCAGGCCGTTGCCAAACCCGACAACAAACGTGATGTACCCCACCGTGCCTGCAAGTGGCCCAGCGTAGGCCAGCGTGGCCAACGCGATATCCAGGGTACCTAAATGCCCTTTAAGACCTACTCCTTCGGAAGTGCTGCGCAAAGGAGCAGCTTGCAGCTGCTCAACGCTTGCTTCGGTCATGATCTCTATCACCTTCACGAGATTTTTTTGGAATTAGACGCTCGTTCCGCTTGGCAGTGGGGGAACCCCGAGGAGCTCAGATCTCCTAGACGGCCATACGTAGAGTGAAAATGACACCTGCCAAGCAAACTGTCAACTCGGTATCCTGAAAAATAGTCCAGAGGGTATGTTAATGAGACTAGCGAGGATTTACAGCCTAGGCAGCAGAAGCCGCAGAGGGGAAAATCGTGGCTTGTGGCGGCTGAATCAGCTGCAAAAATCGAAGGAAAAAGGGCGAGCTACGCAGCGAAGCACCTGCGATCTTGTTTGCTTCGTAAGCAAACGAACGATATGCAAAGGCGGGATACCAAGGCTTCCCGCCTGCGGCTGATTGAGCGGAGTTAGATGGCCTCTGCCTCAAGCTCTTCTGCTTCGCTCTGAAGCAGGAGCCATTTCTCATCCAACTCATCAATCTCAACTTTGACCGTTTCGAGGCGTTGGGCAAGGTCGAGGAGCTCAGAGTAATCGACGCTCCCAGCCATCCTTGACTCGCAATGCGATTGCTCCACTCGCTTCACAGCAGCTAAATCCTCGGTTTGCCGAAGCTCTCGCCGGATAGCTTTCAATCGTTTACCAGGTTGTATTTTCTTGCGGCCATTCGTGCCGGTTGAGGTGCATGTCCTAGCCGCAATATCACCTCTGGCAGCGTCATTTAGACGCTTCGATTCGGCCAGCAAGTACCGCTGGTAATCCTCCAGGTCACCGGCGAATGGCTCGACCTTGCCTCGACCAACCATCCAGAATTCGTCACAGACCGAGCGCAACAAGGCACGGTCATGGCTGACGAGCATAACGCTTCCATCAAACTGATTGAGGGCTATGGCGAGGGCTTCCCGGGTAGCCAGATCGAGGTGGTTGGTGGGTTCATCGAGCAAAAGCAGGTTCGGTCGCTGCCAAACAATCATGCAAAGGACCAAGCGAGCCTTCTCGCCGCCGCTCATAGTCCCTACCTTCTGGGTCACCATGTCACCACTGATATTGAAGGTGCCTAGGAAGGTTCGAAGCTCTTGCTCCCGAGCGCTGGTGCCATCGATTTCGGCTGCCAGATCAAGCATGTGCTCAATCGGCGTTCCACTCTCATCCAGGACATCCAGTTCCTGCTGAGCGAAGTAGCCAATGGCAAGTCCTTTACCTTCCGTAACGGAGCCGCCTAGAGGCTCCAGATCCCGAGCCACGGTCTTTACGAACGTTGATTTACCTTGCCCATTTGCCCCGAGAATACCGATACGCTGCCCGGCCAATACCGACTTACGTATGCCCTCCAGGATCACGCGTGGGGAGCTGTTGTCCTCAGCTGCGTAGCCAAAGTCAACGTCGTCGACAACCAGCATCGGGCTGGGCAGGCTGAGTGGTTCCTTGAAGGCGAAGGTGAATTCGGCATCAGCCACCACTGCGGAGATCTTCTCCATACGATCCAACGCCTTAATTCGACTTTGAGCCTGGCGTGCTTTAGTGGCCTTGTAACGGAAGCGGTCAATGTACTTCTGCAGGTGCGCCATACTCTCCTGCTGCTTGGAATGGGCTGCCTGCTGTTGCTCAAGCTTCTCGGCCCTTAAGCTCTCGAAAGCGCTGTAATTGCCGTTGTAACGATGCAACTGCCTGTGTTCCAGGTGGACCGTCACACCAGTGACCGCGTCAAGGAACTCTCGATCATGGCTGATCACCAGCACCGTGCCTTGGTAGCGGTTGAGCCATGCCTCAAGCCAAACCAGTGCGTCGAGGTCCAAATGGTTTGTTGGCTCATCCAGCAGGAGCAAATCGGAAGGACACATCAATGCCCGAGCCAACTGAAGTCTCATCCTCCAGCCGCCCGAGAAACTGTTAACAGGGCTGTTCAATTCTGCGGGTCTGAACCCGAGCCCCAGGATGAGGGCTTGTGCTCGAGATGCTGCATCGTGATCACCTGCGTCAGCCAGATCACTGTAGGCCTGAGCTACGGCCATACCGTCATTTGCTGAGTTAGCTTGCTCAAGTGCAGCACGTGCCTGCATGAGCGGGACATCCCCCTGCAGGACAAATTCGGTGGCGCTTTCGCTGGTCTCTAGCATGTGCTGCTCGACCTGAGAAATTCGCCATTGGCGGGGCATCGCGAAGTCGCCCGCTTCCTCACGCAACAGGCCGGTCAGGAGTGCAAACAGCGTGGATTTACCGGCACCGTTGCGCCCTACAACGGCAACTTTTTCGCCAGCATTGACGGTGACACTGGCACCTTGGAGAAGCATCTTGGTGCCTAAACGAAGTTCGATGTTCTTGAGCGAAATCATGGGCCTGCCGTTGTGTCACTGCAACCACCTATCAGAGCGTGATAGGACAAGTCCCAGCAGAATACCAGCAATTCAGAAAAAAATACCACCAGGTCAAATTACTAGCATTGATCTAGCCAAACCCCAACCGATCACCGCTGAGCAACGACACCTGTTGAACGATTACCAGACACCCGCCATCGACTCGCTTGACATCTGCATTGGATTGGAAGCTGCTACCACTAGTCCGCATTGATTCCCTTGCGGCTGCTTTCTAACAGCTGTGAACTTCCGGAATGGGCCTGTGACGACCCGCGGATACCGGCTGCGCTAATGGTGCGCAAATACTACAAAGTGGTAATCGACGGAATTCTGAGCAATACCACCCACGGTGCACTGATGTCATGCCAGTTGGACACTGGCTTGAAAATCAATGGGCGGGATACACCGATACTGATTGCACTGGGCGTTCGAATTGCGCAAATGAACGCCCTATTCCCCAGCGCCCGTCCAGATGGAGGGATCAGCGGCGGAGGAATCTACGCGGGAGAGTGTTTAGTCTCTCAACCTGAGGTCACAGTGCGCTAAAGGTGGCGATTTGATATCTTCCCAGAGCCATGGAGCGGACCACTTCGTTTGGCCATCTGCTGACCATCGCTGATTCGCGCTTTTTCAACACATTGATGTAGGGACCGCATTTTGTCGCAGCTAACCGAGCCGCTACCCTCGCTGGAAGAAATCCTAGCCAAGCTCCTCGATGAATCCGAGCTCGATAGCGTCTTGGGTTGCGCAGTAGATGGCCACTCTAAAGACGGTAATCCCCCGCGCCTGTCTCTACTGCATCTGCGATTCAATGAGGACACGCCGAACCTCGATAACCTCGTGAGCTATCTCTGTTCGCAGGCGATGAATTACGCGCTAAACCGCAAGCGGCGAGATGGATTCATAGCTGAGTTGCAAAATGCCAAGAACGGCAATCTCTCCGTAATCCAGCGCATCAACAAGGCGGTTCGAGACGCGTTCATCGAGTTTCGCGAGGCATTCCCTAATCGCGCAAGCGAAGTGGGCGAAGTTCTTGCATTCTGCATTGCAACCCACTACCTGCAGGCCTCCCAGCTGATCGCGAAGATGTCTCTCAAGACTTCACCCAACATGCCAGTACACGGGCTCGATGGGGTTCATGCTGCGGTCAAAGGCGATACGCTGACCGTCTATTTTTTAGAATCAAAGCTTACGTCGACCGCCGCGAAAGGCCTCAAGGACTTCGCCGAGTCGATCAAGGGCTTCGATGGAAAACCCAAGCAATACGCACGCGAGTACGAGCTTGTCTGCAACCTTGGAAATCTAGATACGCTGCCGGAGAACGAGCGGGAACATTTGCTTGGCTACTTGGACGTTTATTCAAAAGCGAGCGTGCTTAAACGGGAGCGCTCGGTTGGTGTGGTGTGTTACTCCGAAGAGAAGCACTACTCAAATGTTCTTCCGATTGACGATGGCGATGTGCAGAAGCATGAAAACCATTTTGCAGGACTGTTCGCTGCAGACCACGAAGTCCACCAGAAGTACTTGCTTGGACAGCTAAAAAAACACGAGCTCCTGCCGGGAAAATGCTCCGTCTACTTAGTGGCCGTGCCGAGTGTGGCGACTCTGAGGAAGTCATTCTACTCAGAGCTTGGTATCCCACCGATCGAGGATGAACAGGACGATACGAACGCCAAGGAGGCATAAAATGACCACGACGTTTGCCCACCAGTTGTCAGAACGATTCCTACAGAACCCCGACTTCACTGCAGCCTTGGCTAACCTGCAGTCAGCCGGCGCAGTAAGCACCTTAGCCGCAAGCCTTGAGAGGCTCGAGAGAGCTCCAGATTTTGAGGAACTTACTCGGCTGCTTTATTGCGCATCGGTGTTTGCTCAAGCGGACAATGAGCCATATCTTGCCCTGGCTCAGAACATCGCATTCAACGCACTTCTCGTCTCGAAGGAGCCTGGCATCCTGGAGCGCAGCGCGTACATCCTAGCTGAGATTGGCAATTTCCCGGGTACCCAATATCTCAGAGAGCGGTTTGGACCACTGAAATCTTCATTGATGGGTTTTGTTCACGACAAGGTCGGCCAAGAGCTCAACACGGTGGATGTCGGCGGGCAAATGATTGCCCTTACCGACTACCAAAAGAGAGTTTGGGATCGCCTAGAGCAAGGCGACGATCTAGCAATTTCCGCTCCTACCTCGGCTGGGAAGTCGTTCCTGGTTATCGAAAACCTTGCGCGTAGGATGGAGCAAGCAACTCGATGTGTGTGCGTCTACATAGCCCCTACTCGCGCATTGCTTGCTGAGGTGCTGGCAAAGATAAAAAAACGCCTGGAGCTCCTTCCAGACATCCGCATCTCAGAAATCCCCACCGTTGAGGCGGCAGAGAAGCAAGTCTTTGTGCTTACCCAGGAGCGCTTCCAGATGCTTCTGGCCGCAACAGCTGAAGGTTTCGACATGATCATCGTCGACGAAGCACAGAACCTTTCCGACGGGGCTAGGGGAATCATCCTGCAAGAGGCCATCGAGCAGGCTATTCAACGTAGAGCACAGACTCACGTAGTGATGCTCGCCCCCGGGGCCGACGGTTTCAAAGAAGCCGTAGAGAGCTTTGGACTATCCGGCGTTGACGAGATAACCACAGCTCTTTCCCCAGTTCTGCAAAATCGGATATCTGTGAGCAGCGTACCGGATGAGCGCCGTCTGGATTTCCGCTTACTTGGTCCAGACGACGGCCAATTGATCGGCTCAATTTCGCCCGCCAAAGTTCTCACTAACAACGCCGCCAGGTTGGCGTCAGTGGCGCTGAATTTTGGCGCAGAGGGCGGTTCGTTACTCTATGCTAAGTCCCCTAGCGAAGCTGCCTCACTTGCGAACACATTGCAACGCGGGTTGAAGGCTAAGCACGGTGCTCGCCAACTAAACTCAGAACTCGCTGAATTCATCCGAGACCACATTCATCCCGAGTACAGCCTCATAACCCTGGTGGAACAAGGGGTCGCATTTCACTACGGTCAAATGCCGGCATTACTTCGTGACGCCATTGAGGTCGCCTTCAAGCAACAACGCCTGAAGTTCTTGGTCTGCACTACCACTCTATTCCAAGGGATCAATCTGCCTGCCCGCAACGTTTTCATCAGCACGCCCAAGCGGGGAAGGCATGAGAAAACAACGCTTAAGCCCGCACTGCTTTGGAATTTCGCGGGCCGTGCAGGCCGTATGACGGAAGATATCGTCGGCAACGTCTTCCTGATTGATTATGAACAGTGGGACGAACGGTTAATGGATGAGCCCGTCCCTTTCAAAATCGAGCCTTCGCTAGGCAAAACCATCACTGAGCATGCGTCGTCTGTATTAGAGGTGCTCCATAAGAATCCGCCCCCCGGTCCTCCCCGGGAAGAGCTGCATCAGCAGGTCCAGTCTGCTGCTGGCTTGCTGATCACCAAAGCACGACAGGGGCACCTGAGTGATTGGGTTTCTAGAGTTGCACCTGGCCTAGAAGGCATGGATAGCTACAGCCTACGTAACGCTGCCCAGCAGGCCGCGGAGAGTCTGGCCATTCCAACGCCCATCATGACTGCAAACTGGTCGCTGGACCTGTTCGCGCTCAACGAACTACTCGAATACTTTCAACAGCAAATCGCCAAGGGCTCGATCAGCAAATATATCCCCGCCAATCCGACCGAGCTCGGCGACAAGGCGTTCTCAAGCTATCGAGACATCTTCAACCTCATGTTCAAGCTGTTGAAGGGATTCGACGGCAACTTCGGTGGATACGTGAGCCCGATTGCAGTGCGCTGGATGGAGGGAACCCCTTATCCAGTAATCCTGAAGCAGGCCATTGTCTTCGAGCAGCAGCGGCTAGCTAAACGCTTGAGCGATGAAGAGGCTTTACGAAAGACCGGGGCGAAAATCAGGCGATCAAGAAAGGATAAGGTCGACAAGAACGCGGTCATTAATAAGACGTTCGAAACGATTGAAAACATCGTGCGATTCCAGCTCGTCCAGATGGGGAAAGCGTACGTGGACCTCCTGGCCCATGCGCTTCGCAATGCCGGAGAGAGCGAGAAAGTCAGCCACATTTTTGACTTCGCCATGGCCTTGGAGCTCGGCATAAGCTCGGCCACAGGACGTGCACTGATGGAGCTTGGCCTATCGCGAATTGCCGCGAGCGAGATGCAACGCATTCTGGATGACCAAAACTTGTCCATAACTCAAGTGCGTGGCGCACTTGAGAATCTCCCTCTGCAGGAGCTGAACCTGAACCCATTCATCGTGGAAGAGCTACGCGCCTTAGGTGTGCACCTAGAGCCAGGACTGGACGTAAGCGGTGGGCAAGAGGCACCTCTCATCCTTTGATTAGCGTCTTTCAGGTTGGTTAGACATTCAAATTCAGTAAATGGAGGAGGAACAACTTCGACCATGACGATGCATGACATCAAATCCAACCTGTATCCTTGCGCCCATTGCGAGGGTGGCGGGACTTGTCGTAGTGGAGAGCAGCAGCAGTCCTGCGCGGTGTGTATCAAAGAAAACGAGCTGAAGGGCAAGAGTTTCGCAGGGTTGCCCTGTGCAGTGTGCGGTGGAATTGGTCAGGCGGAGCCCAAGACGGAACGCATCAACAAACGCATTCCGGCACTGGTCGGCCTCTTGGTGATTTTCACCTTGCTGCTGAGTGTGCTGCTCTGCGGAATACTACAGAGTCGCTACTTCAGCGAGGTCCTGGCCTTTTCCGGCCCCGTGATTGGCAGCGTGTTGACGTACTATTACTCGTCCCAACGGCATACAAGGGGCTAGCGCCGCGTCGCCCAAGCGAGGCGACGCAGTGCGTCAAGCGCTTAATCACCTCAAGCGCTGAGCCAGGACTCCACGGTCGCATTGCCGTATTCGGCCTTCCACGCCTTGAGCACCTTGTGATTACCGCCCTTGGTCTCAACAACCTCGCCAGTGTGCGGATTCTTGTAGATCTTGATCTGACGTTCACGGCGAGTCGACTGCGCGCCACGCGGACCACGACGCACCGCATCACGCGCAGAGTCCGGATCCAGGATAGCGATCACATCGCGCAGTGACTTGCCATACTGGTTCATCAGGCCCTTTAGTTTCTCTTCAAATTCGATTTCCTTCTTGAGCGCGCCATCATTTTTGAGCGACTCGAGATAAGCCAGTTGTTCGGCCAAAGCTCTTTCGGCAGCACGGAATTCGGCAAGTTTAGACAATTTCTTATTCCTCATTAGGAGCAGATAACTGGACAGTTCTGAGCTTACCGCTTGCGCAGAATTATTTCTATCTAGAATTCCCCACCTTACACCCATCAGCCTGTCTAATTAGACTACCGTCCCCACCTACAACTCAACGAGGACGCATCGAATCCGACCTTATGCCTATAGCTCACATAACTCAGCGACAACCTTCTGGAATCGAAGTCGCGGATAAGAGCTTGAAAAGTCAGAACGAGGGAATTACTTGAAAATACAAGCTCAATTTACTGCGGCTCATGCCATCTAAGCGAACAGCTTGTCCCAGTCGCGGTGGACAAGCCTCTCGCAGGCACGTGGTGCTCCGCCAAAGCAGCGATTAGAAACTCTTTCCATTCGCTCTTTAGAGTCATAGATAATCGGGGTCGCGTTCTGGTCAAGAAGAACCCCTCTGGCACCGATGAGAAGCGCGTGGCCTGCCGCGACATCATGCGCAGAAACAGGTACCAAGGAGCCCCCTGCGACAGCATCACCTGCAGCCACCCGGGCCAAACGATAGGCAATGCTAGGCATTGGAACGAAGTCAGCCGGAGCACAGAGCTCGGTATTCAGCTCCGGCTTGAGAGCGGCAGCAGTGCTGACCAATACCTGGCTTCCGGGAACCAAATCCAAGTTGCCCAATCGCTCTCGGAGAGTCTTGCCATTTCGCCAAATGCCTCCGGCCCCTTTGCCCCAGGAAATACAGTCCGGCCCTCGATCATCGGTCACTGGCGCATAGACAACCCCCAAAACAGGGACTGCGTTTCGTAGTAGACCGACCGAGATCGCAGATCCACGACACCCTCTAAGAAAATCGCTCGTTCCATCGTTGGGATCGACTACCCAGCAATACTCGTGCCCGGAGAGATGACTTCCGGTCTCCTCCCCCCAGAAATCACAGGGCAACGTAACGAGCAGGTGCAGGCGCAGTAACGCTTCAATCTCCACATCGACGTCTGCCTTGTCACCGTAGCCCCTGGGGCCATCAGGGCGCGACCATTCCGCTGCTAACAGCTCGCCCGCAGACAGTACAGTCCTAGTGACTTGCTGAAGCAGTTGCACGCAGTCCATGACTCCCCCTGTGCTTGGGAAATGGGGTAGATGTCATGCTTAGGATAGCTGTGGAGATTGTGAGGCCCAACCTCTCGGTGCAACCGCCGTCATCCTGAAATGAGCTAGACGAAGCTGAAGTGACGTAGGCGCGATCGACCACAGGCTGTTAACCGCTGCCAGTACCTGCTGAGGCGATCTGCAGCGGTTTGTGGTGGAGAGACGCCGGAAAATGGCCGGCCTCAGGCCCGCAGTGCCTCCATTGCACCGCTGACGCCCAAGATGCTCATCAACCGTTTGAGGTTGTAGGCCAGCACATGCAGGCTCATTTCCGTGCTGACTCGGGGCTGTGTTCGGGTCAGGAAGTGCGTCGCGCCCATCCAATATTTGAGCGTGCCAAACGGGTGCTCCACGGTCTGGCGGCGCACGCTCATCATCTCTGGTTCGCGATCCAGCCGCTGCTGCATGGCCTCCAGTACCGCCTCGTGCCGCCAGCGTTTGAGTCGGCGATAGCTGCTGGTGGTGCTGCTGCGTATCGGGCAGCTCGGGCAGGCAGAGCTCCAGTAAGCATCCAGCTCGAGGCCATCTTCCACCGTCGAGAAGCGCTTGATTGCACGCTGCCCAGCAGGACATTGGTACTCATCATCAGCGGCCATGTAGACGAAGTCCTGTTTACCAAAACGCCCTTCAGCCTTGCTGCTGGAGGTCATCGGCTTGGGCACGAAGGGAGTAATGCCCGCCTGCGCGCATGCCAGGATTTCCACCCCGCTGAAGTAGCCTCGGTCGGCAACGACGTTAAGGTGTTCAGACCCGGTGGCTTCACGAGCCTGCTCGGCCATCGTGGCGAGCGCCGCGCGGTCATGGCCGACGTTGGTGACTTCGTGCGCAACGATCAGGTGGTGCCGGGTATCGACCGCAGTCCGCACGTTGTAGCCGACTACGCCGGTGCCTTTAAGCCGCATGCAAGCGGTGGTCAGCACGAATGCAAATCCTTGGTCAGGAGGAATGCAATCGGGTGGTCAAGTCAGTGCAATTGCGCATCCACCGCGATAAGCCGAAAAATGCGAAAAAAAATGCGAGCGGTGCCGGCAAAGTTATCGATGAAAGCCTTGTTGCAGAGCGGTTTCGCCTAGCAGGGAAATGTGCAAAATGACCTAGGCTCCTTCGCAGGTCCAGTCGCACGCTCCTTCGTGGCCCAATCCCATATGCGGCTCTGGTGTAAGCCTTTTGCTGTTTTCACACAGCCTGGACCCATTACAGCCATTCGTGAGTGGCAGAGATCGGCCAGAAGCAGACATTGCCTCCCAGAACCCGACCTGACTTCGGACCAACGACTTGGCCCGAGCGATAGCAGCATCTCTTCTGACCTCTCCCAAGAGGAGGTAGTCCCCACGCACTTTTTGCACGTCTCGCATTGCCCGTGTATTTTACAAAACAACCGATACAAAAATAAAAACCACGGCAAAGCGAGGACCAATATGCTCCCAGGAACCAGGAGATCAGAGCTTCTAAACGAGCATCGACGCGTGTCTCCCAAACGGCTTGGGCGGTACCGCAAAGGATCGTGGCTAGCTGGGGTATACCTGATCTTGACGATGGCCCACGCGACGGCAGGAGAGGTCGTGCGGGTGCTCAACTGGGCAAACTACGTTGACCCAGGCGTTCTGCAGGATTTCGAACGAGACACCGGGATCAAGGTCGACTACAGCGAGTTTCATTCCGCAGCGGAACTGGATACGGCGTTGGCGGCTGGCCAGCGATTCGACGTTATCGTCCCATCGGATTTTCAGCTCGACCAATTGATAGACCAGCAACGGCTCGTCGAGCTCGATCTGAACAGGCTTCCAAACCGGTCACAGGTGAGCAGTGAACTGCTTGCGAGGATCACGGCCCGCAGTCGTGCAGATCGATTCGTGGCGCCCTACATGTGGGGAACGGTTGGCCTGGTCGTCAATGAAGAACTGGCATCAAGGCTTCTGCAAAAACCAGTCGCCAATAGCTGGAGCGTTCTCTTCGACCCGGCCAGTGCGAACAAGCTGAAGTCATGTGGTGCAACGCTTGGCAGCGTGCCCGAACAAGCGCTCTCCCTCTTCCTGAATTACAAGGGAAGAAGCCTGCAGAACCAGAATGCCCGGGTCGTCCAGAAAGCCGCTCATGAGCTCGATGCCCTGGATCTACCACTCTGGACGGGCTCATTTTCGTCGTTCATTGCAGATCTCGCTGAAGGGAGAATCTGCGCGGCGATCACCTGGAACGGTATCGCTGCCACAGCCAACACCAAGGGCAATCTGCGTTACAGCATCCCGCAGGAAGGAGGGCTGGTTTTCATCGACAGCTTCGCCATTCCTCGAAACGCCCCGAACCAGGCCGCCGCCTACCGCTTCATCGACTACATGCTCAGGCCAGCCAATGCGGCGCGAAATGCCAAGGCCACGCACTTCACACCCAGCCTTGACCTTGAGCAGCCATCCAACCAGAAGCTGCTCTCTGAACGGACACCGCTGAGCTCCGACGAGAAGAGACGCTTGTTCCTCCCGGAGCGCTTTTCCACCGAGCAAAGACAAGCCATCGGCAAGGTCTGGCCCCCGCTCAGCAGCGCCGCTCACGAATAGACCGAGGGACCTGGCGCTACACGCCTGGAGCGCACTTTGCGTTCCAGGCCTTCCGAGACGGAATGACAGCGGCAGATGCCGCATCAGCTGTCATTAACCGGTCGGAAAACGAAAGCTCTGCCATAGCTCCGACCCAAGACTCTACGCCTCCTCCGATTGCCGTTACCCGGTAACCACAAGCTTCCTTCACCTCCGAGAAGAGCCCGTGGGCAACCTTGAGCCGGCCAGCCGATGCGCAGCTCCTATTGGGCATTTCCAAACCTCACGAGCTGCTTCGAAACAGGCAGTTCACCCTGCTTCTTCCGAACAAAATGATCTTTGTAACATTAACATAACGCTCGTTGCGTAAATACGAAGTGCTTGTTAGTCTCCAAGACACAACAACTAGCGTTCTGCAGGAGACAAGCACCATGCACGCTTCCCTGAGTAAGGCGTTTTTGGAAGACGGGGCCGTTCTGATCAAAGGCTTCCTAAACAAGGAACAGTTGGCCCGATGCCGCGAGGCGTACGACTGGTCCGTGGAGAATCATGGTCCCAACGCGTTCCGCATGTTCGACGGCACCGAGCAACAGTCGCACGTCGACAATGCCAATCCGGTGGCCAAGTCAAAGCTGGAGGAATTGGTTTCCTCCCTGCCCTTCGGTCAATTGTTTGCCGAGCTCTGGGGCTCCAAAAACGTCTGGTACTTCGCCGAGGAGGTATTCCTCAAGGCGGGCGGTCGTGGCTCACGTACGCTCTGGCACCAGGACACCTCTTACCTGCCATGGGCGGGAAATCACTGGGGTAATGCCTGGATCAGCTTCGAGTCGGTACCCAAGACGAATGCCCTGGAGATCATTCGCGGCTCACACCGCGGCCCACGCTACGACGGCACCACATTCCTCGACCCCAGTGATCCGACCCAGCCCCTGCATGGCGGCGACACCCTGCCACGACTCCCCGATATCGAGGCGCAGCGCCGACAGGATCCGGACGCCTATGACGTTCTGTCCTTTGCCACCGAGCCCGGCGACATAGTCGTGCTTCATCCCGGATCGCTACATGGCGGTGCTCCGGTCGACGAAACATTCCCGAATCGTCATACCTTCGTATTCCGCTTCTTCGGCGACGACGCGACCTTCCGTCCGCTGCCGAGCCAGAGTTCTTCGGGCTATCCCGAGCAGGGCGTCCTCTTCACAGAGGAACTGAAGTCCCTGAAACCAGGCGATGCCTTCCGCCATCCGACCTTCCGCCAACTCGTATAAAAAAGAGGACGCCTGTCATGAGTAACCAGGATCTGAAGCGGCAACTGATCAACCCGCCGCATACCCAAGTGCTGTACGACACCTATCATTTCTCCCAGGCCAACCGTGTTGGCAATATCGTCTGGGTCTCCGGCCAGGTGGGAATCGACGCCAACTTCGTTCCCGGCGCCGATATCACTGAGCAAGCGCACCTGGCCTTCCAGGCCCTGCGCGGGATTCTCGAGGAAGCGGGCGGCAGCCTGGCCGATGTGGTCGAGCTGATTACCTTCCACACCGATCTGCAAGGCGAAGTCCATGCCTTCGGCCAGGTCAAGGACGAGTACTTCCCTGACCGCTATCCGGCCTGGAGCGCTGTCGGCATCACTCAGCTGTCGCTGCCTCAGTTGCGAGTGGAAGTCCGCGCGGTGGCAGTCATCGGCAGCGGCAAGGCCTGATTCGCCGGCATTGAAATCAACCGGCGCCTCATCGAGGCGCCAATCACCTGCAGGAGCGAATTAGACAGATGGCAACTCTCATCGTGAGCTACCCGGTCAGCGAAGGCGCAACCTTCGATCGTGACTACTACGTATCCCGGCATATCCCTCTGGCCCAATCGGCCTGGGGCGAGTTCGGCCTGCAATCCGCGGAGATCCTTTTCCCGGCGGCAGGACCGCAACCCCTCGCCGGCATGGTGATCATGCGCTTCGCGAATCAGTCGGACATCGATGCCGCACTCGCCTCCCCGAAAACCGCTGAGGTGGTGGGTGACGTCCCGAACTTCACCAACCTCACGCCTCAGATCTTTCGCGCAGACGACTGAGCTTGGGGGTAGAGTTTCCATCGAGGCGCGGCCGCCCTTGGCGGCCTTTGATGCTTTCATCCAGCAAATTCCCTATGCTGAGCAACTCGGAAGGCTCCGGCTCTTCCCAGTGAACGAACTTCGCCCAGCCAGCCATAAAAGCGCCATTCCCATGCCTGACACCCAACGCTCTCCCGCCACCACCGAAGCCCACGGCAAGTCCGAGCGACCTGCACGTCGCGGGCGCCCTGTGGGGAATCACGAAGAAAAGCGTACCGAACTCGTGAAAGCGGTGATCGAGGTGATCGCCAAGGAAGGTTACGCAGGCACCTCGATGCGCAGGGTTGCTCAGCATGCCGGTTGCACGACAGGAGCAGTGACCTACTACTTCGCAAACAAGGAGGAGATGGTCACGGCCGCGGCCCAGTCTCTGTTCGATGAGTTCGACACACTGCTGGACTTCAGCAAGGTAGGGATCGACGTCAGGACCATCATCGACCAGTGGCTCAACTGGACCAAGGCTGACGAGCCGGATTCGTGGCTCGCCCTGTTCCAGCTACTGGCTCATGCCAGGCACGAACGGGCCTTTGCTGACGTCCTGGAGCAGCGCTATTTCAGGTTCCGCGAAGTCTTTGCGTCGATCCTGGCCAAGGGCCAGGCCGAAGGCACCATCCGCGACGACATCGACGCCGACCTGCTCGCCGACCAGATCAGCGCAATGGGCGACGGCTGGATGATGTCGCAGCCCATCGAGCCCGAGCGCTTCAATCCCAAGCGCAAGCAGGCACTCCTGGACGCGGTCATTACCCTGATCTCCCCTCCCCAACCTAAAAGCGCCAAGCCTGCGTCCAAGGGTAAGCGCGCCACCTCGCGCTGACCTCATCGAAATTTCCTGAGTTTCCCTGCAAGGCCGGACACACCGGCCTTGTAGCTCCTCTCCGGCGAGTGGCCGCACGCCGTTTGCCGCTCGATCGCCTCCCCGCTTCATCCCCGCCGACCATCATCGAATAGTTCGTCCCTTCTCCCCCTTTGCTAGGGCAGCATTGTGCGGTACTTTTACATAACAGTTGTGATAACAAATAAAACGTACCCACAGGTGTGAACGATGGTCACAGAAAACGATAACAACGAGCTGTCGCTACAAGCTCGGCAGCGGCGGCAATTGATGCAAGCACTGGGAAGCGCAGCACTGCTCAGCGGGCTCGCGCTCAGCACGCGTGCCAATGCACAAGCGGCGCAGGATACCCAGGGCGATGTGCTCGACGTCGCCATCATCGGCGGCGGCCTCGCGGGGCTAACGGCAGGGCGCGACTTGCTCCGGGCCGGCAACCAGTCCTTCATCGTGCTTGAAGCACGCGATCGGGTCGGTGGACGCACCTATAACCACAACCTGGGTAACGGCGTGATATCCGAAGCAGGCGGTCAATGGATCGGCCCCGGTCAGACCGCCATTGTGGACCTGGCGCGTGAGCTCGAGGTCGACACCTTCCCCACTTATTACCAGGGCAAGTCGGCCTACCTCATGGGTGACGCCAAGTACGAGGAAGACACGACCGATGGCGCCAAGACCAATCCAGTAATCGTCGAGAAGCTCAACGCGCTGGCCCGCAAGGTGCCCAGTAAGGCGCCCTGGAAAGCCGCCGATGCGGCGGCGCTGGACAAGCTTTCGGTCGGTGAATGGCTGAAGCAGCAGGGCGTCAGCAATGTCGACAAGTTCGGCTTCAACATGTCCGTGAGCCTGACCTTCGGTAGCCCGCCCGCCGGCATGGGACTTCTGCACTACCTGTCGATGATCAACTCCTCCGACTGCAGCCTGGAGAAGCTCGAGGGCTTCAAGGGCGGCGCCCAGGAAACTCGCTTCGTGGGCGGCTCGCAGATCCTCAGCATCCGAATGGCCCAGACGCTCGGCAACAAGGTCAGTCTTTCCAGCCCGGTGCGCAGGATAGTTGGCTGGGATCGCGACATCGTCGAACTGCATACCGACAAGGGCATCGTCCGCGCGCGGACGGTTATCCTGGCCCTTAACCCGGCCCTGTGCGAGCAGATCACTTTCGATCCGCCGCTACCGGGCGGCCGCGCCGAGTTGCAACGACGCTGGCCAGCGCATGCACCCATGCGTAAGACGGTGCATGTCTACAAGCGCCCGTTCTGGCGGGACAAAGGCCTCAACGGCCAGATTGTACAGGTCGAGGGTCCGCTGATCCTTTCCTACGACAACTCGCCGCCTGACGGCAGCCTCGGGGTCCTGAGCGCCTTCGTTAAACCGGGGCAATTGCCTGTCGATCCCAAGGCCGCACAGGAAACCTTGTCCGCTATTTTCGCGCAGGCCATGGGTGACGAGGCGCTTCACCCCATCCAGTATCACGATCACGACTGGGGCAAGATCGACCCCTGGTCCCTGACCTGCATCTCGCCGATGCCACCCGGCTTCTGGACCAAACTGGGCGAATATCTGACCCCGTCAGTAGGCAGGTTGATCTGGTCAGGTACCGAAACCGCCGACATCTGGGCCGGCTCAATGGATGGCGCCGTCCGCTCCGGACACCGCGCTGCGCTGGAAGCGCTGCAAGCGCTGACTCAGAGCCGGAGGACCGCATGATGAAACGAGTATTCGTCATTGGCGCCCTCACGGCAGCCGTTGCGCTGGTAGGCGCTGGCGCCGTCTACGGCCCTGAGATTTATGCGGGATACCGCTTCATGAATGCCCTCGACGAGCATGATGCCGAGTATCAGGCAAATGGCGGCGCCTGGCCGCAATTGCAGGACAGCTGCGCGCTTTGCCACGGGGACCATGGCCAACCGCAGAACGCCCAATTCGCATCGTTGGCCGGCCAGAGCGAAGCCTACATCGAGGAGCAGCTAAGGGCCTTCGCCGAAGGGCGCCGCCACAGCCCTCAAATGAGCCCATTGGCGGCGAACCTGAACGACGAGCAGATCAAGCAGTTGGCCCATTACTTCTCGCGGCAGAAGGCTGGTCGGACGGAAAGTCCCGCAAGCGACAAAGAGCTCGAGCAGCGAGGCCAGGCCACGGTCACCGCCAAGGGCTGCACTGCCTGCCATGGCGAAGGGCTTGCCGGCGGCCCTATTGCTCCGCGTATCGCAGGCCAGGGAAAGCTCTACCTGATTGATCAGCTCTCAGCCTTCAAACGTGGTGATCGCAAGGATCCGACGCAGGCCATGAATGCATTGGCCAGCTCTCTTTCCGAGGGAGAAATCCTCGCGGCAGCGCATTATCTGTCCACGCTTACTCCCGCCAAACAGTAACCATTGCCCTTCTCGGTGGGCATGGACGCCCACCACTTTTTCCGGCCCTGTGATCAGGCCTCATCCCTTCTGCTATCGCTGCCAAGCCAGCGGCCTGAACAACCCATTCTTCCCCCGTCAGAACGATACTGCGCATCACCCTGCACAAGCGAACAATCAGTCATCCGAAAAGCAAAAGCCGCCTGGTCAGGCGGCTTTTGCTCAGGAGGCAATTGGGGTGCAGGTAGTGTTTGCCTGCGCCACAGATTGCAGTCAGCGGGCCGGTAGCATTTCCGACGAGCCTTTCAATCGCTCCAGCGCCCCATAGCCGTAGTAGAACTGACTCAGCATGAAGGCCCAGGTGCTTAAGGCGAGAACATAGAAATTGAGAACCACGTTCGTCTCGTCGCCTGGAATCTTGTAGAAGTCATAGATGCTCGCAATCGCCTGGCCAGCGAGCATCGCGATGATTACGCCAAGTGCCTGGAGATAGGCTCCGACGCCAACCAGACGAGACGCGAAATAGACCAGGTAGATCGAGAAGAGCGACCACATCGCGACATAGAAGTAAGGAAGAGGCTTGACCATGAAGTCCGCCAGGATGAGCACAAAGGTGGCGGCGAAGGTAACCAGGAACATCAGGAAGTCCTTGGACTTCGATGGCTTGTACCCATGTGTGACGGCCATCAGGCCAATGATGCTGATGATGGGAACGCCGAACCCTCTGGAAAAGGCATCGAGAAAGTGCGAAATCTCGTAAGCGATGCCAGAGTTGGTCAGGAAGAAGATCAAGGCATTGGATGCTGAAAAGGCGATCACCAGGCATTCGACGCCCAGAAGATAGTTTCGCTTCTTCAGAAATTTATATCCGAATACGAATCCGGAGAGAACCAACAGGAAACAAGCAAAACACAACACCAAAGTTCTGGCGTCCATAACGGCAACCTCGAAATTGAATGGCTGATCAATTGGCTTGCGGTGCTAGTGCCGCAAGGTAGTGGGCAACTGCCCGCCGATCGTCTGGGGAAAGTGTGGAGGTGATTGCTTTCATCACTCCGCTGGGTTCGCTTCGTTTGCCGCTGGCGAACGCATCGAACTGGGCGATCAGATAGTCCACGCCCTGACCGGCAAGCCGTGGGAACTGCTCATGCCCCATCAGGTGCTCGCCGTGGCAAGCAATGCATCCTCCGGCCGCTACCAGCTGCTTTCCCTTATTGCGCAATGCCGGATCCGCCTGGAAGCTGCTGTTCTCCCGGGCTTGCTGCCTGGCGTAGTAATTCGCCAGCAGGTCAATCTCCTGCGCACTCAGCGTCATCGCCAGTGGCCCCATGTTCGGATAGGCCCTCTGTCCGTTCGCAAAATGCTGAAGCTGAGTCGCCAAATAGGTCACTGGCTGTCCCGCAAGACTGGGGTAACGCTGGTTAAGCGAACTACCCTTGACACCATGGCAGTTGACGCAGGTGTCCGTCAGATGCGGCCATGGACCGCCATCGGCCTCGTAGGCATTGGACGAATCGCTGATGTAGCTCTGCAGACGGTAGAGACCGAGAACATCGCGACCATAGAAGGCCATCAGAATGGCCAGCACTGCAGCAACGCCAAGCAATATGAATTTCTTCATCGTCCGCTCCTACGCCTGACGCAATGCATTGAGGGCATGCAGAGCGCTCTGATGGCCGGAACGGACCGCGCCGTCCATATACCCGGCCCAGATGTCCGCCGTTTCCGTGCCCGACCAGATCAGGTTGCCGCAGGAAGGCCGCAGTGCCTCGCCATGGGTGCTCCAGAAACCCGGTGGAATTGCCGAGACACAGGTGATAGTCCAGGGATCGGCCTGCCCCCAGTCATGCTCGTGATACGACACCGGATGCAGCGCCTGCTCGCCCAGCGCCTGAGCGTAGATTTCCGCCTGCATGCGCTGCGCTGCCTGCCGATCGGAAGGAACCCGCGCATTGGAGATGAAGGCGTTGATGACACCGATCTCACCGCCGGGTGGTGAGTTGTCCCAGGCCCAGATGACCGGGCCATCGACGGTCAACACATGACCGTTCAAACCCTTCTCCCGCCAGAACGGCCGGGAATAGACCATGGCACTCTTGCGTGCGGGGGAATGCGACGGCCAGGCCTGCTGCAACGCGGCGCGACCTTCGGGCAAGGGCGGGTCAAACGTGACCTGATGGCACAGCGCGGGATGGATGGCCACGATGACCCGGCGCGCGCGGATTTCCCCCTGGCCGGTGTGCAGCGTGACGACTGGGCTATCCCAACCGGATATCTCGCGGACCGGACACGACAGGCGCACAAGGTCGCCCAACTGCTCGGCCATCTTCAGACAAAGTATCTGCGAGCCACCGACCAGACGTGTGCCCTGGGCACTGTCCTTGATCGAGTCGAGCTTGTCGTATTCACAACTGGCGGAGTTGATCATCGAGAGGAAATGCAACAGCCCCATCTTGGCCGGCGCCACGCCACCACTGAGCAGGAAACTGGCATTCCACCCGCCTCTATCCTCGGGCTTGATGTTCTGTCCGGCCAGCCAGTCGCCAGCCGACATCTTGTCCAGCTCGGCGACCTTCGGAGATTTCCACGGTGCTCCCGAAGGCACGTCCCGTGACATTTCGCTGAGCTTGGCAGCGAGCGCAGGATCGGTGCCGAAAGTGCCCTTGAGATCGATCTCAAGGTGCCCCTCTCCGCCGAGAATGACGGTCCGGCCATCGTAGTAGGTCGGAAAGGTTCCAATCTCCAGCTCGCGCGCGAGATCGGCGACTGCGGTCTGTCCCGGCCCGATCCATTGGCCGCCGGCCTCGGAAATGAACCCCGACCCCAGATCATGGTTAAGGGTGCGTCCACCAACGCGATCGCGAGCCTCCAGGACAACGAAGGAGCGACACCCTGACAGATGCAGGTCCCTTGCAGCCGTCAGCCCGGCCAAGCCGGCACCAATGATGGCGACATCCAGAACATCCTTCTCGCCTGCGGATGTCGCGGAGGTTCCGGCAGAAGGCTCCGCAGCAGCTGCCAGGCCCATCTTCAGCCCCAGCCCTCCGACGGCAGCGGTAGCCCCTGCAAACTTGAGTAATTGCCTTCGCCGTAAGTCGAAAGAACTATTCGAGGAGGACTTCTTAGTCATGCTTTATACCTCACGAATTCTTGATTTTTATTACCCACAAAACAGCGTCTTTACGGCAATGAAAAATCGGCATCACATCTAAATAAATCTTTTAAAACCAATGCGTTGCCGAACCAGGGAACTCCGGGTGCGGCCCGGAAAGCCCAAGTCAAATAATCGGTTCTTGTTTTTGACTTCGGATGCCGAAGTGACGCTTGAATGCGCACTCGACAAGCGATGCCGATATGCAAACCCGTCTCTGAAACGTTACTCATCCAGCACAGCGCACAAGCCCCACGCCTGTAGCGGCTTACACGTGGTGATCACCTCTGCTGCGAGCCTTGCGGTTGGTGTAGTCATCGAGCCGGTTCGCCGCACCCAGCGCCAGATTCATCACACACCATTGCAACGGGTCAGGAAGCATCGCCGGGGTCTTGTGCCGCAAGGCGGCCAGAAGTGGATGTTCGATACCACCGATTCGCTCGGCGAGCAGATGCCCCATGAGCGATTGAGTCCCCACCCCGTGTCCGGAACATCCGGCCGTGTATAGGATGTTCTGCTGCGCACCGGTCTCACCGACCACCGGCAACGCGTCGTAGGCAAAGCTGATGTAGCCACTCCAGCAGGCCTGGATACCAAGACCACGCAAGGTTGGAAAACGATCGTTCAGCGCCAACGCCAGTTCGCGATAGGCGGCATGATCCGGTTCGTTCGGCGTTTGGGCGCCATATACGTAACGCAGCCGCTTGGTCGTCAGTACAAGCGTATTGCGGGCGGTAAGACGATGGCTCTCCATGGTGAAGTGCGAGGTCACGATCCCTTCACGATTGGGCCAACCCAGCGAGTCCAACTGTGCGGAGGAGAGCGGTTCGGTCTCGATTGCAGAAACCTTCAGCGGCATCACTTTGTTCTGCAGCAAGCCCAGCTGAGGCGTATAGGCGTTGGTTGCCAACACCAGGAAAGGAGCACTCGCCGTGCCTCGGGCTGTCCGGCACTGAATGGTCGGGCCTTCCTGGTACGACAGAAGAGCCGTGTTTTCATACAGCTTCACCCCTGCCTGAATGGCCGCACGCCGCAACCCCATCACATATTTGCCCGGATTGAGCGTGCCACCGCCGGGGACATAGCAACCGAACAGGAACGCGGGCGGTATTCCACGAGCGCGCATGGCGGCGTAATCGAGAAACTCACCGGGGGAGCCCAGTTCCAGGCCTGTACGCATACTCTCGCGAAGCTTCCTCTCCTGGGAGGGATGGACCCCGGCGCGGATGATGCCCGAGGCGTTGTAGTCGCAGTCGATCCCGAGTTCGCCGAGCCTCTTTTCGACATAGGAAACGCCCTGATCGTAGAAGCGAACGATTTCCTTCGCCTGCTTGCGGCCAACGCGCTTGAGGAACAACTCGTATTCAAGCCCCTGGCCGCCGGCAAGGTACCCCGCGTTGCGGCCGCTGGCACCAAAGCCGGCGAAATCCTTCTCCAGCACTATCACCTTCGCGCCCAGTGCGGTGAGCTCCAGGGCAGTGGAGAGGCCGGCGAAACCGGCCCCCACCACTATCACATCGGCAGTGACGTGACCTTCGAGCTCCGGCTGCAAGTCGTCCGGTTTCTCGACCCAGCCGCCAAGACTGCGAAACGTTTGGGCTCCGGCGCCACGGCCGGCACTTTCATCTGGATAATTCCCACGCATGGCCAGGCCTCCTATCGGCTCAGGATATGAATTGCGACAGCGCCCTCTTCCACACCCACGAGTCCGCCGCCGTTCTCCTGAATCGCATGGCGCGCGCCCTCGACCTGACGTGCTCCCGCCTCCCCACGCAACTGGGTGGTGAGCTCGTAGAGCTGGCCGATGCCAGTCGCGCCGAGAGGATGCCCCTTGGATTCCAGGCCACCAGACGGGTTGATCGGAATCCGGCCGCCCACGGTGAAGTCACCGCGTTCGGCACAGGGCCCGCCCTGCCCCATGGGAGCCAAACCAAGGTTTTCCGCCTGGATGATCTCGCCCATGGCGGATGCGTCGTGGACTTCGGCCACATGCATGTCCTGGGGGCCCAGACCGGCGATCTCGTAGGCCTGCAGCGCAGCCAGGTGGCTGACATGCTTCTCCGACTCGTCGATGCCCCGCAGCGTGAAGCTGCGGATCACGCTGGCGGCGATCTTCACGCAGCGCCGCGGGTCGGCACCGATCCGTTTCAGGCCGGCCTCGGTGCAGATGATCGCGGCGGCGGCGCCGTCGGTCATGGGTGCGCACATCGGCAGGGTGATCGGATAGGTGATCGGCGGCGCCGCCAGCACTTCCTCGATGGTGAAGGGCTTGCGGAACTGGGAGTACGGGTTGTGCACCGAATGGTTATGGTTCTTCGCGCACACCGCCGCGATCTGCCGCTGGGTGGTGCCGTAGGTTTTCATGTGCCAACGGCAGAAGCCGGCGTAGATGGACATGAAGCGGCTGTACGGACGGTCGGACTCCGAGCCGGGCGGCGGCACTATTCCGTCCCCCATCTTCGACAGGATGGCGAAGTTTTCCTCCGCACGGGCTACGTCCCATCCCGCTTCGAACAGGGCGAAGGACTTCGCCTTGTCGGCCACCACCATCTTCTCGCAGCCCAGGGCCAGCGCAACATCGGTCGCGCCAGCACGCAGGCTCTGCACCGCCAGGTGGACAGCAGTGCTGCCAGATGCGCAGGCGTTCTCCACGTTGTAGGCCGGCACACCTTCGATGCCGATCTTGCTCATGACCACCTGCCCGGGAATGGACAGCTGGCCCTGCAAGGCTCCGTTGGTGATGCCGGCGTAGAAGACGGCCCCGATATCGGAGCGTTGTGCGCCGGAATCAGCCAACGCACCGTTGAGCGCTTCCAGGGCCAGCTCTTCAAGCTTGCGGTCCGGATGGCGACCGAATTCGGTCATGGCAATGCCGGCGATATAGATTGGTTCCATCAGAGCTCTCCTCGACCTCAGATCTGCCGGTTGGCGGCTTGCCAGTAGCGTGCGCGCAGGTCCTTCTTCAGGACCTTGCCAACCGGGCTTCGTGGCAGGGCATCAACGAAGTCGACGGTCTTGGGCGCCTTCACCGACCCCAGGCGCTCCTTGCACAGCGCAATCAGCTCTTCGGCGCTGACGCTCTGCCCGGTGGCCAGTTCCACCACCGCCTTGACGCTCTCGCCCCACTTCTCGTCCGGCACGCCGATCACCGCGCAGTCCTGCACCGCCGGGTGACCCCAGAGCACTTGCTCAACCTCGCTCGGGTACACGTTGAAACCACCGGAAATGATCATGTCCTTCTTGCGGTCGGTGATGTGGAGGTAGCCATCGGCATCAAGGTGGCCGATATCGCCGGTATGCAGCCAGCCGTCGATGATGGTTTCCGCGGTCTTCTGCGGGTCCTTGTAGTAGCCCTTCATGATCAGGTCGCCACGCACGCAGATCTCACCCGTCTCGCCCTGCGGCAGGATCTGGTTGTCGTCGTTCATGATCTCGACCCGGATCAGCGGGTTGGGCCTGCCGACCGAGGACAGCCGCTCGTTGCCTGCGACAGCGCCATCGACGAAGTGCTCGCCTGGCGTCAGGTGTGCGATGGCGCCTGGTGCTTCGGTCTGGCCATAGCCTTCCATCATGACCGGCCCGAAGACCTCGATGGCCTGGCGCAGCTTCTCCACCGACATCGGTGCCGCGCCGTAGAGGAAATAGCGCAGCGACGAGAAGTCGACCTTCTTGTTCAGGTCGGGAATGTCCAGCAGTCGATAGATCACGGTCGGCGGCAGGAAGAACTCCGTGACCTTGTATTGCGGAATCGCAGCCAGCAGCAGCTGCGGATCGGGCTTGGTGATCACCACCACGGTGCCGCCCCTTGCCGTGCAGGGGAAGGACAGCATGCCGGCGGTATGGGTCATCGGCGCCGCCGCCAGGTTCACCGGCCGGATGTCCGCCGGATAAGGGGTATTGATCATGAAATGCGCGAAGCTGGTCTGTACGCTCCGATGCGTGTTCATGACCCCCTTGGGCAAGCCTGTAGTGCCACCGGTGGGACCGACCCAAATCACATCGTCGGGGTCAACGGCGACCCGCGGATCGGTGCTCGGTTGGTCCTGGACGAAGCTCTGGAGCGACTCCGCACCATCCACATCCCCATCGACGCAAATCCATAGGCGGACCTTGGGCAGCTGCGGGCGCAAGGAGGTAATGGCTTCGGCGAATTCACGCTGGAAGAACAGGATTTCGCAGTCGAACGCGTCCAGCACATAGCGGTTTTCCTCGGGCGCGTTGCGCGCGCCCACCGGAATCCAGCATTGATTGGCACGCCACAGTCCCAGCGCGCAGAGCCAGGCCGTCACATCGTTGGCCGCCCAGACGGCGCCCTTGGTTCCGGACGCGAAGCCCCTGGCCAGAAGGGCATTAGCAATGCGGCAGGACATTTCACCCGCTTCGGTGAAGGTCGTGACCTCACCGTCCTGGATGTAGGCCGCGCCGTTCGGATTGCTCCGCCAGCCGCGGTCGAAGAAATCGATAATCGCCATCTTCGTCACTTCACAGCTGGGTAATGGATGCGCGAGCCAGACCACGCTGCTCGAGGAAGCCGAGCATGTAGCGATGGCCGAAGGCTTTCGAGGTCGATGCGAAGCCCACCTTGGCGGTGTCGTTATCCAGCAGGCGAACCACGGCTGCGGCATGAAGCGCGCCGGTGGCGATGTAGGGCTTCACGCCATGAACGGTGGCGCGTACGGCCGACAGGTGGCCACGACCGATGGCGAAGTCGACGGTGCGCTGCAGCGGGCCGCGCTCACGCGGCGGCATGACCGGGGTCGTGGAGTCGACGAGACTCTTGATCACCGCGTCCTGCTGTTCCTTGGGCAGGTGCTTGTATTCGGCCTCCCACTTCTCGCCCAGCGCATGCACGCTCTGCATGACCGGGTTGTCGTAGAAGCCGACGCAAGAGATGCAGCTACGCACACGCGGATCGTTCTCGAAGTACACCGGCAGCGAAGTACCGCCCCACGGCAAGCAGAACACGGACTCCATCAGGTCCGGCGAAACCACATTGAAGCTGGAACGCGGCGAGTGCGGGACCAGTTTGTTCTCCCACAGATAGTGGGCTTCCTGGCGATAGGTTTCGAAGATGGTGGCAGCCGAACCCACGGACACACCGGCGGCACCGCGCGGGCCACGGGTCAGGGTCGCGGTTTCCAGCGCATCGATGCCCTGGGTTTCCAGTGCCAGCTCGGCCGCGATCTCGGCGTAGGTGTACATGTAGGCGACCGAGGGCGACAGCAGCAGGCCAGCCTGGCGGAACAGCTCACCGTAGTTATCGCGCAGGGCGCGGATGTGCTGCTGCTCACCGGCCGGGTCCAGGTAGTGGCAGCCCGCCTTGAGGGCAGCCTCGACGGTAACCTGACCGAAGTTTGCGAACGGACCGACGGTGCTGCAGACCACGCGGGCCCCCTTGAACACCTTGACCAGCGCCTCGACCTCGTGGGGGCACTCGACCAGCTCATAGGTGGCGGACTCGAGGCCGACCACACGCTCGGCCATCATTTCCTTGGCGCGGGCGGCATTGCGGGCAACCGCGGTGAACGGAATGCCTTGGTCGATCAGCCAATCCATGATCAGCATGCCGGTGTAACCGCTGGCGCCATAGACAACGACAGGATATTTAGCCATTGCGAGTTCCTCGCTTTCTTATTGAATGGTTTTTGTTGGTGGTGAAACGGCCGGACCCGATCAGGCCTGGGACCAGCCTTCGGCATAGAGCTGCTGCGCAAGCAGCCCCAGACGCATGGTCAGGATGCGGTTCTCACCGTCTTCGATGAGCGCGGACTGGGTGTCGCGCAGCAGCTTCTCGATCGGGTACTCGAGGGTGGTGCCGTTGCCGCCGAAGAGGCGGAACGCTTCCTCCACCACCGCCAGCGTCTCTTCGGTCACGGTGACCTTGGCAGAGGCAGTGGCATAGGGATGGGTTAGCGGCGAGAGACGAGCAAAGCTCAGTGAGCGACGAGCGACCGCACGGGCGGTTTCCACTCGACGGAGCATTTCGCCCAGGCGCAGTCGCGTCATTTGGTGGTCGATCAGCATGCGGCCGCCCTGGCGACGCTCATGGCAGTACTGCAGCGCCAGCTCGAATGCAGACCGGGCAACGCCGGTGAAGACCTGGCTCATGTGGGTGCCGGCGTAGGACCAGGAAGAGCTCACAGCGCCGTAGTAGCCATCTTTCTCGGCAATGGCGAAGCGCCGCGGGATACGCACGTCATCGAAGTAGATTTCGCCCTGGGGCAGCGAGCGCTGGCCGATCTTCGCCAGCGGCTTGCCCTTGGAAACGCCCTTGATATCAAGCGGCACGATCACAGCGATGCCATTGGGCAGGCCATCGTCAGCGTAGAAACCGTCACCGTAGTCGGCGCACATCAGGCCGAAGGCGACCTGAGCCACCGCGCCGTTGGACACCCAGGCCGAGCTCTGGCCATTGATGATGATCTCGTCGCCGACGACCTTGGCGGTCAGGTTGCCAATGTTGGCAGGCGTGCCGGCAGGCCAGTCGCGCTTGATATCCAGCAGTTGGTTGTCGCTGCCGCGATCCGGCTGGGTGGCCATCCAGCACCCGATACGCCCCTGGCACAGCTCGACCAGCTCGGCGCTGCCGGCGGCGGCAGCCATCTGCAGCGGGAAGCCGGCGCAGCCGAGCGATACGCCCAGGCCTGCATCGCCCCAACCCAGCTCCTCGCCAATCATGGACTCGATGCGTACCGCCATTTCCGGCGGCAGCTCGGCCAGCAGCGCGGGATCGAGCCCCAGCTTCGCGAACTCGCCAAATACCGAATAGAAGGGCGAGCCGGGAGCGATGACTTCTTCCGCGCTCATGCGATCCAGCTCGCGCCCGATCGGCCGCAGTACGTCTTTTGCGAAGCGATGCACCGAGGCCTGGATCGCGGCCTCTTCTTCAGACAGTGGGGTTTCGAATCCGCTCAGACCGACGGCAGGCAAGGTCAGGTTGGGCTTCAGAGAAATCATGGCGACACCTCCTGGGAAGGCACCTGACAGGTCATCCGTTGGAGACCGGACAGGCAGTAGAGGCGACCGGAGAACGCGAACGTCGGTGAGCTGCTGCAAGGCATTGGGGCGGCAGTGAGATTCCCACTGCACATCGATCCAGCTGCGAGCTCTCGGCGCTCGTCCTCCTGGTCAGCCTGTTGTTGTTTGAGGTCAATCTAACAAGCCGTCTATTTTTACGCAACAAGTGTTATGTAAATATTTGACCGCCAGTCGCAACGAGAGTCGAAGGCGTCAGTCAGGCGCGCCAAATGCCAACCGGAAGCACTCGGCACGTTGATAGATCAGAGAGGTTCAAGCCCCTTTAGAGGCTTGTCAGCGGCGCACTCGGAGCCTGCCCAGCTCCCGACTGAAAATCCCTTTTCAGCCGTTCGGAGTGTCACCTGGCGCACTGCTGCGTCGCCACAGCGAGCCGCTCCGCAGGCCTCGATGGCGGAAGGGTTGGAACCCTGTCATCTGTCTCAGGCGAGGGGACATGTCACGGACAATTTCGGCGGGTATCTGGAGCGGGTGGGCATCCAGGGGCACCAGCGAGGCAATGTTGAACAACGCTACGGCTAGCCTCTGCCTGTCAGCCTGCGAGACGTTAGCGCCAATGCCATGCACAAGCTTGCCGCTGCAGAAAAGAACCGCCCCGGCCTTCAGCGGCACGGGTATCGTCGACTCCGGCTGATAGGGCTCGCAGAAATCCCACTCGTGACTGCCCGGAATCAGCCGAACAGCGCCGGAGGCTTGAGTCGAGTCGCCCAGCGCGACGTACATACTGCACGTCACTTCCTCCGCGCCCGGGCCGTATGGAAGGAAAATCGGGTAGTGATACAGGCTGCGTCCCAGCGGCAATGCCTCATCGCCGGGACGGCTCTCCAATACCTCGGAGCAGCTCAGCCACATGGCACCGCTGCTCCCGCCCAGAAGAGCCAGGACCAGTGCATTGATGTTGTCCTGATCCAGGAAGGCATCTCGGAAGGTCTTGCTCAGCGTCACCAGGTTCGCCACGTGAGCCGAGCATCGGCCGGACTCGTGACCACCCAGGCCTTGCGCAAGATCAGCCGCAATGGCTGCATCGATTTCCACATTGATGGCGGCGACCTGCCGGGCACTGAGCACTCCTTCGAGAATCACTGCCCCGTCCTTCTGGACAATGTCGATCACATCGTCGACCGACGTGTCGCCAGGCACCGTCTGCAGCCCCCGCACGACGGTGTTTCCCTCAGGGTAATCCATTGCTTGCTCCTCGCTCGCGGGTGCTCTGAATGCGGAGGCTGCCTGGTATCGACAGGAGGAAAAGCATCGCCTGGCACGAATACGCAATACCCGTGCACGCTGCTGCTTCAGCGCCCCGGCAGGAAATCTAGCAATGCGGAATATTTTTAACAACGACCGTTATTTCAATGTATTCAGGACGCAGGGGTCCGCCGACTCACGTTGCCATCACCGACCGGCCCCGATTCACGGAGCGGATGAAAATTGGAAACTCAGTCCCCGTGGCCAGTGCGGGCGGACCGGTAGCGCCCAGGACTCATGCCAGTCCACTGGCGGAAGACACGATGGAAAGCACTGGGCTCCTGAAAGCCGCAACGAATGGCGATTTCCGTGATACTCAGCTCGGTATCATCAAGAAGCTCGAAGGCAAGGGCCTTGCGCACCTCGTGCTTGAGCAACTGGTAAGAAAAACCTTCACGCTCAAGCTGTCGACGGAAAGCAGAATCCGTCATCGACAGGCTGCGCGCCATGTCTGTCAGCGAAAGCCAATCCTGCTCACTTCCGGCCTTCAGGCGTCGATAGACCTTGGCGGACAGACCGCTGCGATTGCGGAAGCGAACCACCACGCCTTCCGGTGCATGACGCAGGAACTGCTTGAGCCCGGCAAAGTTGCGCACCACCGGCAGGCCGAGTTGCGAGGCGTCGAACTCCACTTCGGTGTGCGTGGCGTCAAACTGAATCCAGTGCCCCCACAGCAGCGGGTCCGTTCTGTGGGGCGGGCGGGAATGCCCGAACTGGGTTCGCTCCAGGTTGATCCGCCTTCCCACAAGCCAGCAGGCAACGCCCATGACCATGCTGAGGTATACCTCCTCGGCGACGCCCCGGATGGAGCTCTCATCGATCCGGTTGTCGAGCACGATCACCGCGCGATCACCGCGTATCTCCAGCCGCGCCCGGATATCCGCGAGGAACAGGCCGAGGCCCGACAGGCACTGATTGAGCGCGCGCCCAAGGTCGGGCTCATGCAGCGCGCTTCGGCAGATCATGGCGAAACTGCCGCGCGGCATGCCGCGTGAATCGAAGGCGAAAAACTCGTCGCCGAGCTCTTCGGTGAGCGACAGCCACAAGCGTGTTACCGCATCGGCGGGCACACCATGCAGAGGGTCGAGCAGCCAGGACGGATCGATCCCCGCTGCATCCAGCAGTTCCCTTACCCGCTGTGGGCGAGAGGCCAGACGATGCAGGGCAGTCGTCACGAAATACGCGGCGACCGAGTCGCTCTGGCGAAGTACTCCGGACTCGGTGTCACTCTTTTCGATCATCTGCAGTATCCATTTTCGTCAACGGCGGCTGCGCGATTCAGGCATAGGAGGTTGCTTACCCGCGTCCTAGACTCCCGGCCATACAGCCAGGAGCCACAACCATGAACAAACCTGAAGTCTTCGTCGTCAGCGCGGTCCGCACCGCCATCGGAACCTTCGGCGGCACGCTGAAGGACACGCCCCCCGCCCAACTGGCCACGCTGGTCACACAGGAGGCCCTGTCGCGCGCCAACTGCGATCCGCAAAGCGTGAACCATGTGGTATTCGGCCATGTCATTCCCACCACTCCCAAGGATGCCTACATCAGCCGGGTGGCGGCGCTTCAGGCAGGCATTCCCAAGGAGGCCCCGGCCTTCACCGTCAACCGTCTGTGCGGCTCCGGCCTGCAAGCCATTGTCAGCGCAGCCCAAGGCCTGCTTCTGGACGACTCCCGTGTTGCCATCGCCGGCGGTGCCGAATGCATGAGCCAGGCCGGCTATCTGGTACCCAGCGCTCGCTGGGGCGCACGCATGGGTGATGTGAAGATGCTCGACTACATGCTCGGTGCGCTGCAAGACCCGCTGCATGGCATCCACATGGGCATTACAGCAGAGAACATCGCCAAGCTGCACGACATCAGCCGCGAAGACCAGGACGCCCTCGCCCTGCTGAGCCAGCAGCGCGCAGCCCGCGCCATCGCCGAAGGGCGCTTCGCCGGCCAGATCGTTCCCGTGCAGATCAAGACCCGCAAGGGTGTCTCGGCATTCGAAGTCGATGAGCATGTCCGTGCCGATGCGAGCCTTGAGCAACTGGCCAAGATGAAGCCCGCCTTCACTGAAGGTGGCTCCGTCACCGCGGGCAACGCCTCCGGCCTGAACGACGGCGCAGCGGCCCTGCTCCTCGCCAGCGGCGATGCAGTGAAGAGCGACAACCTGCAACCCATGGCACGTATTGTCGCTTACGCTCACGCGGGCGTTGAACCGACCGTCATGGGCCTCGGCCCGATCCCCGCCACCCGCCTGGCGTTGCAACGCGCGGGCCTGAGCGTGAGTGATCTCGACGTCATCGAATCCAACGAGGCCTTCGCAGCACAGGCCTGTGCCGTGTCGCGCGAGCTGGGCTTCGATCCGGAGAAGGTCAATCCGAACGGGTCGGGCATTTCCCTGGGGCATCCGATCGGTGCTTCCGGCGCCATCATCGCCACCAAGGCGATCCACGAACTCCACCGCATCAAGGGGCGCTACGCGTTGGCGACCATGTGTATCGGTGGCGGGCAAGGTATTGCTGTCATCTTCGAGCGCGTCTGACCGGTCTGGCGCTCTTGAAGCCGTTCTCCCCTGCAGTGGCGAATGCCGCTGCAGGGTGTCCCAAACGCACAGGTACGAACCATGAATACAGCCAAGTGCTTGCTGCCCTCCTCCAGCTCCCGCTTCGAACGCAATCGTCCCAAGGCGCTCGATCTCTTCGCTGAGCGCGGCTTCGCCCAGGTCAGCCTGCGTGAGCTGGCACGACACCTTGAGCTGACCGCCGGCTCGCTTTACACCCATTGCGCCAGCAAGGAAGAGCTGCTGTTGGAGTTCATCGAGGAGCACTACCTGGCCCTCCTGTCTCTGTTCGACCGGCGCCACCGCAGGGAGTGTCCCAAGGCCACCCTGGAAGTCATCGTTCTGGGACTGGTCTCGCGGCACGCCGCCTACCCCCAATACTTCCAACTGGCAACGCGCGATATCGGCTACCTGGAGTCCGAGCAACGGCAGTACATCGAACTGCTTCGTCATCAGTTGGAGCAAAAACTGGCGGCCGCCCTGGTCGCAGCGGGATACCTGAACACTTCGTCCAACGGCATCCCGGTGCTGGAGCTCTTCGAGCACCTGCCCATCTGGCTGTCCCGTTATCCGCTGGATCGTGAGCAACAGGCCGCGCGACTCATGCAAGTACTGACCGCCCCCCTCGCGCGCAAGGCGGGGATCAGCCGCTGATCCCCGCTTCTTCAACCACCATCCCTCAGCCGGTCCTGGAGGACAGCATTTCCTGGATCCGCTGGGTGGCGTCGCGTGTTCTGCCGGCCAGCTTCTTGACCTCATCCGCCACCACGGAAAATCCTCTTCCGACCTCGCCCGCCCGCGCGGCTTCGATTGCCGCGTTCAATGCCAACATGTTCGTCTGATCGGCAATGGCTTTGATCACGCCCACCACCTGAGCGATCTGTTCGTACGTCGACTGAATACTGGCGAGTTCCCTTGCATGCAGGGCCGCGGCGAGTTTCTCGTCCGAAATGTCGCGGACGGCGCCCAGCAGGCAGCAGAGCTTTCCGCTCGCATCCTTCATGCCCTGCCCGCGTTCGCGGAACCACACCTCGCCCCTGGACTTGTGCTTCATCCGGTACTCGACAACATAGGGCGTGCTGAAGTCATCCCGCAGGACGTAGTCCGTGACTACCTTGACGATCTGCTGCAGGTCCTCCGGATTGACGATGGAAAAGTAGCTGTCCCAGGTATCGGGAAGCTCGTGCTGCGCATAGCCGATAAGGTCGCGAAATTGCCTTGACCAACTTAGCTGGTTGGCAGGGTTCTCCGGATCTCCGTCAATCACGCTGAGTTCCCAGCAGCCCTCGGTGAGAACCTGCTGGGTGAGGTCCCAGACCTTTTCCCTGGCATGGTGATCGGCGAGCTCACCTTGCAGGTCAGCCAGCTGCGAGGCGCTCTTGTCAGCCTCTCTGCGTAGCGCCAGCAGTTCGGATTGGCTCTGCTGCAACCGTTGCTCCAGCTCTCGGCGAGACGCTCGTTCAGCATCCAGTTCGCCCTGCTCGAAGGTTGCCTTCAACGGCAGAGCGAGCCGGTTTTCCAGGGCGCCCAATATTCCGCCAAGGGCGGGATGGCGGTCAGCCAGGCGCGTCCGATCTTTCTCTGCCGGCTGGCCGGCGAGCAGCGACTGAATCAGGGTGCCAACGTCATCGGCCAGTGCATCCAGCTTTCGTCCGAACAATCTACGCCTCCACTCCACGAGTCTTGCCCGCTGGCACGCGTGCTTGCCGGGCCCGCCGGGTAATGTCTCGACTTCATCGAAAATAAAAAAAGGGGCCGAAGCCCCTAAAAGGGAGCAATCCTTGGAGGCCACTGAGGACCTCGCGATGCCGTCAGGGCACAGGCACTACGCCACGCTGGGAAAACAGCGCAACGCTGCCGTCAGGCTCCAGCACCGCCGTGGTCAGCGGCGCGCCTTCGGCGGCCTTCTGCTCCTGGAAGCTATGTCCGCCATCGCTGCTACGCACCAGAAGACCATCCAGCCCTACGGCCAGCACCTGTTGGCCAGACACTACAACCCTGGTGACCGAGCCCTTGCTCTGCACCGGAATGCGCTGCCAGTCCTGTCCAAGGGCGGAGCCCTGCATCAGGGTTCCGCGCTGTCCGCCAACCAGCAGGCTGCCATCGGCCAGCACCGCTCCCGACCAGAGCGTGCCGCTATAGCCGGTATCGATGTATCGCCAGGTCCTGCCGCGATCCTCCGAAGCCAGCAGCTGTCCGTGCTCGGCGGTCGCATAGAGGGTGCCCTTGCCGTCGCTGAAGAGCCCCATCAGGTTCAGGTCCGCACGCTTGGAGCCGGGCGGCGGAGCGAGCTTCTGCTCGCTCCAGGTCTTGCCGCCATCATCCGTGGTCAGCACCAGCGACCACAGCCCCACGGCCACCCCCTGCTGGGCGTTGAAGAAATGCACGGCAAACAGCGGCCGATCAACGTCGCTGGCCATGCGCTGGATCTGCCATGACTCTCCGCCATCAGAAGTGACGAGAATCGCCCCCCAATGGCCAACCGCCCAGCCATGATCGGCATCGACGAAGGACACCCCAGTCAGGGGCGTGGACAGGGGGACAGAACGCGCCTGGCGAAAGTGCTTGCCCTGGTCGTCGGACAACAGCACTTCGCCGTGATCCCCCACAGCCACCAGGCGATTTTTCGCCCAGGTCGCGTCCAGCATGGCAGCAGCGGTGGCATAGCTCGCGGCTACCGCAGGCACCGGCTGCAGGTCTTCAGCCTGCGTGGCGGATATCGGTAGGAGTGCCCCAAACAGCACGCCGATGAATGCAATTTCGTAACGCATTGACCTCTCCTCAGTGCGCCAACGCGCCAACCATGCGCACGGAGCGCTTGCGCGGGAACACCCGCTCCAGCCAAACGGCGAATGCCGGCAGGACGGTCATGGCCATGACCATGTTGACGATGAACATGAAGGCCAAGAGCTTGCCCATGTCGGCCTGGAACTTGAGTTGCGAGAACGACCAGGTGGCGACGCCGACGGCCAGAGTGATCGCGGTGAAGATGGTCGCCACCCCGACTTCCAGCAGTGCATGTTCCACCGCCTTGACGATCGGCTGACCATTGGCCTGGTGCATCTGCAAACGGTTGTAGATGTAGAAGGCGTAATCCACCCCGATGCCTACGGCGAGAACCATCACCGGCAAGGTCGCGATGGTGAGCCCGATCTGCAATTCCTCCATGAACCAATAACCAATGAAGGTGCCAATGGTCAGAGGCAGGCAGCAGACCAGGACGGCCCTCAAATCGCGGTAAACGGTGAAGACCAGCAGCGCGATGGCGGCGTAGACGTACAGCAGCATCGGCGTTTCACTCTTCTCCACCTCTTCGTTGATTGCTGCGAGCAGGCCGGCGTTGCCGGATGCCAGGCGAATGGTGATGCCCGGCATCGGATTTTGCGTGCGGAACGCCTTGGCCGCCTCGACGACACGGTTGATGGTGGTGGCCTTGTGGTCAGCCAGGAACAGGTGTACGGCTGTCATGCTGCAGTCGGAGCGCATCAGGCCGGCGACCCTGGCGATCTCGGTCGCCATCGAGGAGTAGTTGGCCGGATCGATGGGGACCGCGTTCATCTTCGGATTGCCCTCGTTATAGCCCTCGTTGAACTGGCGCATGCTGTTGGAGAAGGAAGCCACCGACAGGACCCCGGGGACGCCCTGCATCGCCCAGACGAATCGATCCTGGTACTGACCCAGCGCTACATCTTCGCAAGCCGTGCCGCCGGCACCCTCCTTCGGTTTGTCCTCGAACACCACCGAGAACCAGTCGAGGCCAATGTCGTAGTTGGACGCGATGGCGACCGCATCGCGATTGAAGCGGGCATCCGCGCGAAGCTCAGGGGCACCGGCCTGCAAGGTTCCCACCACGCGGTCGCGGCTCTGCCAGACGGCGGCAGCGAAGACCGCAACGGCAAGGCAGAGCACCAGCTTCGCATTGCGCCATTCGGCCAACCGGGCCAGGCCATGCAGCCAGCGCGCACGACGCTCACGCGAAAGTTCCTCGGCAGCGGCGTAGGTACCCTCGACACGCAGCATCGACGCCACCAGCGGCAGCATCACCAGGTTGGTGACGATCTTGAAACCCACGCCGAGCGAGGCGGTGATCGCCAGCTCCCGCACCATCGGGATGGGGATCAGCAACAAGGTGACGAAGGAGACGAACGCCGTCACCAGTGCCAGGGTCCCCGGAATCAGCAGGCCGCTGAAGCTGGAGCGCGCGGCCTGGTCGACAGACTTGCCGCAAGCGATCTCACGCACGATGAAGTTGATCTGCTGCACACCGTGGGAAACCCCGATGGCGAACACCAGGAATGGCACCAGCACAGCCAGTGGGTCCAGGCCATAGCCCAGCAGACGGAGACTGCCGAACTGCCAGATCAGCGAGGTGAGCGAGCAGCCCAGGGCCAGCAGGGTGAAGCGCACGGAATGGCAGTACCAGTAAACGGCAGCGGCCGTCAGCAACAGCGCCAGCAGGCAGAACTCCAGTACCGAGGAGGCACCCTTGGCGATGTCGCCGATCTGCTTGGCGAAGCCGATGATCTGGATTTCGAAGTTCCCGTCCTCGAACTTCTCCCTCAGCTGCTTCTCCAGCACGTCGTTGTAGGCCACGTAATCCAGGCGCTGGCCCTTGGCGTCGTACTCCTCGAGATCGGCGGTGATCATCGCGCTGCTCTGGTCACGCGAGACCAGGGTGCCGATGAAGCCACCCTGGGTCGTCGAGTTGGCGATCTTGCCGATGGTCTTATCGTCGAGTCGCTCGGGCGTCACCGTCCCTGGAATCAACGGATCGGCTCGGAAGCCTTCCTCGGTGATCTCGTTGACAAAGGCATTGGGCGTCCACAGCGAACGTACGCTGCTTCGCGAAACGTTCGGCAGGAAGTTCACCGCCTGGGTCACGTCATACAGCCGCTGCAGCCCAGCCTTGTTCCATATCTCGCCCTTGCGGGCCTTGACCACCACAGTCAGGCGGTTGGCGCCCAACAGGTCGCCGCGATAGGTCTTGAAGGTCTCGATGTATTCGTGGCCGATGGGCAGCTGCTTCTCGAAGCCGGCGTCCATGCGCAACTGCACGGCGAACCAGCCCATGATCAAGGTGAACACTGCCAGGCACGCCAGCACCAGCCGGCGATGCCCGAACAGCCCGTTCTCGATGCGCGGGAGCATACGGCGCTCCCGCTGACCGGACAGATTTACGGATGCGTTCACATCAGACCTCACAGGGTGCGCGATACGACGAAGCCGACGTAGTCACGATCGCCCAGCAGTTGGTCGTAAGGCGTCGCGCCGCCCATGAACTTCGCGTAGTTGAACGACACCTGCCAGCTCGCAGGATTGCGCACGAAGTTCAGGTACAGGTTCATCGAGCTTGCACCGTCGGTCCAGGTCTGCGAGAGGTTCGGCGTGCGCCCGCCCAATCCGCGCGAATAGAAGACGCCCGGGGTGACCTGCCAGCCCGGCAGCAGGGTGTTCTCGTAGGTCAGGCTGTAATCCAGACTGATGCCGGAGGACGTCTTGTCACCCTTGGACGTCGGCGCCACATTCGGGTCCTTGATCCAGCTGTAGGTACCCGGCGCAGTTGGCTCGCCGTCGTACTCGTCGTTCAGGCCCGGGTAGTGAACCACCACCAGCTCGCTCACCAAGGTCCCGGTACTGGCGCCGGTAAGCTCGAGCCAGCGCGAAGAGTTCTGCGGGGTCTGGCTGTACAGTCCGGTCAGGTGCCACTGGAACTTCTTCTCGTCCTTCCAGCACTTGCCGCTGCTGCCCTGGCAATAATCGATGTAGGGGTTGAGGGTGACGGCATCTTTCGGGCGATAGGAAAGCTCCGTGCCCACGGCCCAGTCTCCAACCGGCAGGTTGGCGCTGACACCATAGAGCATGCGGTCCTCAGGGTATTGCCACTCCTGCAGCGCAGCACCGGTGTTCGGGTCGAACTGGAGATCGAGGGCTGGCAACTTGTCGTGATAACGCATCACGTAGGCGCCCAGGTTCAGGTCGCTGTCACGCGGTTGCCAGTGCACGGCGATCCCCCACTGGCCGCTGTTGCGTGCGTTCTTGCTGTGCAGCCCGTAGGCCTGCATGCCGTCGCCCAGTCCGTTGGTGGTCGACCAGTAGCTTCCCACCGGTGGGACTTCGCTCTTGTTCCAGTCGAACTGGTAATAGGTCTCGACGTTGACACCGCCCCCCACGCCGGAGGCGAGGCTGAGCATGGGCGCGGGCAACACCGCTTCCTTGAGTTGAGTACCGGGGCGCATCAGTGCCGCGATGTCGTAGGCGTTGGTGTTGTTGATCCCGCCCAGAGTGAAGATGCTTTCGCCCCAGTTGATGACCTGGTTACCCAGGCGGGCACGCACACGCTGCTCGCCGACATCGAAGCTCTTGCTCACCCACAGATCGAGCAGGCGCGCCTTGAAGCTAAGGTCGTCATGGGCATTATCGGTGAGGCCGTTCTTGTGAACGTCCGGCGGCGAACCGTAGCTCAGGGCGCCCGTCGTGTCGGTCGCGGCAAAGTCGCGGATCCAGCTGCCACGCGCCATGAAGGTGTAGTCGTCGGGAAATTTCAGCAGGAGCTCGTGGGTGCCCTTGATGTAGTTGGTGAACAGATCGCCCTTGTCGTAGTTGAGGTCGCCCTGGTCGCCGAAACCGGCAGCCGGGGACTGGCAGCCGCTGGGCGGATGGTGCCCGGTAGCGCCAGCGGTGATCAGATCGCAGTCCTGTGATTCAGTACGGACGGCCATGCCGGCCGCGATGGTGGAGTCGAAGGACCCACGAACATTCTCCGTCTCGAAGGTGAACGCCATGGCCAGCGGAGCGCTGCACGCGAGGGCAAGCCCTGCGGATTTCGTAATTATTCTTTTCATGTTGGCTCTCGATCGACATCGACTACGGGTTAACGCTCGCTGATCGAGCGCAGGTTGTCGGAGGTGTAGAAGTCCGGCTTCAGGCGCGGATTGCCGGCGCTCTCGGTCAGCCAGCGATGGTCATCCTTGCCCGCCCCGATGGAGGTCATGTCGTAGGCATAACGGCCATCGATCATGTTGAACTGCACAGAGGCCGCCATGTCGCAGCTGCCGGTCTCGTAGACCGGAATCGTAAAGCCTTCGCGGACTTTCCAAATCTGGCCCTGCTTGTCGTAGTCAACCGCCATCAGACCGTTCCAGCTGTCCTCATCGACGTAGAACAGGCGCTTGGGCTCCTGATGGCGCATGCCGTCGCGGACAGTTGCCTCAACCACCCACACGCGATGCAGCTCGTAACGGCGGTATTCGGGGGCGATGTAGTCGCGCTTGGCGACATCCTCGAGCTTGGCCGAGGTGTCATAGGCGCCGAAGGCGTTGTAGGGAACCAGCATTTCCTTCTTGCCCAGCAGCTTCCAGTCGAAGCGATCGAGCGGACCGTAGAAGATGTTCGTTTCGTCCACGGTGTATTGGTTGTCCAGGCCGATCTGCGGGGCGTCGTAGGAGTACGCCGGCATACGACGCACGCGGCGCTGACCAGGGAAGTAGTAGTAAGTGGTCGCTTCCTCGCCTGCCTTGCTGATGGACACCGCCGCTTGGCCGGCGAAGGAGGCGGGTTCGTTGTAGGCGAAGAAGGTGCCAACTTCGACTTGGCCGGTCGATGCGAAGGACGCACTCCCCTTGCCACCCCAAGGCATGAACATGAACATGTCGATCGAGGTGTGCAGCCAGTCCTCGCTGCCGCGGCGCGGCGAGATGCCGGCCGTGTCCTTAGGCATGGACAACCCCACGCCCCGGTAGCGCATCTTCATGTTCCACATGACTTCGGCACCAGTTGTCGGCATGGGGAACGGCACGCCCGGCAGGCTGGCTTCCTGGAGCACCAGACCGGAACCATCCAGCGTGGCGGACCCGACGTTCTTGCGCGTGTTCTGCTCGACGAAGTCCGGGGCACCGCAGCTTCGACGAGTCGGGTACACATCCATGCGATAGCCGGGAATCTTCTTGAACAACTCCAACTGCCCAGGGGAAAGCTTGCTCTCGTACTGGGAAACATTGCTCGCCGTGATGCTGTACAGCGGCTTGTCGCTCTTGAACTTCCAATGCTGGCCACGCACCTGGCCATAGCTCCAGTCACCACCCTGCGGCCCCGGCGGCGTCCAGGCGGGAATGCTGCCATCGGCGTTGGCCGCAACTTCGCCACCCAACGGGGTCAGCTTGGTGCCCAGCAACGCGGCGTCCTTGTCCGCAGCATGAACCGAACAGATGGCAGCCGAGGCCACCACTGCCGCGATCAGACTTCTGACTTCAATACCGCTCGATTTACCCGCAGTTGCACGCTGAAACACGCTTTTCATTGGAAAGTCCTCATGAGCCTCAACCGGTGGCGAGCACTTCCCGAGGGGACACATCGGACAGCGGCACGCACCTAATCAAACGACTTGATCACTTGACCAAGTCACATGACCAAAGCAAGCCATGTGCCAACCCCTTGAATTCTATATATCTCCTTTTATTTCAAAGTCTTAGATAAAAACAAAATCTTACTTCCGCTACCGTTACACCCAGGCTCGCACCACGATGCGACAGCTCTGCGCACCAACATGTGAATTAACGGAACACTTGTTACCGAAATAACTGCTAACAGATTGGCTCCCAACCCGGTACCCGCACTTGCGATGGGAGACGCGTGTCAGGGCGCCGTCTTTTGGCCCATGACGATTGCGACAGGCATGATGTAGCATCCGCCGCGTCGGAACCGTGAGCCGTAATGGACGGCATGGTCGACATCAAGGAGATTGCTTAGTTATGGCCAGAATGGGCGCGGATCTGCGCAGACAGGATTTCGTCGAAGCGACTGTGAAGGTGATTGCGGAGCACGGGGTCGCGAACGCTACAACCCGTCGAATCGCTGCTGCCGCAGGCTGCCCCCTCGCCTCGCTGCACTACTTGTTTCACACCAAGGAAGATCTGTTCTATGCAGTCTTCGAAGTGCTCTTCAGCCTTCCTCAGCAAGCCTTGGAGCATGCCCCTATCGGCACCACGGAGGTAGAAGCAGCGGCAGGGTTGCTGCGCAATCTGGTCCACTGGTTCATCGCCCATCCGGACTCCGCAGCGGCGCAGTACGATCTCTTCAATTGGGCAAATCGCAATGCCCCTGAGATGGCAGCAAAGATATATTCAGAGGCCCTCGAAGCCACGGAGAAAGCCATAACACGTTCTGATGGCGGAGCGGTCGATAAGGCGGACCTGGACGCTGTCTGCAAATTGCTTGTCCAACTGCTCGACGGCCTGGTCATTGCCTGGACTGCCCATCGAAGCGATGACCGTCTGCGCGAGGAAACCGAGACAGCTTGCGAAGCGCTGACCCTCTTTGTCAGCAGCAAGCTCACACGGAAAAAAACCGTCCGCCGTGCGGCCAACTAACGCAGCTTTCTTGCCAGGGGCAAACCTGACGAAAATGAGGGGACCTGTCGGTCCCCTTCGCGTTTTTGCTAACAGCAAAACTACAACGACGATTGCTCGATCACACCCAAGCTCACCTGCTCCAGCAGCCGGTTCATCTGGATGAATTGAGCGAAACGCGGGTCCTGCGTCTGGCCGTGGAAGAAGCGGTAGTAGATCTGCTGAACAATGCCGGCGAGGCGGAACAGGCCGTAGGTGTAGTAGAAGTCCAAGTTCCTGATCGGCGGCAGACCAGCGCGTTCGGCATAGTAATCGGCGAAGGCCTGGCGGCTCAGCATGCCCGGCAGATGGCTGGGCTGGCGGCGGATCAGCTGCATGGATTCAGGATCACCTGCCTCGATCCAGTAGGCCAACGTGTTGCCGAGGTCCATCAGCGGATCGCCCAGGGTGGTCAGCTCCCAGTCGAGCACACCGACGATCCGCATCGGGTCACTCGGGTCGAGGATGACATTGTCGAAGCGGTAGTCATTGTGGACGATGGCAGGCTTGTGATGATCGGCCGGCATCTTCTCGCGAAGCCAGACTTTGACTTGCTCCCAGGCTGGCGCGTCAGGTGTCAGGGCTTTTTCGTAGCGATCGATCCAACCGCTGATCTGACGTTGCACATAGCCTTCAGGCTTACCAAGATCGCCCAGACCGCAGGCCTGGTAATCGACGTTGTGAAGCTCGACCAGACGGTCAATGAAGTTCCTGCACAACCTGTTGGTCTGCTGCTCGTCGAGGCTGAGCTCAGGGGGCAGTTCGGCGCGCAGGATGAGACCCTTGACCCGCTCCATCACATAGAACTCGGCGCCGATCACCGACTCATCGGTACAGTGCAGGTAGGCTTCGGGGCAGTAGGGAAAACCCGCATTGAGCCGGTCGAGGATACGGAATTCGCGCCCCATATCGTGTGCCGACTTGACCTTGCGACCGAACGGCGGACGGCGCAGCACCAGCTCGTGACTGGGATACTCCAGCAGATAGGTCAGGTTCGAGGCGCCACCGGGAAACTGGCTGATACGTGGAGTACCGGAAAGCCCCGAAATGCTCGCCTTGAGGTAGGGGTCGATGCGGGCGATGTCCAGTTCCTCGCCCTGGCGGGTCCCTACGGTTTGATCTGTCAGAGTCATGCTTTTCCCTTTGTGTTCATGGGTTCTCGCCGATTCACAGGCTGCTGAGCAAATGGCCGCCATCCACCGCCAGAACGCTGCCGGTCATGAAGGAGCCGGCTTCGCTGGCCAGCAGCAGGAACGGCCCCTCCAGTTCGCTCAACTCGCCCAGTCGGCGCATGGGAACCAATTGGCGGATGTAGTCCACGCCCTTCTCGCTGTCGAAGAACGCTTCGTTCATTTCGGTTCTGAAATAGCCGGGAGCGATGGCATTCACGCGGATCTGGAAGCGTGCGAGCTCCAGCGCCAGCGACTTGGTCAGCTGCACAACGCCAGCCTTGGCGGCGCAGTAGTGGCTGTACCCCGTCCCGACGCGCAATCCGAGAATCGACGCGACGTTGACGATACTGCCGCCCTTCCCTGCCTTCACCAGGCGCTGCGCGGCAACCTGGGCGACACGCCAGACGCCATCGAGGTTGGTGGACAGCATTGCACGCCAGTCTTCCTCGCTGATCTCCAACGGCCGCTTGCCATTGCCGATCCCCGCGTTGTTGAGCACCACATCGATAACGCCAAAATGCGCCTCCGCGGCATCGAACACTGCTTCAACGCTGTCGCGGCTGGTGACGTCCATGGCCACCGCCAGCGCCTGGTCACCGTCCCATTCGATATCCATGGACAGTTGCTCAAGACGCTCAACACGACGCGCAGCCAGGACGACCCGAGCGCCGGCACTCGCGGCAACCTTTGCCAGGTGTGCACCGATTCCGCTGGAGGCGCCTGTGATCAGCACAGTGCGCCCGGCGAGGGAAAAACTCTGGTTCGTACTCTCTTCCATTGACGTCTCTCGAAGGCTTCAAAGGACCGCTGTCACCGGCAATAGGAGACTCCCGTGACGCTTTGGTCCTGGCTCTGCAGAAGGATTCCCTGTCGCTTCGGGAAAAGACCGGAACGAGGGATGCGTGGTCCCACCGCCCGGCTCCCCGAAGCGCAAGGGAATGCTCAGAATCTCTCGATCCGGGTTTTACCGGCGGCAACCAGGCGTTCCAGCAGTGGCGCGGGTTGGAACCACATTTGGCCGTAGGCGCCCAGCTCGCTGCGATAGCGCTGGATGCTCGCCAATACCCGCTCCAACCCAAGCTGCTCGGCGTAATACATCGGCCCGCCAAGATGCGCCGGGAAGCCGTAGCCATTGATCCATACCAGATCGATGTCACTGGCTCGCAGGGCGATACCCTCGTCCAGCAACTGGATGCCTTCGTTGATCAGCATGAAGAGACAGCGATCATGAATCTCCTCATCGCTGACAGCACGACGCGAAATATTCAGCTCCTGGGACAGACGCTCAGCCAAGGCGACCACTTCGGGATCCTCATGCCGCTCCCGTCCCTCATAGCGATAGAACCCGCGACCGCTTTTCTGGCCATGGCGCTTCAACACCGTGAGCTCGTCGCCGATCCGGCAGTAGCTCTCGTCATGAGCAGTGGCGGCCTGATTGGCCTGGCGGATCAGGTAAAGCACGTCGACGCCGGCGAGGTCCTGCATGCTGAAAATCCCCATGTTCAGCCCCACCTCGGTCAACACCTTGTCCACCTGCGCGGGCGTGGCGCCCTCGAGAAGCAGACGTTGTGCCTCACGGGAATAAGGCTCAAGCATGCGGTTGCCGATGAAGCCGAAGCAGACCCCGGAAACCACCGCCAGCTTGCCGATACGCTTGGCGATCGCCATGGTCGTGGCGAGCACATCGGGCGCAGTCGCCTTGCCACGCACCACCTCCAGCAGGCGCATGACGTTCGCCGGGCTGAAGAAGTGCAGACCGATCACGTCCTGCGGGCGGGAAACCGACATGGCAATCGCATCGACATCCAGCGAAGAGGTGTTCGTAGCCAGGATGGCGCCCGGCTTGCACACCTGATCCAGGGTGCGGAACACCTGTTCCTTGATCTCCATCTTCTCGAACACCGCCTCGATCACCAGATCGGCATCGGCCAGCTCGGCGTAATCAAGCGTACCGTGCAGCAGCTCCATCCGTGCTTCGACCTGGTCGGCGCTCAGCTTCCCGCGTTTGACGCTGATCTCGTAGTTCTTGCGAATCATCGTCAGGCCACGATCAAGCGCGGCGCCCTGCTGCTCCAACAGCATCACCGGGATACCGGCATTGACGAAATTCATTGCGATACCGCCGCCCATGGTGCCAGCACCAATGACGGCAACTCTACGGATGCTGCGTAGCGGAAGGTCAGGAGCTATGTTCGGAATGCGGCCGGCCTCGCGTTCCGCAAAGAACACATGGCGCAGAGCCTGCGACTGCGAAGATGCTTCGGCCTGCTTGAACAGGCTCAGCTCGCGAGCAAGCCCTTCCCTGAGCGGAAGCAGGCAAGCTGCCTCCACTGCCGCCAGCACAAGGCGCGGAGCCAGGCGATTCTTCCAGAGCGATTCCTGACGCTCTCGGAAGGAAGCAAAGAAGCCGTCAGGCAAATCCTCGGCGGGCCTCGGACAATGCTCTGGCGGTAGTGCTGGAGCAGACATCGCGATCAATTCCCGGGCATAGGTTTCCGCCTCGTCGAGCAAATCTTCCGCATCGCTTGCCAGGCGATCCAGAATCCCAAGCAAACGTGCGCGTTCCGCGTCGATCTGTTCGCCCGAAAGAATCAGATTCAACGCTGACTCGGCGCCAATCAGCCGCGGAAGGCGCTGGGTGCCTCCGGCCCCCGGCAGCAATCCAAGATTGATTTCCGGCAGCCCGACGCGCGTCCCCGGCTCGCCGACCCGATAGCCGCAGGCGAGCGCCAGCTCAAGCCCGCCGCCCAGGGCCAGCTTGCCGATGGCGGCGATCACCGGTTTGTCGATCTCGCTGATGTGCATCAGGGTGTCGGGCAGGCTCGGCTCGGCGAAGGCCGCATCGGTACCGAACTCCGCGATATCCGCCCCTGCGCAGAACAAGCCATCTGCGCCATGGAGGATGATCGCCTTCACTTCGGCATCTGCAGAAGCACGCTCACAAGCCGAGAGAATGGCCGCGCGCAGACGTTGGCTGAGGGCGTTGACGGGGGCTCGGCAGAGGCCAACGAAGGCCACGCCGTCTTCGAGGCGGTACTGGATCAATTCGCTCATGGATAGAGGTCCTACTTATTGCGCTGGCAGGCTCAACCATTCGTAGCGCCCATGCAGATCATGGACGCTCTCGCTCAGAGGAATGGAAGCCGGCCCGGAATGCAGCTGATGACGATCGGATTTGACGCTTTCAGAAGCGGCCGAATATCTGGCCAATGCTCACAATCGGATGTGCTGTCGGCTGGTGGGCAACGACGAGCAGGATCGGCGATTGGATGGAGTGAATAGCGCCAGCGGCCAAGGCAACGGCCAGGCAGGCGAAAAGAACTCGACGCATTGACAACCTCCAGCATTCGCGAGGTGCGGATGCAGGTTTCTTGTTATTGGCAAAGTCGATTCTGCTGGGCGGGCAGTGGAAAAGCTTTGCAGATGACGCCACAAAAAAGTCAATCCATGACAACATCACTCATCGGATTTCACCGGCAGAAAATACGGCTGCCGCCTAATTCAGGTACTGGCGATGACCTCCTTCGTGCGCGGTATTGCCCTTCTCGGGCTCGACCCATTCCTCACCGCTCAGGGACTCGATCCCCGCCTGATGCTGGAACTGGCCGGCCTCCCCGTCGACGCCCGGGATGGCCTGATACCGGGCACCCGCTTCAATGCCTTGCTGGAGGTCTGCGCCGAGCGCTCCGGCAACCCGCTGTTCGGGCTGCAATACGGCCTTAGCCAGGGCGCCCAGGGACTGGGGGACCTGGCCTACGTGATACGCAGCACCGGCTCGGTCGGGGAGGCTCTCAACGCCTTGGTGCGATGCCTGCATACCCATAGCGATGGCGCCGAAATCCGTCTCGAAAATCGCGAGGGCGTCACTCACTTCCTCTACGACGTAACGGACGACGACATCACCTCGGCAAGGCAAACCGTCGAGTTGGCCATTGGCATGGGCGCGCGGATCATGCAGAGCCTGCTGGGCAACAGCTGGAAACCGGCCGGGCTGCTGTTGCGTCATTCAGCAGGAGGACATTCAGGCGCGTATCGGAGCCTGCTCGGGGTCACTCCACGATTTGATTGCCCGATGAACGCCTGGCTCTTCGATGCTTCGCTGCTGGAGGTCAAACTGGATGCCACGGACGAGCGCTTCCATCAATTGATGCAACAGCACATCGATGAACTGTCGCGGATCACCTTGGCGGAAGTTCCGGCCTATGTGCAGAAGCTTCTGCGAAACCAGCTGCCTACAGGCCAACTGACCCTGGAGCGGATCGCCGAGCACATGCTGATCAGCCCGCGTACGCTACAACGCTATCTGCGGGCTGAAGGTACAGGTTTCCAGGAGCTACTCGATAAGACCCGCAAATCCATGGCGACGCGCTATCTCTGCGACTCATCCGTCAACCTGACTCGGCTTGCAGAGCTGCTTGGCTATGCAGACCTGAGTGCATTTTCCCGAGCATTTGACCGTTGGTATGGCGTCGGCCCACAGCAATGGCGACAACTGTATCGACAGGGCCGGCAGCCAATGGATCTCGGCGCGGACTACTCCCCTGCCACCGCTCGCCAGCCTAAATCGCCGGGCATCCAGTCATGAACCCCAACCCATTCATTCGCGCTATCGGCCTTACTGGCTTCGAAGAGTTTGCTAACGCCCAGGGCATCAGCGCGAAGGGATTGCTGCGCGACGTATCGCTCCCGGAAAGCCTCCTGAGTCGCCCGGAAGGAATCCTGTCCTACCGCCGCTACTGCGCCCTTCTCGAACTATGCCGGCAACGTTCGGGGAACCCTCTGTTCGGCCTGGAATTTGGGCTGCATCAGGGCATAAACGTATTCGGTGAACTGCTCTTCCTGATCCGCAACTGCGAGACGGTAGGCGATGCGCTTTACGAACTGGGCAATTACTTCGCGCTGTACAACGGAGCAGCGGAAATTGTGCTGAGAGTGGATGGCGACCTCGTAACCCTCGACCATCACGTCAAGGAACGCCACATGCCTGGCCTGGATCAGGCTGAAGAGTTGGCCTGCGGGGTCGCGCTTGAGCTCATGCGCGCGTTGGTGGGCAAGGACTGGCAACCACGAGCGGTGCTGCTCCGGCACTGCCCTCTCGGCGACCTTTCCAGCTATCTGCGGCAGCTTGATATTGCGCCAACCTTCGATAGCAACGTCGCTGGCATTCAGTTTGATACTTCAGTGCTTTCCGTCGCACTGAATGCAGCCAACGAGCACCTCCATCACCTGCTCGCAGAACACATCCGCCGAATGGAACGTCTGGCTACCGGTGAACTACCCAATTACATCCGGCAGCTACTGCGAGATTTACTACCTGGTGGGCAGGCCACTGTTGAGAAGGTTGCCGACTGCATGATCCTCACTCCACGAACGCTACAACGTCGCCTGGCCCAGGAAGGAATCACGTTCCAGCAGATACTCGACGATACACGTCAGACAATGGCACGCAGCTATCTGGAGAACCCTATCCTGAGCGTGGCGCAGATCGCAGAGCTACTCGGGTACGCAGATTCCAGCGCTTTTTCCCGGGCCTTCCACCGCTGGTTCGGGACGACACCGCTTGAATGGCAGCGGCAGCACTGCACAAAACGTCAGCCGCTTCTGCTGCAAAAGCGCAGAAAGAGTTAGCGGAATCTTCTGCGCAGGGCTCTTTCAAACCAACCGATTGGAGCCCGCGAGAGCTGGCACAGCTAACTGATTCATGCCCTGCCTGAATCGGGGCTGCTTGAGCGCAGATACTCAGGCGTCAGTACGCCCTGCAGCCTATGCATCGCAGGCTCCAGCAGTTCTGCCATCCGCGTCGCCAACGGCGTTGCCTCCAGGTACCGACAGCGTGGCAAAAATAGCGGGTCAGAAAATTTGCACCGCAGCTTTCGAAGCGAATTGCTGATCGCGGGCTGAGTGACGCTCAGCATTTGTGCGGCGCGAGAAACGCTCTTCTCCCGGTACACGACCATAAAGGTCACCAGCGAATTCAGATCGACCTCACGCAAGACCTGCTCATCAAAGCGCATTAGTCCCATCTCCATTGCGGGTGGAAAACTGCAGGGCTCTGCTGGATTTGGCGAGCAGCTGAATCAGATCGTTCAAATCACGACAGCCCAAATGATTCTCCATGTCTTCCTCACTGGACCACTGGCTCTGCAGTATCCAGAGGTCGGGCCGCTCATGGCTTCGAGTAAAGCGATACTCAAGGCACCCTCTTGCGGCGCGCAGTCGACTCAGGCGCGGACGAATGCTGCTTTCCAGAGGTAGATCCTTAATCGATGAAATTTGGACTTCCAGGGTACCGACCACTTTCTTCTGCAACATGATCTCAGCCTCGAACGTGCGACTTCAAAGAGCCCCGACACTGTTGAAACGCATCCTTTACGCGGATTCCTAGAGCCAGCCTCATGCTGGCGGAACCAGGGCAGAGCTATCCGAACGGCACTCGTATCGTTTGCGACGCAGGCGTGTCGATCAGGATCTCACCGGCATTTCGGATTACCGGACCCGGTGAGATAATGATCCATTTAAGATTCATATGAGTCAATAGTGTCTCATAAAAGACCATTAAGGACCGACCAGCGGCAACCCCGCTGAAACTGTCTCACTGAGGCGACAAGCTCGACGGGCTGGCTCAAGCCAAGGCTGTAAATCGCTGGTGCTGAATGGACTGGCGGAACATTTATCTGTTGCGAAAGGGTGATGCCTAAGCGGCCCCGGCTGCCCACACCGATGTTGCGGCACGCGCTCTGGGCTTCCGGTCCTGAGTTGCAAAAAATGACATTCGATTGAGGCATTTTCGGCATAGGCCTCCAGCTGCCACCTCCCTAGACTTGACTTCACCCAAGCGCGCAAGGCTTCACAGCGATCTGCGCGTGTACGCGATCCGTAGGCGCGAGATTCAGTGAATAACGCGGGGCGCTTTTCGCGTCCCTTCTGTACGAGTGGATAACAATGTCTGACTACAAAGCTCCCCTGCGTGACATGCAATTCGTCCTCAATGAGGTCTTCGACGTTGCCAAGCTCTGGGCAGAACTGCCGGCGCTGGCCGAGACCGTCGATGCCGAGACCGCCAGCGCGATCCTCGAAGAGGCGGGCAAGGTCACCGGCGGCGTGATCGCCCCGCTGAACCGCAGCGGCGACGAGGAAGGCTGCAGCTGGAGCGCCGAAGGCGTGAAGACCCCGGCTGGCTTCCCCGAGGCCTACCGCACCTACGCCGAAGGCGGCTGGGTGGGCGTGGGCGGCGCGCCGGAATTCGGCGGCATGGGCATGCCCAAGGTGATCGGCGCCCAGGTCGAGGAAATGGTCAACTCGGCCAACCTGTCCTTCGGCCTGTACCCGATGCTGACCGCTGGCGCCTGCCTGTCGCTGCTCAACCACGCCAGCGAAGAACTGAAAGCCAAGTTCCTGCCGAACATGTACGCCGGCACCTGGGCGGGCTCCATGTGCCTGACCGAGCCGCACGCCGGTACCGACCTGGGCATGATCCGCACCAAGGCCGAACCGCAGGCCGACGGCATCTTCAAGATTTCCGGCACCAAGATCTTCATCACCGGCGGCGAGCACGACCTGACCGAGAACATCATCCACCTGGTGCTGGCCAAGCTGCCCGACGCGCCAGCCGGCTCCAAGGGCATCTCGCTGTTCCTGGTGCCGAAGGTGATGGTCAACGCGGACGGCTCCCTGGGCGAGCGCAATGCCGTGTCCTGTGGCTCCATCGAGCACAAGATGGGCATCAAGGCGTCGGCCACCTGCGTGATGAACTTCGACGGCGCCACCGGCTGGATCGTCGATGCGCCGAACAAGGGCCTGGCCGCCATGTTCACCATGATGAACTACGAGCGCCTGGGCGTGGGCATCCAGGGCCTGGCCACCGGCGAGCGCTCCTACCAGAGCGCCGTGGAATACGCCCGCGAGCGTATCCAGAGCCGCGCGCCGACCGGCCCGGTGGCGCAAGACAAGGCCGCCGACCCGATCATCGTGCACCCGGACGTGCGTCGCATGCTGCTGACCATGAAGGCGCTGAACGAAGGCGGTCGCGCCTTCTCCAGCTACGTCGCCATGCAA
>NZ_JBLUPT010000011.1:0-245254 GCF_048068055.1 Pseudomonas sp. NY15181 | reverse complement strand
GAACGCCACCGTGCTCTCGCGCCTGACCGCAGGCGACCGCCTGGAGCTGGAAGACTACGAATTGCAGAAGGCCTTCGCCGGCATCACCACCCACGAAGGCCGCGTGACCGTGCCGATCTTCGACAACGATCAGGACATCGCCCGCCTGGCCGCCAAGGTGCAGCCCTGGCTCGACGCCCATCCCGATTGTCCCGGTTATCTGATCCGTGGCCACGGCCTGTACACGTGGGGGCCGCGCATGGCCGATGCCTTGCGCCAGGTGGAAGCCTTCGAATTTCTCTTCGAATGCGAACTGAAAATATTAAGCCTCCGCTCAGCGAATCCAGCGATCTGAGGAACCGACCATGAGCAGCCTGACCGTCTACCACGAATCGAGCCCCGAGCAGCCGCTGAAGCTGCTGACGCATGCCGAGGACATCGCCTCGACCCTGAACGCCGTCGGCGTGCGCTTCCAGCGCTGGCAGGCCAACGCGCCCATCGCCCCTGGCGCCAGCCAGGAGGAAGTGCTCGCCGCCTACCGGCACGAGATCCGCCGCCTGCAGGAGGAGGAGGGCTACGTTACCGTCGACGTGGTCAGCCTGACCGCCGATCACCCGCAGAAGGACGAACTGCGCGCCAAGTTCCTCGACGAACACCGCCACGGCGAGGATGAAGTGCGCTTCTTCGTTGCCGGTCGTGGGCTGTTCACCCTGCACATCGAGGATCACGTCTACGCCGTGCTGTGCGAGAAGAACGACCTGATCTCGGTGCCGGCCGGCACCCGCCACTGGTTCGACATGGGCGAGCGCCCGCATTTCGTGGCCATCCGCCTGTTCAACAACGCTGAGGGCTGGGTGGCCAAGTTCACTGGCGATGACATCGCCAAGCGCTTTCCGCTGCTCGATCTTTGAAACAGGCGTGGTCGCGAGCGCTATCGGCTACCCCAACGCGGACACTGGCGAATCTGTTTCTGGCCGATTGTGTTCGGAGGTATCCCGCTGCTGTCGACATGGAGTGGTAAGAACCAACGCACTTGCAGGAGCCGATGCCAGTCAAACCGATCGTGAAGCCAGGATTGCCTCTACCGCTTCGACAAAGCCTGATCCGCCGGGCCCGTCGCTGATCCAGGCCGGAAGATGTGGAAGCTCATTCAAGCATTCGCGCAGGGTGCTCACACCCAGGGTGTGGCGGAAGTAGGCGAGTCAATGTCTCGTCCATGTCGGTCAGTACGAAGCGGACATCGGCAAAGACGTCGGGATTTCTTTCGGCCAGAGGGCGCATTGAGGCTACCAGGGTAAATGGCCTGCCCTGGTGGGCTCGTGCTGATGGATTGGGATGTTTGTTCTGGAGCGTTGCTTGAATGCTTCAGGCTTCGTTTTGCGACGGTGAGCCAAGATGTCTGATTTCTAGAAAGGACATCATGCCGCCTGCAATCATTTGACATGCCGGACAGTGAGTTTCTCTGCCCCATAAGCTGCTGTGAGGTCGTCTTTCTCTGAATTGAAGTCCAGCAACCTTGTCGAGGGAACTTGTATGAGAATGAGAAAATCGCGATCGCTTATTCTCGGCCTGACGTCCGCTATCGGCCGATTACTGCCGCCGGTAATCAACTGATTTTGCTGCTGAACACCGCCTTCGCCCGCGTGCAGCAGTGTCATACAGGCGGGGGGAGTTGCTGTGCTCTGGGCTAGGAACGAGCATTTACACTGGCCCTCCCACTCCATAACACGGTGCCGCAATGACACCACAAACGCCCGTGCCTGCATGATCGCCGCCGCCATTCGGATTCCGTAAGTGTGATCTCTCCTGCTCAGCCTGCGTCAAGAATGCTGCCCCGTGCCGTCGTCTGGGGTCTGATAACAGGGCACTCCATGCAAACGCTGTTGAACGAGATTCTCGAAGAAGTACGTCCCTTGATCGGCAAGGGCAAAGTGGCTGACTACATTCCCGCGCTGGCTGATGTGCCGGCGCAGCAGCTGGGCATCGCGGTCTATGGCAACGATGGCAGCTATCACTGCGCGGGCGACGCGTTGGTGCCGTTTTCGGTGCAGAGCATTTCCAAGGTGTTCAGCCTGGTTCAGGCGATTGGCCACTCCGGTGAGGCCATTTGGGAGCGGCTGGGTCATGAGCCTTCAGGCCAGCCCTTCAACTCGCTGGTGCAGCTGGAGTTCGAGCGCGGGCGCCCGCGTAATCCCTTTATCAATGCGGGTGCGCTGGTGATCTGCGATATCAACCAATCGCGCTTCGCAGCACCGATTCTGTCGATGCGCGATTTCGTGCGGCGCCTTTCGGGCAATCCCCACATATCGATCGATACCCGTGTAGCGGATTCGGAGTATCAGTTCCGCGCGCGCAACGCTGCCATGGCTTACCTGATGCAGTCATTCGGCAACTTCCATAACGAGGTCGAGACGGTGCTGCGCAGTTATTTCAGTTACTGCGCGTTGCAGATGAATTGCCTGGATCTGGCGCGAGCCTTCTGTTTCCTGGCCAACGATGGGTTCTGCAAGCACAGTGGCGAGCAAATTCTGACCCGGCGCCAGACCCAGCAGGTGAACTCGATCATGGCCACTAGCGGGCTGTATGACGAAGCAGGGAATTTCGCCTACCGCGTGGGGCTGCCGGGCAAGAGTGGCGTGGGGGGCGGGATCGTGGCAATCGTGCCAGGGCAATTCACCGTGTGCGTGTGGTCGCCGGAATTGAATGCCGCGGGCAATTCCTACGCCGGCATGGCGGCGCTGGAGTTGCTCAGTTCGCGGATCGGGTGGTCGGTGTTCTGATCAGCCAGCGGGTCCTCAGCGGCCACTCGGCGAGTAGCCGCTGCGGTGCAGGCGCCGAGCCTTATCGTTCAGCTTGCCAGGCGATCAGTGCCGCCAACGCTTCGCTGATATGCGTGGAGTTGGCCTCCAAGACCATCAGATGGCGCCGGACAGCTTCCGAGGTGTCTGATGAACCGCTTGCCTCTGCCCAGGCGGCAAGCTCCCGGATGGCGGCGCTGGTGGCATTGATGTTCTGGTTGAGGCGGCAAACGAGCGTGGGGAGGGGGGCGGTGTTCATGATGACCTCCGCAGAGAGACTTCAGAGCACTCAGAAGCAAGAAAGGCCGTACCCCATCGATACGGCCTTTTGCCGTGTGGCTGCTGCTCTCCAAGCCACACGGCAGGAAAAATCTACCAAAAACAGATTCGGATTCAAGCCCCCCGCCTGGCACCTTTGGCGAACCCGCCGACGACTCATTTCTGTCCGCTCTTTGCTTGCGCGATGTTCCGGGCTTCATTGAGTGGCAAACCGCCTGTTCATGGTTCGTCCGAGCAAAAGGCGGTTTTCGCAAACGGCATCGGATCGGGTGCTGGCGACGTGCAAAATGGCGAACTGATAAATTTCATGCATCAATGAATGCAAACATAGCACTTATCGTTTCAAAGTGTGTCGAGCAGAATCCAGCGACCAAAAGCGCCAACAAGCCTAAATAAGATCGCTGGAGAACTACCTATGCATGCCTCATCCATCCCGGGCTCGTCATCGGCCCGCTCCAAGGCGGGTGCCGTGTTTCGCGTCACCTCGGGCAACTTTCTCGAACAGTTCGATTTCTTTCTCTTCGGCTTCTACGCCACGCAGATAGCCGCCGTTTTCTTCCCCGCATCCAGTGAGTTCGCCTCGCTCATGATGACCTTCGCCGTGTTTGGCGCAGGCTTTCTGATGCGTCCGCTGGGAGCGGTGATTCTCGGGGCCTACATCGATGATGTCGGCCGCCGGAAGGGGTTGATCGTCACCCTGTCGATCATGGCCAGTGGCACCTTGCTGATCGTTCTAGTGCCGGGCTATTCGAGCATCGGTCCATGGGCGCCTCTGCTCGTGCTGGTGGGCCGCTTGCTGCAGGGCTTTTCCGCCGGCGCCGAACTCGGCGGCGTCTCGGTTTACCTGGCGGAAATGGCGACTGCCGGGCGAAAAGGCTTCTATACCAGTTGGCAGTCCGCGAGCCAGCAGGTGGCGATTGTCGTTGCGGCAGCCTTGGGCTATGGGCTCAACCAACTGATGTCGCCCGCGATGATTGCCGATTGGGGCTGGCGAATTCCCTTTGCGATCGGCTGCCTGATCGTGCCGTTCATCTTCGTGCTTCGTCGCAGTCTGGAGGAAACCGAGGAGTTTTCCCGTCGCTCCCAGCGCCCCAGCATGAAACAGGTGTTCGCCACACTGGGCGAAAACTGGCGTGTGGTACTGGCTGGCCTGCTGATGGTGGCGATGACGACCACCGCGTTCTATCTGATCACCGTCTACGCGCCCACCTTCGGCAAAACGGTGCTGAACCTGAGCACCACCGACGCCTTGCTCGTCACGCTGCTGGTGGGCATCTCGAACTTCATCTGGCTGCCCATCGGAGGGCATCTGAGCGACAGGTTCGGACGCAAACCGATGCTCGTCGCAATGACCGTACTGGCCATTTTCACCGCTTACCCCGCGCTGTCGTTCCTGGCCCAGGCCCCAAGCTTTGCGCACATGCTGCAGGTACTGCTCTGGCTTTCGTTCATCTACGGCCTTTACAACGGGGCGATGATTCCGGCGCTCACCGAAATCATGCCGGTGGAAGTCCGGGTCGCTGGCTTCTCCCTGGCGTATAGCCTGGCGACTGCCGTGTTCGGCGGATTCACCCCGGCCATCTCCACCTGGCTCATTCATCTGAGCGGAGATAAAGGTGCTCCCGGCTACTGGATGACCTTCGCCGCTGTCTGTGCGCTTTGCTCGACCCTGGTGCTCTACCGCGGAAGTTCCTCGCGTATCCACATTCCTGTCTGATCGAGAGCGTCTCGAATGAATGCACTGACAAAGCACCTTGCCGTATTAACGATTGGCCTTTGTACACTTAGCACTGCCGCGCATGCAGAAGAGCTGAACGTCATGACCTCGGGGGGGTTCACCGCGGCCTTTCAGCGGCTGAGCCCGAAGTATGCGCAGGACAGTGGCGACAAGATCCAGACCATTCTCGGCCCCTCCATGGGGCAAGCCCGTGAAGCGATCCCTAATCGTCTGGCGAGAGGGGAAAATGCCGATGTGGTGATCATGGTCGGGTACGCATTGGATGAGCTCATCAAGCAGGGCGTGGTGGATCCGGCTTCCAAAGTGGAACTAGCGGATTCGCGCATCGGCATGGTGGTCAGACAGGGAGCTCCCAAGCCCAGGATCGATACGGAAGAGGCGTTCAAGAAAAGCCTGTTGGACGCCGGGTCGATTGCCTATTCGGACAGCGCCAGCGGGGTCTATATCCAGAACAAATTGTTCAGGAAGCTTGGGTTGGAGCAGCAGGTCGGCTCAAAAGCGAAGATGATCGAGCGGATTCCGGTTGCCTCGGTCGTTGCGTCGGGCCAATACGAGGTCGGCTTCCAGCAGGTCGCCGAACTGCTGCCTGTTCCTGGGGTTACCTTCGTCGGCAAGATTCCTGAGTCCCTGCAATCCGTTACCCGCTACTCCGCTGGCGTCCCCCGCAATGCGAAACACCCGGAGAAGGCCAGAGAGCTGTTGTCGTACCTGTCGTCCGCAGCTGCGCAACCCGTCGTGCAAGCCACGGGGTTGGACTCAGTCCCCAGGTGATTTCACAGGCGTACCTCTGACAAGCCGTTCAAGCTCAAGCGCAGCGGGCGTCAGCGTGCGCCCGCTGCGCTTGATCAAACCTACCCTCCGTACGACCTCGGGCTCCACCAATGGAACAGCCTTGAGTATGGGGTGGTGGGTTCGGGGCATGGCTATGGACGGCACGGCTGCCACACCCAGGCCAGCTTCCACCAGCCCTATCGCGGTCGTGACATGCCGCGTTTCGCAGATGCTGTGTCTGGATGGAGACAGGCGCTTCAAGGCCTGACTCAAGATGAGTCGGTTGCCGGAGGTCTTGTCCAGTGAGATGTAGTCATGCTCATACATTTCGGACCAGGTCACCGAGTGTCGACTTGCCAAGGGATGATCGCGTCGGCAGGCCATCACGTATCGCTCTTCGAGTAACAGATCGAAGGTCAATTCCGGGCTCAGGTTTCCACTGAAGGTGACGCCAAAATCTGCTTCGCCACTCGCTACGGCAACGTTCACCTCATGCGCGCTGGAGTCCACCACCATGATCTTGATGCGTGGATACAGGCGATGAAATTCGCTGATGACGTTTGGCATGAAATAGTAAGCAGCCGACGGCACGCACGCGATGGTGACGCGCTCCATTCTGCTGGAGGCGACATCGGCAATGCTCATCAATGCAGTGTCCAACTGGTCGAGCACCCGCTCCACTTCCGGTACGAAGGCGCGACCCACGGCCGTCAGGCTGACCTTGCGGGTTGTCCTGTCGAACAGCCGAACATTCAAAGCGGACTCCAGCTTCTCGATACGGCGACTCAGCGCCGGCTGGGTGATCTTCACCGCCTCGGCGGCCTTGCGAAAACTGCCGTTCTCCACGATCGCCCGGAATGCCTGGAGATCGTCCAGGTCGAAATTGATGCTCATTGGGAATGCCGGTGGATTGATAATCAGACGGCATCAATACCACTTTCGCTCGCCGTCGGGGAAGTTTCCCCAGCGAGTCGCTCCGCGGAACCCTACCAACGCCGGTATCTGGCAGCGCTAAACTCGGGACCTCGCCGCGCCTGGGCCTTCGAAGTATGGCTGGCCCACGAAAGAGCTGATCGCTCGACGAAAATCCCCCATGACGGGCTGCCAGTTATCACGTCCTACGAGGTCAGAGGCACGCAGAAACATCGAGAAGAGCGTGGCAACAATAAATAGAGTGCGCTCATGGGCAGGGTCAGTTGCCGCCATCAGTTCGGCGGTCTCAATGACAAAGCTCCACTGCAGCTGAGTCAGTGAGCGAGACGCCACGTCCAAGGTATTGCGTTGCTTGTAGATCGACTTCTGTTTAACTGCCCGGAATGGATTCACCTCGGTGAATCCCTCGTCTATCGCGTGCTGAAAGAAGCTGCCGCACACGGCAAATACCTGGGCCACAGACCCCTGAGACATTTTGTAGACGCTCAAGGGGAGGGCGGTCAGCGTTTCGGAAGCGATTTTCCTATCTCGTTTCGGAGCAGTGGTAGCGAAAGGACGCCAGTCCTAGTTCATGCCATACGTGTCACTGTCACCCCTTTTCCTTCCGCCAACTCGCACAAAACGAGACTTAACGACCGGGCCTATCCATTCAGCGGGTGGATTGAGGCAAAACTCCATGAAAGCCTCAGCATCCCGACGACGCAGCTCGATGAGAGGCTTCTCGACGATCAGCGCCGACCATAGAAGCAGGCGCTCCACATGAGTACGGTATGAGTTGTATGTGGCTCAACCGTGTCGCGTCCGACTCGCCTGTACCACCCGGTGCGCCGGCACGCGCAGTTGTGTCAGCAGGTATTCGGCAAATTCTGGTGAGAAGGGCTGCAGGGAGATGGCGCGCTCCATGCAGCTCAGCCAGGCACCGCTGAGGGCTTCGCCGATAGGCCATTGAGCGTGGAAGGACGGGATGGAGATGGGGCCGTATTTTTCACTGAACAGCCTTGGGCCACCCAGCCAGCCGCTGAGGAAGCAGGTCAGTTTGTCACGGGACTGTTCCAGGCTTTCCGGGTGCATGCTGCGCAGGTCGACCATGTCCGGCAGTTCGTCCATCAGCCGGTAGAAGTCGTCGACTAGGCGGCGCAGTCCGTCGATGCCGCCGGCGGCCTGGTAGGAGGCATCGCCTGTGCCAAAGGGAGAGACGCTGCTCACGGACAGTACTCGCTGAAGTTCGGGAGCCGCATTATACCCGGCGCCTCAGCGGATGATCCGTTGGCATACGCTGCAACAGGTACGGAATGGAATTCCACTAATTCGCGGCGCCTGACCCAAACGCGAAGTAAATTTTCAGATCTGCGTTGGCAGCTCCGTTTCGGAGTTTTAGCTCGCGTTTTTTCTGAGAATTAGTTCAGAGTGCTTTGAGTGAATCGATAACGGGAGAAAGGAGTGCATATTATTCAATACGCAATTTAACATAATATACATTATGCGAATCTAAGAGTAAGCCAATCTGGAGGGTTCCCCTCTGGATTTCACGCCAGGCATCTGGCCATTTCCACTTGGTTGCCCCGTCATTCGCATGATGCCTCATCGACTACCCGAACTTGCCGCTGGCAAACGCGTCGACCCGATTCATTCCTGGTACCGCTGACCTCCGTCGTGTCACTGGCAACGCTCGGTGCGTTTTTCACATTCACCTCAGGTTAATGCGAACTGACCTGGCAACGACCACGCCGGATCGACATAGCGCAACGCCGATTTCGGATCTCGCCAGCCCACATAGCTCATCAACGTCTTTTGATCCCAACCGCTGCGAGTCGCCCAAGTCGCGAAACCTCGCCGCAGCGAATGGCTGCTGTAACGTTCCGCAGGAATGCCGCATTCACGTAATGCTGCGCGCAGGATCGGAATGACGCTGTTCGGATGCAGCTGACCGTCGCTCGCATGTCCCCAGCGATCGATGCTTCGGAAAACCGGCCCTTGCGGTTCGCCAAGCTCGGCTATCCACTCCTGGTAAGCCTGTACCGGACACAAACGAGCCAAAGCCGGTGCATGAAAGGTCTGCCCGAGGTTTTCCCGGTCGGCCTTGCTCCAAGGCAGATAGATCGCCATGCCTTGTCCTGGCGTGACCTCGATGTGCTCGATCCGCAGCCGGCAAAGCTCTTCGCTGCGGAATGCACGCCAGAAGCCCATGAGGATCAGCGCCCGGTCACGCAGGCTGCGTCGGCGCCTGGGCGCATCTTCCGCCTGGTGAGCTGACAAGGCGGATCGCTCCAGGTGCTGAACGCACAGCTCTAGTTCCTGAAGCTGCAACGGGTGCGCCTGCTTCTCCGGCCTTGGGTGTAGCACGCGAATTCCCTTCAGCACCTTGCGCACGATCGGTGCTTTTGTGGGGTCAGGAAAGCCCTGGCTGAGATGCCATTGCGCAAGCGCCGCCAGCCGGGTCTTGAGCGTATTGGCGCTGAGAACGCCGGCATGCTCGGCCAGGTAACGGGCAACGATGTCGCTGGTGGTCGGCAGGAAGCCTCCCCAACTGACCTCAAAATGCTCGATGGCGGCCTGGTAGCTGCGCCGCGTATTGCTACGCGTGGCCGCTTCTATATAGCGCTCCAACTCCTGGGGCATCACCGCCCTCCTCCTTTCCCGTACCGGCCCTCGGCGCCACTGACGCCTTGATTTGGCCATCACAAGTGATAATTCGTGATTATCTAATCTCAAGTTATTCAGCACAAACTTTGAATATTCTTGATAAAATGCTACGTATTTACATATTACGTACCACATTACGAAATCGTCGGAGACCCCATGGCACGCGGTGGAATCACCAAGGCTCTGGTACAGAAGGCACGTGCAGCCATACTGGCGCGTGGAGAAAATCCGAGCATCGATGCCTTGCGGGTCGAGCTGGGCAACACCGGGTCGAAATCCACGATCCATCGCTATCTGAAAGAAATCGAAGCGGAGCATGCGCCTCGTGCAGGGCAGCCGCGTTCGCTCAGCGACAACCTGACCGAACTGGTGGCGCAGCTTGCCGGCCAGCTGCAACAGGAAGCACGGCAGTCCGTCGCGGAAGACAGGGCCGCCCTCTCCCGCGAACGGCTGGACTACCAGCAGCAGGTACGCAACGCCCAAGCGCAGATCGATCTGCTCAAAGGCTCCGTCCAGACCATGGAAGCCCAGTTGCAGGAGTCTCGCAGCCAGCTCCAGGCCGCCCAGGAGCAGAAGCACCAGGCTGACCTTGCGAACGCCCGGCTTCGCCAACTGGGTAGCGATCTGGAAACCCGTCTGCGGGAACGGGATGCGCAGATTCTTTCGCTCGAGGAAAAGCACAATCATGCCCGCCTGGCGCTGGATCACTTCCGTCAGGCGGCCAAGGAGCAGCGGGAGCAGGAGCAGCGACAGCACGAAGGTCAGGTCCAGCAACTGGGTGTCGAGCTCCGGCAATTGCAGCAGTCGATGATCGTGCGCCAGGACCAGCTGACCCAGCTCAATCGCGACAACGAACGACTGCTCACCGAGGCGCGGCTGCTGCGCAATGAACAGGAAGCGAAGCACCAGCAGCTCATGCGGGAAACGCTGGCCTCCGAGGTGCTCCGGCAGGACAAGGCGCGGCTGGACGGGCAGCGCATCGAGATCGAGGAACGAAACCAGGAACTGACCGATGAGCTTCGCCTGTCACAACAATTGGCGAGAGAACAGGCCATCAGGATTGCCGCGCTTGAAGAACAGCTTCAGCAGGCTGCTCTACGTTTGGAGGAGGCTACGGCACCTGAGTAGATTCGGCTTCGCCACCGAGCAACCAGCAAGCAGTTGAATGCCTCTCAGGAAGCCACGGTCTCCCGCTCGAACGCCTCGGCAAGAAAGTCGATCAGCTTGCGCACGGCCGGCATCAGGCCACGGCGGGAAGGGAAGATCGCGACCACGTCGCCCCGCTTCGGCGTCCAATCGTCGAGAACATTGACCAACCTGCCGCTGGCCAGGTCCTCGCTCACCACTTCCTCCGGCAGAAGCACCACCCCTACCCCCGCCAGCGCCCCTTCGCGCAATACGGACACGTCGTCGGAAACGATGCGCGGACGCAGGTGGATGGACGCCGAAGCCCCGTTCGGTCCATCCAGTTCCCAGACGTAGTCCTGGACGTTCGGCCCCCAGCAGAGGCTGGGCAGCTCAACCAGGTCCGCCGGGCCCAGCGGCGAACCCGCACTGGAACGCACGCTGGGCGCCGCCACCAGGCAGTATCGGCACTGCGCCAGCTTGCGCATGACCAGCTCGCTGCTTTCCAGCGGCTGATGGCGGACGCTGAGCACCAGATCGAAGCCTTCGCTGATGACATCGACGCGGCGATTGAAACTCTTCACCAGCAGTTCCACGACCGGGCATTCGGCCATGAACCGCGCCAACAGGGAGGCTACCCGCGCATCCAGCAGCGCCGTCGTGCAGGCCACCCGGATCATGCCGCGCGGTTCGGCCCGGCTGCGCTCGATAGTGTCCTCGGCAGCGAGGGCCTGATCCATCATCGCCACGCAGTGCTGGTAATACTCCTGGCCGATTTCAGTGACGGCGAAATGCCGGGTCGAACGCTGAATCAAGCGGACGCCCAGGCGCTCTTCCAGCCGTGATACCCGGCGGCTCAAACGTGACTTGGGCAACCCCAGCATCCGGCCAGCGGGCGCGAAGCCGCCGTGCTCGACCACCTTGGCATAGAGGAACAGGTCGTTCAGATCAAACATGGACATTCGCCAACAACATTTCGAACCTGCTCATGAACGGTGACACCCCCGCCCGAGGGACGGAGGCAACAGGAGCCCGCCGGGCAAGCGCTGCCCAGGGTCTGCCGGGATTGAAATCGGCCTGCGGAAACTGATCAGGCAATCATTGCGAGCGGCCTGTGCACCAGGGTGACCAAGTCTTAAGGATCGCAAGACGGGAAAACAGCCGATACGCCATCGAAGTCATCCCGCGTCTCAGAACAGGTTGACCGGGTAGTCGACGATCAGGCGGTACTCATCCGCGCTGGAGTTGCCCCGGGTGTTGCCCGGCGCGGTATAGCCGTCGCCCTCGCGGTGGGCGGCCCAGCGCACGGTCAGCGACAGATCCTTCGCCGGCCCGGAAGGCACCTGGTACTTGAAGGCGAGGTCGCGCTCCCAGTGCTTGGCGTTCTTGCCGTCCGGGTTGTAGATGTAGCCGTAGCCGGCGCTGTTGGGGTCCACGCGGGTCAGGTCCGCCTCGCCCCGCGTATAGGCTGCGATGAATTGCAGCGTCGGTACGCTGAGGAACGTCAGGGGTGTTTCGTACTGCACCCGCCAGGACTTTTCCCCCGGGCCGTTGAAGTCGGCGAACTGCTGGGAGTTGCTCAGGTACAGGAAGATCCGGTCGTTCTGCGTGAGGTAATCGAAGGGCGTCCTGCCATCGACCTTCTGCAACCCGAGGGTGACGGTCTGCCCATAGGCGGTCGCGGCGAGCCCGGCGCTGTAGGTGTCGTTATCGATCGTCCCCAACTGGCTGCTGCCCTCGTCCCGCGTCTTGAAGTAGTGCAGGTAGGGCTTGAGCACCAGCGTGTCGGTGACCGGGATGGCATCCGAGATGCCCAGGTAGTACTGATTCCAGATATCCGTGAGCTGGCCGCCATAGGCCGAGAGCTGCATACCCCAGGGGCCGCTATAGATGGCTCCGGCCCAGCCCAGATGGGGGCTCTCGCGGTCCGCCAGCACGCCGGCCTTGTTGCGCGCGCCGTAGGCGGTGACCAGGTCACTGTGCCCGCTCTGATTGCGCAAACGCGTGGATTCCACGAAGCCCGCATCCAGCCAGAGGTCCTGCAGGCCATGATTCCTCAGGGTGACGCCGCGATAGGACTGCGGAAACAGGCGGCTCGTCCCGCTGGCCACCAGCGGGTTTTCCACCAACTGGTCACCCGCCTTGACCAGGGTATAGAGGTACCTGAGCTTGAGCGCAGCCCCCGCGCTGGAGAACTCGTCCTCGGACTTGCGGGATGAGTCCAGCGGCAGCAGACCAGCGCCGCCGCTGCCACCCCCGCCATCCAGCTTGAGTCCCAGGAAGCCGTGGGCATCGACCCCGACGCCAATCGGCGTGTCGGTGAAGCCGGACCTGAACGACAGCAGGAAGCCCTGCGCCCACTCGGTGGGATTGCTCGTGACCAGCTCGGAATGATTGTCGCGCTGGAAGTAGTAATTCCTCACCAGCCCGTCCAGCCGCGACCCTTCCAGCAGCCCCGGCGGGATGGCCAGTTCGACGGCCTGTCGGTCGTTGACGCCGGTGAAGATGTTGTCCTTCTGCCCCAGGGAGTTGTCGGCCTGGGCGGGTAACGCCAGCAGCAGACCGATCCCCAGTGGGCACAACAGGGCGCGGCGCTCGACGAGCGGGGTCTTCATGGTCGGTATCCTCAGACGCGCCAGGGAAGCGGCGGCGCAACCAGGCGAGGCCCGTCGAACTCCGCCACCTCGCCGAACCGGGCACCACCCTCCTCCCACTCGCGTTGGGCCTGGGCAATCTCCGCCTTGCTGTGCCCGACGAAGTTCCACCAGAGGAAAATCTCCTCGGCAAAGGGCTCGCCACCGAGCAGTACCGCGCGGGCGCCTGTCGATACCTCCAGCTCAAGCGACGCCAGGCCGCGCCCCAGATAGGCAAACTCGTTCGCGCCGAAGACCTCGCCGTTGATACTCCACTCGCCGGTCAGCGGCAGGACGCCGTATTCATGACTCCGCTCCAGGCCAAGCCGGGTGCCTGTCGCCACCTTCGTCGCCAGATCGAGCCCCACCAGCGGCGAGAAGGTGCGAGCGGGCGCGGCGTATGGCCCAAAGCTCCCGGCCAGCAGCGTCAGCTCGAAGCCGTCCGCCTGCCATTGGGGCAATTGCGCGTAGTGATCGAACATCGGCGGGCGGTCACGCTCGGCGGCTGGCAGGGCGATCCACAACTGCACCGCATGCAGCTGCGCCTCTCCCGGCAAGGATTCTTCGGTATGGGTAATGCCGTGGCCCGCGGTCATCAGGTTCACCTGGCCCGGGCGGATCACCTGGACATGGCCCAGGCTGTCGCGATGGAGCACTTCACCGGCGATCATCCAGGTAAAGGTCTGCAGGCCGATATGCGGATGCGGCCCGACACGCAGCCCCTTCCCGGAGGTGAAGACCGCCGGCCCGGCATGGTCCAGGAAGCACCAGGCCCCGACCATGCGCCGTTGCCGCGAAGGCAGCAGCCGATTGACGGGAATGCCGCCGCCGACCTCGGCACTGCGCGAAACGACCCGCTGAATAGCTCGAACACCGTCATTGATCGGGCAGTCGGCGGACGATGACAGCTCGCATTGGGTTTCGTGTGTACTCATCATCAGATCTCCCTAACCACCGGGATACTCACGACCTGCACGGGCCTCACTCGACCAGCTTGCTGGTAATGAGGATTTCACCGCTCAGCACCTTATGGATCGGGCAGGCATTGGCAATCTCCAGCAAGCGAGTGCGCTGTTCGTCAGTCAGCGCGCCGCAGAGGTGGATATCGCGCCCTATCTCCGTCTGCCCTGGCCGCTCCTGCAGCACGCTCAACTGCACATCGATGGACTCCAGTGGTATGCCCTTGCGCTGCGCATACATGGCCACCGTGATGGAGGTGCAGGCGCCCAGGGCGGACAGCAGGAGTTGATGCGGCGAAGGCCCCGTGTCGCCGCCGCCCAACCCTGCGGGGACGTCGCCCAGCCATGCGTGCTCGCCATCGCTCAATTTCACCTGATAGGCCACGCCTGCAAAGGATGCACGGACTGTCGGTACAGCCATGGGAACTCCCGAATTCAATGACGGCTCTCTCAGGCCAGGCGAGGAGCCATGCGCCCTGGCGTGGCTCCTCGCGGCAGGATCACTTGGCTGCGGTCAGCAGGCTGTAGCTGGTAATCAGGTTGCGGTAGTCCGGGATGTGGTTGGAGAACAGCGCGGCCAGGCCTTCGATATCGTTGCGCCAGTCGCGGTGCAGCTCGCAGGCTACGCCGAACCAGGTCATCAGCTGCGCACCGGCGGCTTCCATGCGGCGCCAGGCGGCGTCACGGGTGACTTCGTTGAAGGTGCCGGAAGCATCCGCCACCACGAAGACGTCGAAGTCTTCCGCCAACGCCGACAGTGCCGGGAAGGCCACGCACACTTCAGTCACCACGCCGGCGATGATCAGCTGCTTCTTGCCGGTGGCCTTGACGGCCTTGACGAAGTCCTCGTTGTCCCAGGCGTTGATGTTGCCCGGACGGGCAATGTAGGGAGCATCCGGGAACATTGCCTTAAGTTCCGGCACCAGCGGGCCGTTGGGGCCGTTTTCGAAGCTGGTGGTGAGAATGGTCGGCAGCTTGAAGTACTTGGCCAGGTCAGCCAGGGCCAGGACGTTGTTCTTGAACTTGTCCGGTTCGATATCCCGCACCAGCGAAAGCAGACCCGTCTGGTGATCGACCAGCAATACGGCGGCCTGGGTCTTGTCGAGACGGACGTAGGGCTTGCTCATGGCGTTTTCCTCGTTCTCAGGTTGAATGCCCAGTGCGGTGCGCTGGGCAAGGGGTGGATTCAGAGACGCGAATCCGGTAATTCCTGCGGGGTCACTCAGTGCCGGGGGCTTGTACAGCCAAGGCCAAAGTGACCGAAGCGCAAACCTCACATTCCACTGCGGGGATTTATCAGGTTAGTTTCGCAGCGGACCTACACCCGGACCGTCAGTCATCCAGTCGGCCGAACCGACCGTTCTGGAAGTCCTGAACCGCCTGGCCTATCTCGCTTTCGCTGTTCATCACGAAGGGCCCGTAGCCGACGATCGGCTCATCGATGGGCTCGCCGGCCAGCAGCAACAGCTGCGCCTCACCGTTCGCCTCCAGCACCACCTCCTCGCCCGCCCGGTCGAACAGCACCGTCTGCGCCTCGCGCACGACTTCGCTGCCGTTCACCAGCACGGTGCCGTGCAGCACCACCAGGACTGCGGTGTGGCCGGGAATCACCGGCAGGTTGACCGGCATGTCACGTTCGAGCCGCAGATCCCAGACATCGATAGGCGTGAAGGTCTGCGCGGGCCCCTGCCGGCCATCGAACTGCCCGGCGATCAGGCGCAGCGTGCCGGCGCCATTGGCCAGCTCGATGGCCGGAATAGCGCTGTCGAGGAGGGTCTGGTAACGCGGCGCGGACATCTTGTCCCGGGCCGGCAGGTTGACCCACAGCTGCACCATCTCCAGGGTTCCGCCGCTGCGGCCAAAGGCTTCGGAGTGGAACTCCTCATGAAGAATTCCCGAGGCCGCCGTCATCCATTGCACGTCGCCAGGGCCGATGCGCCCGCCGGCTCCCGTGGAGTCGCGGTGTTCCAGCTCGCCCTTGTAGACCAAGGTGACCGTCTCGAATCCGCGGTGGGGATGCTGCCCCACGCCCCGGCGAGCGGTGGTCGGTGGGAAGTCCTGCGGACCGGCGAAGTCGAGCAGGAGGAAGGGGCTGATGTGCTTGCCCAGGCTGTCGTAGGAAAACAGCGTGCGGACTGGAAACCCGTCACCCACCCAATGGGGCCTGGGGCTGGTATAGACACCGAGAATCTTCTTCATTGCGCACCTCCCGCAACCCATGGCAGTAACGGTAGTGCCGCAACGCTGCTCCCGGTAGAGCCATGAAATGGCCCTCACAGTTCCATTGCTGGAACACTGAAACCACCTCGATGGGTGGTAAAAGCAGCCCTGCTGACGAGGCCGGAAACAAAAGAGCCGCACGCTGTTCACGTGCGGCTCTGTGCCTTGCTTTCAGCTATCGATCACGGCCGACGTCGATCACGCCACCACGGGGATCAGCGGGTCAGCCGCGGCCAGCGCAATCGTGCGGTCGGCCGCCGGCGGGTAGATCCACTGGGTGTTGATCTGGGTCTTGAGCTGCTTGCCCTCCTCCCCCGTCAGCTTGATCTGGCGGTCCCAGCCCTCGGTGTACACGGCGCCCCAGCCACCCAGGTCCAGGCAGGTGACGTACTTGGGCTGGCTGTACGGAATCGGCGCGACGCCCAGCAGGTCGGCGGCGGCGTTGTTGCCGGCCGAACGGCCCAGGGATATGGCGTGCTGGCAGGTCATCAGCGCGTAGTTGCCCAGGTCGTCCGTCGCGGCGAAGGCGGTATCGCCGGTGGCGTAGATGCGCTCCTGGCCCAGCACCTTGAGGTTGCGGTCGACGTGCAGGCGGCCACGGGGATCGCGCGGCGCGTCGATCTGCGCGGTGAGCGGCGAGGCTTTCACCCCGGCGGCCCAGACCACCGTGCGGGTCTCGATGCGCTCGCCACTGGCCAGGGTCACGCCGTGCTCGTCCACCGAATTCACCGGCGCGCCCAGGCGCCAGGACACGCCGAGCGTCTCGCTGGCATGGGCGATGATCTCGGCGATCGAGTCGCCCATGGCGGCGCCGATGCGCTGGCCCGGATCGACGATGATGACGTTCACCGCAGCGCTCTCGCCGAGGATCGACCGCAGCCGGCCGGGCATTTCGGTGGCGGTCTCGATGCCGGTGAAGCCACCGCCCACCACCACTACGGTGTTGCGTGCCGGGCTGTCCGGCAGGCTGGCCAGCGCGTGCAGGTGCTCCTCCAGCTTCAGCGCCGACTCCAGGCTGTCCACGTCGAAGGTGTGACGTTCGATACCGGCGGCCGCCGGGCGCGCCACTTCGCTGCCGGCTGCCAGCACCAGGCGGTCGTACGCCAGCACGCCCGACTGGCCGTTGGCGTTGCTGTAGCGAACGCGCCGGGCCTGGCTGTCGATGTCGGTGGCGCTGCCCTGGACGAAGTTCACCCCGACGGCCTCGAACAGCTCGCCCAGCGGCGCGGTGGTGCCGGCGACGTTGTGTTCGTAGAAGCGCGGGCGTATGCGCAGTTCGGCCTGCGGCGCGAGCAGCGTGACTGCCACGTCCGCGCGCTGCTGGTCGAGCAGGCGCACCGCACTGAGGGCACTCCAGAGGCCGCCGAATCCGGCACCGATGATCAGAATCTGTTGTTTCATGATGGGCTCCAGAAAAAGGTCGTGGGGAGAAGCTCACCGGCCTAATGCCGGACTACGGGACGCATTGTGCGGGCGAGCATGGCCAGCGTATTGATCCAATTCCCGCTAAAATGACTGGTCCACTTCGAGAGCCCGGCCATGCCCGTCAACAAGAACGCTCCCCTGGTCGTTTCCCTCCCCCTCGGCGCCCCGGAGCCGGGCGTCACGCTGCAGCGCTGGCTGTATGAAGCGCTGCGCGAAGCCATCCTCAGTGGGCGCCTGCCCGGCGGCAGCACCTTGCCCAGCACCCGCGCCCTGGCAGAGCACTACACAGTCGCCCGGGGCACGGTGCAGGCGGCCTACCAGCAATTGCTGTCCGAGGGGTACCTGCAGGCGCGCACGGGCAGCGGCACCCAGGTCAGCGAAGTGCTGCCGGATGCGACCCTCGGCAGCGGCTACGTCCGGCGCAAGGTCACCCCCACCGCCGAAACGCCCCTCCCGCCGCCGGACACACCCTGGATCGAACGGCTGAACGCGATCACCCCGATCTTCGCCCGGCGCAGCGTCACGCCAGGGCTGCGGCCGTTCTTCCCGCACCGGGGCGATGTCGGCGCCTTCCCGGTGGACCTGTGGCGCAAGCTGCACCTGCACCAATTGCGCAGCTCCAAGCTACCGGCCTTGCTGGATGCGGACCCCGGCGGCCTGCCGGCCCTGCGCGAGGCCGTCGCCAGCTACCTGGCCATCGCCCGTGGCGTGCAGGTGAGCGCCGACTGCATCCTCATTCTCGGCAGCGTGCAGCAGGGGCTGGACCTCTGCCTGCGGCTGCTGGTGCCGCCGGGAGAAAAGGTCTGGATGGAGGACCCGGGGTATCCCGGCGCCCGGCAGCTGATGGAAGTCTCAGGTGTTACGCGGGTGGACGTGCCAGTGGACCACGACGGCCTGCGGGTGGAGGACGGCATCCGCCTGGCCGCCGACGCACGCCTGACCTACGTCACGCCGTCGCGGCAGGCGCCATTGGGTGGCGAGATGTCCCCGGCACGCCGGCTCGCCCTGCTGCGCTGGGCCAGCCAAGGCAACGCCTATGTGTTCGAAGACGACTACGACAGCGAGTACCGCTTCATCGCCAAGCCGATCCCGGCGCTTCGTTCGATGCCGGGCGCGAGTCACTCGGTGATCCTCGCCGGCACCTTCAGCAAGCTGCTGTTCCCGGCGATCCGCCTGGCCTACCTGGTGCTGCCGCCGCAACTGGTGGAAAGCTTCACCCGCGCCGCCGCCCTCACCGCCCGGCACGCCAACAGCCTTGGCCAGGCGGTGCTCGCCGACTTCATCAGCGAGGGCCATTTCGACCGCCACGTGCGGCGCATGCGCAAGCTCTACGCCTCGCGGGCGGAAGCCTTCGCCGAGGCCGCCGAACGCCACTGGCGCGGGTTGATCCGGGTGCCGGAAATCCGCGCCGGCCTGGACATCGCCGTCGAACTGGAATTGGACGACGAAGCCGCCGCCTACGCCAGGATCAGTGCAGCCGGCATCGATCTGCTACCGCTCGCACGCTACAGCGCCGCGCCCCGTGTGCCGGGACTCGTGATGGGCTTCGCGCCCTATGACGAAGCCTCCATCCACGCGGCCGCCGAGGTAATGGGACGGGCCTTGAGAAGCTGACCGGCCCTCAAGCCATATCGCTGTGGCTGAACTCCTCCGCCAGGAAGTCGATCAGCGTGCGCACCGAGGGCAACAGGCCGCGCCGTGACGGGAAGATGGCATGAACGATGCCGCAGCGAGGCATCCAGCCGGGCATGGGCTCCACCAGCGCGCCCGACGCCAGGTCCTCGCGCACCGCCACCCTCGGCAGATGCGCGATGCCCACACCCGCCACCACGCTATTGCGCAGGGCCAGCAGATCGTCGGTGACCATGCGCGGCCGGTGCCCGATCACCATTCGTTCCCCGTCGGGATTGAACAGCTCCCACTGGTACTCGCGCTGCGCGCCGCCCCAGTGCAGGCTCGGCAGCGCGCCGAGGTCCTCCGGCCGGAAGTCCGCCGGCAGCCGGGCCAGCAGCTCCGGATGCGCCACCAGGCACTGGGTGCTGTTGGCCAGCACCTTCATCACCATGTCGGTGTTCTCCAGCGGCGGGAAGCGCACCCGCAGCGCCACGTCGAACCCTTCGTGGAGCAGATCGACGCGCCGGTTGGTGCTCTCGATGAACAGCTCCACCGCCGGGTACTTGAGCATGTAGCGCGACAGCATCGGCCCCACCCAGGCGTTCAGCAGCGTCGTCGGGCACGCCAGGCGCACCAACCCACGCGGCTCACTGCGGTTGCGCTCGATCACCTCCGCCGCGCCCTCCGCTTCCACCCGCATCGCCAGGCAGCGCTGGTAGTAGGCCTGGCCGATCTCGGTCAGCGAACAGTGCCGGCTGGTGCGCTGCAGCAGGCGCACACCGAGTCGCTCCTCCAGCTCCGCGATGCGCCGGCTGAGTTTGGACTTGGGCATGTCCAGCGCACGCCCGGCGGAGGCGAAACCGCCGTGCTCCACCACCTGCGTGAAGTAGTACAGGGAGTTCAGGTCTTCCATTTCCGTTCCTTAAATAGAACGCTAGAGATGATTTTCGCAGTCTAGCGCACCAAGGGTGCCGTTTTTAATATTCATCCCATGCAGTGACGCACTGCAGCGAGTCCAAAAGAACCTCCGGCACGCCGGGCACCCACTGAAAGCAAATCGAGGATTTCAACATGACCAACGCCACTTACAACCGTCTGGACAAGGACAACGCCGTCGTACTGCTGGTCGACCACCAGGCCGGCCTGCTCTCCCTGGTTCGCGACATCGAGCCGGACAAGTTCAAGAACAATGTCCTGGCCCTGGCTGACCTGGCCAAGTTCTTCAAGCTGCCGACCATCCTCACCACCAGCTTCGAGACCGGCCCCAACGGCCCGCTGGTGCCGGAACTGAAGGAAATGTTCCCGGATGCCCCCTACATCGCCCGCCCCGGCCAGATCAACGCCTGGGACAACGAAGACTTCGTCAAGGCGATCAAGGCCACCGGCAAGAAGCAGCTGATCATCGCCGGCGTGGTAACCGAGGTGTGCGTGGCCTTCCCTGCCCTGTCCGCTCTGGCCGAAGGTTTCGACGTCTTCGTGGTGGCTGATGCCTCCGGCACCTTCAATGAAATGACCCGTGACGCCGCCTGGCGCCGCATGGAAGCCGCCGGCGCCCAGCTGATGACCTGGTTCGGCGTGGCCTGTGAGCTGCACCGCGACTGGCGCAACGACATCGAAGGCCTGGCCGCGCTGTGCTCCAACCACATCCCGGACTACCGCAACCTGATCACCAGCTACAACGCCCTCAGCGGCGGCAAGTAAGACAGCACGCAAGCCCCACGGGCCGGCACCTCCAGCGAGGTGCCGGCCTTTTTGCATGGGCCGGCGTGGCGGCGAAAAGCCGGCTACAGTGGTGACGACGGGGGTTTTCTTCCTCATCGGGAGCGCTCCTCTCGGGCCGAAGGTTCCGTCCAGGTACCGCAGAAGAACCGCCCGGAGGGCCGCCAGCAATGTCGCACCCCATCCTTTCCCGCTTCATCGAGCACGCCGTCGAACTCAGCCACGCCGAATCCGAGCCCTGCCAGTGCGTGCTGGCGCTCGCGCCGTCGATGATGGAACTGATCGACCACGCCGTGGACTTCCTCGAGCCCGAGCACTACCGGGCGGACCCGGCGCACTACTCGCGCAACCTGATCTATTGCGCCGAGGATGCCGGCTTGTCGCTCTTTGCGCTGGTCTGGTCGCCAGGGCAATGGACGCCGGTGCATGACCACGGCAGCTGGGGCGTGGTCGGTATCGTCGAAGGCGTGCTGGAAGAACGCAGCTACGTGTGCCTGTCGCCCGACCGCAACCGCGACGATGGCATAGAGCTGGTGCGCGGCGGCGTGATCCTGTTGCCGCCGGGTTCGGTCACCAGCTTCGTGCCCAACCCCGACCACATCCACATCACCGGCGTACCCGCCGAGCGCCCGCGCGCCGTCAGCCTGCACCTGTACGGGCGGATGATGAACAACTACCACATCTACGACGTAGCGGCCGGAACGCGGGAAATGGTGCAGGTGGATTACAACCCGCGTTGATTGCCGCCAGGGACGAAGGGCTGCCGGGGCTGTGGCGGCGTTGATCCACGCGTCCTGAAAAAGACAGACTCGGAAAACAAAACGCCCCGCGAGCCGGATAGCGCTCGCGGGGCGTTGCTTTACCTAGGAGTTGGTTTTACCGAGGATCAGCGCAGATCGAAGCGATCCAGGTTCATCACCTTGGTCCAGGCGTTGACGAAGTCATCGACGAACTTCTGCTTGGAGTCGCTGCAGGCATAGACCTCCGCCAGGGCGCGCAGCTGTGCGTTGGAGCCGAACACCAGGTCGATGCGGGTGCCGATCCACTTCACGCTGCCGCTCTTGCGGTCGCGGCCTTCGTAGAGGTCATTGGCGGCCGAAGTCGGTTTCCACACCGTGCCCATGTCCAGCAGGTTGACGAAGAAATCGTTGCTCAGGGTGCCCGGCTTGCTGGTGAACACGCCGTGCGCCGACTGCCCGACGTTGGCGCCCAGCACGCGCAGGCCGCCGACCAGTGCGGTCATTTCCGGCGCGGTCAGGGTCAGCAACTGGGCCTTGTCCACCAGCAGGTGTTCCGGCAGGACCGGGTACTTGGCCTTGAGGAAGTTGCGGAAGCCATCGGCGCGCGGTTCGAGCATGCCGACCGAGTCCACGTCGGTCTGGTCCTGGCTGGCGTCCATGCGGCCCGGCGCGAAGGCTACGGACACGCTGCAGCCGCCATCCTTCGCCGCCTTCTCCACGGCAGCACCGCCGGCCAGCACGATCAGGTCGGCCAGGGAGATCCTCTTGCCGCCGGAAGCGGACTTGTTGAAGTCGCCCTGGATGCCTTCGAGCACCTTGAGCACCTTGGCCAACTGTTGTGGGTCGTTGGCGGGCCAGTCCTTCTGCGGCGCCAGGCGAATGCGCGCACCGTTGGCGCCACCGCGCTTGTCCGAACCACGGAAGGTCGAAGCCGAGGCCCAGGCGGTGGAAACCAGTTCAGAGACGCTGAGCCCGGAGGCCAGCACCTGGGTCTTGAGCGCGGCAATGTCGTTGGCGTCCACCAGCGGGTGGTCGACGGCGGGGATCGGGTCCTGCCAGATCAGTTGTTCGGCGGGGACTTCCGGGCCCAGGTAGCGGGCGCGCGGGCCCATGTCGCGGTGGGTGAGCTTGAACCAGGCGCGGGCGAAGGCGTCGGCCAGCTGGTCGGGGTTCTGGTGGAAGCGCCGGGAGATTTTTTCGTAGATCGGGTCGGTGCGCAGCGAGATGTCCGTGGTGAGCATGGTCGGGTCGCGGCGCTTGTTCGGGTCGAACGGGTCCGGAATGCTGCCGGCCCCGGCGCCATTCTTGGGCTTCCACTGATGGGCGCCGGCCGGGCTCTTGGTCAGTTCCCATTCGTAGCCGAACAGGATGTTCAGGAAGTTGTTGCTCCACTGGGTCGGGGTGTTGGTCCAGACCACTTCCAGGCCGCTGGTGATGGCATCGGCACCGACGCCGGTCTTGTAGGTGCTGCGCCAGCCCAGGCCCTGCTCTTCCAGCGGAGCGGCTTCGGGGTTGGCCCCGACGTTGTCGGCCGGGCCGGCGCCGTGGGTCTTGCCGAAGGTGTGGCCGCCGACGATCAGCGCCACGGTCTCTTCGTCATTCATGGCCATGCGCGCGAAGGTTTCGCGGATGTCGACGGCGGCGGCAAGCGGGTCAGGGTTGCCGTTGGGGCCTTCCGGGTTCACGTAGATCAGGCCCATCTGCACGGCGGCCAGCGGGTTTTCCAGGTCGCGGTCGCCGGTGTAGCGCTGGTCGCCCAGCCAGGTCTTCTCGTCGCCCCAATACACGTCCATGTCCGGTTCCCACACGTCCGCACGGCCGCCGGCAAAGCCGAAGGTCTTGAAGCCCATGGATTCCAGCGCGACGTTGCCGGTGAGGATGATCAGGTCGGCCCAAGACAGCTTGTTGCCGTATTTCTGCTTGATCGGCCAGAGGAGCCGGCGGGCCTTGTCCAGGCTGACGTTGTCCGGCCAGCTGTTGAGCGGGGCGAAGCGCTGTTGACCGCGCCCCGCGCCACCCCGGCCGTCGCCGATGCGGTAGGTGCCGGCGGCGTGCCAGGCCATGCGGATGAAGAGCGGGCCATAGTGGCCGTAGTCGGCCGGCCACCAGTCCTGGGAGTCGGTCATCAGGGCCGTCAGGTCTTTCTTCACTGCGGCCAGGTCGAGGCTCTTGAACGCCTCGGCGTAGTTGAAGGATTCCTCCATGGGATTGGATTTGGAGGAATGCTGGTGGAGCAGGTCCAGCCTCAGCTGGTTCGGCCACCAGTCACGGTTCGTCGTGCCGCCGCCAGCGGCGTGGTTGAACGGGCAGCTGGCTTTCTTCTCGTCACTCATCACAGGCTCCTCGTCTGCGCCCAGGCACCGGCGCTGTGGCTTCGCTTAACCATCAGAAGATAGATCAAATGGGCCGGGCTGCTATTACAGTTATTGATCGATACCTGCGGTAAAAGGCTATCGATGCCGGTTGCCGCAGGTTCGGGGTTGGCGTGTGGCTGCGGATCGCGGGCATGGCCCGCTCCGTCGGGAGAAGACGGCGGGCCGGCCCTCCCGTCTGACGCCATGGCTTGATCCTGCGCCGAACAGTCCTCTCTCCCGCTGGCGGGAGAGAGGACCTTGTCCGCGACGGTTATCGCGGGGATCGCGGACGTGGTCTACGCGCAGGCGCCCTGCTCTGTCAGAACGCGAAGCAGGAACAGCCGAACGCGCCCCAGAACCCGGCGAAGTCGCTCACCGGCACGTCCCTGGTACGGGCGCGCTCATGACTGTGGCCATGCACACCGCAGGAGCCGACGCACTGGTGCACGGCGTTTTGCAGCGGCGCCTGCGGACGCCAGTGGCCGGGCACCATGGCCACCGGTGACCACTCCGGCACCACCGGGATGCTCGGCGGGGCCAGCTTGTCGAACTCGCGGTCGCCGTGGACGATCTTGCCGCCCACCACGGTGAGCACCGACTCGATGGTCTTGATGGCCTCTTCCTCGACGCTGAAGAAGTCCTCCGAGAGCACCGCCAGGTCCGCCAGTTGGCCGGCCTTGAGCATGCCCTTCTTGCCCTGCTCGCTGGAGAACCAGGCGCTGCCGTGGGTGAACAACTGGATCGCCACTTCGCGCGACAGCCCCTCCGGGTACAGGCTCAGGCCGCCCACGGTCTTGCCGCTGACCATCCAGTACAGCGAGGTCCAGGGGTTGTAGCTGGACACACGGGTGGCGTCGGTACCCGCCCCCACCGGCACGCCTTCGGCCAGCATGCGCTTGATCGGCGGCGTGGCCTCGGCGGCCTGCTTGCCATAGCGGTCGACGAAGTACTCGCCCTGGAAGGCCATGCGGTCCTGGATGGCAATGCCGCCGCCCAGGGCGCGGACGCGCTCGATGTTCTTCGGCGAGATGGTCTCGGCGTGGTCGAAGAACCACGGCAGGCCGTTGAACGGAATGTCGCGGTCGACCTTCTCGAACACGTCGAGCATGCGCGAGATGGACTCGTCATAGGTCGCGTGCAGGCGGAACGGCCAGCGCTGCTCGACCAGGTGGCGCACCACCGGTTCCAGCTCCGCTTCCATGGTGCCGGGGAGGTCCGGACGCGGTTCGAGGAAGTCCTCGAAGTCGGCGGCGGAAAACACCAGCATCTCGCCGGCGCCGTTGTGACGCAGGAAGTCGGTGCCCTGGCCGTAGGTGACGCTGGAGGTCCAGTTCCTGAAGTCGGCCAGCTCTTCCTTGGGCCTCTGGGTGAACAGGTTGTAGGCGATACGCACGGTAAGCTGGTCGGCGTCGGCCAGTTGCTGGATTACCTGGTAGTCGTCCGGATAGTTCTGGAAGCCGCCGCCGGCGTCGATCACGCTGGTAAGGCCGAGACGGTTCAGCTCGCGCATGAACTGCCGGGTCGAGTTGACCTGGTACTCCAGCGGCAGCTTCGGTCCCTTGGCCAGGGTCGCGTAGAGGATCATCGCGTTGGGCCGCGCGATCAGCATGCCGGTGGGCTCGCCGTTGCTGTCGCGGACAATCTCGCCGCCGGGCGGGTTCGGCGTGTCCTTGGTGTAGCCGACAACGCGCAGCGCGGCGCGGTTGAGCAGTGCGCGGTCATACAGGTGCAGGACGAACACCGGGGTGTCCGGCGCCGCCTTGTTCAGCTCCTCGAGGGTCGGCAGGCGACGCTCGGCGAACTGGAACTCGTTCCAGCCGCCGACCACCCGTACCCACTGCGGCGACGGCGTGCGCTGGGCTTGCAGGCGCAGCATCTCCAGTGCGTCGGAGAGCGACGGCACGCCCTCCCAGCGCAGTTCGAGGTTGTAGTTCAGGCCGCCGCGGATCAGGTGCAGGTGCGAGTCGTTGAGGCCGGGGATGACGGTGCGGCGGTTGAGGTCGACCAGTTGGGTCGAGGCGTCGCGGTAAGCCATTGCCTGGGCGTCGGTGCCGACGACCAGGAACTTGCCGTCGGCGATGGCCACGGCGGTGGCGTGCGGGCGTTCCGGGTCGACGGTGTGCAGCTTGCCGTTGAACAGGATCAGGTCTGCGTTGCGTTCTGCGTTGCTCATGCTCGGGTACCTCAGCGTTGCAGGAAGGCCAGCAGGTCTTCATTGAGTTGCTGCGCGTGGGTGACGGCAAAGCCGTGGGGCGCGCCGGCGTAGACCTTCAGTTCGGCGCCCGGAATCTGCTCGGCGGCCAGCTTGCCGGTGGTTTCGAACGGCACGATCTGGTCGTCGTCGCCGTGGATCACCAGGGTCGGCACGTCGACCTTGGCCAGGTCCGCGCGGAAGTCGGTTTCCGAGAATGCGGTAACGCAGTCCAGGGTGCCCTTGAGCGAGGCCAGCAGGGCGATGTTGAGGGTCTGGGTGAGCACGCCATTGGAGACCTTCTGGCCGTGGTTGGTGCCATAGAACGGCGCGGCGAAATCGGCGATGAACTGCGCGCGGTCCTGCAGCAGGCCGGCCTTGATGCCGTCGAACACGCCCTTCTCGACCCCCTGGGGGAAATCAGCGGACTGGCCGAAAATCGGCGTCACCGCGCCCAGCAGCACCAGGCCGGCGACGCGAGAGGTGCCATGGCGGCGGATGTAGCGGCTGACGTCGCCGCCGCCCATGGAGAAGCCGACCAGGGTGACCTCGCGCAGGTCCAGGTGCTCGATCAGGCCGGCGATGTCATCGGCGAAGGTGTCGTAGTCGTAGCCGTTCCACGGCTGGCTGGAGCGGCCGAAACCGCGACGGTCGAAGGCGATGGTGCGGTAGCCGCGGCTGCTCAGGTACTGCATCTGGTATTCCCACATGTCGCCGTCCAGCGGCCAGCCGTGGCTGAACAGCACGGGTTTGCCGCTGCCCCAGTCCTTGTAATAGATCTCGGTGCCGTCACGGGTTACGAAAGTGCTCATGGAAAACTCCTTTGCCTGCCGTGCAGGTCGTTGTGGGACGGGCGCCACGCGGGACGCCTCGGAGGGGGAAAGTCAGCTGGCGCGCAGCCAGCCGGCGCAGCGCCGGGTGACCCAGGGCATGATCAGGAACACCACCGGCACCACGATGCACAGGGTGATCAGCAGGTTGCTCGGCACCACGCCGTGCAGCACCGGGTAGCGCTCGAAAACCGGAGCCCAGAGGCGCGGGATGACCATGGTCAGCGGGCAGATCACCAGGTAGGTGAGCACGGCCTGCTTCCACTTGGGTGGCGGGCTGACGTTGCCGCGGACCGGTGTGAACCAGAACTCGGCGTCGTCGTGGATCAGCGGGTGATCGCCGTCTTCCAGCAGCGGCGAGACCTCGGCGATCAGCGCCGCGCGCTCGGTGGACTCGATCCAGGCCTGCAACTGCGCTGCCCGGGCAAAGCGCACCACGGTGGTGAACATCGCGCCCTCGGCGTCCGGGCGGATCACGTTCACCCCCAGATGGCCAGGCTGCCGGCGCGCGGCGGTCACGGTACGGCGCAGCCAGGCTTCATAGCTGGGCAAGGCTTCGCAGCGCACCTTGTGGTGGACCACCAGCGTCACCACGCTGTTCAGATCGATCGCTTCGGCGCTCATGGATTTCCCGGCGGCTGATTTGGATGCAGCCACTATGACGGCGCGGCCGGGGGGCGCTATTGGATAGATGTGCTGAATCGCCGCCGGCGGCCGGGACTGACCGGCTTCAGTGGCTTACGGAGGGCCGGCTTCCATCCTCAGCGCAGCGTCTCCAGGCACGCGCGCGCGGCCATGAGGTCGGGCGTCCCCAGGCCTTCTTCATAGCGACGGTAGACGGGGTCCAGCAGCGCCATCGCCGCCTGCCCCTGCCCCCGGTCACGCCATGCCTCGGCCAGGGTGATCGCGCTGCGAAGCTCCCAGGCAAGCGCACCGCCTCTGCGCGCCAGCTCAAGCGACCGGGACAACAGTGCCTCGGCCGCCTGCGCATCCGCCTCAAGCAGTTGGCAAGCCTCAAGTCGAAGCATCTCCGGGGCACACCATCCAGTGGCGCCGATGCTGCTCCTGATCGATACTGGCGGGCCCTCGCACGCCGCCACCCCTCCGAGAGTCATGACGATATCCCTCACCAACCCACTGGCCGGCAGCGTTGGCTCGGGCAGCTCTTCGCAGTGCATCACCCCGGCATAGTGCTGCGCCCAGTCGCTGAACAATGGGATGGAGTGGCGCGAGGAGGAGTCGAACAGGAGTTGCAGTCGGCGGGAAGCCTTCTCGTAGTCGCCGTTGTAGTAGGGGATCACGCAGCCGGCGGTGGCCAACGAATAGGCTATCGATGGGGTGTGCTCCAGCTGGCAGGCCAGGTCCAGGGCCTGCTGCACTCGCTGTTCGGCCTGTTCCGGGTAGCCGCGCAGCCAGAGGATACGCGCCAGGACGGTGAGCGATGCCACCCGCTGCTCGTATTGCACACCCATGCAGAGCGCGAAGCGGTTCGGACGGTTTTCGCGCTCGAGTGTCTCCAGCACCGTTTCAGCCAGGCGATGAGCCTGCTCCTGCATCCCCGAGTAATGGAGGGCGAGGACCTTGAGGCGTTGCGAGCTGACCGCCAGCTCTTCACCACGGCCCTGGGCCAACTGCTCGAACTCTTCGCTCAGCGCCAGGGTATGCAAGTACAGTCCGGAGCGCAGGTTGGCCGCGACCTGGCCCGAAATGGCATGCAGCATCGCGCCCAGGTCACCGCCTCTCTCCGCGAGCGCCCTGGCGCTCTGGAAGGCCCCGATGGCTTGCGCGGAAGCGATCTGACCGTGGTAGGAACAGTTGCCCAGCGCCAGTTGCAACTGCGTCGCCAGTTGCAGCGCCTCGTCGCTTTCAGCATCGAAAGCCGCGGTAAGCAGTCGGAGGGCACGGACCACATAGGAGCCAAACTCGTGCAGGAGAGACATCTCCTGCCAGATCGGCGCCGAGCAGGCCGTCAGGCGAATGGCCAAGGGGTGGCTCACCCCGGCATCCAGTCCCCATTTCAACGCCGAGCGCAGGTCACCCAGCCACCTGGCGTATCGCTCCAGCCAGCGGCTGGTTGGCAGACTCTCCCATTCGAGCTGCGCTTGTTTCATGCGCGCCATGCAGATCCCGAGGTGCCTGACGCGGGTCTCATGGAGCTCACCCGCCTCGCTCAGCTTTTCCAGGGCATACAGCCGGGCCGGCTCGAGCAGGCGGTAAGCGCACTCGTCATCGCTGACCTCGACGCTGATCAGCGACTTCATCGTCAACTGCAGAATCATCAGGCAGCTGGCCCCCGAATCGCCCGGGTGGCCGAGCAGCGTCGTGGCGGATTCCAGGGAGAAGCTGCCGCGAAACACCCCCAGGCGACGCAGGCTGGCCCTCTCCTCGGCGGATAGCAGCGCGTAGCTCCAGTCGAACACTGCACGCAAGTGCCGGTGTCGTGGATGGTTGCCCAGGGCGCCGATGGGATAGTCCAGGTAGTCCCCGCCGCCAAGCAGCGTCACACCGATGTCCCGTTCGCCGGCGATCTGGCCCGCGGCCAGTTCGATCGCCAGCGGCATGCCATCCAGTCGATGGCAGATATCGACCAGGCGCGGCAGCTCTGCCGCACCGGGCTCGAAGCTTTCGTCGATGTTCCTGACCCGCTCGACCAGCAATGCGAGCGCCGGATAAGCGAGCGCCTCGGCAACCTCGGTGACCTGCATCGGCGGGTTGGCCAGCGGCGGCAATCGATAGACGCGCTCGTGCGCGGTACGCAACGCCTCCCGGCTGGTGGCAAGCACGTGAATCCCCGGAGCGGAGCACGCCAGGCACTCGATAAGGTGCGCCGCCGCCCCGACCAGGTGCTCGCAGTTGTCGATCAGCAGAAGCATCTGGCGCGCGCCGAGCTGGCTGCAGAGCGTCTCAAGCGAACTACCGGCTTGCCCGGGTATGCCCAGCAGCGCGGCGACGGTGCTGGCGAGCGGCCCAGCATCCTGAAGCAGCGTGAGGTCGAGCATGCGGATGCCATCGCGATAGCGGCCGATCAGTTGCTCAGCCACCAACAGGGCGACACTGGTCTTGCCGATTCCCCCGCTGCCCACCACACAGACGCAGCGGCAACTCTGCAACTGGCTGATGATATGCGCGACCTCCTGTTCCCTGCCCACCAGGCGGCTGCGCCGCGCGGGCAGGTTGTGCTGGCCCGAGGGGTCCATGCTGGCCATCGGCGGGATGCTGCCGACCTGGCTGATCGGCGCGACGAAGCTGTAGCCCCGCAGCGCCACGGTCACTATGTAGCGGCGCCCTTCCTGGCCATCTCCCAGTGCCTTCCGCAAGGCGGCCATGTGCACGCGAAGGTTGCCCTCGTCGACCGCCAGCCCGGGCCAGGCCCTGGCCATCAGATCGCGCTTGGCGACGACCTCGCCGGCATTTTCCAACAGCACGAGAAGCAGGTCGAAGGCGCGCTGCCCCAAACGCAGCGGTCGGCCACTGTCCAGGATCGAGCGCGACGCGGGATAGACCACATAGGGGCCGAAGCACAACGCGGACTCGACCGGTATCAGTTGTTCTTTTCTCATCGTTACCAACACGTCCTGCACGCAGGCTGGGTGCCGGCCTCTTTCTGGCGAGAGGCCTGGAACGCAACTCCGCAGAGCCGCCGTCTTCGTTTTATTGCAAAAAGGGTGAGCTGCCGAGGGCTCTTCATAAAAATTAACAACCCCGGGCCGCGTTCGTACTGTATGACGGCCGCGCCATCACAACGTTCATGGGCCCAGGCAAGCGCCGCTTAATGAGCTTTAACCGGCCTTAACTGGCCACTCCGCCCCTCCCTGCGAAAGATAGCGATACGTCTTGACCAGCGAGAAACCCCATGCCGAACCAGAGTATCGAGCGACCCACCAGGCCCGCCGAGCCCCGCAAGCTTTCCGGCCGGCAGGAAGAACACGCATTGAAACTCATCCTCTCGCACCTGGAGAGTGGCATCACCGTCACTTGGCTGGCGGACGCCTGCGCACTGTCCAGAAGCGATTTCTCGCGCAAGTTCAAGGTCAGCACCGGCCACTCGCCGCAGGAGTGGGTTAGGCTGCAGCGGGTGGAAAAGGCCAAGCGCCTGCTGACCGAAGCCGATCGGCCGCTGGCGGAAATCGGGCTGGAATGCGGCTTCTACGACCAGGCGCATTTTTGCCGCGTGTTCAACCGGCTGACGGGCATTTCTCCCAAAGGCTGGATACACCATGCACGGGCCTGCTCCCCCGACGCCGCTTGATAGCCGCGCCATCGGGCGATAGGCGAAGGACTGCCGGCAACGCTCGCCCACATCAGCGGTGACGGGACAATTCCCGATACCCGCTGCGCGAAAATTACCTGGAACCTGCTCGACCGGGCCCTGCGTCACGCCGCCGGGCTGGCGTGGTCAGGCCAGCCGCCGGAGTGCCCTTCGAGCGCATAGGCGCGAACCGTATGGAGCATCCGGTAGCGCACGCCGTACTCCCCCTCCTCCACCAGCAGCAACGACTTGTCGACCAACTGGCAGAGCGCCGCCAGGATGCGTTCGCGGCACAGGCGGGTGTCCACCAACGCGCTCACGGCCGCTTCCGCGGTGAAGCTGCCACCCAGTCGCGCGAGCAGGCGCAGGCAATCCTGTTCCGTGTCGCTGAGCAGGTCAAAGCTCCAGTCATATATGGCGCCTAGGCTGCGTTGCCGCGCAGGGGCGGTGCGGCGGCCGGGCATATGCAGAAGGAAGCCGCTGTCGAGCAACTTCGGCAGCCCGGCCAGGCCCAGGGTATCGATCTGCCGGGCGGCCATCTCGATGGCCAGCGGGATGCCGTCCAGACGCCGGCAGACTTCGACTATCGCGCGCACCTGGACCGGGTTCAGCCCCAGGCGGCCATGCACATCGCGCGCGCGCTGCACGAAGAGTTGCACGGCCGAACAGCACATCGCCCCCATCAGCGACACCTCGTCGTCGGCGGGCACTTCCAGCGGCGGCAGTCGCAGTACGTGTTCACCCTCGGCGCGCAGCGGTTCGCGGCTGGTGGCCAGCACGCCGAGTGCCGGGTACTGGCGCAATAACCGCTCGACCTGCTGGGCGCAGGCGCAGGCCAGGTGCTCGCAGTTGTCCAACACCAGCAGCCACCGCCCCTCGCCGGCCACGTCGAGTTCGGTGGCGAGCAAGCGGGCCAGCGCCTCTGGAGTGGCAACCGGCGACAGGTCGAGGAACAGGATTCCGGCGTACTGCGATTGCAGTGACTCGCAGGCCTGGATCGCCAGCGAGGTCTTGCCTATTCCGCCCGGCCCCACCAGGGTCAGCAGGCGGGTGCCCGGCATCTGTTCAATCAGGTGCTGGGCCAGGCGCATGCGTCCCACCAGCCCCACCAGCAGCACAGGCAGATTGCCGACAGGCGCGACCCGGCTCGGCTGCGCCTGCAGCGTCTCCACCACGCCGACGAAGCCGTAACCACGCAGCGGCACGTTGGCGATGTAGCGTTCGCCCGTGTGGCCCTCGCCCAGGGCGCGACGCAGCGCGGCGATGTGCACCCGCAGGTTGATTTCCTCGACCACGGTGGAGCCCCAGACGCGGGCGATGATGGTCTCCTTGGCGATGATCTCGCCGGGCTGCGCCACCAGTACCAGGAGGATGTCCAGGGCGCGGCTGCCGATGCGCACCGGGCGGTCGCCCTGCAGCAGCTGACGTTTGTAGGGGTGCAGTTGGAAGCGGCCGAACTGTAAGACCGTTTCTGTGCCGATCTGCGTAGTTGCGCTCATGTCATCTCGCGCCTGACTGCACGGACCCCTCTAGTACGAGGTGTCCGGGCAAGTCGGGGTGGCGGCTCCTGTCTGTCGATGGCTCTATTTTCCGTTCTCCCGATGACGGTGCAATTCGGCCAGGGGGAAGGAGACGGCCAAGAAGGCTACATCGGACGGTCAAGCAGCGCCAAACTGCTGGCGATACTGGCTGGGCGTCATGCCGATGCGCTCACTGAACGCCGCGCGCAGATGCCGGGCGCTGCCGAATCCGCTGCGGCAGGCCACCACCTTCAATGGCAGGTCGGTCCTTTCCAGCAATCGCCGCGCGTGCTCGATGCGGGCATTCTGCAGGTACTGCATGGGCGTCATCTTCACTTCGCGCTGGAAGGCGCGGGAGAAGTTGCGGGGGCTCATCGCCGCCAGCTCGGCCATGCGCTTGATGGTATACGCCTCCTCGATGTGATCGGCCACGTAGGCCTGCACCCGCGCGATCGCCGAGCCATCGCGCATCACCGTGGCCAGCAGCGGTGCAAAGGGCGTCTGGCCGCCCTGGCGCTTCATCACCACCAGCAGCACCTTGGCCACCTCCAGCGCCAGTTCCTTGCCATGGTCCTCGCCGAGCACCGCCAGGGCCATGTCGATGCCGGCGGTGATGCCGCCGGTGGTGACCAGGTTGCGATCCACCACGTAGATCCGCTCGGCTTCCACCTGCGCACAGGGGAAGCGCTGCGCCAGGCGTTCCTGGTAGTTCCAGTGGGTGGTGCAACGGTAGCCGTCGAGCAGGCCGGCATCGCCCAACAGGAAAGCACCCGTGCAGATCGCCCCGTGGCGCCGCGCGCGCCCCGCCGCCTTTGGCAGCCAGGCACTCAGTGCCGGTTGCGGGGAGTTGTAGGCACCGGGGCCGCCGGGCACAAGCAGCAGGTCGACCTCAGCGTGCAGCTCATCCAGGGGCAGGTCGGCGAGCATCCTCACACCGCAGGAGCTGCGAACCGGCTCGCGGCTCTCGGCGACGGTCAACAGGCGGTATTGACGTTCCGGTGCGAGGAAGCGATTGGCGATGGAAAACACCTCCATCGGCCCCGAAACATCGAGCATCAGCACATCGCTGTAAAGCACCATCACCACTGTTTTCATCGCACTACCGTCCAATTCCAACCACCCTTACACCATCACAAGATCGCAGCGCCGAATGGCTGTTCTGCGTAACAAGCTACACAAAACAGCCATCTTACCTGCGATGCACACAACGCGTCTGTGCCGAGCACATCAGTCCAATAATCCCTCCGCCTCTCCGGTGATAGTGACCCCATCGCGCCGGCCACCGGCCGGCGCGCCCTTCTGCGCCAGCCGGCGCGCCACCGTCCCAGGAGACCTACCCATGGCTATCGCTTCCGCCGTTCCCGGCAAGACCCTGCTCAGCCCCATCGACCACACGCTGATCATGATCGACCACCAGTCGCAGATGTCCTTCGCGACCAAGTCCATCGACGCGGTGACCCTGCGCAACAACGCCGCCCTGGTATCCAAGGCGGCGAAGGAATTCGGCGTTTCCACCATCCTCACCACCGTCGCCGAGAAGAGCTTCTCCGGCCCGATCTTCGACGAGATCAAGTCGGTCTTCCCCGGGCACAACATCATCGACCGCACCAGCATGAACACCTGGGAAGACCCGCGCATCGCCGTGGAGGTGAACAAGTTCGGCAAGCAGAAGATCGTCCTCGCCGGCCTCTGGACTTCCGTGTGCATCGTCGGCCCGGCGCTGTCGGCCCTTGACCAGGGCTTCGAGGTCTACGTGATCGCCGACGCCTGTGGCGACGTGTCCACCGAGGCCCACGAGATGGCCATGCAACGCATGATCCAACTCGGCGCCCGCCCGATGACCTCCCTGCAATACCTGCTCGAACTGCAACGCGACTGGGCTCGCGGCGAAACCTACGACCAGACCGTGAAGACCTCCATCGAGCACGGCGGCGCCTATGGCCTGGGCCTGATCTACGCCAAGACCATGTTCAACGCCAGCGAAGGCCACTGAGCCCACGCGAGGGAGCGGCGCTGCCGCTCCCTTCCCTCTTTTTCGTGGTAGCCCCCATGTCCCCGAAGGCCCGTATCCATACCGGGGCGCTGCCGTTCCTGCGCGCTGCCGCCGCCCTGCTTCCCTGCACCCTGGCACTCCCCTGCCCCCATGCCCACGCCGCCGACTGGTCACTGCTGTCGCGCAACTACCTGCTGGACAACGACTTCCGCAGCCCCGGCCCGAATGGCCAGAGCCTGCGCCGCGAGTGGGCGCAGGGCTTCATCGGCAACTTCAGCAGCGACCTGACGCCGGGCACCCTCGGCCTGGGCGTCGACCTGCACGGTTTCCTCGGCCTCAAACTCGACGGTGGACGCGGCCACGCCGGCACCGGTCTGCTGCCGTTGGACAGCGACGGCAGCAGCGAAAGCGACTATTCCGATGGCGGCGGCGCCCTGCGTCTGGCGCACGAACACACCACCCTCGCCTGGGGCGAGATGGACGTGGCAACCCCGGTGTTCGACACCGGCGACAAGCGCCTGCAACCCGAATACGCCACCGGCTGGCTCCTCGACGACAAGTCTCAGCCGGGCCTGCGCCTGCAGGCTGGTCGCTTCACCGCATTCAAGAACCAGGACTCCAGCTCCGCTCATGGAGAGTTCGAAGGCTACGGCGCGAGCACCCGCTTCGGCGGCCTGAGCCTGGCCGGTGCGACCTGGAGCGACGCGGGGGAAAACTGGGGCGGCGCCCTCTATGCCAGCCAGCTGGACGAGACCTGGCGCCAGGCCTATGCCAACCTCAATAGCCATTTCGGCCGCTGGTCGGTGGACGCCAACCTGTACAAGACCCGCGACACCGGCGGCGCCCGCGCCGGCGCGATCGACACCCTGGCCTGGAGCCTGCTGGGCAAGGTCACCCTGGGCAGCCACGCGCTGAGCCTGGCGTACCAGAAGATCGAGGGCGACACGCCCTTCGACTTCGTCGGCGGCGACTCCATCTACCTCGCCAACTCCGTCAAGTACGCCGACTTCAACGGCCCCGGAGAGCATTCATGGCAGGCGCGCTACGACCTCGACCTGGGTGTTTTCGGCGTACCCGGCCTGAACGTCATGACCCGCTACGTACGCGGCAGCGGCATCGACGGCAGCCATGCGCCGGCCGATGGCGCCTATGCCGGGCAGTACGGTTCCGACGGACGCCACTGGGAGCGCGACCTCAACCTGCACTACGTGGTGCAGTCCGGCCCGGCCAAAGACCTGGCGCTGAGCTTCGCGCAGGTCTCGCACCGGGCCAACGAGGCCCAGGGCGGCGCGGATATCGACCGCCTCTATGTGATCGTCGAGTACCCGCTCAAGGGCGTGTTCTGAGTATCAGCAAGGCGCCGCTGGCCCGCCGGGAACTGTAGGAGCGCGCTTGCTCGCGAACCCCCCGGCACCGGCACTATCGGCAAGCTGATTCGCGAGCAAGCTCGCTCCTACGAAAAGCAATACAGCGCTGGGCTCAGGGCAGCGGCGTGCTCATGTATTCGACCATCCGCTCACGCAGCCAGCGCTCGGCCGGGTCGTTGTCGTGGGCCGCCCCCCACACCAGGGAGAGTTCCGCCGGCTTGATTTCCAGTGGCGGATCTTCGGCGCGCAGGCAGCTGTCTTCGACCAGGGCGCAGGCGGCGTAGTCCGGCACGGTGGCGATCATCTCCGTGTTGCGCAGCAGTGCGCGCAGGCTGCCGAACTGCGGCACGGCGAGCACCACGCGGCGACGGCGGCCGATGCGCTCCAGGTCGAGGTCGATGGCGCCGTTGAGGTCGCCGGAGAAGGACACCATCAGGTGCGGCCGCGAGCAATATTCGTCCAGGGTCAGCGGGCCGTCCCGGTCGTCGCCGCGCAATACCTTCACGCCGATATCGCGCAGCTTGCGGCGCTTGGCGTTGGCCGGCAGGTCGGTGGTGTAGCTGACGCCTGTGGTGATCTCGCCGGAGGACAGCAGCGCCGGCATCAGCAGGAAGTTGGCGCGGCGCACCACCACGGTGATGTTCGGCGCCTCCTGCTGCAGGCGCGCGAGCAGCCGGGGGAACAATCCGAATTCCGCGTCGTCCGAGAGCCCCAGGCGGAAGATATTGCAGCTGCTTTGCGGATCGAAGCTCCTGGCGCGGCTGACGGCGGCGGAGATCACGTCCATCGCCGGGCGCAGCTCCTCGAAGATGTGCAGCGCCCGGCTGGTGGGCTCCATGGCGCGGCCGGCGCGCACCAGCAGCGGGTCGTCGAACAGGTCGCGCAGGCGCGCCAGGGCGGCGCTGACGGTGGACTGGGTGATGAACAGCTTTTCGCCGACGCGGGTGAGGTTCCGCTCCAGCATCAGGGATTCGAAGATCACCAGCAGATTCATATCCAGGCGGCGCAGGTCGTTTCGGTTCATGGTTCGTCGCTCGGGGCTGTGGGGTCTGTGACGGTCGCCGCCACAGTCGATCATGAACCGCCGCGTTCTTCTTGTATGGCTGTGCTCAAGGCCACGCCCTGCCGCACGGGAAGGACTCCTTACAAGGCAATCCACTTGCTGCATTGGTTTCATGCCAGGGAAGCAGCGGTGCTGGCCCACCTGGGCCGTGGCATCCTGCTGGTCCTGGTCGCTCGGCACCCGCGGCCGGCGCGCCTGGAGACGTGCGCCGGCTGAAAAAAAGCCCCGCTCGCGGGGCTTTTTTCATGGGGTCGACTCAGAGCGCCATGTCGTTGGCGGCCTTGTCGGCCGGTGCGGCAGCGGCGGGCTGCGCGGCGGGTGCCGGATCGATGGCCGGCGGCGGGTCCAGTTGCAGGACTTCGCTGGTGTAGGCCCACTCCTGCTGGGTCTTCTCCGGGCTGTCGTTCAGCCTGGTGCCGTAGCTCGGGACGATCTGGTGGACCTTGGCCTGCCACTCCGGAGTGGCCAGTTTGTCCTTGAACACCTTCTCCAGCACGCTGAGCATGATCGGCGCGGCGGTGGAGGCGCCTGGCGAGGCGCCCAGCAGGCCGGCGATGCTGCCGTCGGCGGAGGCGACGATCTCGGTGCCGAGTTTCAGCACGCCGCCCTTGTCGGCGTCACGCTTGATGATCTGCACACGCTGGCCGGCCTGCCACAGACGCCAGTCTTCGGCCTTGGCTTCGGGGAAGTATTCGCGCAGCGCGGCAAGGCGGTCCTCGTCGGAGAGCATCAGCTGGCCGGCGAGGTATTCCACCAGCGGGTACTCGTCGATGCCCACTCGGGTCATCGGCCAGACGTTGTGCACGTTGGTGCTGGCCAGCAGGTCCAGGTAGGAGCCTTCCTTCAGGAACTTGGTGGAGAAGGTGGCGAACGGCCCGAACAGGATCACGCGCTTGCCGTCGAGCACGCGGGTATCCAGGTGCGGCACAGACATGGGCGGTGCGCCGACCGACGCCTTGCCGTAAGCCTTGGCCAGGTGCTGCTGGGCGACGGTCGGATTCTCGGTGACCAGGAACGAGCCGCCCACCGGGAAGCCGGCGTAGTCCTTGGCCTCTTCGATGCCGGACTTCTGCAGCAGGCGCAGCGCGCCGCCGCCGGCACCGATGAAGACGAACCTGGCGTCGGTCTCGGTAACGCTGCCGTCCTTCAGGTTCTTGTACTCGACGCGCCAGGTGCCGTCGTCGTTGCGGGTGATGTTCTCCACCTCGCTGGACAGCTTCATCGCGAAGTTGGGCTTGCTCTGCAGGTAGCCGGCGAACTGGCGGGTGATCTCGCCGAAGTTGACGTCGGTGCCCAGCGGCGACCAGGTGGCGGCGACCTTCTGCGCGGGGTCGCGGCCCTGCATCATCAGCGGCACCCACTTGGCGATCTGCGCCGGGTCCTCGGAGTACTGCATGCCACGGAACAGCGGGCTCGCCTGCAGCGCTTCATGGCGCTTCTTCAGGAAGGCGACGTTGTCGTCGCCCCAGACGAAGCTCATGTGCGGCGTAGAGTTGATGAAGGAACGGGGGTTCTTCAGCACGCCGTTTTTCACCTGCCAGGCCCAGAACTGGCGGGAAATCTGGAAGGATTCGTTGATCTCGATGGCCTTGGCGATGCTGACCTTGCCGTCCTTGTCTTCCGGCGTGTAGTTCAGCTCGGCCAGCGCGGAGTGGCCGGTGCCGGCGTTGTTCCAGCCGTTGGAGCTTTCCAGGGCGACGCCGTCCAGGCGCTCGACCATCTCCATCGACCAGCCCGGCTCCAGCTCGTTAAGCCAGACGCCCAGGGTGGTGCTCATGATGCCGCCGCCAATCAGCAGCACATCGACCTTCTTGGATTCGGCCGCGAAGGCCGGCGCGCAATTCACTGCCAGGGCGAGGCCCAGCAGTGCCCCGCTCACTTTCTTGATCATTCGATGAATCTCGTCGTTAGGGCTTGGCCTGTCCCACCGGCGTCATGCAGCGTGAAGGCCCTGGGCTCGTGGGAAGCCAGGGCGACAGTACGACGGGATGGAATCAGGGCTCAGTTCCCTGCTCCGCTGGTTCTGGGACCGGTTCGATGGAGTGGGAGACACGTCCTGCGCAGAGAGACACGCAAAGCCTTCGGCTTTGGCTTTTGTTGTGGGAGGGATGCATGGTCTGCTGAAACGTTTGCGCATTCTATAGAAACGATGCGGCTTCACCAACCGTTGCGGTCAACTATCGGCCGTGCGGGACGAACGGGCGTTCGCTCCGACTCCACCGCATAACCATATGCAAATTGGTTCCTTCATCTCTCGCGGTTATTCGATCTATAGTCACCCAACTCGTCATAACAAGTTATGAGCTATGGCCGAACTATTCCCACTCTCCCCCGTTCCGCTCTACAGCCAGCTCAAGGAGCTGCTGCGTACCCGCATCCTCGATGGCACCTACCCGCCGCTCAGCCGGATGCCTTCCGAGGCCGAGCTGGGCAAGGCCTTCGACGTCAGCCGCATCACCGTGCGCCAGGCGCTGGGCGACCTGCAGAAGGAAGGGCTGATCTTCAAGATCCACGGCAAGGGCACCTTCGTCGCCAAGCCCAAGGCCTTCCAGAACGTCAGCACCCTGCAGGGCCTTGGCGAATCCATGAGCCAGCACGGCTACGAGGTGATCAACCGCCTGCGCAGCTTCAAGACAGTGCCGGCAAACGCCCAGGTCGCCGCGCGCCTGCAGGTGGCCGAGGGCGAGAACGTGGTGCAGATCAAGCGTGCCCGCCTGGTCAACCGCGAGCTGGTGTCGCTGGAAATCACCTGGCTGCCCGAAGCGGTCGGCTTACGCCTGGAAAAGGCCGACCTGGTCAGCCGCGACATCTTTCTGATCCTGGAGAACGACTGCGCCCTGCCCCTGGGCCACGCCGATCTCGCCATCGACGCCATCCTCGCCGACGCCGAACTGGCCGGCGCCCTGGAGGTGGAAGAAGGCTCGCCGGTGATGCGCATCGAGCGCCTGACCCACACCGCCGACGGCGCGCCGCTGGACTACGAACACCTCTATTACCGCGGCGATGCCTTCCAGTACCGCCTGCGTATCGACCGTCACAAGGGACAGCATCAATGAGCCAGTTCGACCTCTCCCAGGTTCCCGAGGACAGGGAACTCGCCTACGACATCGTGGTGATCGGCGGCGGCACCGCAGGCCCGATGGCCGCGATCAAGGCCAAGGAAGCCAACCGCGAGCTGCGCGTGCTGCTGGTGGACAAGGCCAACGTCAAGCGCAGCGGCGCCATCAGCATGGGCATGGACGGCCTGAACAACGCCATCATTCCCGGCCACGCCACACCCGAGCAGTACACCAAGGAAATCACCGTCGCCAACGACGGCATCGTCAACCAGGCGGCGGTCTACGCCTACGCCACCCACAGCTTCGAGACCCTGCAGCAGCTGGACCGCTGGGGCGTGAAGTTCGAGAAGGACGAAGTCGGCGACTACGCGGTGAAGAAGGTCCACCACATGGGCGCCTACGTGCTGCCCATGCCCGAAGGCCACGACATCAAGAAGGTGCTGTACCGCCAGCTCAAGCGCGCTCGCATCGAGATCACCAACCGCCTGGTGGCCACCCGCCTGCTCACCGACGCGGACGGCGCGGTCAACGGCCTGCTCGGCTTCGACTGCCGCACCGCGCAGTTCCAGGTGATCCGCGCCAAGGCCGTGGTCCTCGCCTGCGGTGCCGCCGGGCGCCTGGGCCTGCCCTCTTCCGGCTACCTGATGGGCACCTACGAGAACCCCACCAATGCCGGCGACGGCTACGCCATGGCGTACCACGCGGGCGCGGAACTCTCGAACCTGGAGTGCTTCCAGATCAACCCGCTGATCAAGGACTACAACGGCCCGGCCTGCGCCTACGTCACCGGCCCGCTGGGCGGCTACACCGCCAACAGCAAGGGCGAGCGCTTCATCGAGTGCGACTACTGGAGCGGCCAGATGATGTGGGAGTTCCACCAGGAGCTCGAAGGCGGCAATGGCCCGGTATTCCTCAAGCTGGACCACCTGGCCGAGGAAACCATCCACACCATCGAGGAAATCCTCCACAGCAACGAGCGCCCCAGCCGTGGTCAGTTCCACGCCAATCGCGGCACCGACTACCGCCAGCAGATGGTGGAAATGCACATCTCCGAGATCGGCTTCTGCTCCGGCCATTCGGCCTCGGGGGTCTGGGTCAACGAGAAGGCCGAGACCAGCGTGAAGGGACTGTACTCGGCCGGCGACATGGCCGCCGTGCCGCACAACTACATGCTCGGCGCCTTCACCTACGGCTGGTTCGCCGGGGCCAACGCTGCGCAGTACGTGGCCGGCCGCGAGTTCAGCGAGGTCGATGCCGCCCAGGTGGAGCGCGAGCGCGAGCGCGTCTTCGCCCCGCTCAAGCGCGAGCATGGCCTGCCGCCGGCGCAGGTCGAGTACAAGCTGCGGCGGATGGTCAACGACTACCTGCAGCCGCCCAAGGTGACGAAGAAGATGGAGATCGGTCTGCAGCGCTTCGCCGAGATCGCCCGCGACCTCGACCAGCTCAAGGCCAACAACCCCCACGAGCTGATGCGCGCCATGGAAGTCAGCGTGATCCGCGACTGCGCCGAAATGGCCGCGCGCGCCTCGCTGTTCCGCACCGAGAGCCGCTGGGGCCTGTACCACCACCGCGTGGACTATCCGCTGCGCAACGACGCCGAGTGGTTCTGCCATGCCCATCTGAAGAAGGGCGAGGACGGCGAGATGACCAGCTTCAAGAAACACATCGAGCCCTATGTGATCGCGCTGGATCAGGACGAGCAGCAGGCCTATGAGCGGCTGCGGGTTAAGAGCGAGGCGGCTTGATCTTTTCCCGTTGAAGAGCCCCTCACCCCAGCCCTCTCCCAAGGGGAGAGGGAGCCGTTCGGCGTGTTTGGCAACAACGGAGTCAACCGGTGTGCACTGGGTTCCTACCCGCTCAGGACAGTCCCCTCTCCCTCTGGGAGAGGGTTAGGGTGAGGGAAGGCCCGAGCACCATAAGCATCCCAGGAACACCGAACAGAACCACCAGACCACCGGCACCAAGACCGGCAAGCAACACAATGAGGACCGCGTGCAATGGCCTACCAACCCCAGGAAATCTTCTTCCGCTCCAGCGCCCCGGTGACGGTGGACGAGGACAAGTGCATCGCCGACAAGGGCTGCACCGTCTGCGTCGAGGTCTGCCCGATGGACCTGCTGGCGATCAACCCCGCCACCCAGAAGGCCTACATGGCCTTCGACGAATGCTGGTACTGCATGCCCTGCGAGAAGGACTGCCCGACCGGTGCGGTGAAGGTCGAGATCCCCTACCTGCTGCGCTGAACCGAACCTGTAGGAGCGAGCTTGCTCGCGAACCAACACCTGCAGCGGGGCTGTTCGCGAGCAAGAGCTGGGCGCCCCCCCCTCGCTCCTACGAAGAGCCCGAAGACCCCATAAGAAACGCCATCCGGCCACACCGCCGGACGCCTGACACACCGCCCCTCGTTTCCCACCGCACGGCCTGCGGCGGAGACGATTCCAACACTCATGATTCGAGGGGAACACCCATGACCTTGCGCACCACCCTGGCTGGCCTTGCGCTCGCCATCGCCAGCATCACCGCCCACGGCGAAACCATCCGCGTCGCCATCGGCACCCAGGACACCACCATCAACTGCGCCGCCGGCGGCCTCTTGATCCGTGAACTCGGCCTGCTCGACAAGCACCTGCCCCACGACGGCGCTTACAAGGATGCGCAGTACGACATCCAGTGGAAGAACTTCACCAGCGGCGCGCCGCTGACCAACGAGATGCTCGCCGGCAAGCTCGACTTCGGCGCCATGGCCGACTTCCCCGGCTCGCTCAACGGCGTCGCCCACGAGGCCGCCGGCAAGCGCAGCCTGTTCATCAGCGTGCTCTCGGGCAGTATCGAAGGCAGCGGCAACGGCATCGTCGTACCCGCATCCTCCAAGGTGCAATCGCTGGCCGAACTCAAGGGCCAGACCATCTCCGTGCCCTTCGCCTCCACCGCCCACGGCCTGCTGCTGCGCGCCATCGCCGCGCAAGGCTGGGACCCGGAGAAAGACGTCACCATCATCGCGCAGCCGCCGGAAGTCGCCGGCTCCGCCCTGCAGGCCAACAAGATCGCCGCCCACGCCGACTTCGTGCCCTTCGCCGAACTGTTCGAAAGCCGTGGCATCGCCCGCAAGATCTACGACGGCTCGCAAGCCAAGGCACCGACCTTCCACGGTGCGCTGGTGGAAGCCGACTACGCGCAGAAGCATCCGGAAATCGTCGAGGCCTACCTGCGCGCCACCTACGAGGCCAACCAGCTGCTGGCGAAAGACCCGGAGAAGTACAGCGAGCTGATCGAGAAGGTCGCCGGCATTCCCGCCGAGGTGAACTACCTGTTCCACGGCCCGCTCGGCCTGCAGACCCGCGACCTGACCTGGAAGCCGGAATACCGCCAGGCCGTGGCCACCGCCATCGACACCCTGAAGCTGCTGAAAAAAGCCGACCGCGGGCTGAACGTCGAGCAGTTCGTCGATGACCGCTACCTCCGTGCCGCCTTCAAGGCGTCCGGCGCCGACTACGAGCAGGCGCTGAAGAACTACGCGCAGCAGCCGCTGCTGGGCAATGACGCGCTGACCAACAAGCCGATCAGCGATACCCGCAAGGTTGCGCAGATCTGGGTGCGTGGCGAGCCGAAAGTGCGCAGCTACGCGTCCGCCAAGGAAGCGCTGGGCCAGCTCGCCGAACTCAAGCAACAGGGCAAGGACATCCGCGCGGTATACGCCCAGGCCAGCGACAGCGGCATCAAGCTGCTCGCCGGTCAGGCCTGGTTCGTCCGAGGCAAGGACGGCGCGCTGGATGCCTTCCTGCTGCGCGAGCAGGCCGACGCTTTCGCCCGCCAGCACGGCGGTGAAGTCGCTGATTTCGCCGGTGCCAGCCAGCAGGCGGTCGCCAGCCGCTGAGGTGAAGTCCCGGCGCCCCGTGCGCCGGGACTCGATGGAGAACGACGATGAACCTCAACACACTCTCCCGTTGGAGCCTGCGCCTGGCCTCGCTGCTGGTCTGCCTGGCGCTCTGGCAGGTGCTCAGCGCGCGCCACGTGAGCCTCGGCGTAGTGACCTTCGCCAACGTGCCCGGCCCGCGTGACGTGCTGGAAGCCGGCTGGAACCTCGCGCAATCGAGCAAGCTCGGCCGCCACCTGGGCAGCAGCCTGCTGCGGGTGATCGCCGGTTACCTGCTGGCTTCCGTCGCCGGCATCCTCCTGGGACTGATCATCGGCCGTGGCCGCTGGGCCCGCGACAGCCTGCTGCCGCCGCTGGAAGTGCTGCGACCGATCCCCGCGGTGGCGTGGATTCCGCTGGCGATCCTGATGTTCCCCAGCTCCGAGTTGTCGATGATTTTCATCACCTTCACCGGCGCGCTGTTCCCCATCCTGCTCAACACCATCCACGGCGTGGAGGCGGTCGACCCCCGACTGCTCGCCTCCGCCCGCAGCCTGGGCGCGGGCCGTCTGGCGCTGCTGCGCGAAGTGGTATTGCCGAGCGCGACGCCGAGCATCATCACGGGCCTTGCCATCGGCATGGGCACCTCGTGGTTCTGCCTGGTGACCGCCGAGATGATCTCCGGGCAATGGGGCATCGGCTACTACACCTGGGAGTCCTACACCTTGCAGAACTACCCCGACATCGTCGTCGGCATGCTGCTGATCGGCGTGCTCGGCATGGCCAGCAGCCTGCTGGTGCGCCAGCTCGGCGATCTGGTCACACCCTGGCAGCGCCAGGCCGGAGGCAAGCCATGACCCTGCCCGCCAGCGCTCCGGGACGCGTGCGCGTCGACGGCCTGTCGATCCATCTGGGCAGCGGCCGCGACGCCTTCGAGGCCGTGCAATCACTGAGTTTTTCCATCGAGCCGGGCGAATTCGTCTGCGTGCTCGGCCCCTCCGGCTGCGGCAAGTCCACTCTGTTGGGCGTACTGGCTGGGCACCTGACGCCCAGTGCCGGCCAGCTGGAAGTGGACGGCCTCGCCGTCGCCGGCCCCTCGCCGGAGCGCGGCATGGTGTTCCAGCACCACACCCTGCTGCCCTGGCGGCGGGTGCGCGACAATGTCGCCTTCGGCCTGAAGATGCGCGGCGTGCAGCGCGCCGAGCGCCATCGCCTGGCGGACGAAATGCTCCAACTGGTGGGCCTGAACGGCTTCGCCGGGCGCTGGCCGTCGCAGCTCTCCGGCGGCATGCAGCAGCGCGTGGAAATCGCCCGCGTGCTGATCAACCAGCCGCGCCTGCTGCTGATGGACGAACCCTTCGGCGCCCTCGACGCGCAGACGCGGATGATGATGCAGGAGCTGCTGCTGGATATCTGGACGCGCCTGCGTACCAGCGTGCTGTTCATCACCCACGACATCGACGAGGCGCTGTTCCTCGCCGACCGCATCCTGGTGATGAGCCCGCGACCGGGGCGCATCCTCGAAGACATCCGCCTCGACTTCCCGCGCCCTCGCCACGCCGACCTGCTCACCACGCCTGAATTCTCCCGGCTCAAACGCCACTGCCTGGAACTGCTGCGCCACGAAGACGGCCGCCAGCTGCCACGCCTGACGCCACTGGGCCTGCCCACTCCACAACGGATACCGCGATTCGCCATATGACTACCTTCAATGTGAGCACCGACAACCCCGACATCCTCGACCTGCAACCGCGCCTGCAAGCCGCCGACGCCGGCGTGCGCCGCATCGCCCTGATCGAACTGGCCGATCTGGAAGAACCCGACGGCCTGCCCTGGCTCGCCCACGTCCTTAACCATGACGACGCCGCCAGCGTCCGCGCCGAAGCCGCGCGCCTGCTGGAAGCCTGGGAAGAACCGGAAGTGGTGGACGCCCTCTGTCAGGCCCTCGCCGACAGCGACAACGACGTGCGCGAGGCCGCCGCCCAGAGTCTGAGCGAACTGAAGACTGCGGAGGCCGGCGTGCGCCTGCTGCCGTGGGCGACTCATGCCGACATATTCGTCCGCCGAAGCGCGCTGCGCGCCTTGCGCGAACTGCGTCTGGAAGATGCCGCCGGGCCCGCACTCAACGCACTGGAAGACAATGACGCCGGCGTACGCCGCGAAGCCGTGGGCATCCTCGGCTGGCTCAAGCGCACCGATGCGTTGCCGCACCTAGCCCGCCTGACCCGCGACGATCCGGACGCCGAAGTGCGCCGCGCCGCTGCCGGCGCACTGGGCCTGGCGATCGACGCCAGCGTGTTGCCGGCGCTGCAATCCGCGCTGGCCGATCCCGCCTGGCAGGTGCGCGAAGAAGCCGCCGGAACCCTCGGCAAACTGGCCCTGCCGGAAGCCGGCGAAGCCTTGGTGAACGCACTGGAAGACGACTTCTGGCAGGTGCGCCTGCGCGCTGCCCGCTCGCTGGGCAAACTGCGCTACCTGCCGGCGCTGGAAGGCCTGAAGGTCGTGCTCGGCCACGGCATCAGCAACCTGCGCAAGGAGGCCGCGCTGGCTCTGGGCGAACTGGGCAGTGCCGATGCCATTGACGCGCTACGCAACGCCGAGAACGACGGTGACCCGGAAGTCCGCAAGGCCGTGCGTATCGCCCTGGCGCAATTGGGACAATCGGCATGAACACCCCCGTCGCACTACATCGCGCCCGCGCCGACGGCGAACTGCGCATCCGCTGGGACGACGGTGTCGAACAGTGCATCGCCTTCGCCCGCCTGCGTGGTGCCTGCCCCTGCTCGCAGTGCCGTGCGGCGCGGCTGCGGGGGCGCATCGACCTGGTGTCGGCGTCCGTGGCTTTACGGGCCATCAACTTGCAAGGCTACGGTGTGCAACTGGTGTTCGACGATGGCCACGACCGGGGCATCTATCCGTGGGAGTACCTGCGCGGTCTGGCGGGAACTTCAACGTCGGCCTCATCCGCGTAGGGCGTACAACCGTTCGCGGTTGTACGCCGATTCACCGCACGCATGAGCAGCGCCGGGCAGGCTCGAAGCGCCCCGTGCCAACACCGGAGCGCCCGGGTATCAAGGTCAAACGGCGTATAACGTCGAACGTTATACGCCCTACACCTGGCTCGCCATCAGGCATGCCAGCAGCGGTACCAGCCATCCTGTTCGGTGACCTTCAACGGCACGTGGTACAGCGAAGAAAGGTATTCGCTGGTGAGAATCTCGGCCTTTGGCCCGTCCGCCACCACCTTGCCCTGGGCGATCAGCACCACGCGCTCGATCTCCGGGATGATCTCGTCGATGTGGTGGGTAGTGATGATCATCGCGTGCTCCGCACCACAGAAGCGCCGCAGCAGCTTGAGCATCTGCAGGCTGGCGCCCATGTCCAGGCCGTTGGCCGGCTCGTCGAGGATCAGCGCGCGAGGTTCGTGGACCAGCGCGCGGGCCAGCAACAGGCGACGCTTCTGGCCAGTGGACAGGCGTTGGAACATGCGGTCGGCGAAGCCCTCCATCTCCACAGTGGCGAGCAGTGCGCGGGCCTTCTCGACCTGCTCCGGCGATGGCTGCAGGTGGCCGTGGCTGCCGATGGCACCGAAGAAGCCGGAGATCACCACGTCCAGCGCCTGGGTGAAGGGCGTGTAGTCCTCCTGCAGGTCCTGGGAGACGAAGCCGATGCGGCTGCGCAGGTCCCAGAGGGTGACGTTCTGCAGGCCGAACAGGCTCAGCGAGCTGCCTTCCCGATCCACCGGGTAGAGTTCGCGGCTGATCAGCTTCAGTAGCGTGCTCTTGCCGGCGCCGTTGGGCCCGAGGATGGCGACTTTCTCGCCTTCGCCGATGTGCAGGGAGAACCCGTCCAGCACGCGGGTCTGCTGCTGGTAGGCGGTTACATTGTTGAACTCGATCATGCGGCTCATACGTCAACGGTCAGCGGGGCGTCAGTTCTACCACGAGCCGTGCCACCCTGTCTTAAGTGCTCCCTAACAAGTAGCGGCTAGCGTGAGGCCCGCCAGTCTCCCATCCCTGGGGTACCCCGCCATGAACGATCCGGAAACACCCTCACTGGACGATGACATCTGCGTCCACATCTTCTCCGTCTCGGCCACCATGGTCGGGGTCTGCCTGACGGTCATCGGGATCATCCAGGTGATCATCACCCTGCACCAGAAGGACCTGATCATCGACGACCTGGTGACCGTGAACATGATGTTCTACCTGGTCTCCGCCTTCTGCTCCTACTGGAGCCTGCGGGCTCACCGCACGCGGCGCGGCCGGATGATGATGCGCATTGCTGACGCGGTCTTCCTGATCGCGCTGGTGTTCACCGCGGTCAATGCGGGCATCATCACCTGGATGATAAAGCTGGCGACCGCCTGAGCCCCTGAGGGCCGGCGCTCAACGCACCCCACCGTTGCGCCGGGCGAACAGAATGGCGTCGTAGCGGCTGGAGACACCCAGCTTGGCGAAGATGTTGCGCAGATTCCACTTCACCGTCTGCAGACTCAGGTTCAGCGCCAGGGCGATGCGCTTGTTGGACATCGACTGCTCCAGCAAGACGAGGATTTCCAGCTCGCGCGGCGTGAGCATCGGCGCGTCGATGACCAGGGGGCCCCGTTCCGGGCTTGTACCTGCCTCCAGCGGCGCACCGGGTGCGAAGTCCGATAGCAAGGCACCGAGGTAGCGGTCGAGCTCCTCCGTGCCAAGGCCGCCCAGCTTCGCCAGCAGGCGGCGCAGCGGCTCGCCTTCGTCCTGGAAGGTGCGTAAGAGGCCCATCCGGTAACCCTGCAGGACCGCTTCACGCAGGCATTCCAGCGCCTCGCCGTCGCGCCCCAGATGATCCAGCGCCAGGCAGCGGAGGACGGCACTGGCTACCGTCCAGGCGCCCCGGGCGTATTCGCGGATCAATCCCTGGATCGAGTCCAGCACCTGGATCGCCAGTTCCGGCTGCCCCCTGGCCAGCACCAGGCGGGCCTTGGCCAGGGCGGCCAGCACGCTCACTTCGGCGTGCTGCGGTGTGGTGACATGGGCCTGGCGCAGATCCTCCAGGGCCACCAGCGGGCCCTCGGCCCGACGCCAGTCGGCATCCAGCAGCAACAGGCGAATGCGCTCGGCGAGCATGTTCGCCGCACAGCGGTCCAACTCGCGCTCGCGGAAATACTCTTCGCGCTGGCGCAGGTACTCCATCGCCGCCGCTCGCGACTGCAGGCGTGCATGGGCCAGGGCCGCGACGATCATGTATTCCGGCACCGAGAAATGCAGGATGTCCAGCCGGTTGGCCAGGGCCCCATGGGCGGCTTCGTCACGGCCGAACTCGCAGTAGGCAAACGCCAGCAGCGCGGCGCAGTGGCAGGCGCTGACCGAGCGCCTGCCGTGGCTCTGCTCGGCCTTGGCGAGCGTGGCGGAGGCGATCTGCTCCAGCTCCAGCAGCTGCCCTTCGAACAGCGCCACGAGCGCGGTGGACAGCGCGCCGATGAGTGCCATCTCGTGGGTGCTGCCGCGAGATGCTCGCGCGGCTGTGGAGTTCAGGTAGCGCCGGGCTGCCGCGTGCTGCCCCAGGCTGCTCAAGGCGGGCACATAGAGGCTGGCGCGTACCTGTTCGAGGAAGACGTTGTTCAGCGGCGCTTCGGCAATTGGGGCCAGCAGTTGCGCACACAGGGCTGCGTCGTCCCGCTGGGTGGCCATGGCCGCCCGCAGGAGCAGCACCTGGTGCCGGTTCGCCGCGGCATCGGGCAGCGCCTCGAAACGCCCCAGCCATTCTTCGGCCTGGGCGGTACGCACGGTCATCACCGCCCCCCAGGCCCCGAGCAGCAACAACGCCGGGTGGCGGGCAAGCCGCTCCAGCGGTACGCGCTGCAGCCAGCGGACGAACTGGCCCAGGTGGCTGACGTTCTTCTGCGGCGGCTGGACCCGCTCCAGCAATGCCACCAGGTAGTCCAGATCATCCATCGCCAGCGCATGCTGCATGGCGTCACCCACCAGGCCGCCTTGCTCGAACCAGGCCGAGGCGCGCTGGTGCAGACTGGCCAGGTCGGCGCCGGAGGCGCGCAGGCGCTGCGCGAGGAACTCCTGAAACATCGGGTGGAAACGGTACCACTGGGCCTCGCCGGGAATGTCCACCGCCTGCACGAAGAGGTTGCTCTCTTCGATGTGGCGGATGAACCGCTCGGCATCCTCGGACTGGGTGACGTACCGGGCCACGTCGAGGTTGTAACGGCGCAGAATGGAAATCTGCTGGAGAAAGCCCAGCAACTCCGCGGGCAATCCCGCCAGTACGTCCTCGGCAAGGTACTCCGACAGCCCTGGCGCACCGGGCTGCAGGGTTACGGCGTGCTCCTTGCGCCGGGGATTGGCCTTCATCGACAGGGAAAGCAGTTGCAGGCCGATGGGCCAGCCGTCCGCCTGGCCATGCAGGCGATGCGCGGTGTCCATGGCGATCGCCGGGTCCAGGTAGGCCTTGAGGAAGGCGTGGGCCTCGGCGAGGTCGAAGCTCAGCCCGTCGCTGCCGATCTCGCAAAGCTCGCCCATGGCCCGCCAGCGCCCGAGCAACAGGGGTGGGTCCCGCCGCGAGGCCAATACCAGGTGCAGGTTGGCCGGGGCGTGGTCGATCAGCGCCTGGACGACGGGCAGTACCGAGGCCGTTTCCGCCTGGTGGAAATCATCGAGCAGCAGATAGACCTCGTCGCCCCACTCCAGCAGCGCATTGATCAGCGGCGACAGCATGAAATGCGGATCACCGTCGATGCCGCTTCCGGGTTCCGCCGGGATGCCCACCCCGGCATGGCGCAGGGCACCGCCCAGATGGGCAACGAAAGTTTCGGCCTCCCCGTCGTCGGGCGTCACCGACATCCAGGCGACCGCGGCACCGCCCTTGACCAATTCCTGCCGCCACTGCGCCAACAGGGTCGACTTGCCGAACCCGGCACCGCCAATGACCAGGAACAGGCGGCTCTCGCCGGCGGCTTGCAGTCGGCTGAGCAGATCCTCGCGGATCACCGCGCCGGGGCTCACCCGGGGCGGGGCAAACTTGGTACTGAGCATGGATATGGCCGTCATCTGGATATTGTTCTTCGTCCCGACCGCCGGGACGGACGGAGCAGCCCCCGCATAGTGATGAAGGGCACCGGGACTGTCCATACGGGGCATCGGTACAACACGCGGGCACATCAGGAGCGGGACCACCGCACAGGCACAGCAGCCACCTGCGGGCCCACTCCCCCGGACAGCCATTCAACCACCCCTCGTCCGCCCCCACCCCACTCCAGTCGAGTGGGGTGCCGCGGCGGCCTGTCCGCCTATCCTCCCGTCAACCTCCGCAGCGGGTTCCCCGCACCATCTCGACGAGACCGCGCATGACCAGTGCATTGCTCAACGAACGCGACCTGCGTTTCCAGCTCTACGAAGTGCTCGACACCCAGTCCCTGCTCCGGCGTCAGCGCTACGCCGAGCATGACCGCGCGGTATTCGATGCCGCCCTGGAGACCGCCCGCCAGCTCGCCAGCGATTTTTTCGCGCCGCACAACCGCAAGGGCAACGAGCACGAACCCACCTTCGACGGTGAACGCGTGCACCTGATCCCGGAAACCCAGCAGGCCTGGGACGCCTTCGCCGAGGCCGGTTTCCTCGCTGCCCACCACGACTATGCCGATGGCGGCCTGCAACTGCCCGAAGTCGTGCTACGCGCCTGCATGGCCTATTTCAACGCCGCCAACATTGCCACCCTGGGCTATTCCTTCCTCAGCATCGGCGCCACCAATCTGGTCAGGAGCTTCGCCAGCGACGAACTCAAGGCGCGCTTCCTGCCGGCCATGCTCGACGGCCGCTTCAGCGGCACCATGGCCCTCACGGAACCCGGCCAGGGCTCGGCGCTGGGCGACCTGCGCACCAGCGCACGGCCGGCGGGCGATGGCACCTACCGTGTATTCGGCCAGAAAATGTTCATCTCCGGTGGCGACCACGAACTCACCGAGAACATCGTCGATATGGTCCTGGCCCGCATCGAGGGCGCGCCGGCGGGCACCCGCGGCATCTCGCTGTTCCTGGTGCCCAAGCGCCTGGTGCAGGCCGACGGCAGCTGCGGCGAACGCAACGACGTGGCGCTGGCCGGCCTGCTGCACAAGATGGGCTACCGCAACACCACCTCCACCGTGCTCAACTTCGGTGAACGCGACGGCGCCGAGGCCTACCTGATCGGCGAGCCTCACCAGGGGCTGGGCTACATGTTCCAGATGATGAACGAGGCCCGCATCGGCGTCGGCCTGGGTGCCGCCGCGCTGGGCTACCAGAGCTTCGTCCACGCGCTGGAGTACGCCCGGGAGCGCCCGCAGGGACGGCTGCCGGGCTGCAAGGACCCCGCCTCGCCCCAGGTGTCGATTATCGAGCACGCCGATGTCCGGCGCATGTTGTTGCAGCAGAAGGTCTATGCCGAAGGCAGCCTGAGTCTTTGCCTGTATGCCAGCTCGCTGGTGGAGGACGCCCATACCGGCGACACCCCGGAGCAACGGCGCAACGCCGCCGAACTGCTCGACCTGCTGACCCCGGTGGTGAAGTCCTATCCGTCACGCTACGGCCTGCTGGCTTCCGACCTCGGCATCCAGATCCTCGGTGGCGCGGGCTACACCCGCGAGTACCCGCTGGAGCAGTTGTACCGGGACAATCGCCTCAACCCCATCCATGAAGGCACCGAAGGCATCCAGGCGATCGACCTGCTGGGCCGCAAGCTGGGCTCTCGCGGCGGCGACGGTTATCGGCTGCTGCGCGAGGAAATCCGCCGCTGCCTGAGCCGGGCCGCCACCGATACCCGCTGCGCTCCGATGGCGCGGCAGCTGGAACTCGCCCTGCAACTGCTGGAGGAGACGACCACCGAGCTGCAGGCGCAGGTTGCCGCCGATGCGACCAGGGGGCTGGCCAACGCCACCCCTTTCCTCGACCTGTTCGGCCGCGTGGTGGTGGGCTGGACCTGGCTGCGCCAGGCCCTGGCCGCCGGTGCCGCCCTGCCGCGGGCCAGCAGCGACGACGAGGCCGCCTTCTACCAGGGCAAGGTGCATGCCGCGCGTTACTTCATGACCTGGGAACTCGCCCCGCTGGCGGGCATCGCCCGCCTGCTCACCAGCGCAGACCGTCTGGCCTGCGATATGCGGGACGCCTGGTACTGACCCCGTGCCGATCTGGAGAAATCTAATGACTGAACTGATCCGCTATCACCAGGACGGCGACATCGCCTTCATCGGCCTCGCCCGCGTGCTCGTCAACGCCCTGGGTCGACCGCTGCCTGTTCATGCGGATCAACGAAGGCATCCGGCTGCTGGACGAAGGCATCGCCCTGCGCAGCGGCGACATTGACCTGGTCTGGATCAACGGCTACGGCGTCCCCGCCTGGCGCGGCGGCCCGATGCATTACGCCGAGGCTCTCGGCCTTCCCAATGTACTGGAGCGCATCCGCCATTACCGCGACAGCCTGGGTGCCTATGGCGCCCAGTGGTACCAACCGGCACCGCTGCTCGAACGCTTGGTGGCGTCCGGCCGTACCCATATCGAACGCATCTGACTGCAGGAGCAGAACATGAAAGAAGCCGTCATTCTCTCTACCGCGCGCACGCCGATCGGCAAGGCCTTCCGCGGCGCCTTCAACAACACCACTTCCCCCACCATGGCGTCCTTCGCCATCCGTGCCGCCGTCGAGCGCGCCGGCATCGAGGCCGCGGAAATCGACGACCTGGTGATGGGCACGGGGATGCCCGCCGGCACCGCCGGCTGGAACCTCGGGCGCATGAGCGCCCTCGCCTCCGGGCTGCCGTTGTCGGTCAGCGGCCAGACCCTGGACCGCCAATGCGCCTCCGGGCTGATGGCCATCGCGACCGCCGCCAAGCAGATCATGGTAGACGGCATGCAGGTGACCATCGGCGCCGGCCAGGAGCAGATCAGCCGCGTGCAGAACCGCCACGTGGAATGGGCCATGAGCGAGCAGGACCGGCTGGTGCTGCGGCATGCCGAACACGCCTACATGCCCATGCTGCAGACCGCCGAGCGGGTCGCCCGGCGCTACGGCATCAGCCGCGAGGAGCAGGACGCCTATTCCCTGCAATCCCAGCAACGCACCGCTGCGGCCCAGCAGGCTGGCCTGTTCGCCGGGGAGATCGTGCCGGTGAACGTCAGCAACGCGGTGACCGACAAGGCCAGCGGCCAGGTCAGCTACCAGCCGCTTACCCTGGACCGCGACGAAGGCAACCGGCCGCAGACCCGCCTTGAAGACCTCGGCGCCCTCAAGCCAGTGATCGAGGCCGGCTGCATCACCGCCGGCAACGCCAGCCAACTGTCAGACGGCGCCAGCGCCTGCGTGCTGATGGACGGCCGGCTGGCCGAGCAGCGCAATCTGGAGCCCCTGGGCGCCTATCGGGGCATCGCCGTGGCAGGTCTCGCACCCGAGGAAATGGGCATCGGCCCGGTGCTCGCCGTGCCCAAGCTCCTCAAACAGCACGGGTTGAGTGTCGACGACATCGGCCTGTGGGAACTCAACGAAGCCTTCGCCTGCCAGGTCCTCTACTGTCGCGACAAGCTGGGCATCGATAACGCCCGGCTGAACGTCAACGGCGGCGCCATCGCCATCGGTCATCCCTACGGCATGAGCGGCGCCCGCATGGTCGGCCACGCCTTGCTGGAGGGGCGCCGACGCGGTGTGCGCTACGTGGTGGTGACCATGTGCGTGGGCGGCGGCATGGGTGCCGCCGGGCTGTTCGAAGTATTCAACTGAGCGAAGAAGCACAATGACTGAACGATCACAGCGTTTTTCCCTGGCCGGCAAGGTTGTTCTGGTGACCGGTGCCTCCAGCGGTATCGGTGCTCACCTGGCGCGGGTCGCCGCCGCGTCCGGAGCAAGGGTCGTGGTGGGTGCACGGCGCATTGAGCGGCTGGGACAGTTGGCGGACGAGATTCACGCCCAGGGGGGCGAGGCCCTGCCCGTCGCTCTCGATGTCACCGATAGAGCCAGCGTCGAGGCAGCTTTCGATACGGCGCAAACTTGCTTCGGGGTAGTCGACGTGGTGCTGAACAACGCCGGCATCGGTAACGGCCAGCGCGCCCTGGAAGTGAGCGAGGACGACTGGCGGAGCATGCTCGCGACCAACCTGGACGGGGTCTGGCGTGTGGCACAGTGCGCCGCACAGCGCCTGGTGGCAGCCGGCCGCCCCGGCAGCATCGTCAATATCGCCTCGATGCTGGGCATTCGTGTGGGCGCAGGCTACAGCCACTACTGCACGGCGAAGGCCGGCGTGGTGCAGTTGACCAAAGCGCTGGCCCTGGAGCTGGCGCGTCGGGGCATCCGCGTCAACGCCATCGCGCCCGGCTATTTCATCACGGAGATGACCGACGGCTACTTCGACAGTGAGCACGGCCGGCAGTACATCCAGGACGCCATCCCGATGCGCCGCCTCGGCGAGCTGTCCGAGCTGGATGGCCCCTTCCTGCTGCTGGCCAGCGACGCCGGTAGCTTCATGACCGGCAGCGTCCTGGCGGTGGACGGAGGCCATCTGGTGAACGGTCTCTGACCGGAACGGGTTGGTAGCCATCCCGTTCCACAGGAGGGGGCGCGCGGGAGCGACCGGGGCAATAGCATATCGGCACTTCCACGACCACAAGGAGTCCCGTCGTGACCACCCACGCTACCCCGACCGTCCAAGCGCCGCGTCCGTCCGGCAAGGGCCTTCCCGTTACCTGGCGCGCGGCCGCCCCGGATCGCGACGCGCGCGCCTTCCTGCGCATGCTGAACCTAGCGACGCAGCTCAAACCCATCGAAGCCTATTCCCTGGGCGAAATCCGCGAACTGTGGCGGCTCACCGCCCTGGCGCTGGGCACTCGCCCTCCCCTCGCCAGCGTGCGTCAGTTCGAGATCGACGGGCCGGGCGGCGAGTTGAGCCTGCGTATCTACAGCCCCTCGCGCGGTGACGCGCTCCTCCCGGCGTTCATCTGGGTCCATGGTGGCGGCTTCATGGTGGGCGGCCTGGACTCGGCGGAGTCGATCTGCCGCAACATCGCGCGGACGGCCGGCTGCATCACCGTGGCCATCAGTTACCGGCTGGCCCCGGAGCATGACCTCAACGCCAGCCGCGAAGACTGCCTGGCAGCGCTGAACTGGATAGTCGAGCACGCCCAGGAGCTGGGGATCGACGCCGAGCGCCTGGCCATCGGCGGCGATTCTGCAGGCGGCAACCTCACGGCGGTCATCGCCCAAGAGGCGCGTAGCCAGGGCCTCAAGCTGGCGCTGCAGGTGCTTGCCTACCCCGCCACTGAATTGCTGGAATCCTTCCCCTCGCTGACGGAGAACGCCGACGGCTACATGGTCACCCAGCACATGCTCGGCCACATCCAGCGCACGATCGCCCATTCCGTCGCGCACCTGGACCTCAGCTCGCCCCTGCTGTCGCCCCGTCGGCAACGCAACCTGCGCGGCGTAGCGCCGGCGCTCATCATCAGCGCCGGTCTCGATCCCATTCGCGACGATGGCCTGGATTACGCGGCGCGGCTGCGCAATGCCCGGATTCCGGTGCTGCTGTTGCACTATCCGGGGCAGTTCCACGGTTTCCTCAATTTCGACGCCATCAATGGTGCCGCCAGCGACGCCTTGCTGCGCATCAGCGCAGCACTGACCGAGGCTTTCGAAGGACAGCATGCGGACACCACCCTGGAGATAGCCGATACCGCGCCGGACCGGGAAGTCGGCGGCGAGCTCCGCAGCACTGCGGTGACCCTCTGGAACGCCACCGATGGCTGGCGCGACGCGCTCCTGACCCGGCTTGCCCCCAGGCTGGCCCGCACGACCCGCTGGGCGCTGCTGCCCTACTCGACCACCACCCACCTCCTGCGCCGCTGCCTGCAGGGCCGCGACCCGCGCACGGCACTTCAGACCTACCCCCCGTCATCCTGAGAACAGGAGAGTCCGGCATGACCGCTTCACGCTTTCCCGACCCACTGCGCCTGTGCCGCGAGGCCCTGAACAAGCTCGAAAACGGTATCAACGACGTGGCCGCCCGGAAGATGGACTCCAGCGAGTTCGCCCAGGCCATGGCTATCTACACGCGTGCATCCACCGGCGCCCGCTACCTGGCTGAACGCTCCATCGCCCGCCTGCTGGAGCAGCTGGACCTGCCCAGCCGCGGGGAAGTCCGGGAGCTTGCCGACGCGGTACGCCGAATCGAAGACAAGCTCGACGAGCTGTTGCCCGACCTGGCGGCAAAATCCCTGGTGCCTCGTCCGCCCCGCAGCCGCCAACCCCTGGACCTGCAACCCGAGTTGGCGCTGACGAAAGCACGACAGCGGGCGAAGCGCCCCGCCGCCAAGGCCAAGAGGGAGTCATGAGCCATGCCATTCGATAAGACCTTCACCGGACGCCTGAAAACCGAAGCGAAGCGGATGCTGCAACGCAGGCTCAACGCTCTGGACTACCTGAGTTCCCCCGGCCCTGCGGTGGGCGCGACGCCCAAGCGTCTCCTGCACCGCCGGGGCACGCTCAGCCTGTATCACTACTACTCCTCGGCCGATGAGGTGTACCGCACTCCGCTGCTGCTGGTCATGGCCACCACCAACCGCGCCTATCTGTTCGACCTCGCCAGGGGGCAGAGCCTGATCGAGTTCCTCCTACATCGTGGTTACGACATCTACGTCATCGACTGGAACCCGCCGACCCGTACCGAGCAGCACCTGAAGATCGAGAACTACGTCCTCGACTTCCTGCCCGACTGCCTGCGTCGCGTCCAGCGCGATGCGGGTGTGGAGGATGTCACCCTGGTCGGATACTGCATGGCCGGCATCCTGGCCTGCATCTACGCGGCCCTGCATCCGGAAGGCCCGCTGAAGAACCTCGTGTGCTTCACCACCCCGGTGGACTGGAGCCAGGTGCACTGGACCCGGACGCTGGCGAACCCTGACTACTTCGACGTCGACGAACTGGTGGACCGACTGGGCATCCTCCCCTCCAAGATGATCCAGAACGGCTTCGACCTGCTGCGCCCGGCGGGCCGCATCGCCGGGCAGATTCGCCTGTGGGACAACCTGTGGAACGAGCAGTACGTCAAGGGCTACCGCATGATGACCGGCTGGGGCGCCGACACTCTGCCGCTGGCGGGGGACTACTACCGGCAGATCATCAAGGAACTGGTGTGGAAGAACCGCCTGTTCGACGACACCCTGCGTATCGGCGGCCGTCCCGTACGGCTCGACGCGATCAAGGTGCCCCTGCTGCACGTCATCGCCGAGCACGACTCCCTGGTGCCCCCTGCCAGTGCCCGGCCGCTGCTGCACAAGGTGGGCTCCGTCGACAAGGAAGAACTGATCATTCCCGGCGGGCACGTCAGCCTGGTCGCCGGGCCCGCGGCCATCAAACGCATGTGGCCATCACTGGATCACTGGTTGGGGAAACGCTCCATATGAAGAAGCCCGTTCAACGCCGCTACCCTCGTTATCTCGCACTCGATGGCACGCAGGTGGAGTTCCGCCTGATGAAGCCTGAGGATGCACCCGCGCTCACCGCGTTCATCGATACCCTGCCAGTGCACGACCTGCTGTTCGTACGGCGCAATCTCAGCCACCCGAAAGTCATTGCGGCCTGGCTGACGGCTCTCGGTAAACAAGTGACCAGTCTGGTGGCCGTTGCCGACGGTCAACTGGTGGGCTGTACCGCCGTGGTCGTCGACGCTCAGTCCTGGTCCCCCCATGTCGGCGACCTGCGCATCCTGGTCGCCCCCGCCTGGCGCGGTGTCGGGCTGGGGCAGGCGCTGATCAGGGAATGCGTCAACCTTGCACTGAGCCTCGGCCTGGAAAAACTCACCGTGCAGATGACAGTCGACCAGAGCGCCGCGATCAAGACCTTCGAAAAGCTGGGTTTCCGGCCTGAATCGGTGCTGCGCAATCACGTCAAGGATCTTGACGGCCACAGCTACGATCTCGCGCTGCTGAGCCTGGAGGTCAGCGAACTGGGCGCTCGTGCCACGAGCAAGGGCATGCCCACGGCCCTGAACGAGTGAACGAAAAAGGGGCAGCTCACGCTGCCCCTTTTTCGATTCCCGCGAGGTTCAGTTCACCGGAACGGCCTCGGGGAAACGCCAGCTCCCCTCGAGCACCGAAGGTTGCGGTTGATACAGCCGGACCATGTAGTTCCATCCCGATGTTATCGGCAGACAGTTGGGCACCTTGCCATCGCAACCGCCGAACGCGACATCGATACTGCCGTCCTCCGCCCTCTGTGCCGTCACGCTGTTGAGGTTATAGGCCCCCTGGAGGTTGGGCTGGAAATAGCCTTTCTCGTTGTACACGCTGATCGACCAGAACGCGTCCACCGGTACGTCCTTGACGCTCAGGCGATATTGCGTCGAGCCGTCGTTGCGTGCCGGCGTAACATTCAGGTAGGTCGCATCCTGCTCCGGAAACCCTCCCCATGCCGAGGCCGTGGCGATCAGATGACGGACCGGATCGACCCGCCCCTGGACTCCGAAGGCACGGTTGAGGTCCGGCTCCAGCGCGGCCAGGGCCAACAGTGCGCTGCGAACCTTGCCCTGGCTTTCGCCATCCCATTGCGGCAGTTCGAGGTGCCCGGTGCCGGCCTGTTCGACGCGCACCGCGTCCTGCAATGCATGTGCGCGCTGCATGTCCTGGGCGTCGGCGGGATTGGCGAGAATACGCAGGGCAACGGCCACATAGCGACTACCCATGGCATCGCGGGTCAGGCGATGCGTTCCTGCCCCGTAGAACACTGCCGGTACGTAATGCTGCTCGTTGATCACCTGGAGCGACAGGTAGCGCTTGCCCGCATCCGGCAAGGTCAGGGTCAGCGGACCAGCCTCCAGGTCGAAGACCCCCACCGAATACAGCGTGTCGCGGTTGAGCCGGATGACCGTCTGCTGGTCGATGGAGGCCACCTGGCGATTGTGCTCCAGCCGGCCAAGGCCATAGCGCTTGACGATCGCGGCAAGGTAGCGGTCCGACTCCGCCCGGGCAAAATTGTCGACATTGACCGGGGCTGGAGCGGTTGTAGCCCAGACGGCCTGTTGCGTAGCCAGCCAGGACGTGGTGAACAGCAACAGCGCCCGCTGCAGGGTTTTGTTCATGCGGATCATTCCCTTCTCCTCATTCGACTCGTTGCAGCGCCGGCCGCTGCCAGCTTCCGGAAATCAGCTCCTGCTTCGGCCAGTAGAAACGCATGGCCAAAAGGAACGGCCCCTTGGGTACGGGAATCCAGTTGTGTTCGCGCTCGCCCCCCGGTGAGGCGTTCTGCAGGTAGAGCGTGAGGCCGCCGTCGGCGTCGCGCTGCATGTCCGGCAGCATCGGTGAATTGACCAGATAGCGCTGCAGAGGGTTGGCCACCAGTGCGCGCTCAGGCAGGGTGTAGGGTGTCAGCGACCAGAACGAATGCACCGGCGGAAGTTGGTCCTTGGCAAAACGCAGGACATAGCGATGACTGCCATCGAGCTTCTGTTGGCCGGCATCCTGGTTGTAGCTGGCGTACAGCGCCTCCTCGGCGGAGTTGCCGTAGATGCCGCCTACCGCGGCTGCCATCCGGTACAGATAATTTCCGGCAAGATGCTCTCGGGTCCCGAACACATCGCCGCTGGAGACCTTGCCGGCATTACGCAGACGCTCGAACCCGGCCATGGACTGGCTCCAGGCGTCGGCCATCCCCGCCTGCACGGCCTCACGCAGTTCAGGCGTCAGCGCCTGGAAGTCGAAAGTCTTGCCAGGGCCGATGTTCAGTCGGGCGAAACGCGCCATCAGCTCCTTCTCCGACGGCAGGGTCGGACAGTAGGTCAGGACGAAGTTGAGGACGTCGAAGAACTCCGGCGACTTGCGCTCCTGCTCCGCGCTCAGCGGCTTGATGAAGTTCAGCGCGGGAGCCGGCTGCGGCGCCACCTGTCCCAGGTAAGCCGACAGCGGTTCCACCTTGAATCCCGCCTGCACCTTGCGTACCCCTTCCATGTCCTGTGGATTGAACAGTTGGGTCCGATAGAAGACGAAGGCGAATTGGGTATCGGAGCGGATGACCTGGGCGATGCCCGCGGGCGTCGGCCCTTTCCAGTCGGGGCCGGCCAGCAGGTAGCGCGCGGCCCCGTTGCCGGTGGCGCGGCTGCCCACATAGGCGAAGTTGTAGGTATAGGCGTCGACGAACTGCAGCGAATAGTACCGTTGCGCCTCCACCTCGGGCACGCTCAGCACCAGTGGCTCGCTGCGCAGGTCGGCGCCCAGTTGCGAATAAGGCGTGTCGGCATTGGGCGTCTGGATCGCGGTATCCGCGGGCGTGTAGAGCCGCGCCTCGTTGTGCAGCCTGTTCCAGGGCGCCTTGAACTCGGGGTTGGAGCGGTCCTGGAAGTAGGTGTACTGGATGCGGTAGTTGTCTACCAGCGGGAAGCCATAGACATAGGCTTCGCGAGCGATGGCCCTGGCCTCTTCCGGGGTAGGCTGGCTGCCCCAGGCGAATCCGGCGGCGAGTAGCGCCACACCGGCTGCGAAGAAGCGAGTCGGATAAGAATGCATCGGCAATTTCCTTGTCAGCAGGGTTGCTTCGAGCCAAATCGGCATCAGGCAATGTTGCGCGCGTGCTTTTCCCAGTAGGGTTTGCGTAGTTCGCTCTTGAGAATCTTGCCGACGCTGGACAGCGGCAGGCTCTCGCGCACCTCGATGCTGCGCGGACACTTGTAGCCGGCGATTCGCTCCCTGCAGTGGGCGATGATCTGTTCCTCGAGCAGTTCGGCGCCGGGCTTGAGCACTATCACCACGTGCACGCTTTCGCCCCACTTATCGGAAGGAATCCCGATCGCCGCGCACTGCGCCACCGAGGGATGGCTGGCAACGGCGTTCTCGACTTCGGCGGAATAGACGTTCTCACCACCGCTGACGATCATGTCCTTCAGGCGATCGACGATATAGACGAAGCCGTCCTCATCCATGTAGGCACCGTCGCCTGTATGCATCCAGCCATCCTTGAGCACCTCGGCTGTCAGCACCGGCTGGTTGAGGTAGCCGAGCATCACGTTGGGACCGCGCACCACGATCTCGCCCACGCTGCCGCGCGGCACTTCCCGGTCGTTTTCGTCGACGATGCGCAGTTCGACGCAGCCGATCGCCCGGCCCGCCGAATACATCTTGCCGCTGGCCTGGTGCTCGGCGCTGTGGAACTCGGCATCGAGCATGGTGCCGCCGGTAGTCAGCTCGGTCATGCCGTAGCCCTGGAAGAAACGCGCCTTTGGGAACGCGATGCAGGCGCGGTCAAGCAGTGCCGGGGAAATGGGCGAAGCGCCATAGATGATGTTGCGGATGCTGGTCAGTTGCAGCGCTGCCAGTTCCGGATTGGCTTCGCGGGCCTGCAACATCATCTGGATCATGGTCGGCGCAAGCATCAGGTCGGTCAGTTGCTCCTCCGCCACCGCACGGATAGCCGCCTCTCCGCTGAACGCTGGGAGTATGACGTGCACGCCGCCGGACATGATGAGGCAGTACATCGCCGAGAAGTCCGCCAGATGGAACATCGGCATGGCGTGCATGAAACGGGCCTCACGCCCGAAGAAGCCTTTGTTGGCGGAGGCCATTGCGGCGAAGGCCAGGTTGTTGTGGCTGATCATCACGCCCTTGGGGAATCCCGTGGTGCCGCCGGTGTAGAAGATCCCTAGCAACGCATCGCCATGCCGGCGCACATCGGCCACCGGCTCGGCCCCGGCCAGCAGCGCCTCGTAGCTCAACATGCCCTCGGGGGTTTCCTCCTCGCCGACGTGGATCACATGCCGCAGGGTCTTGGCCTGCCGCATGATCGCCAGCCCCATGTCCTTGAAGGTGTCGTCGACGAGGAGAATCGAGGTGCTGGAGTCGTCCAGGGAGTAGACCACCTCGGCCACGCTCCAGCGGGTATTGACCGGGTTGAGGATGCCGTCGGCCCAGGGCACGCCCAGGCTGTATTCGATGTACTGGGGAGAGTTGCGCGACAGCATGGCCACGCAGTCGCCGCTCTGCAGTCCGAGCGCCTTCAGCGCCCCGGCAAGACGCGCGACGCGCCCGCCCAGTTGTGCGAAGGTCATGCCGCGCCCCTGGCAGCGAATCGCCTTCGCATGGGGCCGTTGCTGCATGTGGCGATGTAGACCTTGGGTGATGTACATGTCGTTCTCCAGTGTTCTTGTTATCGGGGAACACACTCGGCACACGGATGCACTGCGCTGGTGCTCGTTGCTTACTGATGAATCCTCATGGACCGGATAATTTCCTGGCGGCCGGACCACCCCGCCGATAGGCATGGCAGGTGCCCAGCACCTGGAGGATCGGATTGCCGTCGGTGGTGTCACCGGGCGCTTGCCTGCCGTCGTAGCGCAAGGTCATGAGTGTCTGGAATACCGTGGTTGCCATGGCCTGCACAAGATCGGTGAGGTGCGTACAGCCCCGTTCATCCCCCAGGCGCCGTAGCAGCTCGCGCCTGAAACCAGGGCCGACCTTCATGCCCTGAAGGTCCGCGTAGGCCGCGGCGATTTCCCCGCAATGCGGCGTCGGCGCGGAATCGCTGCTCGCCCGGGCCTCTCGCACTACCCAATCCTGGTCGACGACCAGGACGACCCGCATCTGGTGAACCGGTTGTCCGGCCGGCACCTGCTTGAACAGCAGGTGCAAGTCGTGAGTCTTGCGATCCAGCAGGCGCCCTTCAAACTCGTAAAGGCCATCGCTGCGGCGAAATCCCTCGCACACCACCTGGCGGGTATGCAGCGGATAGCGTTCCAGTTCAACCGGCATCAGAGTTCTCGCGTCGTCAATGACACCAAAGGTGACAGGATCACCCCTGGCGTCGCTCGGACCGGCACCAGGGTGCCGGTCACCGATTACAACGAACGGCCCACCAGCTCGCGCTGGATCTCGTTGGCCCCGCCATAGATTCGCGACACACGGGCATCGGCGAACATGCGGGCGATGGGGTACTCGTTCATGTAGCCGAAACCGCCGAAGAACTGCAGGCAGGTGTCGATGACTTCTCCCTGACGGTCCGTCAGCCAGAACTTGCCCATCGAGGCCAGGGTAGTATCCAGCGTGCCGTCCACCCAGCGCTGGACGATCAGGTCGGCCAGGGTGCGCGAAGCGAGCACGGTGGTTTTCACTTCCGCCAGGGTGAAGCGGGTGTTCTGGAACTCCAGGATCGACTTGCCGAACGCCTTCCGCTCCCGGGTGTACTCCAGCGTCAGGGACAGCGCACGCTCCATGGCGGCGGCGGCCTGGATGGCGATTTCCGCACGCTCGTAGGGCAGTTGCTGCATCAGCTGGATGAAGCCCTGCCCTTCCACCCCGCCCAGCAGGCAGTGCGCCGGTACTTCGCAGTCCTGGAAGAACATTTCCGAGGTGTCCTGGCCCGGCAGGCCGATCTTGTCCAGGCACTTGCCGCGATGGAAGCCGGGCGTCGCGGTGTCCACGATGAACAGCGAAATACCACGGGAGCCCTTGGCTTCCAGATCGGTCTTGGCCACGACTATCACCACGTCGCTGTTCTGACCGTTGCTGATGAAGGTCTTGGAGCCATTGATCACGTAGTTGTCGCCTTTCTTCACCGCGCGGGTCTTCACGCCCTGCAGGTCCGAACCGGTACCCGGCTCGGTCATGGCAATGGAGGTGATGATCTTTCCGGAGGCGATGCCCGGCAGCCACTGGCGTTTCTGCTCCTCGGTACCGCTGGCCAGGATGTAGTGGCCGACGATGTGGTTGATGCTCAGCGCGATGCTCATGGCGCCGGCATAGGTCAGCTCTTCCATGGCCACCGCGTAATAGGCCGGGGAGCCGTCAACGCCGCCGTACTCGGACGGCATGTCCGGCAGGATCATGCCCATCTCGCCACAGGCCAGCCAGGCCTCGCGGTCGGAGCGGTGCTGGGCACGCCATTTTTCTTCATGGGGCAGCAACTGCTCGCGGACGAAACGACGGATGCTGTCACGGAAGGCGTCCAGGTCGGCGTCCATCCACGGCGAACGATAATTTTCCACACGCATGTCAGGAACCTCCGCGGATCAGACGACAGTGCCCAGACCGCCGCCGCAGACCAGGACCTGGCCGGTGACGTAGTCGGACTCGGGAATGCAGAACAGGTATACCGCGCCGGCGGCTTCGTCCGGTGTGCCCGGACGCCCCAGCGGGGTCATGTGCCTGGACTGCTCGACCAATTGCGAGCTGATGCCCACGCGGATGTCGCGGCCCTCGATCTTGACGGTCTTCACCTCACCCTCGACCGGCACGGTCATGCGGGTTTCGATATGACCGTAGGCGACGGCGTTGACGTTGACCTTGTGGCGGCCCCACTCCTTGGCCAGTGCCTTGGTCAGGCCCATCACACCCGCCTTGGCGGTGGAGTAGTTGACCTGCCCGGCGTTGCCGCTGGCCGAAACCGAGGAAATGTTCACCACCTTGCGGTTGACCACCCGGCCCTCGGCCGCTTCCAGCTTCGCCGCCGCGCTGATGACCGGGTAGGCGGCGCGGAGGATGCGGAACGGCGCGGTGAGGTGGCAGTCCATGATGGCGTACCACTGCTCGTCGGTCATTTTCTGGATGACGTTGTCCCAGGTGTAGCCGGCGTTGTTGACGATGATGTCGATGCCGCCGTAGTTTTCGACCGCGGTCTTGACGAAGCGCTCGGCGAAATCCACCGCGGTGACGCTGCCGATGCAGGCGACGGCTTCACCGCCGGCCGCGCGGATCTCCGCCACCACTTCTTCGGCAGGCGCCGCGTCCAGGTCGTTGACCACCACGCGGGCGCCCTCGGAGGCCAGCTTCAGCGCGACGCTGCGGCCGATTCCACGACCGGAGCCGGTCACCAGGGCTACTTTTCCTTCAAGCTTTTGCATGTTCGTTCTGTTCCTGCTGTTGGATTCGTTGGATCAATCAGGCCAGCGCCACGACGGCTTCGCCGACGATCTTGGGCTCGCCATACTGGTTGCCGCACTGGATCTCCAGGCGCACGCGCTTCTCGCCGTCCTGCTCGAACTTTTCGGCGATCCGTCCGCTGAGATGCGGGATGTGCCCCAGTTGAGTGATACCGACGAAGCGGACCGCGAGCCGGCGCATGCGCGGCTGCGGCACCCACTGGGTGAGCAGGCGCCCCAGGTAGGCGGCGGACAGCATGCCGTGGGCGAACACGTCGGGCTGGCGCGCCTTGCGGGCGAAATCGATATCGATGTGGATCTGGTTGTGGTCGCCCGAGGCACCGGCATAGAGCGCCAGCATGGTGCGGTTGATCGGGCGCAGCTTGAGCAGCGGCAGCTCATCGCCAACCTGTACGTCGCTGTAGAGAGGAATGTTCATCGGAGTGACCTCAGCGCTGTACGAGCGAAGAACGGATGTCGGCGACATGCTCGCCATCCTGGTTGCTGACACGGGTTTCCTGGACCACGAACTGCAGCGCCCCGCCCTTCTTCTCGTACACGTCGACGATGCGTGTATCGAAGGTCAGAACGTCACCGGCAAAGGCCATGCGGTGGTAGATGAACTCCTGCTCGGCATGCAGGATGCGGCCGAGGTCGAAACCCATCACTTCCTCGACGATGGCCTGCGGATTACGGCCTTCGCTTTCCAGGCACATGAGGAAGGTCGGCGGTACCGGGAGCGCTCGATAGCCCGCGGCGTGCGCGGCCTCTTCATCGAAATAGACCGGATCGGTTTCACCGATCGCTTTGGCGAAGAAGCGCAAACGGCCCTTCTCCACCTCGCTGGTGGTGACGCCGGTGGAGCGGCCGATCAGAGACTTGTCTGCCATGCTCGCCTCCTCAGCCACGCCCGTAGAGGGTCACGACGCCGGCGCCGCCCAGGCCCAGGTTGTGCTGCAGAGCGTGCTGCAGCCCCTCGACCTGACGCTTGTCCGCCGTGCCGCGCAGCTGATGGGTCAGCTCGTAGCACTGGGCCAGGCCGGTGGCGCCCAGCGGATGGCCCTTGGACAGGAGGCCACCGGACGGGTTGACCACCACCTGGCCGCCGTAGGTGTTGTTGCCGTCCATGACGAACTTCTCGCCCTGGCCGACCTTGCAGAAGCCCAACCCCTCGTAGGTCAGCAGTTCGTTATGGGCGAAGCAGTCATGCAGCTCGCAGACCCGGATGTCTTCCGGACCGACGCCGGCCTTCTCGTAAACCTGCTGCGCGGCGGATTGGGTCATGCCGACGCCGACGATGCTGATCATCGAGGGCGGATCGAAGGCTTCCGGGGTATCGGTGGCCATAGCCTGGGCCAGGATGCTCACGTCGGTGCGCAGGCCGTGCTTCTTCGCGAAACGCTCGGAGACGATAATCGCCGCGGCGCCGCCACAGGTGGGCGGACAAGCCATCAGACGGGTCATTACCCCTTCCCAGACGACCTGATCGGCCATGACTTCTTCGGTGGTGACCACCTTGCGGAACACCGACAGCGGGTTGTTCGCCGCGTGACGGCTGGCCTTGGCACGGATCGCCGCGAAGGTCTCCATCCGCGTGCCGTACTTCAGCATGTGCTCCTTACCGGCGCCGCCGAAGAACATCAGTGCCCCGGGCATGCCAACGCCTTCGGGGAAGACTTCCGCCGCCGCCTCGAAGCCCTTGCCCATGGTGGTGGGGCGGTCCGTCCAGAAATTCTTCAGCGCGCCGGGCTGCATCTGCTCGAAGCCGAAGGCCAGGGCGCAATCCACCGCCCCGCTCTCCACCGCCTGGCGCGCCAGGTACAGTGCGGTCGAGCCGCTGGCGCAGTTGTTGTTGACGTTGATGACGGGGACTCCCGTCATGCCGACCTCGTACAGCGCCGACTGACCGCAGGTGGAGTCGCCATAGACGTACCCGGCGTAGGCCTGTTGCACCAGCTCGTAACCCAGACCGGCATCCTTCAACGCGAGACGCACGGCTTCGGCGCCCATCTCGATGTAGGAGCCGCTGGCGCCGGGCTTGGCGAACGGAATCATGCCCACACCGGCAACATAGGTTTTCTGCGACATCGCGATCTCCAGTGATCATTGTTCGGAAGGCGCGCTCGAACCGGCGCGTCCTTCGACCATGGTCATGCAAGCGGGGCGGACTGTATCCCGCCCGGAAGGGGTGGGCGGCCCAACCCCCTCCACCCCGTCAGGCAATCGCCCCGGCGGCGCGCAAGGCCGCAACCGCCGCCGCGTCCAGCCCCAGTTCGCGGAGAATCTCCTGGGTCTGCGCGCCGTTCTGCGCCAGGCTTCCCGGTGCGGAGGGGGTGCGGCTGAAACGTGGCGCGGGCGCCGGATAGACCCCCTGGGCGTCATGAATGAAGGTGCCGCGCGCGCGCAGGTGCGGATGGTTCGGCGCCTCGTCGAAGTCCAGCACCGGTGCGAAGCAGACATCGGTGCCTTCCAGCAGCAGGCACCATTGCTCGCGGCTGCGCCGACGGAATACCGCCTCCAGCTTGCTGCGCAGCGCCGGCCATTGTTCGCGGTCCCATTGCCGCTCGAAGGCGGGATCGTCGATCTCGCAGAGCTCCAGCAATTGCCGGTAGAACTGTGGCTCGATGGAACCGATGGAAATCCATTGGCCGTCCGCGCAGGTGTAGCAGCCGTAGAACGGCGCGCCGCCGTCGAAGATATTGCTGCCCCGCTCCCGCCATTCGCCGCGCTGGCGGAATTCGTAGTACATGGTGGACATCAAGGCCGCTCCGTCGGTGATCGCGGCATCCACCACCTGTCCCTTGCCCGAGCGCTGCGCCTCGAACAACGCCGCCAGCACACCGACCACCAGGAACAGCGCTCCACCGCCCATGTCGCCCACCAGATGCAGAGGCGGCGTGGGCTCGCGATCGGCATGCCCCATGGCATGCAGGGCGCCGGTCAGCGCGATGTAGTTCAGATCATGGCCGGCCACCGGCGCCAGGCTGCCGTTCTGCCCCCAACCGGTCATGCGTCCGTACACCAGGCGCGGATTGCGCTGCAGACAGACTTCGGGCCCCAGCCCCAGGCGCTCCATGACACCAGGACGGAAACCCTCGACCAACACGTCGGCGCTGTCGATCAACGCCAGCAGGACATCTGTCGCGCCCGGCTTGCGCGGGTCGATGCCGAGGCTGCGGCGCCCCCTGCCGATCACGCTGCCGTCGCCATTGAGGAAGCCCGATTGCAACCGGTCCACCCGTATGACTTCGGCCCCCATGTCCGCCAGCATCATCACCGCGAATGGCGCGGGGCCGATCGCATTCATCTCCACTACCCTGATTCCCGCCAATGGTCCCGCCATGCCTTTTCCTCTTGTTCTGGGTCGATCGGTTTTCCGGACGAGCAGCGCCGTTGCAGGCTGCGACAAGAGACACTAAATGGCGCGACAGCAGGCGCAATCGCTCGAATGGCTGAGTGGGCGGAGCGAGGTGGCAAGCCTCGGCCGGCATGGCAATATGCGCGCAGGATGTTCAGAGGGAGCCCATTGCATCATGGCCGAGCAGCAGTCACTCCTGGCACTCCTGGCGCGCACGCCGGAAGAGCACGGGATGCCCATCGAAAGTCGCGGCGAGTCGAGGATGACCGCCGACCTGCTGCAAGGCAGAACCCGGGCTCCGGTTGCGGGCAAGTCTCACCAGCTTCGGCCGCAACTGCTCGCCCGCATCGAGGCCCACCGCGATGCCCGCCTGGTCCTGATCCGTGCTCCCGCCGGATTCGGCAAGTCCACCCTGATGGCGCAGCTGCATGCACTACGGGATAACTGTGCCTGGCTCAGCCTCGACCTCGCCGACAACGATCCCCAGGTGCTGACCCAGGCCCTGGCGCTGAGTCTGGATGCGATGCTTGGCGAAACCTCCTCGCTTCAAGGGGCGGAGACGCAGGTGGGAACGCTGCTGGCGAGGCTGGAAACGGCAAAGCCGTTCACCTTGTTCCTGGACGAATTCGAGGTCCTGCAGACCGCCGGGACACTCGAACTGCTGCGCGAGCTGTGGGAAGCCTTTCCTCCCGGCGGCCAGCTCGTCATCGCCAGCCGCAGCACGCCCAACCTCAAGCTCGGCCAGCTGCGGGTCCAGGGCCAATTACTGGAGTTGAACGCTGACGCCCTGCGCTTCGACATCGATGAAACCCGGCTCTTCCTGCGCGAACGCCTGGGGGGCGTCCTCGAGGAAAGCGCGATCGAGACCCTGCAATTACGCACGGAAGGCTGGGTGACCGCCCTGCACCTGGCCACGCTGTCCCTGCAGGACCGCCGTGACCCCGGCGCCTTCGTTGCCACCTTCAGCGGATCGCAGCACGAACTGGCGGAGTATCTCACCGAGGATATCCTGGCCCACCTGCCGGACACCCTGAGCGACTTCCTGCTCAGGACCAGCGTGCTGGATCGCTTCTGCGCGCCGTTGTGCGCCACCCTGACCGGCCGCGGCGATGCCGTCGACCTGCTGGAGCAGATCCAGCGCCTGGGGTTGTTCCTGATACCGCTGGACAATCAGGGCGAGTGGTTCCGCTATCACCGGCTCTTCGCCGGCTTCCTCCGCCACGTGCTTTCCCGACGGCCCGAAGCAGAGCTGAAAGCCCTGCATCGCACCGCCGCTCAATGGCATCTTCAGCACGGCATCCCGCTGGAAGCCATCGAGCACCTGCTGAAGATCGACGACGCCAGTGCCGCGGTCCAGCAACTGGCTCAACACCTGGACGCACTGCTCAACAGCGGACGCTATCGCGCGCTCCTGCGCTGCATCGATCAGCTGCCCGTTGCGCTGGTCGACCAGCATCCGCGCCTCGCGCTGGTGCATGCCTGGACCCTGCTGCTGGCTCGCCGCTACCAGCAGGCGCTGCAGGTGGTGGAGCGCAACCCGAGCACCCCGGAGGGCAAAGTCATCCAGTGTGTGCTGCTGGCCTTCAGCGACCAGATCGAGGCCACCTGCGAGCTCGGCGGCCCCCTGTTCGCCAGCCTGCCGGAAGCGGAAATCCAGCAGCGCGGCCTGCTCGGTATCTGCCTGGCCTACTGCCTGTTCGCCAGTGGGCACACCGAGCAAGCGCGGGAGGTGCTGGCGAGCCTGGCGCGCTCTTCCGGGCAGAGCACGCTGGTCGTGGTGGAGTCCTTGACCGACAGCATCGAGAGTGTGATCGAGCTGGTGCAAGGCAATCTGGCGGCGGCCCGCGCACGCGTGAAAGCGGTCGTGCACCGGCGTTTGCGAGACTCCGGGGAGCAATGGCTGGCCGGGCGCATATCGGTCGACGCCATGCGGGCGCAGGTTCTCTATGAAGCCGATGAACTCGACCAGGCGCAACACATCCTGCTCAATGCCCCGATCTTCGCCACGCTCAGCGCGGGGCCGGATGTCCTGATCAGCAGCCACATAATGCTCGCGCGCATCGCCTACCTGCGGGGAGACCGGGCGGGCTGGATGAACCAGCTCGCGGGCCTGGAGCAACTGGGCCGCCAGGGCGGCCCCTGCCGCCTGCTCTGTGCGGTCTGGCTGGAGCGTGCACGCATCGCCACCCTGGAAGGCCAGTTGGACCAGGCTGCCCAGGCGCTGCGCTCGGCGGAATTCAACAATGGCTGGGAACGCCCCGGCCTGCTGCTGTACGGGAACGACGTCGACACCCTGTTCATCGCCCGGCAGCGTTGGCGCATCGCCCGAGGCGAGTTCCAGCCGGCGGCCCGGGACCTGCGCGATGCGCTCGCCGAGGCCGGGCAGCGCGGCCACTGGCGCCGCGCGCTGAAGCTGCGCCTGCTGCTGTCCCTGGCGTTGTACACCGGCGGCCAGCAGGAGGAAGCCTTCGAGGTGCTGGTGCCGGCACTGCAATGGGCCAGCCGTGAAGGCTTCGTGCAAACCTTCGTCGAAGAAGGCGCACGCCTGGGGCACTTGCTGCGGGACTGGATGATCAAGGTCGGCCCTGCCTGCAGCAGCCTGGAGATTACGGCCGACTTCGTGCATCGCCTGGTGCAGAAGACTGGCGGCACACTTAGCAGCGCCGGAGACGACAGCCAGCCGCTCAGCCCCCGCGAGCTGGATGTCCTGCGGCTGCTCGCCGGCGGCAATCGCAACCAGTCCATCGCCGACCGCCTCTGCCTGTCGCTGCATACGGTGAAAACCCATTTGCGCAACATCAGCAGCAAGCTCGGCGCAGAAGGACGCACCGAAGTCATCGCCATCGCCCGCGCGCGGCAGCTGATCGACTAGGCCAGCAGCCCGAGCTCCCGCGCACGCCGTACCGCCTGGGTACGGCGCTTGACGCCGAGTTTATGGTTGATGTGAATGGTGTGGGCCTTGACCGTGTTCAGGGAGATGAACAGCCGGCCGCTGATTTCCTGGTTGGTCAGGCCTTCGGCCATCAGTTGCAGCACACCCATTTCCCGGGGGGTCAGTACACGCGTCAGCGTCGCATCCGACAACTCTTCGCCGGCGCCCGTCGGCAGCCATGGACCATCGCCGCCCACCCCCTGCCGAACCAGGACCAGCATCTCCGCACGCGAACGGGTCAGCCCGGCCAGGCCCCTTCTTTCGCAAGCCTCGCGCCAATTGCGCGAGGCCTCCAACGCAGCCTCCCGGCGCCCCAAGCCCTCCAGCGTCAGCGCCAGCACCTGCTGGGCGCGGTAGCGCAGGGACGGCGTGTTCAAGGGAGGCAGAACACCCGGCCTGGACAAGCGCTCCACCAGTTGTCGGGATGGCTCGAGAATCTCCGCCCAGCGCTGCCGACGCACACCCAAGCGCAGCTCCTGCAAAGCGAGCACCGGCTCGTAGCACACCGCTTCGGCGCGCATGCATTGCAGGTGGCGGCGTATTTCGCGCAGACAAGCCTCCGCCCGCTCGACATCGCCGCCGCGCGCGGCCGCTTCGGACAATCCGACGCCGGCATGCAGAAGGAAGGGATCGCTGCAACTCCGTGCATACTGGTAGCCACGACGGAATTTCACTTCCGCATCCGCCAGATCCCCCTGCAGCAGGGCAAGCTCCGCCTGCAGCAGGTACAGGCGCCCGGCCAGCAGCGGATGCTCCATGCCCTGGGCTTCCAGCAATTGGAAATCATGGCGAAGCAGATCCGCCGCCAGGGTCCACTCACCGGTCATGATCAGCAATCGAATGCGGTCGGCGTCGATCAGCACTTCACTGGCCAGGCAGCCCTGGCGGCGAGCCAGCCGCACCGCCTGGTCGAGCAACTTTTCGGATTGCGCGACCTGCCCCTCGGACATGGCGATGCGCGCCAGGGTCGAATAGCACAGGTGGACCGATTGCCAGTCCCGCGCATCCAGATCGCGCAGCGCGGAAAGGCAGTGCTCCCGCGCCTGCTCGGCGTCACCTCGCAGCCCCAGCAGCGAGCCCTGTAACGCCTGCCAGTTGGCCGGCATACGGCGCTGGCGGCCGGCGCTGGGTTGCGGCAACTGCCAGGCCAGCCGGCCGATGCAGGCTTCGGCTTCCTCCAGGCGCCAACTGATCAGCAGGGCCTGGGCATTGAGATAGATAAGGAACGGAGTGCTCTCCAGCAGCCCGCAGGACAGCCGCTCGCGCCAGCTCAACCAGCTGTCCAGGTTCCTGCCGGCATACAACCAGGCCAAGTGGACCCGCTCCATGTAGCAGGCGGCGGTTTCCACCTGCCCCTCCTTGAGCGCCAGCTCCACCGCCTCACCCACGAACCCCGCCTCGCGCAGCAGGCGACAGCCCTGCAGGCGCAGCCGGCTGGCTTCCCGCGGCGGCAGTTCATCTTCCAGCGCCTTGGCGAGCAGCGGTTGCAATTGCCACCAGCGCGCCTCGGCACCCAGCGGCAGCAACAGGCCCAGCGGCAACAGCTGCCCGGAAAAATCCCGGCTCGCCTCCAGCTCCGGCCAGAGTTCGGCGCACAGCGCCGACGACAACCTGGGCAGATGGGCGGCGCCAAGCAGCATGGCACGTTGTGCCGTGGTCAGACGCGCCAGCACGGTCTCGCGGACGTACTCCCGCTGCATCATGGCCTGCGACCGCCCCCTCTCCCCCGGGCTGCGCAAGCCCAGGTGCACCATGGCGGGCCAGCCTTGTGTCGCATCCCACAGGTCTTCGATGGAAGACTCTCGGCTGCCGCCAGCGGCCAGACCAACCAGACGCTCGAACTCCTCCCGGGTGAACGCCAGGCTCGCCGCGCCCAGCTCCACTACGCCGCCTTCCAGGGCCAGCCTCGCCAACTGCCAGCGCGGACGCTGCCGGGTGCTGATCCACAGGCGTATCCGTGGACCACATTCCTGCAGCAGGCGCAGTAGCCAGTCATCCAGTTCACCGGCGGCGGCTGGGTAGTCGTCGAGGATCAGACAGCGCGGGACGCTCGACTGGCACAGCTGCATCCGCAGGGCTTCCGGCGTGATCCTCGGCGCAAGGCCGAGCTGTTCCGCCAGCAGGTGGGTGAGCTCCTCCACCTCAAGGCAGCGCCCATGCAGGGCTACCCAGGCATGCCCCGTTTCCGCCGGCATCTGCGCCAGGCTTTCACGCAGCAGCGCCGTCTTGCCGAAACCGGCGGGCGCCGCCAGCAGACACAGGCGGGGCGCCGCGATGACCTGACAGCTCAGGCGCTCGCGCGGCAAATGAATGGCCGGGACGGAAACCAGGGATGACAGGGTGGGAAATGTCATGGGTCGAACACCGGAATGACGATGATCCGATCCTTGGCCTCGGCGCGCCGCTTTACCATCAGCCATTCGAGGTATTTGATCCAAACGGTTACAGCGCCGGTTACCTTTCTTCTCCCCGCCAATGCCGGATGCCCCAAAGCCTGCACCAACGAGTGCGTGGGTAATGCGTGAAATTACCTGAACAGGCAATTCAGGGCCGCTGTACGACTTCATAGCATGGCCACTCCACTGACTCATCGAGCGTTTCACTGGAGTACCGCATGACTACAAGAACAAGAAAGAACGGCGCGTTCCAGCCGCGCTTGCTGGCCATCGCCGTCGCCGTGACCTGCGGTGGGCAGGCCAACGCAGTCGACTTCAATATCGGGGAGATCGAAGGCAAGCTGGACTCATCGCTGACCTTCGGCACCAGCTGGGCCACCAGTTCACCGGACAAGCAGTTCATCTCGAACTTCAACTCCATGGGTGTCCATGGCGGCAAGTCCGCATCGCGCACCACCGACGACAACCGCCTGAACTTCAAGAGCGGCGATAACATCTCCACCGTCGTCAAGGGTATTCACGACCTCGAGCTCAAGTACAAGGACAGCGGCGCCTTCCTGCGCGGCAAGTACTGGTACGACTTCGAACTCAAGGACGGCCACCAGCGCTTCTACGACATCGACGACCACGGTCGCGACCAGGCCGCCAAGAGCTCGGGGGCGATGCTCATGGACGCCTTCGTCTATCACAACTACAACCTGGGCGACTTGCCGGGTAACGTTCGCCTGGGCAAGCAGGTGGTGAACTGGGGCGAGAGCACCTTCATCCAGAACGGCATCAGCTCGATCAACCCGATCGACGTCGCCGCGCTGCGCCGTCCGGGTTCGGAAGTGAAGGAAGGCCTGGTGCCGGTGCAGCTGTTCTATCTCTCCCAGGGGCTTACCGAGAACATCACCGCGGAAGCCTTCTACCAGATCAAGTGGGACAAGACGGTCACCGACAACTGCGGCACCTTCTTCGGCAGTGACGGCGTGGCCAAGGGCTGTGACGACCGACTGGTCGCCGCCGGTTACGACCTGGCGCCGGGCGATGCCCGGAACACGGGTGGCGCTGCCGCGCTGGCCAATGGTCTCGACGATGCCTATATCCCTCGCGCCAAGGACAACGATGCCCGCGACAGCGGCCAGTACGGCCTCGCCCTGCGCTGGTTCGTGCCCCAGCTGAACGAAACCGAGTTCGGCGCCTACGCGATGAAGTACCACAGCCGCAACCCGTTCCTCAGCACCGTGCGCACCACCAATGCGAACGCCGCCAACTCCCTGGCGTCGATTCGCGACACCAAGTACTTCATCGACTATCCGGAAGATATCCGCCTCTACGGCCTGAGCTTCGCCACCAACCTGGCGGGGATTTCCTGGGGCGGTGAAGCCAGCTACCGGCCGAACATGCCGCTGCAACTGAACACGGCGGACCTGCTCAGCGCCACGCTGACTCCGGTAGGCAGAGCCTCACTCTCCCCGCTCTATACCACCGGGTTCTCCAGCGACGTACCAGCCGGCGGCGTGGTCAACGGCTATGACCGCAAGCCGGTACTGCAACTGCAGACCACCGTGACCAAGCTGTTCAACCAGGTCTGGGGCGCGGACCGTCTGACCCTGGTCGGCGAGGTCGGCTACAACCGCATCAACGGCCTGGGCGATACCGACGGCACCGACCTGCGCTTCGGCCGCAGCCCGGCCTTCGGCTCCGGCATCCTGCCCGGCCCGACCGGCGAGGCAACCTGCAAGGGCACCAACATCGGCCTGGCCAACGCCAGCAACCCGGCGCAGCAGTGCAACAGCCACGGCTTCTACACCACCGACTCCTGGGGCTACCGCGTTCGCGGGCAACTCGATTACCCGAACGTATTCGCCGGCATCAACCTGTCGCCCAACCTCGCCTGGTCCCACGACGTCGAAGGCACCGGGCCGAACTTCGAGGAAGGCGCCAAGGCGGTCAGCCTCGGCCTGAACGCCGACTACCAGAACACCTACACCGCCGCCGTCAGCTACACGAACTACTTCGATGGCAAATACAACACCATGACCGACCGCGACTTCGTCTCGCTGAGCCTTGGCGTGAACTTCTAACCCGTAACCACGGAGACGCATCACTATGAAGAACCCCCTGATCCTGGGTAGCGGAGCGCTGGCGCTGTCGCTGCTGGCCAGCGCTGCAGTGGCAGCCATATCCCCACAGGAAGCGGACAAGCTCGGATCCAGCCTCACGCCGATGGGCGCGCAGAAAGAGGGCAATGCCGACGGCAGCATCCCCGCCTGGACCGGTGGACTGAAGCCGGGCGCCGCAACGGTACAGAACGGTTTCCTCGGCGATCCCTACGCCAGCGAAAAGCCACTGTTCGTGATCACTGCCGCCAATGCCGAGCAGTACAAGGAGAAGCTGACACCCGGCCAACTGGCGCTGTTCAAGCGCTACCCGGACAGCTACAGGATTCCCGTCTACCCGAGCCACCGCAGCGCTGCGGCGCCGCAGGCCGTCTATGACTCGATCAAGAAAGGCGCCACCCAGGTGCAACTGATCAACGACGGCAACGGCCTGTCGAATTTCGACACCCACTACACGCCCTTCCCCATTCCCAAGAGCGGCGTCGAGCTGGTGTGGAACCACGAAACCCGCTATCGCGGCAGCAACTTCCTGCGCTATACCGCCCAGGTCGTTCCCCAGGTCAACGGCGACTTCACCCCGGTCGGTTTCAAGGAGAGCGTTGGTTTCCCGCAATCCATGGGCGACAACGATCCGTCAAAATCCTCCAACATCATGTATTACTACAAGCAGGAGGTCATCGCCCCGGCACGCCTGACCGGTACGGTGAACCTTGCCTACGAGACCATCGACCAGCTCAAGGAGCCGCGCCAGGCGTGGACCTACAACGCCGGCCAGCGCCGCGTCCGCCGCGCCCCCGAAGTGGCCTACGACGGTCCGGGCAGCGCCGCCGACGGCATGCGTACCGCCGACAACTCCGACCTCTACAACGGCGCGCCGGATCGCTACGACTGGAAGCTGATCGGCAAGAAGGAAATCTACATTCCCTACAACAGCTACCGCATGATGTCGCCCAAGCTGAAGCTTGCCGACCTGGTGCGCCCCGGCCATCTCAACCCCGACCACGCCCGCTACGAGCTGCACCGGGTCTGGGAGGTGGAAGGTACGCTCAAGCCCGGCGCACGGCACGTCTATGCCAAGCGCCACATGTACTTCGACGAAGACACCTGGGCGCTGGCCGAAGTCGACCATTACGACAGTCGTGGCCAGCTCTGGCGCGTCGCTGAAGGCCACCAGGCCACCGACTACCAGCAAGGCATCAGCCTCTACGCGGCTCAGGCGCTCTATGACCTGATCGCCGGTCGTTACCTGGTGATGAACCTCATCAACGAGGCCAAGCAGGGTACCCAGTACGACCAGAAGTACACATCGAACGATTTCACCCCCGCCGCACTGCGCAACTCGGGCATTCGCTGACTGCCAAGGGGCGCTCCGTTCACGGAGCGCCCCTTGCTTTGCGACCTTCCCCGCCCAAACGCACCCTCCCAGACACAAATCCGCGTCAATGCTGAAAACTTCCGACGCTCGGCGCAGGTCCATTCTTTAGCGCTGATTGCACGCCCCACTCGAAGGGAGTGGCGCTGCATTCAACGTGTGTCCGCTTGAATGTGGACCTTCGTACACAACCAAGCCACGCAGCTGGCTGCACAGGAGTTCCGAAATGAGTGAATACGTCGCCCCGCTGCGAGACATGCAGTTCATCCTGCGCGAGCTGCGCCTGCTGGATGCCCTCGCCGATTTGCCCGGTCACGAGGACATGAACGCCGAACTGGTGGCGGCCATCCTCAACGAAGCCGGCCGCTTCGCCCAGGGCGTGCTGTCGCCGCTGAACGTCGTCGGCGACCGCCAGGGCGCACGCTGGCAGGATGGCCAGGTGAGTACCGCCGCGGGCTGGCGCAATGCCTACGAACAGTTCGTCGCCAACGGCTGGAACGCCCTCTCCTGCCCGTCTGACTTCGGTGGCCAGGGTGCGCCAAGGCTGGTCTCGGCGCTGGTGGAGGAAATGTGGAACGCCGCCAACGTCGCCTTTGGCCTCTGCCCGATGCTCACTCGCGGCGCCATCGAGGCCATCGAGCTGCGCGGCTCGGATGAACTGAAGCAGACCTGGCTGCCGAAACTGGTGAGCGGCGAATGGACCGGCACCATGAACCTCACCGAACCCCAGGCCGGCTCCGACCTCGCCGCCGTGCGCAGCCGCGCCGAGCCGCGAGGCGACGGTACCTACAAGGTGTTCGGGCAGAAGATATTCATTACCTACGGCGAGCACGACCTCACCGATAATATCGTCCACCTGGTGCTGGCCCGCGTGCCCGGCGCGCCAGAGGGCGTGAAAGGCATCTCGCTGTTCGTAGTGCCCAAGGTGCTGCTGAACGCCGATGGCAGCCTGGGCGAGCGCAACGACGTGCGCTGCGTGTCCATCGAGCACAAGCTCGGCATCCACGGCAGCCCCACCGCGGTGCTGGCCTTTGGTGACCACGGCGGCGCCACCGGCTGGCTGGTGGGCGAAGAGAACCGTGGCCTGGAATACATGTTCATCATGATGAACGCCGCCCGCTTCTCGGTCGGCATGGAAGGCATCGGCCTGGCCGAACGTGCCTACCAACGGGCCGTGGCCTACGCCCGCCAGCGTATCCAGGGCGGCGAAACCGGCAGCGCCAGCCGCGACAAGGTAGCCATCCTGCGCCATCCCGACGTGCGCCGCATGCTGATGTCGATGCGTTCGCGCATCGAGGCCATGCGCGCCCTGGCCTGCGAAGTGGCGCTCGCCATGGACGAGGCCCACGGCCACCCCTCCGGAACTGTGCGCCGCAAGCGGCAGGCCTTCGTCGAACTGATGATTCCGGTGATCAAGGGCTGGTGCACGGAAAACGCCGTGGACATCGCCTCCCTCGGCGTGCAGGTCCACGGCGGTATGGGCTTCATCGAGGAAACCGGCGCAGCCCAGCATCTGCGCGATGCGCGGATCACGCCGATCTATGAAGGCACCACCGGCATCCAGGCCAGCGACCTGATCGGCCGCAAGATCGCCCGCGACCGGGGCGAAGCGGCGGCCGAGCTGATCGCGCGCATGCGTGATGCCCAGCAAGGCCTGCCGGACGAGGACACACAGCTGGCGGGCATACGTCATCACCTGTTCCTGGCCGTCAACGCCCTGGATGACGCCGTGACCTTCGTCGTCAACCACTACGACCATCAGGTACGGCTGGTGGCGCTTGGCTCCGTACCGTTGCTGGAACTGTTCGGCATCGTCGCCGGCGGCTGGCAACTGGCAGGTGCCGCACGGATCGCCCAGCAGCATCTGGCTGCAGGCAGCGGGGATACCGCGTTCTACCGCGCCAAGCTGCGCACCGCGCAGTTCTACGCCGGGCACATCCTCACCCGCGCACCGGGGCTGGCGCAGAGCATCATCGACGGCAGCGATGCCGCCCTGGCCATGGATGACTTCGCGTTCTGACCGCCATGGTGTTCGCCGCCCGTCCGAAGTCCGGCCGGGCGGCCTCGAAGTGTAACGCCAGCTTTACACCCTTCCGACAATACGCCATTCCTGCCCTGCACCGGTGCCATGCCATGCGGCAGAGCGCTTGGCTATTTCCACCTGCAGCCTTATGCGGGATTGCTCGTTGACAGTCCGGTGGCGCTTAAGTGAGATGGCCTTTCGTTCAGGCAAATGGCATTGCCGGCTGACCGATGTGAGGGTTGTAGTTGCTGCGATGCCGCGATGACGAAGCTCAGGCGATCCCGACGGTCGCAAGGGTTTCATTGATTCATCGACACAGGAGAGGCCGGCGATGCATAACCAGGCAACCCGGAATACCCCGGAAGTCGATTTCGACGATCAGTTCTTCCTCGCCTTCGAGATCCAGGTCCTGCAGAAGGCCCTGCCCGCTTTCGAAGAAGCCTCGCGCTTCGCCCGCGACCGAGGTCTGCGCTGTAGCGTGGAACTGGTCACCAACGCCGACGGCCACCCGGAACTGAGCCTGCTCGCCCGGCAGCGCGATGACTTGCCGGACAGTTGCTATCGCCTCATCGCCGACCCCGAGACCCAGGGCATCGTCCATGAGGAGTTCACCGCCGTCAGTCGGCGTACGCGGCGCCAACCCTCGCACCTGGCATCGCTCAACGCACAGATGCTGGAGATGCAGCTGGCGACGTTCTTCATGCATGCCTTCGGTATGCGCCTGGACTACGCAACAGAACGTTGACCGGCTTCCGACCCGCCGGTCGTCGGATCGGCCAGGTCGTTCCGTCGGAGCAGCCCGGCAAAGGATGATTTATGGCAACGCCGAGACAGCGAGAGTCGCTATCATTCGCGGCCTGTGCGCCACTTTGTGCGTGTTTCTCCGCTGTCGCTTTGCCATGAATGAATTCCTCGTGCATTTCAAGGACGGTCACTGCCTGGGCAAGACCGTACTTCGCTCGTTCTCCCGCCACATGACGCTGTCCGAGGCGCGCGTGCGCCTGCAGGCCTGCTACCCGCTGCGCGTCCCGCACCTGTTGAGCATCCTGCACCTCACCCCGATGCTGCCGGGCCGCTGAGCCTACCCCTGGCGCTTCCCTCCCCCTTACCGACTGCTGGACATCCCCCGGCATCGTAGGGCGTACAACCGTTCGCGGTTGTACGCCGATTCACCGTACCTGTCGCCAGCGCCAGGGCTGAACCCGGATCTGCCTGAAATCGCGGTCAAACGGCGTATAACGTCGAACGTTATACGCCCTACCTTCCAGCGACATGGGTTTGCCGTGGATGGGCTCTCGTAGGAGCGGATCTTATCCGCGAATGGGATTTCCCCCCGCGCGCCGACCGTGAATGACCACGCCAGGGACGCGACTGGCCGTCACTCCAGACTGACCGCCTCCAGCCGACTGAACGCCGGTACGCGCACGCCCGCGGCCACCCGCACGCCGGGGCCGAACACCACGCAGGGCTCCACCAGCACGTCGGCATCCAGCTCGGTGTCGGCGCTGAAGTACACCGATTGCGCGTCGGCCAGGGTCACCCCGGCGCGCATCGCCTGCTGGCGGCGGCGGCGCTGGAATACCTGCTCGGCGGCGTGCAGTTGCTCGCGATCATTGACGCCGAGGATGTCTTCTTCATCCACCTCCACCGCCGTCACCTGCAGCCCCGCACGGTTCGCCACTTCCACCGCGTCGGTCAGGTAGTACTCGCCCTGGGCGTTGGCGTTGCCGATGCGTTCCAGCAACCACAGGCAATGATCGGCGCGCAGGCCCATGACACCGCCATTGCACAACCGCACCTGCAGCTCCTCCGCCGTGCAGTCCTTGGCTTCGCGGATCGCCCGCAGGTTGCCGTCTTCCACCAGCAACCGGCCGTAGCCGCCCGGACGCTCGGTCGTGAAGCCCGCCACCGCTACCGCCGCCCCCTCGATCAGGGCCGCGCGCAGCTTGCCCAGGGTTTCGACGCTGACCAGCGGCGAATCGCCGAACAGCACCAGCACGCAGCCTTCGCTGTGTTCCTCCAGCGCCGCACGCGCTGCCAGCAGCGCGTGGGCGGTGCCCAGGCGTTCGCGCTGGACGTAGCGCCGCGCCCCAGGCGCATGGCGCGTCAGGTACTCGCCCACGGTCGGCGCGTCCGGACCCTGCACCACTGCCACCTGGTTCACCCGCGCAGCTTCACAGGTGGCCAGCACATGGCCCAGCAGCGGCCGGTGGCCGACGCAGTGCATTACCTTGGGCAGCGACGAGCGCATGCGCGTGCCCTGCCCGGCGGCAAGAATCACCGCCAGAGTCGAATAGTTCATAGGGCCTCCTCGGCGCCTGTCCAGGTTCGAGCCGCTACTGCGGCTCGAAAAACGGGCGCTGATTTATCACAGGCCAGTCGCAGCACCTCCCGGACATGCGACGGCCTGCACGCGCCTCGACGAAACCTTGAACGACTTCTCAGCCCTGGTAGAACACCTCGTCGGCGTACGGGTACCACCAGGAATGGATCTGCGGCTGGTGGTCGATGATCACCATTTTCGACCGGCGGAACGCATCCAGGCCCTGGCGGCCCAGCTCGCGGCCCATGCCGGACATCTTCCAGCCGCCGAAGGGCAAGGCGTCATTGTCGATCAGCGGGTTGTTCACCCAGACCATGCCCGCTTCCAGGCGGTCCGCCGCCTCCATCGCCTCGGCCAGATCGGTGGAGAACAGCGAGGCGCCCAGGCCGAAGGGGGAATCGTTGGCCAAGCGCACGGCCTCGTCGAAATCCTTCACCTTGCAGATCGCTGCCACCGGGCCGAAGCACTCCTCGTGGAAGATCGCCATGGCCGGAGTGACATCCGTGAGGATGGTCGGCTCGAAGTACCAACCCACCGGCAGCTGTGGAGGAATCCGCCCGCCACAGACCAGCGTGGCGCCCTTGGCCACGGCGTCATCCACCAGGCGGATAACCTTGGCGCGGGCCGCTTCGCTGACCAGCGGGCCGATCTCCGAACGCTCCAGGCCGTGGCCGATGCGCAGCGCACGGGTGCGTTCGGCGAAACGAGCGACGAACTCATCATGGATTTCATCGACTACGAAGAAACGCTCGGCCGAAGTGCAGATCTGCCCCGTCAGGTGGAAGGCGGCCGTCACCGCGCCGGCCGCCGCCACTTCCAGGGGAGCGTGGCGGGAGATGATCATCGGGTCGCTGCCGCCCGCCTCGATCACCGCCGGCTTCATGCGTTCGGCGCAGGCCACGGCCACCGCCTTGCCGGCGGCCACGCTGCCGGTGAAAGCCACGGCGTGGGTGCGCTCGGACTGCACCAGGCGCTGCGCGGTGCTGGCATCGCCCGGCACGCAGCTGACCATGCCCGCCGGCAGCACCTTGAAGTGCTCCATGAACTTCAGCGTGCACAGCGTGGTGCTTTCCGCCGGCTTGACGATGCAGGCGTTGCCCGCCGCCAGCGAGGCGGCCAGGGTCCAGCACATCAGCAGGATGGGGAAGTTGAACGGCATGATGTGCACGCTCACCCCATAGGGCTCGTAGCGCACGTGCTGGAACGAGCCGAGCTGCGTGGTGCCGGCCACCTTGCCGGCCTCGTCGCGAGCCATCTCGGCGTAGTAGCGGAAGATCGGCGCACAGTTGGCCAGTTCGCCCATGGCTTCGGGGAACGGCTTGCCCATCTCCAGGGTCATCAGCCGCGCCACTTCGCGCTGGGTCCCCTGGTCGGTTTCGATGGCATTGGCCAACTGATGCAGGATCGCCGCGCGGGATTTCGCATCGATGCGCTTCCACTCGCGCTGGGCGGCGTTGGCCGCATCGATGGCGGCATCCACATCCTCGGCGTCGCACAGGGCGATGCGGCCTACCGTGGTCAGGTCGGCGGGATTGATGATGTCGCGCAGACGGCGGCTCGTCGCAGCCTGGTAGTGCGGGCCGATGAAACGCAGGGGCGAGTCGGGGTGGAAGACGCTGTGAAACTCGGTCATGGAATGCTCCGCAAGGATTCAGTGGGCGGCCAGGCGTTCGGCGAGCAGCTCGCCGGTCAGCGGCTGGCGCCAGGAAGGGAGTTCGGCATCGAGCAGGTCACGCAAGGGGCGCAGCAGCTCGCTGTCCAGCGCCCGCTGGAACAGTCCGAGCACCCGCGGCAGGTGGGTCAGGTAACCGGTCTTGCCATCCCGCCGGGCCAGGCGCACGAAGATGCCCAGCACCTTGGCGTGGCGCTGCGCGGCCAGTGCCTGGTAATCGGCCATGAAGCGGCGGCCATCGACCTCCGGGCGCTGGCACAGGTAGTGAGCGAGCAATGACACCCGCATCGCTTCGGACACATCGCGACGGGCGTCCTCCAGCAGGGACATCAGGTCATAGGCGGGCGAGCCGCAGAGGGCATCCTGGAAGTCCAGCAAGCCGCAGGCGCCGACGCCTTCGCGGTCGGCCAGCAGCATCAGGTTGTCGACGTGGTAGTCGCGTAGCACCAGCACCTCGCGGCGCATGGCGACTTCACGGCACGCCGTGGCGAAGGCATCAAGGTAGGCCTCGCGCAGTTGGGCGGCATTCCGCGCCCCCACCAGCAACGGCGCATACCAGTCGATGAACAGCGCCGCCTCCTCGCCCAGCTTCCGGCCGTCATAGGCCGGCACACCTTCGGCGGCCTGGGGGCCGGCCCGATGCAGGCGCACCAGCGCATCCACGGCGAGGCGGTACAGCGCCGCCTCGTCGTGGCCGACGGCGAGCAACCGGGTATAGGTGGCGTGACCGAAGTCCTCCACCAGCGCCAGGCCCAGCTCGACATCCGAGGCCAGCACCTTCGGCGCCGACAGCCCGCAGCCGCGCAGCAATTGCGCCACTCGCAGGTAGGGCGCCAGCGGTTCCGCGCCCGGCGGCGAGTCCATCAGCAGCAGTCCCTGCCCTTCCAGGCGGAAGTAGCGTCGGGCCGAGGCGTCGGCCGGGAGCGCGTGAATAGGCCGGCCGGCATGGCCGAGCCCTGCGAGAAACATCTCGCGGGCCTCGGCACGGTTGGTTTCCAGGGTCAGGCTCATGGCATCACCGGATCATGTAGACCTTCTTGATGGTCTCGTGCACGGTGCACACGCCCTTCCAGTCCTTGGGGAAGAAGGCCGCGGTGTCCGGCTCGATCTCGATCACCTCGCCGGACTCGTGCACGTAGGTGCAGCGGCCTTCGAGGAAGTGGCAGAACTCGTCGCTGGTGACGTGGCAGAACCACTTGCCCGGCGTGCAGTGCCAGATGCCGCATTCGGACTGGCCTTCGGGCCCCTTGTGCAGGACCACGCCGCTGACGTGGGACTCGCCTTCGAGCATGGTCGGGATCACGCCCCAGTCCTTGAGTTCGGTGACCTGCAGGGGGCGATAGATAACGGGGGTCTTCATGTCTTTCTCCAGCAATGGCCACCCACTAAGGCGGCCGGATAAGGCGTAGGGCGAATAACCGCTTGCGGTTATCCGCCGATGGATTCGGCGCAGGATCGATGGCGGATAACGCCTAAGGCGTTATCCACCCTACGAACTCAGGCCAGCATGTAGAGGTTGCGAAGGGTGGTGTGCACGGTGCATTCGCCGGTCCAGCCGGCCGGGAACAGCACCAGGGTGTCGGGCTCGACCTCGATCACCTCGCCTTCGTCCGAGCGGTAAGTAGCGCGCCCGGAGACGAAGTGGCAGAGCTCGTCGCGGGGGATCGACAGCCGCCAGCGGCCGGGGGTGCAGACCCACAGGCCGGTCTCGGGACTGTTGTTCGGACCCTTGAACAGCAGGCGACCGCTGGAGTGCGAGACGCCTTCGAGGGCGTCGGACTGCACGCCCCAGTCCACCAGGTCGTCGTAGTCGCGGGCGCCGAGGATGTGCGGCGCGGACGAATCGGCTTTGAATTCAGGCATTGCTCATCACCTTGTCCAGGATGCGCGCGGCGTCTTCCGGGCCCTTGCGCGAACGCATGTAGTCGCTGGTGCGCTGCAGGCGCTCGCCCATGCGCGAGTCGGTGAGCAACTGGGCGAGGTTTCGCGCCAGGTCCTCCTCGCTCCAGTCGTAGCGGTCCATGCGCAGGCCGTGGCCACTTTCCTGGGCGCGCATGGCGTTGTCGTGACCGTCCCAGACGTAGGGCATGACGATGGCCGGCTTCCCGAAGAACAGGCACTCGGTGAAGCTGTTGTTGCCGCCGTGGTGGATCACCGCGTCGACCTGGGCGATCACCGAAGGCTGCGGGTACCAGTTGGAAACGATCACGTTGTCCGGCAGGTCGGTGTACTTCTCCACGTGCTCGCCGACGTTGAACAGCGCGCGGTACGGCAGCTTGCCGATGGCGGTGACCAGGCGCTTGAGCAGGTCGACGTCACCGGAACCGAGGCTGCCGAAGCTCACGTAGAGCAGCGGCTTGTCGTTGTGCGCCTTGAACTGCGGAATCTCGTAGGGCTTGTCGGTGCGCACGCAGCCCTGCAGATAGTGGAACTGCCGCGCTGGCAGCGGATGACGGCGCTCGAACTTCACCGGGTCCGGATAGAGCAGCAGGTTCATGTAGGGCGACTCCTCGAAGAAAGTGCCCAGCGGATACGGCCGCTCGCCGCACTGGGCGAGGAAGTCGTTGAAGTCGGCATGAATGGGCGCGATCACTTCCTCGAAGCGCTTCTGGAAGCGCGCGTGGCCCGCCTTGTCGTCCACGCTCATGCCCGACAGGTACGGCGGGATATCCGGGTCATGCACCTCGTTCTCCGAGCAGGAGATGATCCGCACCCAGGGCTTGCCGTAGTGCTTGATGGCCGGGAAGAGGATCACGTTGTCGACACAGATCAGGTCCGGCTTGATCTTGTCGAGGATCGCCGGCAGCTCCTTCTGCGCCCACTTGGAGGTGGAGACGATGGCCTCCCAGCACTCCTTCACGTAGTTATCGAGCTGGTCGATGGGCGCCTTGCGGAAGTTGGGGATGTGGCCGTTGATGAAGTCGGTCCAGTAGCGCGCCATCTCCTCGGCCGGCATCGGCTCGGACATGTTCACGTAGTGCTCCTCGAAGCCGTAGGCCGAGTAGACCCCGGTCATGCCCGGGTCGGTGAGGAACACCGCCTTGTGCCCCAGTGCCTCGCAGGCCTGGGCGATACCGACGGAGTTGAGGGCCGGGCCGTAGGCGGCCTCGGGGAAGAATGCGATGACCTTGCGTTCACTACTCATGGTGCTCTCCTGTAGGTCTTGTTGTTCTAGGCAGTCAGTGAGTCAGCACGCGGGCATGCCGCGCATCCCAGCCAAGGCGCACCGGCATGCCGGCGGCGAGGCGCAAGAAGTCGTAGTCGGAGGACGGCACACGAACGATCAGCGGCTTGCTGGAAAGTGCCGTGTTCACGTGCAGGTTGGTGTCCAGGCCGTGGTAGGCCACTTCCGCCACCTCCCCAAAGATCTGGTTGTCGGTGGCGGGGGTCGAGTCGGTGAGCACGCGCAGGCGTTCCGGGCGCAGTGCGAGGGTCACACTCTCGGGACTGGACTCGGCGGTGGTCTCGATGCTCAGCACCTGATCCCCCGCCTGCAGGCGATTGGTACCGACGCGGCGCCCCTCGATCAGGTTGCTGACGCCGATGAAGTCGGCGACGAAGCGGTTGCCCGGGTTCTCGTACAGCTCGCTGGGGCTGCCGCACTGGCAGACCTTGCCGTCGCGCAGCACGGCCATGCGGTCGGACATGACCAGGGCTTCTTCCTGGTCGTGGGTAACCATGATGAAGGTGATGCCGCTCTCGTGCTGCAGGCGCTTGAGCTCCAGTTGCATCTTCTCGCGCAGCTTCTTGTCCAGTGCGCCGAGCGGTTCGTCCAGCAGCAGCACGCGCGGGCGCTTGACCAGCGCGCGGGCCAGGGCAACGCGCTGGCGCTGGCCGCCGGAAAGCTGGTCCGGCCGGCGGTTGGCCATCTGGCCGAGCTGCGCGGTTTCCAGCACCGCGTCCACGCGCTGGCGAATCTCGCTGGCGGGCAACTTCTCCATCTCCAGGCCGTAGGCGATGTTGCCGCGCACGGTCATGTTGGGGAACAGCGCGTAGGACTGGAACATCAGGTTCAGCGGGCGCTTGTTCGGCGGCAGCGGCGAGATGTCCTGGCCGCCCAGGTAGATGGCGCCGGAGCTGGGCGTCTCGAAACCGGCGATCATTCGCATCAGGGTGGTCTTGCCGCAGCCGGACGGGCCCAGCAGCGCGAAGAACTCGTTCTCGCGGATCGCCAGGGACACCTGGTCCACCGCCGTCAGGCCCTCGCCATAGGATTTGCTCACCTGGTCCAGCACGAGCAGGTCGGAAGACTTAGTCATGGGCTTTGGGCACCTTGTTCAGACGTTGGGAAGCGAACAGCGCGGTGAAGCTGACCAGCATCACCAGGGTGGCGAGGGCATTGATCTCGGGAGTCACGCCGAAGCGGATCATCGAGTAGATCTGCATCGGCAGCGTGGTGGAGGCGCTGCCGGAGCCGGCGTTGAAGAAGGCAATGATGAATTCGTCCACCGACAGGGTGAACGCCAGCAGCCCCCCCGCCAGCACGCCGGGGAAGATCGCCGGCAGCAGCACCCGGCGCGCGGTGGTGAACCAGCCGGCGCCCAGGTCGATGCTGGCTTCGAGGATCGAGTAGTCGAAGTGCTTGAGCCGGGTGCGCACCACCGCGCAGACGAAGGCAATGTTGAACACCACGTGGCTGAGGATGATGGAGTGCAGCCCCAGGCTCATCTTCAGCAGGTTGAAGAAGCTCAGCAGCGCGATGGCCAGTACGATGTCGGGGATGATCATCGGCGCCATCAGCAGGGTGTCGGCGATATTGCCGCCCTTCCTGCCACCGCTGTTGCGGGCGCGCATCTCCACGCCCAGGGCGAGCAGCGTGCCGAGCACGCAGGCGATGAAAGTGGAGGTCAGCGCGACGATCAGGGTGTTCAGCGCGGCATGCTGGATCGAGGCATTGGCCAGCAGCTTGGCGTACCACTTGAGCGAGGCGCCGCCCCAGGCGGTGGGCAGGCCGCTGGCGTTGAACGACAACAGTATCAGCACCAGGATCGGTACATAAAGGAAGGCGTACACCAGCCACAGGTGCGCACCGAGTGCGATACCGGAAGAATTACGCATGGCGTTCGCCCTCAGCGCCCTGGGCCCGGCGCGAGACCAGGGCCTGGATGAACAGCAGAAGCAACATGATGCCGATCAGGAAGAAGCTCAGCGCCGAGCCGAACGGCCAGTCCCGCGCGGTGAGGAACTGCGCGTAGATCAGGTTGCCGACCATCTGCACCTGCTTGCCGCCGAGCAGGTCGGCGGTGATGAAGTTGCCGATCGACAGCACGAAGACGAACACCGCACCGGCCGCCACACCCGGCACCGACAGCGGCAGGATCACCCGGCGGAAGGTGGTCCAGCCGGAGGCGCCGAGGTCCCGCGAGGCTTCCCAGAGTTCGTTGTCGATGCGCGACAGCGAGCTGTAGATGGCGAGGATGACGAAGGGGATGTAGTTGTAGACCAGCCCGAGCACCACGGTGGCGTCGGTGTACAGCAGGCTGATCGGCTCGCCGCTGTAGCCCAGCAGGCTGAACAGGCGGTTGAGCAGGCCCTCGCGGTTAAGCAGCACGATCCAGGCGTAGGTGCGGATCAGGTAGTTGCTCCAGAACGGCAGCATCACCAGGAACAGGTACACCGCCTGCCGGCGCGGCGTGGCGCGGGTGATGGCATAGGCCGCCGGGTAGCCGATGAGCACCGCGAACAGCATGGCCAGGCCGGCGATCTTCGCCGAGCGCAGGAGGATGTCGAGGTACAGCGGGTCCACCGCGCGGCGGTAGTTCTCCCAGGTGAACACGTAGTCGATGCCGCCATAGGCACCGCGTTCGAGGAAGCTGTAGAGCAGTACCAGCAGGCACGGCAGCAGCAGGAACAGGGCCAGCCAGCCCAGACCGGGCGCGAGCAGCCAGGCCGACAGTTTTCGGTCGGCGGACAAAGCGGTCATGCGTAGTTCCCCCAACCCCGCCGGGCGGGGTGGTTCAGGGTGATTAAATGCAGTGAACTTGCGGGGCGAGCGAGCTAGAGCGAGGCAAGGCGAGAACAAGCGTGGGCGCGGAGTTTAGGCCGCTAAATGAGCAAGCCCGCGCTTGTTCTCAACGCAGCATCGCCGACGCGCAGCCGGCCCTACTGTGCAGCCATGATTTCCGTCACCGCGCGGGTATACGCCTTCTGCGTAGAGCCGCCCACGTCACGCAGTTGCTGTTGCTTGACCAGTTCGGCCGGCGTGGTGGTGAGGTTGGGGTACTTGGCCAGCAGGTCAGGCTTCAGTGTCGCCATCGCCGCCTGGTTGGGCACCTTGTAGAGGATGTTCTCCGCGACCCACGCATGGTTGGCCGGTTCGAGCATGTAGTTGATGAAGCGGTAGGCCGCCTCGGGGTTCTTCGAGCTCTTGAGCACGACCATGGTGTCCACCCAGAGGTCGGAACCCTCCTTGGGCACCACGAACTTGATCGACTCGTTGGCCTGGGTGCCGTAGTTGCACCAGCCGTCCCAGGCGTGGGCCATCAGCGCCTCGCCCGAAGCCAGCTTGGAGTAGAAGGTGGTGTCGTCGAAGGACAGCAGGCGCTTCTTGGTGGCGATCAGCTGGTCGCGCACCGCGTTGATCTGGTCCGGGTTGCCGTCGTTCACCGACCAGCCGTTGGCCAGGAAGCCCGCGCCGAGCAGCCAGCGGTCAGTGGCGAGCATGGTGGTCTTGCCCTTGAGCGCATCGGACGGCTTGAGCAGGTCGCTCCACGAAGCCGGCGCCGGGCTGACCTTGTCGGAGCGGTAGCAGATGCCGGTGGTGCCCCAGGTGTAGGGCACGGAGAAGTGGTTGCCCGGGTCGTATTCGAGCTTCTGCGCTTCGGGGTAGAGATTCTTGAGATTCGGCACCTTGGCCGGATCGATGTCGGCGAGCAGGCCCTGCTTGTGCAGGATCTCGGCGAAGGGCGAGGAGACGAACACCACGTCGTAGCCTTCGCCGCCGGAGGCCATGAGCTTGCCCATGATCTCTTCGTTGGTGGCGTGGAGCGACTTGTCGGCCTCGAGGCCGGTGGCTTTCTGGAACTTCTCGAGGGCATCCGGGGCCATGTAGCCGTCCCAGATGGAGATCACGAGGTCCTTGGCGCTGGCGGTGGTGGCCGACAGCGTGAGCGCGAGGGTAGCCCCCGCGTAGAGCATGGTCTTCAGCTTCATCTTGCGCACCTAGCGATGGTTGTTGTTGTTTCGAAGGCAGCGGAGCGAAAAGCGTACTACATGTCTTTTTTTCAAAATAAAAACCGAACGACTGGCGAAGTCAACTATTTCTTGCATCCTTGTTGCACCCCCTTCCCTGTGGCATAAGGGGCTCGCATCGCCGAAACCCCTGTCGGAGAGAGAACGGCTTGAGCAAGGACACCGAAAAAAAACCGCGCACCAATCATCTGGAGCTGGCCCGGCGGATCATCGAGCACGCCCAGGACAGCGGCCTGGGTGACGGTGCCGCGCTGTCCGAGCAGCAACTGGCGCGCACCTTCGGGGTGTCGCGCACGCTGATCCGCGCCGGTCTCGACCTGCTGCTGGAGCAGCGCCTGGTGGCCCACGAACCAGGCAAGGGCTATCGACTCTGCGCCGACCCGTCCGCCCAGGTGCTCGGCCCCGCCCTGCCCCAGGCAGAGGAACAGGCCCTGGCCGCCTCGGTGCTGCGTGACCGCATGGCCGGCAGGCTGGGCAACAGCCTCAGCGCCAGCGAACTGATGCGCCGCTACGACATCAATCGCGCCGCCGCGCAGAAGGTGCTGGCGCAGCTCAGCGAAGACCAGGTGCTGGAGCGCGGAGCCGGGCAGAGCTGGTCGTTCCGCCCGTTGCTGAACAACCTCGCGGCGCTGGAAGACAGCCTGCGCTACCGCCTGATCCTTGAACCCGAAGCCTTGCTCGCCCCCGGCTTCGACCCGGACCTGGCGCGCCTGGCGCTACTGCGTGGCGCCATGGAAGAGCTGCTGGCGGCGCCCATCGAGCGCTTCGACGTCGCGCAATTCCGCGAGCTGGACATCAGCTTCCACGAGCTGGTCGCCCAGAGCTGCGGCAACCGCTTCGTCGGCGACGCCCTGCTGCAGCACCAGCGCCTGCGCCGCCTGCCAAACCTGCTGCCGATGGTCAGCGTGCACCGCCTGCAGGAAGCGCTGCGCGAGCACCTGCGGATCATCGAGCAGATCGAACGCGGCCAGCTGGAAGTCGCCGCCGACCTGATGCGCCTGCACCTGCGGCTGTCCGCGGCGCAGCGTCCGCAGACGGCCAATCGAGGGATTCCGCAGTCCTTCACCGGAGCTCGTCGCTGACTATTTTTTGCGTCATGTGTTTTTTTTAGCGAAAAAATGCAGTATCAGTTTCACGCAGTGCCTGTTTGTCCATGGACGTGCCCATGACGCAAAGAACAAGAACCATCGCCTTCTTCCCCGAAGCCAGCTTCGGCGCCGCGCTGAACTGCATCGGCATCGCCCAGGCGCTGCGCGAACTCGGCGCGCGCCCGGTGTTCATCTGCCATTCGCACTTCCAGGGCATCTTCGCCGAGTACGGTTTCGCCGAGTACCCGCTGCAACTGGACTCGCCGCTGTCCGCCGCCGACCACCAGCACTACTGGGAGCGCTTCATCGAGCGCAACGTGCCCTACTTCGACCAGACGCCACTGGCGCAGATCGACAGCTACGTGGCGCCGGCCTGGGAAGCCATCATCGATACCGCCATCGAGTCGGAGCGACCGCTGCAACAACTGCTCGCCCGGCTCAAGCCCGACGCCATCGTGCTGGACAACGTGGTGGCCTTCCCCGCCATCGCCGCCGCCGGCTGCCCCTGGGTGCGCATGGTCTCCTGCGCCGAGACCGAACTGCCGGACCCAGCCGTGCCGCCCTACCTGTCAGGGGCCAGCAGCAGCGATCCGCAGGCCTGCGCAACCTTCCGCGAGCACTATCTGCAGGCGGTGAAACCCACCCACGAGCGTTTCGCCCGCTTCCTCGCCGAGTGCGGCCACCCCGCCCTGCCCCCCGGCCAGTTCCTCGAAGACTCGCCCTGGCTGAACCTGCTGCTGTCGCCCACGCCGGTGCGCTACAAGCGCGCCAACCCGCTGCCCGCCGAACGCTACCTGTACCTCGACGGCTGCGTGCGCAGCGAGGCGCCCTACATCCCGCCACAGTTCCCCCGGCACGATGACGCACCGCTGATCTATGTGAGCTTCGGCAGCCTCGGCGCCGCCGACGTGGCGATGATGCAGAAGCTGATCGACGCCGTGGCGCAACTGCCCTACCGCTTCCTGATCAACGTTGGCGCCTACCGCGAGCACTACGACACGGTGCCGGACAACGTCTACCTCGACAGCTGGTTCCCGCAGCCGGCGGTGCTGCGCGAATGCCAGCTGTTCATTCACCACGGCGGCAACAACAGCTTCTGCGAGGCGCTCTACCACGGGTTACCGTCGGTGATCATCCCCTACTGCTGGGACGGCCACGACAACGCCCGGCGTGCCGAGGAGGTCGGTGTGGCGTGTTACCTGCCGCGCTACGAAGACCCGATCGCCGCCTTGCCCAAGGCGCTGGCCGAACTCTTTGCAGACCAGGCCATGCACCAACGCCTGACCACCGTGCGCGCACAAATGCAGGCCTCGCGCGGCACCGCGGCGGCGGCGCGGGCCATCCTGGATATCTGTACCGACTGAGCAGTAGGCCGCAGGCTTAGTCCTCGTCATTGCAGACCAGGCCCAGCTCGTGCCGCACGCTGCTGTGCGCCCGGTTCCTGCCGAGCGTTTTTCCCTCGGTGCCCTTGCGTCGCCAACCCGCTGACACGAATGACAAAAACCGTAGGAAGAAATGACTCACGGCGAGGAGCGGGTGCTCCTCGCCGTGAGTTTGCGGCCGATCACGGCATGTTCGCGGCTGGCGACTAGTCCATGCGCTGGGTGACGGCTTCGGGGTAGTAGGCGATCTTCAGCATGCGCCGCTGGCCCATCAGTTGGCCCTCTCCGTACCAGGTGATGTTGTCCTGGCGCAGGGTCATGCCATCGTTGCTGTACTCGTACTCCCCGCCATTGGAAGTGCCGAAGGCGAACCGCTGGCTATCCAGGCGCTTGATATCGAAACGCGTACCCGGCAAGGGCATCTGCTGCTTGACGCGCTGGAGGAACGCCGGTGCAAGCTCGGAGAACAGCTCGCGGGTGCGCGCCTGGTACTGGGCGTCGGTCAGGCCCGGGGTCTGCTGCAGCTTGTCGGCGATCAGGCTGAAGTACTCCGCGTCGGTGCGGGCCAGGGCGATGCGCACCGCCATGACCTCGGCCAGCCGCGCCTGGTCGATCCGCAGCTTGCCATCAGTACTCTTGCCATCAGCGAGGAACTCGTTGCCGTCGACCTGGATCAGCGGCGCGGTCGCCAGGTAGGCGGCACAGGCGATCTGCTGCCCGGTACGGTTGCCGCTGACCAGCAATGCGGTCACGCCGCCCTTCTTCTTCAGGTTCTCGCTGTTTTCACTGCTGGCCGCGACGAAGCGATCGACCTCCGCCTGGCTGGTCTCGCCGCGGGCCAGGCCGCAGATATGCTGCATCACCGCCGGATTGCGCTTGCCGTCCACCAGGGGCGTCATGCTGAACAGAGCGTTACGGATCACCGGCAGCGCCGGGTATTCCAGCGTGCCGAGGGCCTTGGCGGGTGTGACGGTGGTTGCGGCGGTCTGGTCGCTGCCCTTGCAGCCGGACAGAAGGCAGAGCGGCAGGAGCATCGCGGTCAGCCATTTGCTGTGGGTAGTCATGGCTCGTTCCTCATTCCTGATGGGTTTGCGCCAGGCTGGCGCTGGATTCGACGACGACCCGGCGGTCCGCCGCCAGGCAACGGATCAACTGTGCACGCGGTGCTTCCGGGCACGTAGCAACCGGCTCGGCCGCACCAACACCGCGTACCTGCATCAGCGCCGCCGGCACGCCGGCGGCGGCCAGGTAGTCACGCACGGCCTCGGCGCGCTGGCGGGACAGGTCGAGGTTGTAGGCCGGCGATCCGAGACGGTCGGTGTGGCCGGTAATGCTGATCCGTTGCGGATGCTGCGCCTTGAACTGCATGGCCAGGCGTCCGAGGCTGTCGCGGCCGGCGTCGCTCAGGCTGGCGCTGCCGAAGGCGAAAGTGGCGTCGCCGGCCAGGGTGACGCGCTGCGCCGGTAGGACGGCGGGCTCGGCGACAGGCGCTGGCTTGAGCTGGGTGAGGCAGTCGGCGGGCAGAAACAGGAAGCTCTGCGCCTGCATGTCCTTGTCGAACAGCACCTTGTACTGGCAGACCAGGTCAGCCTGATTGGCACGGCGGAAACGCAGGATGTAGTCCCACTCCCGTACGCCGAACAGGCCTTCGTTGAAGTGCGGGGCGCCGAGCAGCTCGTAGAGCTGCGCCTTGGCCATGCCCGGCTGAACCTTGAACAGGTTTTCCAGGTTCACGTAGCTGCCCTGCGGACGGTAGGAATCACCGATGGCGGGGAACTTCGGTGCGCTGCTGTGGCCCTGCTGGTCGACAGTGCTGAGGTTGCCGCAGGCCGCCAGAAGCAGTCCGGCGCAGGCCATGGCGAGGGTACGTACGACGGGGAAATTGAAAGCGTTCATTTTGACCTCCTGGGGACGGCCCGGCCGCAGCCGGGCCCGGATGGAAAAACTCACCACTGGTAACCGACACCGGCGGCAACGCCGGCATCACCTTGAGTGCTGGAAGTGGCCTGCAGCTTGGTCACCCACTTGCCGTTGTCGGATATCCGCGAGACGCCGACGGCCAGCGCCCCCTGTCCGCGGTAGTTGCCCAGGCCGACGGCGGCCATGCTCGCGCCCGGTACGTAGGGTTGCGGCAAGGTCGCCATGGCCATGGCCCCGGCGATGCCGGCGCTGAGGATGTCGTCCTGCTTCTTCAGGTCATGGCGCAGCGCGTTGTAGCGGGAGTCGGTGTAGTCGTAGAACTGGTTGGAGATGTCCCCCATGCTCTGCTGCAACTGGCCGAAGTTCACCGCATCGGTCGGCGCGGTGCCGGCGGCCACGTTGGTGATCTGCCGTTCGTTGCCTGCGCTGCCGACAGAGACGCTGCCGGCGCGATCGGCCACCGAGCCGGCGCCCACGGCCGCCGAGTTACTCGCCGAGGCACTGGCGCCATTACCCATGGCAACCGAGTTTTCACCCGTAGCCTTGGACTGGGTGCCAATGGCGACACTGCTGGCCCCTGCCGCCTCCGCCCCTGCCCCACCGGCAACCGAATCCCGACCCGTCGGTTTCGGCTTCGGCAGGTTGGAGGTGTTGTTCACCTGGAACATGCCGTCAGTGCCGTTCTGCACCTTGCTCATATCGCCCTCGACGTGGGTCACCCGGTTGTCGAGGTTGCTGACATTGCTGGTGACGTTGGCGACCTGGGTGTTGACGTTCTGGATGGAGTCGTCGGTGTACTGCTTGGACTCGGCCACGGCGCCGTCGAGCTGGCGCAGGTTGACCGCATCGGTGGCTTGCTTGCCATCGGCGACGTTGCTGAGGGTGCGGGTTTCTCCGGTGGTGGCATTGCCCACCGAAACGGTGCCGACGCTGGCGTTGGCCGCGTTGGAGTACTTGCCGATGTAGCTTTCCGCGCCGCGGCCGTTGTCGCTGGCCCCCTGCCCCAGGGCCACACTGCCATCGGCCGTGGCACTGGCGCTCTCGCCCATGGCGACGGAGCCCTTGCCGCCGGCCTTGGCGTTCGGACCCACGGCCACGGAATCAGCACCGCTGGCGACCGAGTCGGCCTTGGTCGAGTTGGCGTGGAAGTACTTGATGCCACCGCCATTGTTGATGCTGGTGATGCTGCCCTCGACGGTGGTGACGCGGCCGTCGATGTTGCTGACCTGGGCGTTGGTCTCGTTGAGCTGGGACATGTTCACCGCGTCGCTGTCGTTCTCGCCACGTGCGACATTGGTGATCTTGGTACCGCCAGTCCTGGTCACGCTGTTGTACGTCGCGCCACCCAGGGTGATGCTGTCGTGGGAGCTGTTGTCGTACATCACCGCATCAGCGACAGCTCCGCTGGTGATGGCCTTGAGCTGGGCGACGTTGACCGCGTCGGTGTCGTCGGCGCCAGCCGACAGGCCGGTCACGCGGCGGTCGCCGATGTTGACCTCGCCGGTGGCGGTGCCACCCACCAGGTAGGCTTCGTGGCCGAGGGTGCTGCCGTTGGCGACGGAGCCGGCGCCCAGGGCAACGCTGCCGTCATGGCTGGACAGCGCGCCCATGCCAATGGCCACCGAATCCACACCCGAGGCGACCGAGTCGGTGCCGGTGGAGTTGGCGTGGAAGTACTTGGTGCCGGTGTCGTAGATGTTGCTGACACGACCGTCGAGGTTGGTCACGTCGCCTTTAACGTCGGTCACGCGGTTGTCTACGTTGGCGACGTTGGTGTTGGTCTCGTTGAGCTGAGACATGTTCACCGCGTCGCTGTCGTTCACGCCGTTGGCCACATTGGTGATGGTGGTGCCACCGGTGTGGGTGCTGTTGTCGTAGGTGCCCCCACCCAGGGTGATGCTGTTGTGGGTGCTGTTGTCGTACATCACCGCGTCGGCCACCGAGGCGGCAGTGGTCGCCTTCAACTGCGACACGTTGACCGCATCGGTATCGTCCGCGCCCGCCGAGACGCCGGTGATGCGGCGGTCGCCGATGTTGACCTCGCCGGTGGCGGTGCCACCCACCAGGTAGGCTTCGTGGCCGAGGGTGCTGCCGTTGGCGACGGAGCCGGCGCCCAGGGCAACGCTGCCGTCATGGCTGGACAGCGCGCCCATGCCAATGGCCACCGAGTCCACGCCCGAGGCGACCGAGTCGGTGCCGGTGGAGTTGGCGTGGAAGTACTTGGTGCCGGTGTCGTAGATGTTGGTGACACGGCCGTCGAGGTTGGTCACGTCGCCCTGCAGGTTGGTCACGTCGCCTTCCACGTTGGTCACCCGGCCATCCAGGTTGGTGATTTTGTTGGTATTGGCATCCACCTGCTGGTTGGTCGCGTTCAATTGCGAGCCGTTGACGGCATCGGTCGAGTCAGCGCTGATGTCGCCTGCGGCTACGTGGGTGATCTTCTGCGCATCGCCCGAGCCATGGCTGGCATCGTAGGCACCCAGTGCATCGTTCCATTGCAGCGCATCCTGCTGCAGGCTGGTGATGTTGGTGGTGTTCTGGGTGACGCGGCCGTCGATGTGGGTAATGGCGTCCCCGACGTTGTTGACCGTCGTGCCATCGACGTAATAGGTCGGGGCGGAAATCGAACCGTCCGGGTTGACCGTCGAACCGCCCCCCATGGCGTTGGCAGTAGAGTTGGCCAGGCCATAGAGCTGGGAACCGTTGACCGCATCGACAGAGCTCGGGCTGACGGCACCCTGGGCCACGTTAGTCAGCACTTGCGCGTTCCCCGGGTTGTACGCATCGCCGCCAGCGGCGATCAGGGACAACTGGTCCGTGCCCGTGCGCTGGACCGGGCCGGCAGTGCCATTGCTGTAGTTGTTGATGGTGTTGGTCACGTTGCTGATGTCCGTGGTGTTCTGTTCCACCTGCTGGTTGGTGGAATACAGCTGCGAACCATTGACCGCTTCGGACGAGTTCGCACTGATATCACCCGGGGCGACATTGATGATCTTCCGGTAGCCGGCGTCGATGCCGTTGAAGGTCACGCTCGGACCGCCATTGATGGTCAGGCCGTTGCCATCGATCCGCGTATTGCCGGTGGTCACCGAGTTGAACACGGGGTCATCGGCCATCAGCAGTTGCAGGTTGCCGGCGCCATCCACCTCGGTCCGCAGGTTGTTGCCCGAGTAGCTGCCCGCTGTGCTGGCAGTCCCCTGGATGACCATGGCTTCGCCCAGCTTCTTCTGCACCGAGCCGGCGTTGCCGACAAAGGTCAGCGGGGTATTGGCCAGCTCATTGAGTTGCGAAACGTTGACCGCGTCGCTGTCCTTCACACCATTGGCCAGGTTGGTGATCGTCGTGCCACCCGTGTGTGTGCTGTTGTCGTAGGTATTGCCGCCCAGGGTCACCGTGTTGTGGCTTCCGTCGTCGTACATCACCCCATCGGCGGTGGCGCTGCCGACCAGGCCCTTGAGTTGCGCTACGTTGACCGCATCGCTGTCCTGGGTACCGGCGGCTAGGCCGGTGATCTGGCGGAATTTGCCGCTGGCGGCATCACCGACGGCCACGGCGCCCAGCGTACTGCCGGTGGCATTGATGGCGTCGACCTGAGCCTGGGATGCACCTACAGGGACATAGCCGGCCACGCCGGCTTTGGTCTGGGCAATCGAGCCGGAGCCGATGGCGACGCCATCCTGGGCTTGCGCCTGAGCACCGGTGCCCAGTGCCAACGCGTTCTGCTGGCTGGCCACTGCGTTGTTGCCGATGGAGACTGAATCTACGCCCGTAGCGCGAGTACCGGTGGGATTGCCCAGCGCATCAGTGCCCACGTTGCCGATTGCCAGGGAGTTGCTGCCGTCGATCTTGTTGTTCAGACCGATGCGGCCACCGTTGACGTACAGCTCGTTGCCGAGGGTCAGCGAGTTGGTGCCGTCGGCCTGGCTGCCGGTGCCGTAGAACAGCACCCGACCGGTCTGGGTCGCCTTGTCGTTGGGCTTGCAGTTGCTGTTGTTACCGTCGTACTTCCAACCCATGTCGCCGCTGACACCGGTGTCATGCACGAACACGCAGCCCGAGTCGTTGCTGTCGTTGACGTACAGGCCGGGATTACCGGCGATGGATCGCTCCGTGGCGGAGCCGGCGGCAGCCTCGGAATCCAGGCCATACAGGCCGCTCAGTGCGCCGAGGCTGAGCACGGCCAGTGCGCGCCCTCCCTTGCCGGCGCTGCGAGCGAATTCCGAGGCCACATGCCAGCAATGCTGGGCTTTGGACCAGACGACACGATAAATCCTGTTCATGAGGGGCTCCTTCCAGGGGGCAACCCTGGGGTGGGTAGTGAAAATCCGGGGGAATGAATCAGCGCGAGGACAGCTGCAGGGCGCGGCTGGTCTGAATCAGCAGGGGGCGCTCCATCGCCGTGAGGCGGGACTGCTGGAGGGCTCGCTGGTAAGTGCGCAGCGCAGAGGCATGGTCCTGGCGGACGTAATCGAGATAGGCGCCGGCAAAGAGCCCGGCTTCGGTGCGCAGGTCGCGCTTCACCGCATCGGGGGCTTGCAGAGCGTCGATTTCGGCGAAGACTGCCGAGACGTCGGTCTTGCCCTGATACAGGGCTAGCAGTGCGCGCTGTTGCGCGGTGGCCGGCTGGATGGCACGGGCCAGCTTCTGCACCCGTGCCTTGGTGGTTTCGGGCTTCACCCCGGCATCACTGGCGGTGCGGGCGGCCAGCCAGAGTTTCCAGAGCCCCGCATAGGCCTTCACCTGCGCATTGGCCGATTGCCGTTGCAGTTGATCGAAGGCCTTGAGCGATGACTCGAAGCGGCCGAGCTCGGCCAGGTTCACCGCAGCGGGGACGGCAATGACTGCCGCCTGGTCGCTGCCCTTGAGGGCGTCGTAGAACTGCCGGGCGCGCATGTGACGGCCGCTGGCGTCTTCGATGAAGGCCTGTTCGGCCAGCGCGCGGGGGCCACCCTGCCCTTGGGCGCCAGCTTGGCGCAGCAAGGCCTGGGCGGAGGCAAGGTCGCCCTCCAGCAGTTGCTGATGGGCCAGCAGCACCAGGGGCTGGATCACCTCCCGGGCATGGCCGGGCTGGGACGACGGGACGGCTTGCTGCGGTGCGCTGGCCGGTTCGGCCAGGGCCGAACCGCTGGCGAGCAACAGGGCCAGCACCAGCGAGGAAAGCACGCAGGGGCGGCGGGTAACGGAGGCGTTCGAGAAGCGGGTCATGGTGGCAACTCCGGAAAGTTTTCGAGTTGCACACATGCTATTAAGCGCTCGGCGCGAGCGAACTCAGAGTCCTCCGGGTACCGCCATCAGAGTTATTCCTCAATCACTCATGCCGGACCTGCCTGGGGCAGCATCAGTTCGAGCTCGATTTCCACGCGATCATCATGCCGCCCGTGGGCGAAGCTTCCCTCCAGGTACTCCGCCATCCGCCTGCAGTGGTTGAGATCGATGATGCTTTCCGGTGCGGGCTGACCGCTCAGCTCAAACCTTGCGTGGACCCGGCCCTGTTCTCGGACGCGCATGTCGAGGTGGATCAGCGCCAGATGGTCGATATCGGGTTGCAGCAGACCGAGCGCGGTCGCCATCCATTCGGTGAACGCGCCGGTGTCCAGCCAGACGCGCCGTGCATCGATGCGTTGAACGCCGAACAGCGTTTCCGGCTGGCCGGCCAGGCAGCGCTCGATGAGGGCTGGCAGGTCGCAGGCCTGGGTGGCCGTGGCGACCGACTTCTCCGGCAACTGGCACAGGCGTCGCAACCGTTCCAGGCGGACGTTCAGCGCGGAGAGTCCAGGCGTGGCCGGGTGCAGCCCGAGCGCGGCGACGCGCCCGGCCAGCTCCTGCAGCGAGGCCTCGTAGAATTCTGCCTGACGGCGCTCATGCGCCTCGACGGCAAGCAACTGATCGCGCAGCGTCACCAGTTGCCCTTCACTCTCGGTGACGTCCTGCAACCCGCCGAGGATTGCGCTTGCCCGCCCCTGGGCATCACGGTACGGCACCATCCAGTAGTGCATGACCCTGGCCTCGCCGAATATTTCCACGCGCGTGGTGACCGCCATCGGCACGCCTTCACGGGCGACGCGGACAAAACCGTCGGGAAGCGTCTTGCGCACGGCGGGAGGGAACCAGTGGGCATCGGCAAATCCCGAGCCCAGGGCCTCCTCGGCACTGATGCGGTAGTAGTCGAGGAATTTCTGGTTGCAGAACAGCAGTTGCCCCTCTGTCGATCGTACGAACATCGGGTTGGGAGCCGCGTCCACCAGGTGGCGCAGCAGGCCCAGCTCCGCCGGGAGCGCAGTGGCCAGCACGGCGCCCGCCGCAGGCTCGTGGCCGGCCACCAGACCATTGCGCCGAGCCACTTCGGCCAGCTCGACGTTCGAGCTGACATGGAGTTTTTCCAGCAGGTGCGCCTTGTAGGTGCTGACCGTCTTGAAGCTGATGCGCAGCTCTTCGGCGATACGCAGATTGGTCTTGCCCTCGGCGATCAGCCGCAGCACGGCGGACTCGCGCCGCGTCAGGCAATCCAGTTCGCTGCCTCCGCCCGGCTGCATGTGCTCGCGGGCAAAATGGCCGCGTCCCGCCAGGACGTCGGCGATCGCCTTGCGCAGGATCGCCATGTCCTCCTGCTTGCTGACGAAGCCGCTGGCGCCCGACTGGAAACACAGGGGGGCGAAGTGCGCGGCGTTCTGGCGGCTGTAGACCAGCACCTTCTGCGAGGCATCGCGCGCCCGCAGGCGGCGCAACAGGTCGAGCCCGTCGGAGCCCGGCAGCGCGATCTCAAGGATCACCAGTTGCGGCTTGCACTCGCGCGTCAAGGTGAGCGCCGTCGGCACGTCGGCGGCTTCCTGCACGACCTCGTGCCCCATATCCTCCAGCAGATCTCGCAGCGCGCTACGCACAATGGGCGTGGCGTCGGCGAGCAGCACCGTAGCCATAGCATCCTTCCCGGCTCGTCCTTCACGTGCTCAAAGCATAGGCGATGACCTCGCGATGCAAGGCTGCCAGTGGCGACGCAACGCGCAGCATTTATCTCAAGAGGATGCCGGCCGCCTCAGTGCGCCGTTCCCGCCACCTCGCCACGGCAGGCGGACGGGCTCTGGCCGGTCCAGCGCTTGAAGGCGCGGCGGAAGCCGCGCACGTCGCTGTAGCCGAGCTCTTCGGCGATGCGTTCGATGGGCATGTCCGGGTTGCCCAGCAGGCTCATGGCCCGCGCCCGGCGTACCTGCTCCTGCAGGGCATCGAAGGTCACCTCGTGCTCGCCCAGGCGCCGGCGCAGGGTGCGGCTGCTCATGTTGAGGTCGGCGGCGACCTTGTCGATGTGGCTGCCGTGGGGCAGGTCACGGAGGATGGCGCGCTCCACCGTCTCCAGCAGTCCCATCTTCCCCTGCACCTGGGCGCACTCCGCCTCCAGCAGTTTGAGCGCCTGGCGCAGGGCGACCGGCTGGTGGCTGGGCAGCTGCAGGTCGAGCCAGTGGCTGGCGATCACCATGCGGTTGTGCAGGCAGCCGAAGCGCAGGTTAGGCCCGAGCAGGCGCACGTACTCGGCCTCGTAGCTCGGCGCGGCATGGGTGAACTCGAAGCGCAGGGGCTGGAACTCGGTACCGATCAGCGTGCGGTTGTAGACCAGCAGGCTGGCGAAGAACTCCTCCACCGCGAACACCTGGACATCGGCGTAGGGCAGACGGCATTCGACTTCGACGAAGCTCTCCTTGGGGCCTTCCAGCAGATTGCAGACCGCCATGCTGCCGGTGGTGTGCTGGAAGCGCCGGCCGATCTCGAAGGCATCGCGCAGGGTCTTGCACAGCGACAGCACGTGACCGAGCAGACCGAGGGTGCCGAGCACGTTGTGGTTGCCCACCCACAGGCCAAGGCCGCGCTCCGGCAGCGCCGCCAGCGCGCGCTGGATCATGCTCACGGCCTGGCGGTAGGAGATGCGCTGGGCCGGGTCCTGCAGTTCCTCGACGGTGAAGCCGAGGCCGAGGCAAAGGCGCTCGCTGCTCACGCCCTTGTCGCTGGCGACTTCGGCGAGGGTCTGCAGCAGGAAGGGGGAAACCAGGGCCAGGTCGAGCTGGGCATCGAGGGGGGTGCTGGGCATGAAGGCGATTCCCGAATCCGGGCGCCCGAGGTTCTTGTTCTGGGGTGGCGCGCGGCGTCGCGATCATAACGCGTTCCCACGCCCGCCAGGCACGGGCGTAACAGAATATTGCAGGCTGTCCGGCAAAGCCCCCCTGATTGTCCCGCAATGCCCTGCTTCGCCGAGCCACCAGCGCTTATTTCTATGGCGCGGTCCGGGGCACGCCCCGGAACCGTCCGCCAACAAGAACAATGAGCTTACGCATGAACACTATCCGTCTCCCCAGGCTGCCGCTGGCGGTCTCCCTTTCCATTGCCGCGTCCCTCTCGCTGCCGGTCCAGGCCACCGAAAACGGGGTCGACAACATCGGCCCCGGCACCGACGGCTTCTTCGTCCTGCCGCTGGACGTCGACAACCTTCCGGACAACATGTTCGCCTTCAACCTCTACTACAACCACTACGAGGCGAAGAACCTGGACATCAGCTCCCTCGGCGGCAAGGTGCCGGGGGTGAAGATCACCTCCGACGCGATCATTCCCCGCCTGGACTACCTGAGCCCGCTGCGGGTGTTCGGCGGTCGCCTGGGCGGCTATGTCGCGCAGCCCTACATGCGCCAGCAGGTCGAGATGTTCGGCATGCAGGGAGAGCGCAACAGCCAGGGGGATACCACGGTCGCGCCGATCATCCTCTGGGACCTGGGCAAGAACCTGACCGTCGGCGCCGCACTGGAAATCACCCTGCCCACCGGTGATTACGACCCCATGCGCCTGGCCAATACCGGCAACAATTTCTACACCTACAAGCCGCTGCTTTCCGCGACCTGGCTGCCCAGCGAGCGTACCGAGCTGTCGGCCAAGGCCACCTACAGCTTCAACCAGGAAAACCCCGATACCGATTACCGCTCCGGGCAGCTGTTCCACTTCGACTACTCGGCCAGCTACCGGGTGACCGACAACCTGCGCCTGGGCGTGAATGGCTACTACCTCAAGCAGACCACCGACGATGAACAGTACGGCAAGACCGTGACCTTCATGGGCGAGAAGGTGGACGACGGCGTGCGCGGCCAGGTGTTCGCCATCGGCCCCGCCGCCTACCTGACCTTTCTCCAGTACGCCAGCATCGAGGCGCGCTGGGCCAAGGAATACGCCGTTGAGAACCGCCCCGAGGGCGAGATGCTGTGGGTCAAGCTGAACCTGCCCTTCACCCTCTGACAGGTTCGCGGGCAGAAAAAAACCTCAGGTCGCGACCTGAGGTTTTTTGTTTCGCTCAACCGAAGCTCAGTTGTAGACCGGCCAGTGCTCGACGATGCGCCCTTCGCGCACCGCCAGCAGGTCGCCGAACTGCAGCAGGATCGATTCAGACTGGGTTGGCCGCAGGAACACCTGGTCGTCCACCTTGAGGCCCACGGCAGCGGAGCCGTTGACCATCTCCTGGTTCGAGCTGCGCCCGTACAGGCCGTTGAACTGCAGGCCGGCGGGCGACTCGGGCTCGGCCATCCAGTTGCCGCCGTAGATGAAGAACGTCTCGCGCTGGTTCGGGTCCCACCAGGAGAGCAACGCCGACTTGTCGTCCAGCGCCGGAATCCTCACGGCCCCGGTGCTCTTGAGCACCGGCGTGGCGATGAAAGCCGCCGGCTGATGCTCCACCAGCGACGGCAGGTCGTAGTGGGTCGGCTTGACCAGCGCCGAGCCCACCGACACCTCGCTGCTGGTGCGTTCGTGCTCGTGCATGCGGTAGCTCGGGCTGCCGGCGGTGTTGAGCGTCAGCCCCGGTTTCCAGAGCGCGGCATGCTGCGTGCGGGCGTAATCGACGAAGCCGTCGTAGAGCTTCATGACCTTGCGGAAGAGCTCCTCCGGCGAGCCGAGGATACCGGGCACGCCCATGCCGACGAAGGGGTCGTAGCCCATGAAGCCGGCGAACTCCAGATGCTGCGGATTCGCACCGATCAGCGTGAGCATCCGCCCCAGGGTCGCGTGATCGGCCACGCCGCCACGGTGCAATCCGACATCCAGCTCGATGTTGATCCGCATCCGGATATTCAGCCCCTGGGCCAGCGCCAGGTACTGCTGCAGGCGCTCGGGAGTGTCCAGCAGCCATTGCAGCTGGGTCGTAGGATCGAAGGGGCCGCGATGGTTCTCGTAGAACGCCTGCGCCGAGCGCACCGGCAACGGCTTGCCCAGCAGCAGGTCAGCATCGGGGAAACGCTCGGCATCATGATTGAGGAAGGGCTGGTGGAATGACATCAGCCGGCGGGTGCCGGCGCGTTTGGCGATGTAGTCGAGCAGTTGCGGCGATGGCAGGGACTTCTCCACCAGGCGCAGCTGCTTGCCGGTGCGCCGCACCGACTGCATCACCACGTCGACGTTGTGATCCAGCCGGTCCAGGTCGATCAGCATCACCGGGCGCATCGGCCCGTGCTCGCGCAGCTCGCGGTTCAGCCGGGCGAAGTAGTCGGTGTACGGGGCGCCCTTGTCGCTCGGGCGCAGCCAGGCGCCGGCACCGGCGAGCAGGACGCCCGCTCCGGCCGCGCCGACGATGAAGTGGCGTCGCTTCATGCATTCTCCTTGCTTGTCAGGCCACGCCCAGGATCGAGGCCAGGTGGGCATTGAGGAACTTGCCCTGCGGGTCCAGCGACTGGCGTACCTCGGTGAATTCCTTCCAGCGCGGGTAGAGCGGTTGCAGGCTCCGCGCGTTCAGCGTGTGCAGCTTGCCCCAGTGCGGCCGCCCCGCATACTTCCAGAAGATCGGTTCGATGGCCGCGAAGAAGTTGTGGTGGTCCATGCTGTAGTGCTGGTGTACGGAGATGGAACAGCTGTCGCGGCCCTCGAACATGCTCAAAGGAATGTCGTCGGCCTTCACGTAGCGGTATTCGATGGGGAACCAGGTGCGCAGGTCCTTGTCGTTGATCAGCTTGAGAATCTCGCGCAGGCAGGCCGGGCCGTGCTCGGCCGGGACGGAATACTCCATCTCGTTGAAGCGCACGTTGCGCACGTTGGCGTAGATCTCGTAGGAGTCGCCGACACGGTCGTCGAAGCTGGCGATGTGGCGCAGGTTGTTGAGCAGCGCCCGGCGCGCGGCCGGGAAGTCGCTACCGTACTTGTCGAGGCCCTCGATGATGCTGACGAACCCGTTGCCGCCCTCCTCGGCCGGGTCCAGCGGTGGCGTCGCCGGGTCGCTGGTCTCGTTCAGGGCGACGGACAGCGCGTAGTCGGAATGGGTGATCACCATCATTTCCCAGTGCTGGTTCTCGCAGGTGTTCTTCTCCACGTCCTCCAGCAGCTCTTCGGTCTTCGCGATCCACTGCCGCTCGCGCAGGCGATAGGCTTCGCGGTTCTGCAGGCGCACGCGGGTGGCCACGCCGAAGGCACCGAGGGACACCCGCGCCGCGTTGAACACCTCGGGGTGGCGCTGCGCGTCACAGTCCAGCACCTCGCCGCTGGCGGTCACCAGTTGCAGGCCGGTGACATGGGAGGAATAGGAGCCGAAGCCGACGCCGGTGCCGTGGGTCGAGGTGGAGATCGCCCCGGCCAGGGTCTGGTAGTCGATGTCGGCCATGTTCGGCAGCGCCTGGCCGACAGCCTTGAGCGCCGCGCCCATCTGCGACATCGGCGTGCCGGCGGCGAATTCCGCCTGCAGCGTCTTCGGGTCATGGCCGAGCAGGCCGTTGAAGTAGCTGAGCGAGACCAGCGTGCCATCGGTAGGCACCAGGGGGCTGAAGGAATGCGCCGAGCCCACCGGACGCACCTTGCCCTCGGCCTGGCGGATGACCTGCACCAGTTCGTCCAGGCTCTGCGGCGCCAGGCGTGCCGCCGGCAGGCAGCTCTGCGCGCCGGACCAGTTGCGCCAGGGGATCAGGCGCGGCGTGCGAGCCAGCTCGGCCGCCATCGGAAGGCTGGAAAACGCCGCGAACGCGCCGGCAACGCCAGCGCGCTGCAGCAGCTGGCGGCGGGTGAGATGAATAGCCATCGAGAGGACCCTGTGCTTATTGGATGTGTTGGCCGGACATGAAGGAAATCAGCGCGAGGAATTCGTCCTCCGAGCACTGCATGCACATCCCCATCGGCGGCATGCCCTTGTAGCCGTTGATGCTGTGATCCAGCAGGCTGTCTGTGCCCTGGGCGACCCGGGGGCTCCAGGCCCTGGCATCGCCAACCAACGGCGCCCCGGACGCCGGGTTGGCATGGCACAGCTTGCAACTGCTGTCGTAGATCTTCGCCAGGGCGGGATCGGCGGGCGCCAGGGTGGCGGTGTTGCGGGGGGTAGGTGGTGCGGCGTCTTCTCCGCAGCCGCCGAGCAGTCCGGCCAGGGCCAGCAAGGCAGCCGGCAGCAGCGGTGTTCCGGGTTTGGGCATATTGCTCCCCTCTTCTACCGTGCCGGGTGGCGGCACGGATTCTTGTTGTGATGGGCAGGGAGCAACGTTAAGTCAGGCGCCTTTCGTGGCGGAGGGCATTGGCGGACAGCCAGGGGGGCTAAAGGGGACAGCCCGGCGCCCCAGGGAAAACCATCGATGGGAGAACTTTCGGCAGCAGTCCCGATGGCTCACGGGCGCAGACAAGGGGCGATCAGGTGATCGCCCCCAGGCAAAGGATCAGGCGGCGATACGCCTGACCCAACGCCGATACCGCCAGGTACGGACCTGGGTATCCAACTGCTGTTCCAGCAGGGCCAGTGCCGGCGCGACATCCGGGTTGGTGCCCCTCCCGAGGCTCAGGCGGCGCAGTTGGTGCTTCACCATCGCCATGTAGCCGATCGATGCCAGCACCTTGTTTTTCCAGGTGATCGGCCGGAGCGCCGGAGCACTCGCGATTCCCGCCCGCCACTCCCTGGGTAGGTAGGGGTTGATGGCCAGCGCCGTGCCCATTCCCACCATGTCGATGCCGCTGTCCAGGACCTGCTCCGCCACCGGTAGCCGGCGTACGCCGCCCGTCACCATGACCGGCATTTGCGCGACGCCGGAGAGGTCCTTGGCGAACTCCAGGAAGTAGGCTTCCCTGGCCAGCGTGCGGCCATCGCGGGCCTGTCCGTGCATGGCGGGTGCTTCATAGCTGCCGCCCGACAGCTCGATCAGGTCCACACCCAGGGGGTTGAGCAGCTCGATGACCTTCTTCGCATCGTCCGTGCTGAACCCGCCGCGCTGGAAGTCCGCGGAGTTGAGCTTCACTGCGACGGCAAACCTGGGCCCCACGACCGCGCGGACTTCCTTGACCACCTCGAGCAACAGTCGAGCCCGGTTTTCGATCGAGCCGCCCCACTGATCGGTGCGCTTGTTGGTGATCGGCGAGAGGAACTGGCTGATCAGGTAGCCGTGCGCGGCGTGAATCTGCACGCCGGTGAAACCGAAGCGTTCGGCGAGCAGAGCCGTTTTGACGAATCGGGCTTTGACTTCCGCAATGTCCGCTGTAGTCATCGCCCGCGGCGGTATGAACTGCTTGGAGAAGTTCCCCAGGTCCATGGGCACCTCCGACGGTGCGATGGTGTCCTGCTTCAAGGCGGCGGGCATCTGGCGGCCGGGATGGTTGATCTGCATCCACACCTCTCCACCGTGGGAGCGTGCGGCGTCCGCCCAGGCCCGGAAACGCTCGCCGAATCGCTCGGACTCCAGCACCACGCCACCCGGTCCGGTCATGGCGCGGTGATCGATCATGACGTTCCCGGTAATCATCAGGCCGGTCTCTCCCTCGGCCCAGGTGCGATAGAGGCGGATCAAGGCCTCCGAGGGTGCATGGTCCTTGTCGGCCATGTTTTCTTCCATGGCGGCTTTGGCAAGGCGGTTGGAAATAACGGCCCCATTGGGCAAGGTCAACGGAGTGAACGCTGTCATCGCAGGCTCCAGGATTGGCGACTGCGGCACCATAACCTTTAAGCCAACTTTAATGTCAAGAGGGTTTCTCGCGTGATGCGCTCCCCTCAATTGCCGCCCGAAATCCAACGCCCGGAGAGTCAGCAGATGGCCCTTGACCTTAAAGCTCAGTTCAAGGTTAGGGTGCCGCCGGCAAGCTGCTCAACAACGTGCCGCAAGCGCCACGCATGACTCTGGAGATAGTTGAACCATGAAACTCGGAAGTGTTGCCGCAATAGCCGGACTTTTCGTGAATGCCCTGGCGATTTCCGCCTGGGCTGAAGTTCCGGCAACGAACAGTCAGGCCGAAAGTACGCTCATCAATATCGCCGGTCATGAAGTGCCCGTGGTCAAGGGCGGCTTGTATGACCGATACCGTTCAAACCCACCCCTCTCGGTCATTGCCACCGAGGCGCCGGATGTCGACCTGAGCTGGTTCAAGGGGTTGACCAAGACCAGGGTGGATATCGGCTTCGAATCCTATTCGCCGAACTTCTACTACAAGAACAGCAAAGTGACGGCGGTCTTTACGGCCGACATCGAGAAATTGAAGGAACTGATGCCGGCCAGCGTCCTGGAGAAAGTGCAGCCACTGCAGGTGTGGCCGGGGCGCGGCCTGGTCGCCTTCACCGCCTACTCCTATCACTACTGCGACAATGACAGCTATAACGAAGTCGCACTCTCGGTGATCACCAACAAGCCCGGCAACGCCAATCTTGGTCCCATTACGCTGATCGGCCAGTCGATGTCCAAGGATTACTGGGGGTATGTACTCAAGCTCCCGGTGAACACCGAACTGGCAAGGGTTCGTGGGGTTGTGGGCTACAACCTGCCCAAGTGGCTTACCGGCATCAACGTCAGGGAGGACGAGCGTACAGTCTCCTACGACATCATCGATAGCCTGACCGGCAAAGTGGATGTCGTCTTCAAGGGCGAAAAACTGTCCGGGCTCTCGAAGGACGACGAACTGGTGACCAACAGCTTCACCAATACCGACAAGAATGGCGAGTTGACCTATGGGTACGCGGTTTCGCGACAACTCAGCCATGCAAGCAGCACCGATGGTGACTCGGCGAAACTGATTCTCGGCGACGGAAGTCTCTCGGCGTACATCAAGCCGCTGAAACTGGGGAAGATGATGAAGTACGAGTACGTTCCGCAATTCCAGAGCGCACTGTACGCCCCCAAGCCGCTTGCCGCCTTGATCGGGAAGGACTGACGCTCGCAGGGCACGCCGTTCCGGTTGACGTCAGGCCCATGCATGGGCCTGACTTTTTCAAGGGCGATTCTTACTGCTCATCGGCTCCCACCAGGGCGGCACTGGCGGTTTCGGGTTGTTTGCGGGCCTTGGCGGTAACGCACCCTTCTTCACGCAGCCGGTTCAGCACGCGTTGCGTATTGTCCACGCACTGCATTCCCTCGGGCTTGCTCTCGATGCTCTCGATGGCGACCAGCAACTGCGCCTTGCTCTGCTTCAAGCGCTGCTGCAGTACCTCGATTTCCGCCACCTTGCGCTTGAGGCCGGCCAGCAACTCGCCGTGCTGCCAGCCATTTGCGTTCAGCGGCAGCAGATGACGGATTTCCTCCAGGGAGAACCCTGCGCTCTGGGCACCGGTGATGATCTCCAGTATCCAGACGGCGTCCTCGCTGTAGTCACGGTAACCGTTCGCCTTTCGCTCGACGGAGTGGATCAGCCCGCTCGCCTCGTAAAAGCGAATGCGCGACGGCGCCAACCCACTGAGCTTCGCCAGCTCTCCAATCCTCATGCCGCACCCCAAAAAATCATTGACCTTAAAGTTTACTTTAATCCTAGAGTGATCTAACGGCCAAGCGTTGAGGCGCCTCGTGCAGCGCGAGCGACAACGCCAACGCCGCTCATGGAAGAGGCCCCGACAAGCGCTGACCGGCCACGCCCCGGAAAGCGCGCCGTTCCCGGGGGAGCCTGGACAGCGCGGTTTGAAGCGCAGGTGTCACTGCCAACGCGGCCCGACACCTCGCTCGAACCACCACCTGTCCGGTGAGAACGGAGAAGAACTCCCGTAACGAGCGGCAATGACCAGCAATGCTGATTGCTGCATGCCGAACTCCACCCAACACAGGAGATGCAAACATGGGATACGTCACGACAAAGGACGGCGTAGAGATCTTCTACAAGGACTGGGGCCCGCGCGATGCCCAGGTGATCCACTTCCACCATGGTTGGCCACTCAGTGCCGACGATTGGGATGCCCAGATGCTGTTTTTCCTGGCCAATGGCTTTCGCGTGGTCGCACACGACCGTCGCGGACATGGTCGGTCGAGCCAGGTATGGGACGGCCACGACATGGACCACTACGCCGATGACGTGGCCGCGGTGGTGCAGCATCTCGGCACCCAGGGGGCCATTCATGTCGGCCACTCCACGGGGGGCGGCGAGGTCGTCCACTACATCGCCCGGCATCGCGAGGACCCGGTGCCCAAGGCCGCCATCATCGCCGCGGTCCCTCCGCTGATGGTGAAGACGGCGAACAATCCCGGCGGCCTGCCCAAGGACGTCTTCGACGACCTCCAGGCCCAGCTCGCGGCCAACCGCGCGCAGTTCTATCACGACATCCCCGCCGGCCCCTTCTATGGCTACAACCGACCCGGAGCGAAGCCTTCGGAAGGCATCATCTTGAACTGGTGGCGGCAAGGCATGATGGGGTGTGCCAAGGCGCATTACGACGGCATCGTCGCCTTCTCGCAAACGGACTTCACCGAGGACCTGAAGAGCATCAGCATTCCGGTGCTGGTGATGCATGGCGACGACGACCAGATCGTTCCCTATGAAAACTCCGGCCTGCTTTCGGCGAAGCTGCTGCAGAACGGCACGCTGAAGACCTACTCCGGCTTCCCGCACGGGATGCCGACTACCCAGGCCGATACCATCAACGCCGACCTGCTCGCCTTCGTGCGCGGCTGACCGGCGCGGGAGCCAGGAGCTCGACTCCTGGCTCCCCCTCGTCAATTCCCTGCGGTCACGGGGCTGGCGCCAAATCCGACCTTCGGGATGGAGCGGCCGTACTTCAGGAAGAAGTCTTCGGCGTAACCTGCGATCTCCCCATGCCGGCCGGCCAGGGCCATGCGCATCATCTCGACCTGCAACTCTTCCTGCTCAACCATGAAATCCAGGAAGGCCGACGCCTCCGACGGACCCGTCTTGCGCAATTCGCGTAGCCAGTCCGCGTACGCGAGGGTTTCCCGGTAAACGAACCTCACCAGCGCCACCATGAGAAAGCGTGGAACGGAAGAAACCAGCCAGGCCTTGAGCCTCGTGGGAATCCCCGGAACAGGATTCAGCCCCCAGACCAGGGCTGCCGCTTCATAGCGCCGGGCATTGATGACCTCCAGATCCCAGTAGGTCTTCCAGAAGGAAAACCACTCATCCCCTTCCAGGCGGCCCGCCATTCGCCTGACGGTCATCAGCGCAAATGAGCGGTTGGCCAGTTCGTGCTTGAAACCCTTGAGAAACGCTTTGGTCGGCATGGTGCTGCTCCAGCATCAACGGCAGTGGGTCACGAAAGACTCTCGGCGGACTCGGACGCGGCATTTGCCCCACCGGCCCGGGGACGAAGGGTTTCGTCGAAGTCATCAGCGTTGCTGTAGTTGATGTCGGCATTGGCATAGCCGTTGCCCTTGGAGAGGTTGTAGTAGCGGCCCAGTTCGGTATTGCTGCCGTTGTTGCAGCCGCCGTTGTCGCCTCCCAGCAGGTTGCAGTCGGGTGACTGCAGGCGCTGGGCAAAACCATAGGAAAGCGTCGAGTCGAAACTGCCGGAGATGCCCTCTTCACTGCCGAAACGGAACGCATGGCTCGGCTGCGCCCAGAGCAGGGCCGACGCCGCCATCACGGCCACCGCCAGGTTATTGCGGGCGCACGAGGCCCCTGGCGCGGTCGGGGCCGCGCCTTTGTTGTTGTCATGCATGCTGTGTCCTCGAACGATCAGCGTTCGCCGCGACGGCGCAACTCGTTGGAATTGAACATCTTGTCGTCCACCCGCCCTTCGAGGCCGGCGGTCACGTCGAGCACCTCGCCTTCCTGGGTGAAGTTGTCGGCGATGTAGCGCCGGGCGATCAGGTCGTAGCTGGTGTACTCGAACCCGGTACAGGCCTGGAGCTCCGGATCGGCCCAGAGGCTGCCTTCCTGCACGCGCCAGAGGTTGCCCTTGGCGTCGTACATGTCCACGTGCAGCAGCGCCCAGCTGTCTTCGTCGATGAAGAACACGCGCTTGGCGAAGGAGTGGCGCTTGTCCGCCTTGACCGTGGCTTCCACCACCCAGACGCGATGCCGTTCATAGCGCTGCGCGTCGCGCTTGAGGTAGTCCTGGCCGATCAGGTCGGCATACTTGTTGGACTTGTCCACCAGCTTGTAGGAGTTGTACGGCACCACCATTTCCTTCTTGCCCAGCAGCTTGAAGTCGTATCGGTCCAGCGCGCCGGTGAACATGTCCACCTGGTCGACGAAGTACAGGCCGTCGGTGCCGGCGATCGGGTTGTCATAGGCGAAGGACGGAGCCCGGCGCACGCGGCGCTGGCCGGGGGAAATAGATCCAGGAGTCCTGCGGCTTGTCGAGGTAGCTGTGCACGAGGTACATCTCGCCCGCGCGGGAGGACGGCGAGAGCACGTCGGAGAGCAGCTTGGAGTCGTAGCCACCGGTATCGGCCGGCGTCTTCACCGCCGGGTCGTTGTAGGGGTAGTACTCGTAGATCCACTGCTTGAACTCCGACAGCGCCCCGCCCTTCTCCCGGATCAACAACGAAACCTGGGCGCGGCGGCCCTTGCCCATGTAGCGCAGCTTGTAGTTCCACATCACCTCGAGACCGCTCTGCGGCACCGGGAAGGGAATGGACGCGCCCGCTGCCTGTTCCAGCTGCCAGCCATTGCTGGCGATCCGGCTTTGCCCGGCGAACTCGCGGGTGCGCCGGGCGATCTCGCTGGGGAAGGTGCAGCTGCGATGGGTCGGATAGACATCCAGGCGATAGCCCGGATAGGTCTTGACCAGGGCTGCCTGGCCCGGCGGCAGCTCGGCCTCGTGCTGGGCCAGGTTGCTGGCATCGATGCTGTACAGCGGCTTGTCGGCGCCGTAGGGATCGCCGTGGCCGGGCTTCCAGCCGGCCGGCGCCTTGGTCAGTCCGCCATCCCAGGCGGGGATGGTGCCACTGGAGTTGCCTGCCTTTTCCGCGCCGAACGGAGTGAGTTCTGCGCCGAGCGAGCTGGCCGGAGTGGCCGCCTGCAGACTGCTGGCACCAAACAGGGCGACCAGGGCGCTGCTCAGGAGGGAAAGCCTGAATGCCCCGCCTTCACGCAGAAAACTACGACGACCGACGCCCTTGGCGCCACCCTTGTTCGTGCCCATGAGTCCACACCTCTTTGTATTTGTTGTTCGAGTGGCGGTGGGCACGAATGAAGCCCGGTGCTACTGCAGACGCCCTGGGAAAGTTCCCACCCACCGCTGGGATGGAAATTATTCGACGGCGCGCAGCACGGCTTGCCACGTCATGACAGAGTCGTTGACATCCGGTGCCATTCGGAACCCGGCAAACAGATCTCAGCCGCAACGACTACCGCGCGTGGCATGACCCTGGGTGGAAGGCGTGATTTCGGCAGGCGATTCTCGGCGGGCCCAGTGAGCACGGCGCCTGTTATCCGACGGAAGCAGGCGTGATCTTCGGCTGGATGTTCTCTGAAACTGGAGGTTCGCCTGCCGACGAGCGATGTTGACATCTGGAATCGCGGTAACTAGCTTTCTTAGGATCGCAATTTCCACAGGTTCAGCTTAAGAGGTTGTCAGCTATCAGTGCTGACAGCTCTGCTGCCTTCTTCGAAGGCTTGCTTCTTTGCACAGGTCTTTTCAATCTGGCTGGCCCGAAATACTCGTTCGTCATCAGGCGATCGATGACAGGCCGCCATCTGCTGTTGATGTCTGTTACCTGCGCTGCAAGTGATGCGCTGCCGATTGTGCTCGGAGTATGCGGCCCTGGTGCCGTGCTGGCAGGAACTCCGCACAGTATGGCCGTCACGTCAGACAGTGCTGTCGGTTGTCTCGCGTACCACGGACTTGTTGCCCTACGTACTGCGGTTCGTCCCGGTTCCACGGAATCCGTTCATAGGACGCTGTAGTGCGGGCTGCCGAGCAGGCAGCGCTGGCAAGTTCTCCGTGCTCGATATCGAGCACAGGGTTGGCGCGAACGAAGACGTTGGCGGGCACGGTCCACGATGACACCTCGATCTGAGCGAGTTCGTACGGAAGACAACACAGTTTTCCGCCACGATCCTCTTCTCGCGGAGCTTGGGTTCATAGTTCATTTTGAATCCAGGCGGAGGGACTTCAATGACCGAGTTGAACGACTGTACGCCGCCGGATGGATTCGCAACGCTCAGCGCGGCCAGCGCGCAAGCCCTGGCCAATTCAATGGACGAATCAGGGGTAGGTATCCTGCACCATATCGTGCCGGATGCGATTCTCGCGCAACTGCGAAGCTTCATTACCCATCAGATTGAGCAGCACAACGGCCAGTATTTCAGTTTTGAGGGCATGGAATGGACCGCCGGCACCTGCCTCCGTCCGCTGTTCGAGGAGGCGGGCCTGCGCGCGCTGATGCGCTGCCTTTATGAACGGAAGATGCGCACGAGGCCGCCCAGCGACCGGATTTTTCCGGTCCTGCGCGTGCTGACTGGCACGCACGGACTGCGACATGCGCACAACTTTCACTACGACTCCTACGTCGTCACCGTACTGCTGCCGGTTCTGATCCCCAACGGCCCGAGTGAACCGCCGGGGCATTTGGTGATGTTTCCGAATATGCGCGATGCGAGGCGCTTCGCGGTCGTCAATATCCTTGAAAAACTGCTGGTAGAGAATCTGCTGAAGCAGATATGGCGAAGGCCGAACGTGCAGCAATGGCTATCGGCGAAAATCGTGCCTCTGACTCCCGGCAATCTCTACTTCTTCTGGGGCATGCGCTCGCTGCATGCAAATCAGCCCTGTCTGCCCACCAGCGTGCGCAGCACGGTATTGCTGCATTTTGGCGATCCTCACGAGGGCAGTGTGTTCAAGGGTCTCTCCCAGCGATTGCACGTAAGGAGACTGCGGCGCATGGATCGGGATTAGTCTTTGGCAAAGGCGTAAATGACAGCAATGCCCGATGACCGGACAGTATTCGCCGTTGCCAGTCGGCAGGGATCAGGCGTGGGCGCGTTGGCGGAACTGCAGCGGAGTGAGCTGGTGCCAGCGGCGGAAGGCGCGGCTGAACGAGCTGGACTCGGAATAGCCCAGCAACAGGGCGATCTCGGTGAGGCTGTAACCGGTTCCGGCCAGGTAACCTTCCGCCAGGGAGCGGCGCACGTCCTCGACCAGCTGGCTGAAGTCCAGCTCATGTTCGGCAAGGCGCCGCTGCAGGGTGCGCACGCCGAGGTTCATGCTGCCGGCCACCTGTTCCAGGCTGGCGCCGCCGCTGCCCAGGCTGCTCGCAACGTGCCGGCGCAGCTGGCCGAGGAAGTCGGTGGCCGCCTGGCTCGGGTTGGAAGATGCCCAGGGCCAAGGACAGCCCATCAGCCACGGCTTCGGCCACCTCCGGGTGGCCTTTTAGCGTTAGCGGGTAATACTTCTGTGTACAGGTGGGCGTGTCTCTGGTGGCGCTCGCCACGCGGAGGTGTGAGGTGAACAAGCTATCAATTGTGGGTGCGGGGATGGTCGGCGAGGCGGCGGCTCAGATCATCGCCCGGGAAGAGCTCTGTCGCGAATTGATGTTGATCGATGTGCAGGGTGAGCTTGCACAGGGCAAGGCGCTGGACGTCTGGCAGGCGGCTGTCGAGTCCGGTTCCGATACCCGGGTTCATGGCGGGTCCGATGCCGAAATGCTGCAGGACTCCGACCTGGTGGTGATTACCGCGGGCGTGCCCCGCAAGCCGGGTCAGTCGCGCCAGGATGTACTGAGCATCAATCTGCCAATTCTCGACGGCATCATGCGGGACGTCAATCGCCATGCCCCGACGGCGACGGTGTTGGTGGTGTCGAACCCGGTCGACGTGCTGACCTATCGGGCCTGGTCCCTCAGTGGGCTGGGGCGCGACAGGGTGTTCGGCCAGGCGGGGGTGCTGGATACCGCGCGCATGAAGTGTTTCATTGCCGAGGAGACAGGGTTTTCTGCCCGGGATATCACAGCGCTGGTGCTGGGCGGGCATGGCGATAGCATGGTGCCGCTGATGCGCTACTGCGCGGTCGGTTCGGTGCCGCTGTCCCACTTCCTGTCCAGCGAGCAGATCGAGCGGATCGTGGAGCGCACCCGCAAGGGCGGCGGCGAGATTCTGGGTTTGAAGAAGCTGGGGAGCGCCTGCGATGCGCCGGGCGTGGCCATTGCCCAGATGGTGGATGCCATCGCCAATGGGCGCAACAGCATTTTGCCGACGGTCGCGATTCTCGAGGGCGAGTACGGGCGAACGGACATCGCCATGGGTGTCCCCTGTGTACTGGCGGAGCAAGGGCTTGTGCGGGTAATCGAGTTGCCTCTGGACGCACAGGAGCAGGCGATGTTCGACCACTCCGCGGATCAGGTGGTGCGTGATATCGCTGAAATGAAGGCTTTGTGAGCGGGATACAGGGGCGGCGCAGGGAGATCGCGCCCCGGGAAACGGTGTAACTGCAGCGATCCGTTCGTTGAAAGGCATGGCAGAACTGGGCGGCGCGCCAGCGCAAGGCTCTGCCATGAGCCACCGCGCGAGCGCTGGGGACGCGCCGCCGGCAGATAGAAAAACGTCGGTGCGTCGCCTTCCCAAGGATCGTCGGCGACCGGCAAGATAGCCCGATTCGCCGCCGCGCTTCGACGGCCCACCCTCTCGCCCTGGAAAATCCATGCAACCGCGCGACCTTGCCGCCTACCTGTTCCTCGCGATCGGCTGGGGGCTGTCCTTTCTGGTGCTGCTCAAGGCCATTGCCGGGTTCGGCTGGGTCGGTGCGGTGAGCTTCCGCGCCTTGATCGCCAGCTTCACGCTGCTGGCGGTGGCGAAGCTGTCCGGGCGCAAGATGAACTTCGACGGGCTATGGAAACCGCTGTGCGTAGTGGGCGCCACCACGGTGGCCGGCCAACTGATCGGCCTGACCTACGCCACCCCGCGCATCGGTACCGCCATGGCGGCGATCTTCGTTGCCGGGATTCCGCTGTTCTCCATGCTCATCGGGCGCGTCTGGGGGCTGGAGCGGATCACCTGGAGCGGCCTCGGCGGGCTGCTCCTGGGCTTCTTCGGCATGGTGCTGCTGGTGGGCTTCCCGGCGGTGCCGGTGACCCACGATTTCATCCTCGGCTGCGCGGCTTCCGTGTTCGGCGCCATCTGCGCGGCCTTCGGCAGCAACTATGCGAGCCTGCGCCTGCGCACGGCCGGCCCCTGGGAAGTGACCTGCGGGGCCTTCCTTGTCGGCGGCCTGCTGACCCTGCCGCTGCTGATCTGGGTGCCGGTGCCTGGCACGCCGCAGCCGATGGATTTCCTCTACCTGCTGCTGTGCGGCTGCGTGCTGAGCGCGGTGAACTACGTGGTGTATTTCCAGCTGGTGGCGCGTATCGGGGCGACGCGCACCATCAGCGTGGAATTCGTGGTCACGGTGGTGGCCGTGCTGGTCGGCGCGCTGGTGCTGGGCGAAAGCCTGTCGCTGGTCCAGGGCCTGGGCGCGCTGACCATCCTGGCCGGCTGTGCCCTGGTGCTCGGGATCGTACCGGGCACCCGGACACGCGCGGTCAGTTGAGCTGGCTGATTCAGACCGCCGGCGCCTGCGCGGTACCTAGCGAGGCGTCGTCACGGTCGATCACTTCCATCGGCAGGCGCGAGGTTTCACGCAGCATCCAGGAGCAGAACGCCACCAGCGTCAGGGCCGCCGCGCCATACAGCGCCACGCCGAAGGGATTGCGCCCGGTGGCGATGAGGATGGCGGTGGCGATGCTCGACGCCGTGCCGCCGCCCAGTGCCGCGCCGATCTGGTAGCTGAAGGAAATTCCCGAGTAACGCATCTCGCGCGGGAACTGCTCGGCCAGGAACGCCGGGATCGGCCCCTGGGTCGCACCCATGAAGAAGCCGACTGCGATATAGGCCAGCAGGGCCAGCGCCAGGTTGTGCACGCCGATCATCGGGAAGAAGGCGAACAGCCCCAGCGCCATGATGGCCGCGCCGAAAATCATCACGGCACGACGGCCGAAGCGGTCCGACAGGTGCCCGAAGAACGGCGCCGAGACGACGATGGCCACCGACAGGGAGAAGTCGAACAGCAGGGCTTCGCTGCTGCTGTAACCGATATCGGTCGCGTAGGCGAGGAAGAAGGTGCTGCCGATGTAGGCGATGGTGACGTAGCCGAAGGCGATGCCGATGCACAGCAGCAGCTCGCGGGGGCGACGGCGGAAGGCTTCCATCAGGGGCATGCGCGCTTCGGCCTTGGGCGCGGCCTTGGGCTGCGGCTCCGCTGCATTCTGCAGGCGCGCGTAAAGGCCGATCAGCACCAGTACGCCGCCGAGCCAGAACGGAATGCGCCAGCCGATACCGGTGAGGTCATCGTTGAAGGCGAAGCTGACGATGGCGAACACGGCCGAGCCGAAGATGCCACCGATGCCGATGCCCATGCTCGTGAAGCTGCCCCACAGGCCGCGACGGCCCTTGGGTGCGACCTCGATACCGAACAACGCCGCCCCGCCCCACTCGCCGCCAGCGGCGAAGCCCTGCACCAGGCGCAGCAGCACCAGCAGGACGGGTGCGGCGGCGCCGAGCGCCGCATGGGTCGGCAGGAAGCCGATCAGCAGGGTGCTGCTACCCATCAACAGCAGCGTGGCGACCAGCGCCTTCTGCCGGCCGTAGCGGTCACCCAGGTGGCCGAATACCACGCCGCCCAGCGGGCGCGCGAAGAAGCCCGCGCCGAAGGCCGCGAAGGCGATCAGTACGGCGGTGAGGCGATCCATGCCGGGGAAGAACAGTTGCGGGAAGACCAGCGCGGCGGCGTAGCCGTAGATGATGAAGTCGTAGAACTCCAGCGCGGTGCCCATGCCGGAGACGCAGAAGGTGCGAAAAGCCGAACGGGACCCCGGTGTGGCGGGTGTGTGATCGATCATGGCGGTTCACTCTTGTTTTTGTGGCAACACGAAACCCGCGCAGCGGCCCAACGGCCGCCACGGTGGCGTAGGTTTTGGAACTTGTAAGTTGCGTTGGAGCCTTTTTGATCTGCCTCGATGTTGATATCGGCGCTCGGATACCTCCCTCACCCCAGCCCTCTCCCAGAGGGAGAGGGAGCCCCACGTGCCGGCTGATACAGTTGCTTCAACCTGCACCGATCAGTCCCCTCTCCCTCCGGGAGAGGGTTAGGGTGAGGGCGCTTCAGGGCCGATACCACCGAACTCCAGACGAACGTCCGCAAACACGTTCTTAGAAGCGCAGGAAACCTTCGTCCGCCAGCTTCTTCGGCGTGCCGGCGACGTACTCCAGGGCGCAGCCCTCGGTGTCGATGCCGACGCTCAGCAGGGTTTCCCAACGCTCGGTGTCCGGCTCGGACATGTCCGGGTGGAAGCACACGATGGCCTGGTCGCCCTCGGCGCCACAGAAGGCGGCGGCGCGCTCGCGCAGGGCCGCGCCGGTCATCCCGGCGGTGCCGGCCTTGAGGTGGTCCAGGCGCGCGTAGGTGGTGGACACGTCGGCGGTGCGCTCGCCCCAGCTCAGTTCGCCGTCGAGGAAGTGGTTGGTGTGCAGCAGCCAGCCGTCCTCGCGGGGAACAACCACGGAGGTGTGCGCCGGGCTCATCTCGATGCTGGCGGCGCGGGCGCGCACGTCTTCACGGGTGAACACGCTGAGCACGGTGGAAGCGCTGACCCGCGCCGAACGCGCCATGTCGATGGCCTCGGTGACGCTGGTGGCTTCTTCCAGCACGCGGCGGGCGATGGCGTGGACCGGTACGCCGGCGCTGCCGTTGTCGCTGGCGTGGTGCAGGATGTTGAAGTGCACGCCCAGCCCCGCGCTGTTCACGCCGATCTTGCCAAGCATGCCGAACTCGGTGAACAGCTTGGCGGTCAGGCCGGTGGCGCCGGGGAACTGCAGCAGCAGGCCCTGGGGCACCAGGCTGTCGTGCCAGTCCCAGGTCTGCAGGCTGCGCGGCGCGGTGGCGCCGGCGGGGGCATGAATGGAGGTCGAGCACTCGCCCTCCACCGGCTGCTGCGGCATCACCGCCAGCACTTCGGTGCGTGCGTTCAGCGCGGCCAGCTGCCACAGCGGCAGGCCAACGCCCAGGGCGAGGCCTTCGACTTCCTGCGCCAGCGCCGGGCACCAGTCGGCCAGCGCACTGAGGCTGCCTTCGCCAATGGAGCGAACCTTGTCGAGTTCCACACCTACGCGCGGGAAGAAGTCCAGGTACAGCGCCACAGTCTGGCGGATCTGCTCGGCGAAGGTTTCGCCGATCTGCCGGCCACGCTGCAGCGGGTCGCGGATGTCGGTGGTGAAGGTGTGAAGAATCACGGCAAAGCTCCTGCAATTACTTTTTAACGAGGCTGGAGCGCCGGAGCGCTCCGGGTGAATCAAAGGGCGTCCGCTCTTGAAGACTACGAACGACTATAGATCTCGCGGCCGGCGAACCAGGTCTTGAGCACCTGGGTGTCACGCAGCGCTTCAGGCTTGACCTTGAACACGTCGCGGTCGAGCAGGATCAGGTCGGCCTGCTTGCCCGGTTTGAGCGAACCGATGCTGTCTTCAAGACGGATGGTGCGCGCGGCGTTGAGGGTGTAGGCCTGGAACATGGTCATGCGGTCGACCTCTTCGCCGGCGTTGAGCACGCCTTTCGGGCCAACGCGTTCCAGCGCCTGGTAGATGGCCTTCCACGGATCGGGAGTGGTGATCGGCCAGTCGCTGGCGCCGGCGATGGTCGCGCCGTTCTTCAGCAGCGAATGCGCCGGGTACATGGTCTTGAAGGTCGCGGCGCTGACGTAGGGCTTGAGCAGGTCGACGCTCATTTCGTCGGCGGCGGCCCAGAACAGTTGCATCGAAGCGATGACGTCGAGTTGCTTGAAGCGCGGGTAGTCCTTCGGGTTGACCACCTCCAGGTGGGTGATGGAGTGCGGGATGCCACTTTGGCGATCCTTGCGCGCCTGCTCGATGCCATTGAGCGATTCGCGCACCGCGCGGTCGCCGATGGCGTGGATGTGCACCAGCCAGCCACGGGCGTCGGCGGCGCTGACCAGTTCGCCGAAGTGTTTCGGGTCGATCAGCAGCTCACCGGATTTCTTCGAGTTGCTGTAGGGCTCGAGCATCGCCGCGCTCTGCGCCGGCATCTCGGCCACGCCGTCGGCGAAGATCTTGATACCCGGCAGGGTCAGATTGTTCACGCCCTGGAACTGCTGGCGGACCTTGTCCAGCTCGTCGAGGTCGGCCGGGGTGGCCTTGGAGTCGGCCATCAGCAAGGCGGCGACGTGAGCGGTCAGCCCGCCTTGTTCCGACAGCGCCTTGTAGGCCGGTAGCACGCCGACGGAGTCGTTATGGATATCGCCGCCGGGGTTTTCGTTCGCCAGGGGTTCCATCCAGGCGGTGATGCCCAACTCGTGGTAGTAGCGCTGGGCGCCTTTCAGCGCAGCGAGCAGTTCGTCATTGGTCGGCAGCGGCAGCAGCGCCTGTACCGGGTAGAGGCCGGCATCCACCAGGAAGCCGTTGGGGGTGCCGTCGGCAGCGTGGCCGATGGTGGCCTGCTCCTCGCCCTGCAGCGACTTGACCTTGGCGACGTCGACGCCGGCCAGGTCCAGCAGCGCCTTGTTGGCCCAACCGGTGTGGTAGTCGCCGCCCGCCAGGAGGATCGGCTGCTTGGCCCACTCGCCCTGGTTGAAACGCTTCTGCAGTTCGTCGATCCGGTCCCAGTACTGGGTCGGAATGCCGCCGATATAGAGGAATTTGCCACGACGCGCGCGGCCGTCGTCACGCCACCCGCGCAGCTTGCTCTCCAGCTCGGCGAGCGGCAGATCCTCGTTGTTCAGGTTGGCCTGGAGCATCTGCAGGCCGCCCTTGACGAGGTGGGTATGGGAATCGATGAAGCCGGGCATCAGCACCTTGCCGTGCAGGTCGATGACCTGGGTGCCGGCTTGCTTGAGCTTGAGGATCTGCGCATCGGAACCGACGGCGAGGATGCGGCCGTTCTCCACTGCCACCGCCTGCTGCAACGATTGCCCCGGCTCGGCGGTATAGACCTTGCCGCCATGGAGGATGAGATCGGCTGCCGCCATACTTTCCATCGAGGAAAAAGCGCAAGCCGCGGACAGCAGCGTCGGAATCAGTAGTTTCATCGCAGATCCTTAGTTATTGTTGATCTGTGACGAAGGTTAAGCAAAAGCCCCGGCGGCTTTAACACTGACTTCCCGCACAACTTCTATTCCTATCAGGAAGCAATCCTTGGACAAGATGACTGCGCTCACCATGTTCGTCGCCACTGCCGACCACGGCGGCTTCAGCCGCGCCGCGGAACAGCTGGGCAAGACGCCCTCAGCGATCACCAAGGGCGTGGCGCAGCTGGAAGCCGAACTGGGCCAGCGCCTGTTCGAGCGGACCACGCGACGCATGGCGCTGACCGAAGCCGGGCACATCTACCTGGAGGGAGCGCGCCAGGCGCTGATGCAGTTGCAGCGCGCCAGCGAGGAAGTCGAGCAATTGCAGACCGAGCTGCGCGGCAGCCTGCGCATCGCCGCCCCGCCGTCCTTCGCCCCGGCCTTCTTCAATGCCGTGTGCAGCCGCTTCCTGCGCGAACATCCGCAGGTGCGCCTGGAGGTGGACCTGGCCGACGAATTCGCCGACCTGGTGGAAGGCGGCTACGACCTCGCCCTGCGCGACGGCCCCATCGACCTGCCCGATGTGATCGCCCAGCCATTGATCGAAAACCGCCTGATGCTCTGCGCAAGCCCGGCCTACCTGGCCGGCAAGGGCATGGACGTGACCCTGGACAACTACGAGCAGCACGACTGGCTGATCTTCCGCCACCCCCTGCTGAACCGGAACTTCTGGTGGGTCCAGCGCGATGGCGAGCGCATCCGCATCCGCCAGCCGACACCACGGGTCGCCAGCGACAACTACGACTTCCTGCTCTCCTGCCTGCTGGACGGCCAGGGGCTGCAGTTCCTCCCGCAATGGAGCGCGCTGCCCTACATCGCGCGGGGCGAGCTGGTGGAACTGCTGCCGGACTGCTGGCGTGACCAGAGCGCCTTCGGGCCCTGGGTGCATGTGCTCTACCTGCCGCACCGGCGCAACACGCGCAAGGTGCGGGTGTTCATCGAGTACCTGCGGGAGCATCTGCAGGGCAAGGGGTTGATCTGATCTCCCGCGCCCGTCTGGCAGCGCGCCAATCGCGGACGAAGTCCGCTCCAAAGAGGTCAAGAGCCCCTCACCCTAACCCTCTCCCGCAAGCGGGAGAGGGGACCGTTCAGTGCAAGATGAAACATAAGCGTCAGCCGGCACGCACTGCTCCCTCTCCCTTGGGGAGAGGGTTGGGGTGAGGGGGAAGCGAATGGAGCAGGCGCGTTCCAACTGGTAAAGGCCCGCACTGCTTTCGTAGGAGCGGATCTTATCCGCGATCCGCCGGCAGGGCCGGCGCCAGATCGGTTCGCGAGCAAGCTCGCTCTTACGAAGAGCCCGCGGACCGTCGTCGAACAGAAACCGCCGCCGGCGAGCCTCGGCTTACTTGATGTACCAACCCCACGGCTGTTCACTGAGGTACTCGGTGACCTGCTTGGTCTCCAGGTAGTTCTCCAGGCCCCACACGCCCAGCTCGCGACCGAGGCCGCTCTGCTTGTAGCCGCCCCAGGGCGCCTGGGTGAAGGTCGGCTGCGAGCAGTTGACCCAGACGATGCCGGCGCGCAGGCCACGGCTCACCCGCCGGCAACGCGCCGGGTCGGCGGACATCACCGCCGCCGCCAGGCCGTACTGGCTGTCGTTGGCCAGGCGCAGCGCCTCGGCCTCGTCCTTGAAGCGGCGCACGGCAAGTACCGGCCCGAAGATTTCCTCGCGCCACAGGGCGCTTTCCAGCGGCGAGTCGATGAACACCGTGGGCTCGACGAACCAGCCCTTGTCCCGATGCGTCGGGCGCTTGCCGCCGGTGGCCAGCTTCGCCCCATCGCGCACGCCGGCCTCAATGGCCTGCAGCACCTTGGCGTGTTGTCCGGCGCTGACCAGCGGGCCGAGCAACACGCCCGACTCCAGGCCGTTGCCGATCGTGATACGGCGGGCTTCCTCCACCAGGCGCTCGATCAGCCGGTCATGCAGGCCGTCCTGCACCAACAGGCGCGAAGTGGCGCTGCACACCTGGCCCTGATTCCAGAAGATGCCGAACAGGATCCACTCCACCGCCGCCTCGACATCGGCGTCATCGAAGACGATGAAGGCCGACTTGCCGCCCAGCTCCAGGCTGACGTTCTTGATGTCCTGGGCCGCCGCCTGCATGATCGAGCGCCCGGTCGGCACGCTGCCGGTGAAGGCCAGCTTGTCCACGCCCGGATGCGCCGAGAGCGGCGAGCCGGCGTCGCGGCCAAGGCCCGTGACCACGTTGAGCACGCCCTTGGGCAAGCCCACGGCGTCAGCGGCGGCAGCCAGCTCCAGGGCGGTCAGCGGGGTCAGTTCGGAAGGTTTGAGCACCGCAGTACAGCCCGCCGCCAACGCCGGCGCAACCTTCCACGAAGCCATCAGCAGCGGGTAGTTCCACGGGATGATCTGCCCAGCGACACCGACCGGCTCACGCAGCACACGACAGGCGAAGCGCTCGTCCGGCAGCACCACCACTTCGCCCTCGTCGTTCAGGCCCTCGGCCAGTTCGGCGTAGTAGTCGAAGCAGCCGATGGCGTCGTCGATATCCCACTGCGCCTCGGGCAGCGGCTTGCCATTGTCCTGCACTTCCAGACGGGCCAGGTCCTCGCGGCGGCCGCGCAGGTTGTCGGCGATGGCGCGCAGGTAGCCGGCGCGTTCCTTGCCGGTGCTGCGTCCCCACTCGCCCTCATCGAAAGCCCGGCGCGCGGACTGCACGGCGTGGTCGACATCCTCGCCGGCGGCGCTAGCGACCTCGGTCAGCACGGCTTCGCTGGAGGGGTCGTACACCTCGAAGCGGCCGCCCTGGGCGGGTGCCTGCCATTGGCCGTCGATATAGAGCTGGTCGCGCATGCGAAGGTCTCCTGAGCGTATTGGAATGCTTGTCGGCCGAGCATAGGGGGACGGGTGCGGGGTTGATAACGCAGGCGCCGTGCATGCGGGCACGCGCGGAGGGCCCAAGGACGGCGGTTGGAGCCTGCTCCTACAAGACCGCGCTCCGCTGTTCCAGATACGCCTTGGGCGACAGCCCCGTTTCCTCGCGGAAGCACCGGTAGAAGGTCGACAGCGAGCGGAACCCCGCCGCCCGCGCCAGTTCGTCGATGCGGGTGACGCTGGTGGCGTCGCCCAGCTGGCTCAGCAGGTGGCGCAGGCGCAGCTGGTTCAGGTACTGGTAGAAGCTCAGGCCCAGCACCTGGTTGAGGAAGTAGGAAATCTGGTTGCGCGTATAGCCGGTGGCCGCCGCCACCTGCGGCATGTCCAGGTCCGGATTGAGGAACGGCTGGCCCTGCTGGAAATACTGCTGGATATCGCCGCCGAGCAGGCTCAATTGCCGCGCGGAAAGCCCCAGGCGGCTGCCGGCCATCCGCTCCGGCGCCTCGCTGGCAGGTTTCTGCGGCTGGCCGACGAGGGCCGTGTGCTCGTTGACGCGGATGATCCGGCCCTCGCGCACGGTGTACGCCTCCGTGGCACGGTAGGACACCAGCCCCTGTGTGCCGCGCAAGGTCACCTGGTACTGCAGGAACGCGGTATCGCCATCCACCCGCAGGCGGTCGGTATAGACCTGCGATTCATCCCCCGCCGCCGGCATGCTCGACTGCAGGAAGTCGCGCAACTCCTCCGGGGCAATGCGCCGGCCCTGAAAGAAGTCGTTGTACTCGACCTGCGGATCGAACAGCGCCATCAGCGCATCGATGTCGTGGCGGCGCCAGGCCTGGTGAAAGCGCATCACCACGGCGTGGGTGGCGGCGCTCGCCGGGTCGGGCCGGTAGGTCGCACCTTCGAGGGTGGCGCTCCAGCCCTGCTCATCACTCATTCGGTTTCCCCTGCCGGTCTGTGCCGGCTCCAGTGCTCCGGGCGTGCCCGCAAAGAGCGGCGGACCGTATGCCTGGCCCCCGTGAGCGTTACAAGATTTCGGACGCGGCCCACTGGCCGCTTTTTCTTCCGACATTCTGCCGGAGTTTTCCGATGACATCCGCCCCCCTTGCACGCGCCACGCCCAGACCCTTCTGGCTCGACACCCTCGATCCCGCTCCTGCTGCCCCTGCGCTGGAGGCCGATCGCAGCTTCGACCTGGTCGTGGTCGGCGGCGGCTTCACCGGTCTGTGGACCGCCCTGCACGCCCGCCAGCGCCGGCCCGGCGCGAGCATCGCGGTGGTCGAGGCGCGTCGCTGCGGCGGCGAGGCCAGCGGGCGCAATGGCGGCTTCTGCGCGCCGAGCATTTCCCATGGCGTAGGCAATGCCCTGAAGCGCTGGCCGGAGGAAGCGCAGACCCTGATCCGCCTCGGCCGGCAGAACCTCGACGAACTGGAAGCGGACCTCGCCCGCTTCGGCATGAGCGTAGAGTTCGAACGCCGCGGCAAGCTCAACGTCGCCACCCAGCCCTGGCAGATCGACGGCCTGCGCGGCATGCAGCGCAACTACCAGCGCTTCGGCATCGACTGCGAATGGCTCGAAGGCGCGGAACTGGCGCAGAAGCTGGATTCGCCGGTGTACACGGCCGGCGTCTTCGAGCCCAACTACGCCCTGCTCAACCCGGCGAAGATGGCCGCCGAACTGCGTCGCGTGTGCCTGGAACAGGGCATCGAACTGTTCGAGAACACCCCCGTCCACGAACTGCACCAGCGCGGCGACCGTTTGCTGCTGCGCTGCGACCGCGGTCAGCTTGAAGCCGGGCAGATCGCCCTGGCGACCAACATCGCCCCACCGCTGCTCGGCCACCTGGCCTCCAGCGTGATCCCGGTCTACGACTACTCGCTGGTCACCCAACCGCTGAGCGACGAACAGCTACGCGCCATCGGCTGGGTCGATCGCTACGGCATCGCCGATGCCGGCAACCAGTTCCACTACCTGCGCAAGACTGCCGACAACCGCATCCTCTGGGCCGGCTTCGATGCCATCTACCACTTTGGCAGCCGACGCGACGAAGCGCTGACCCAGCGTCCCGAAAGCTTCGAGCGCCTGGCCAACCAGTTCCGCGAGGCCTTCCCCCAGCTCGGCCCGGTGCAGTTCAGCCATGCCTGGGGCGGCATCATCGATACCTCGGCGCGTACCACCCTGTTCACCGGCTGCGTGCTCGGCGGGCGCGTCGCCTATGCGCTGGGCTTCACCGGCCAGGGCGTATCGGCCAGCCGTTTCGCCGCGCTGAACATGCTCGACCAATTGGCCGGCGACCGAACCGAGCGCACCCAGCTGCGCATGACTTCGCAGAAGCCTTTCCCCTTCCCGCCGGAGCCGCTGCGCTACATCGGCGTGAAGCTCGCCCAGCGCTCGCTGGCCAAGGAAGACCGCAACGGCCGCCGCGACCTGCTGCTCAAGACCTTCGATGCCTTCGGCGTCGGTTTCGATTCCTGATGGAGACCCTCATGTCCACCACCCTGCCCCGCCATGTCATCGACTTCGCCAATCCGGAGCTGGTGCCCCAGGAGCGCGAGATCAACGACCCCGCCATCGTCGATGCGCCCTACCGGAGCCGCAGCTGGCGGCACTTCGCGGCGCCTGCAAGGAACGCCATCGCCGGCATCTGGGAAGCCGGCGTGCACCTCGAACGCTGCGAGTGCGACTACGACGAGCTGTGCCACATCCTCGAAGGCACGGTGCGCCTGACCGATGCCGAGGGCGTGGCGAAGACCTTCGGACCGGGGGACTCCTTCGTGGTGGCGGCGGGTTTCAAGGGCACCTGGGAAAACCTCACGCCGGTGCGCAAGGTGTATTTCATTCTCGGTTGATTCGGCATGGCGGATGATCGCGAGCCCGGCGTGGGAGTGGCGTAGGAGCGGATTTATCCGCGATATCTTCACGGCGGATGCCGATCGCGGACGGAGTCCGCTCCTACGAAAAGGGTCGCACCCGTCACAGGAATCCACCTTTGGGCAAAGGCGGCCTGGTGGGTTTACCGTCGAGTATCTCGGCCAGCCCCATGTCCTGGAACACCAACAGGCCGTACGTCTGCACAAGCTCAAAGGTTGGCAGGAACGGTTATAACTAGCGGAACGAAACGGCGGCCCGCCCACGATCCCCCCTGCAACGACCGCCCCTGTTGGCCTTTTTTCTTTGTCCGGATCAGGTTTCGCAGCCTGATCGGCGCCCACGGCGCGGAGCGGTGTGATGAGTTCCAGAGCATGGCGATGGGCTCGCAGGAGCCTACCTGGCTGCATCGGGCTGGCACTGCTGGTCGCTCCGCTATACGCCAGCGCCCAGTTCAAGTGCGAGGCACGGGACGGAACCATCAGCCACACCAGCCATGCCATCCCCGGCGCCCGCTGTACTCTCCAGAACAGCAAGGCTGGCCAGAATGGCAAGGCTGGTGCGGTTATCGGCGCCAGGTCAAAGGCCACGCCGATGATCGAGCGGGGCGACAATCCACGCACATTGCGGATTCAGGTGTATACCTTCGTTCACAACGGAGTTCGTCAGTATGTGAGTCGACGCCCTGTCGGCATCTCCGCACGGGTCGATGTCATTGAGGTGAACTTCATCAAGGGCTGCTACCTGTGCAGGATGCCGAAGGACTTCAAGGTCGCCTCGCTGCGCCTGGATACCCGCTCCTATCGACGGGAGATCGAAGCCGCGTCGGGCCATTACGGTGTCGACAGGGCGCTGGTGCGCGCAGTGATTCATGCCGAGTCGGCGTTTCGTCCCAACGCCATTTCCATAGCCGGCGCCCAGGGGCTGATGCAATTGATGCCCGAAACCGCAGAGCGCTTTGATGTGGACGATCCGTTCGATGCGCGGCAGAACATTCGCGGCGGAGTGCGCTACCTGGCTTGGCTGCTCAAGCGCTTCAACGGTAATCAGACGCTGGCGTTGGCAGGCTACAACGCCGGCGAAATGACCGTGGACAAGTACAACGGGGTACCGCCCTACGCGGAGACGCAAACCTACGTCTCCCGCGTGCAGTCCTTGGCCGAACGCTATCGCAACCATCCCTAGGAGAAACAGCGTACAACCGCGAACGGCTGTACGCCCTACGGCCGCTGCGCCCCGATCAGCGCTTCCTGTCGTTCAACAGGAAGTGCGACAGCGCCGGAATCAGCAGCAGCGCCCCGAGCATGTTCCAGAGGAACATGAAGGTCAGCAGGATGCCCATGTCGGCCTGGAACTTGATCGGCGACCAGGCCCAGGTGATCACCCCGGCGGCCAGGGTCACGCCTACCAGCGCCACCACCTTGCCGGTGAAGATCACCGCCTGTTGGTAGGCCATCGACAGCGGGAAGCCGGCACGCTGCAGTTGCAACTGCACGCTGAGCAGGTAGAGCGCGTAGTCCACGCCGATGCCTACGCCCAGGGCGATCACCGGCAGCGTCGCCACCTTCACGCCGATGCCGAGGAACACCATCAGCGCCTCGCAGAGCATGGAGGTCAGCACCAGCGGCAGCATGGCCACCAGGGTTGCGCGCCAGCTGCGGAAGGTGATCAGGCAGAACAGGCTGACCGCCCCGTAGATGTACAGCAGCATGGTGCGGTTGGCCTGGTGCACCACGCTGTTGGTGGCGGCCTCGATGCCGGCGCTGCCGGCGGCGAGGAGGAACTGGCGGTCCGGCGTGCTGTTGGCCTTGGCGAAGTCCTCGGCGATCGCCGTCACTTCTTCCAGGGTCTTGGCCTTGTGGTCCTTGAGGAAGGCGATCACCGGCATCATCGAGCATTCGGTGTTGAACAGTTCCGGGGTATTCACCGAGGCCTGCTGCGCCGAGTAGTTGAGCACGTCCTGGTTGCGCTGCAGGCTGGCGAACTTGGGGTTGCCCTCGTAGGTGCCAGCGGTGATCTGGCGCACCGCGTCGGCCAGCGACACGCTCGCCTGCACCCCCGGATGCTGTTGCAGCGCCCAGCCCAGGCGGTCGGCGAGGATCAGGGTCTTGTAGTTCAGGCAGCCCTCGGCCGGCGTTTTCACCATCACCGCGAACAGGTCGCTGGAGAGCGCGTAGTGGCCGGTGATGTAGGCGTTGTCGCGGTTGTAGCGCGAGTCGGCGCGCAGCTCCGGCGCGCCGGCGTCGAGGTCGCCGATCTTCAGGTGCTGGCTGACCATGAAGCTGCCGGCGCCGATCAGCGCGGCGACCGCCAGGGCGATGCTCGCCCAGCGCCGTTCGGTGAAGCGGTCGAGCAGGCTCCACAGCCGGCCGAGGCCCTGCTCGCGGGCTTCCTGCTGCTCTTCGCGCAGGGCGCGGGCGGCGGCGCGCGGGCTGACGCCGATGAAGGACAGCGCCACCGGCATCAGCAGCAGCGAGGTGAAGACCAGAACCGCCACGCCGATGCTCGCGGTGATCGCCAGGGCCTTGATCACCGGGATGTCGATCAGCATCAGCACGCCGAAGCCCACGGCGTCGCAGAGCAGCGCGCTGACCCCGGCCAGGAACAGGCGGCGGAAGGTGTTGCGCGCGGCCACCAGGCGGTGGGTGCCGCGGCCGATGTCCTGCATGATGCCGTTCATCTTCTGCGTGGCGTGGGACACGCCGATGGCGAAGATCAGGAACGGCACCAGGATCGAGTACGGATCCAGCGCGTAGCCCAGCCAGGCGATCAGGCCCAGCTGCCAGATCACCGCCAGCAGCGAGCAGACGATCACCAGCAGGCTGCTGCGCAGGCAGCGGGTGTAGAGCAGGATGATGACGAAGGCGGAAACCACCGCCAGGCCGAAGAACATCATCACCCGCACCAGGCCGTCGATCAGGTCGCCGACCAGTTTGGCAAAGCCAATCACGTGGATGCGTACGTTGCCCTTGCCCGGCTCGCCGGCGTCGAAGGCACGCTGGTCGCCCTGGTACTCGTACTTCAGGCGCAGCGCGTCGAGCTGGTGGGAGAACTGCTGGTAATCGATGCCCTTGCCGGTGGCCGAGTCGTGGTCCAGCAGCGGCACCACCAGCATGCTCGAACGGAAATCGTTGGCCACCAGGCTGCCGACGATACCGGCGCGGGCGATGTTCTGGCGCAACTGGGCGATGCTCGGGGTGTCGCCGGCATAGCCGTCGGGCATCACCGGGCCGCCCTGGAAGCCTTCCTCGGTCACCTCGGTCCAGCGCACCGCCGGCGACCACAGCGACTTCATCCAGGCGCGGTCGACGCCGGGGCTGAGGAACAGCTGGTCGTTGATCTGCTTGAGGGTGTCCAGGTAGGCGGGGGCGAAGATGTCGCCGTCGCGGCTCTCCACCACCACCCGCACCGAGTTGCCCAGGCCGCGCAGCGCCCCGCGGTTCTCCAGGTAGTTGCGGATGTAGGGGTGGCTCTGCGGGATCATCTTCTCGAAGCTGGGCTTGATCTCCAGGCGGGTCACCGCCATCCAGCCGAGCAGCAGCGTGACCAGGGCGATCAGGCTGATGAACAGGAGCCGGTGGTTGAACACCAGGCGCTCCAGCGGGCTGCCGCTGTGCGCATCGAAGTCCCGCAGATCGCTGATGACGGGCAGCTGCCCTTGCTTGAGGTCGACCATAGGAGGCTGTCTCTTCGTCTTGTTCTTATTGGGAGAGCGGCAGCGCGCTGCGCTGCAGACCGCGGTTGCCCACCAGCAGCAGGCTGTCGCCGCTGACCAGGGCGCCGCTGACCGGCGTGCGCTGGGCCAGGGTCAGCGGTTTGAAGGTGGCGCCATCGTCGCGGCTGAGCAGCCCCTGGCCGGCCTGGCTGAACAGGTAGATGCCGCCGTCGGCGCCTTCGCTGGCCGCCGTGAGGCTGACCGGCAGGCCGGTGGCCACCTCGCTCCAGTTCGCGCCACCGTCGACGCTGCGCACCGCGTTGCCACGCAGGCCATAGGCGAACAGCAGGCCGGGCTTGCCGAGCACGCCGAAGAAAGTGCCCTTGTACGGCGAATTCAGCGCGACGAAGCGCTGGCCCTGCGGGTCGAGCTTGAGCAGAAGGCCCTGCTCGCCGACGATGAACAGGTCCCCGCCCACCGCCGACATGGCAGTCAGGTGCAGCGATTGCGGGTTGTCGATGCGATGGTTCCAGGGCTCCCAACTGCGCCCGCCATCGGTGGTGTGCAGGATCAGGTTGAAGGCGCCGATCACGAAACCCTCCTGGGCGTTGCGGAACCAGAGGTCGAGGAACGGCTTGTCCGCCCCCTCCTCCTTCATGCGCCGCGACTGCTCCAGCAGGGTTTCGTTATCCGCCTGGGGGTTGGCCGTGTAGTAATCGAGCATCAATTGGCCGATAGCCCGGCCATCGAGCTGGCGGGTCCAGTTTTCGCCACCGTCGGCGCTGTGCAGCACCACGCCGTCGTGGCCCACCGCCCAACCGTCGCGCGGCGTGGGGAAGCGCACGGCGGTGAGGTCGGAGCTAACCGGGACTTCGGCCTGCCGCCAGTCCTTGCCGTCGTTGTCGGAATAGAGAATGTGGCCGCGCTGGCCGACCACCACCAGGCGCTTGTCGGCCCGGGCGATGGCCGCCAGCGGGCTGCTCATGGCCAGTGCGGTGGGCTGCGAAGGCAGGTCCAGCACGTCGACGAATTCACCGGCGCCGGCATGACCGGCGAGCAGCGCCAGTCCCAGCCCGGCAGAAGCCAGGGCGAGCTTGAAGGGAAATTGCATACGGCTACCTCGAGGGGAAAGGCGCGGCGACCTGGCAGGTCGCCGCGAACGGACTCATCCGCTTAGCGAATGCCGCTGCCCGCGAGGGCTTCAGGCGACCACTGGGTGGCGGCCAGCGGATCGATGTAGGTGATGCCGCCGTACGGGCCGACGACGCCGTTGATGTTGTAGGAGCCGGCGGTCAGGTCGTAGATCATGAACGGCGTGGCGTCCGGGATGTGCTTGTCGTAGCTCTGGCTGAGGAAGGCGAAGGAGCCGCGATAGAGCTGGCCACGGGCGTCGTACTGGTCGGAGGCCAGGGCAACCCAGCTGTCCTCGTCGAGGTAGAAGCGGCGCTTGGCGTAGATGTGCCGCGCACCGGACTTCAGCGTCCCCTCGACCACCCACACGCGGTGCTTCTCCCAGCGCACGTAGTCCGGCGACAGGTGATTGGGCGTGACCACCGGCTTGATGTCGCTGGTGTAGGTCAGGCGGTAGGTGTTGTAGGGCACGATCATTTCCTGCTTGCCCACCAGTTTCCAGTCGTAGCGGTCCAGCGCGCCGTTGAAGACGAACACGTCGTCGTAGGTGCCGGCGCCGGCCATGCCTGGGTTCGGGGTGTCGTAGGCCAGGTTCGGCGCCAGCTTCACGCGGCGCTGGCCGGGCAGGTACTGCCAGGCGCGGCGCGGCTGCTGCAGCGGGTTGGCGGCGTCCTTGAGCATCATCGCCTCGCCAGCGCGGCGGGCCGGGCCGCTGTAGTACAGCTTCATCTGGTAGTAGACCTCGGAGCCCTTCACCGGCTGGGTGAGGTTCTCGTAGATCGGGTAGTTGATGAAGGCCTGGCCGGTGGTGGCGAGGTTCGCGCTGCCCGAGGAGTCGACGTTCCAGGAGTCGTACTTGGCCTTGATGTTCACCCCCTGGTAACGCAGCAGGAAGTTCCACATGGCCTCGGCGCCGGTCTTCGGAATCGGGAACGGCACGCCCGGCAGCGCGTTGTCGATGGCGGTGCCGCCTTCCAGGGACTGGGTGGCGACGGCGTTCTTCTTGCTGTTCTCCAGCACCGCGTCTGGCAGCACGGCGGTGCGGTGGGTCGGGTAGACGTCGACGCGGAAGCTCGGGTAGCGCTTGGCCAGCTCGACGGTGGTGGCGGAGAGCTCGTTCTTGTACTGGTCGACGTTCTTGCCGTCGATCACCAGCAGCGGCTTTTCGCCGGCGAAGGGGTCCGGGCGCATGCTGTCGCCGGCCTTGAAGCCGGCCGGGGCGCTGGTCAGGCCGCCGCTGTAGGCGGGAATCGAACCGTCGCTGCTGGCGGCCTTTTCGGCGCCGACCAGGGTCAGGGTGGTGCCCAGCTGGGCGGCATCCTGGGGCGAGACGGCGGCCTGGGCCAGACCGCAGAGGGTCAGGCCGAGGGCGGTGGCGATCAGGGTGGGCTTGAAGTTCATGCTGTTTTTCTCCTGCTCCGGGTAGGGAGCCTGGGGTGAAATCAGAAGGTCGCCTTGAGGGACGCGGTCACCATGCCGCGGTCCTTCAGCAGGGGCGCGAGGCCGCCCTGCGAGGTGATCTGCCCGGGGATGCACTGGTACTGCCCATTAGCCCCGGGGGTGTTGTTGTCGCGTCCGCTTTCGCAGGTATCGAAGGGACCGAATGCGTCGACGTACTTCAGATCGACGCGGTACTTCTGGTGGAAGTCCGCCGCCACGCCGACCGAGTAGCTGCCGGCATCTTCGTTGCCACCCAGCTGCACCGCCGAGTTGCCGTGCAGGCCGACGTTGTAGGCCAGCGGCATGGACAGGTCGACGCCGGGGAAGGCCTGGTACCAGGTCGGGGTGAAGTTGGCGGACATGGCGTAGGCATTGGGGGTGACCTTGTCCACGCCGTGGTAGCTGGAGTCGCCCTTGAAGGTCTGCTCGCCTTCGGTGACCTGGATCAGGTGCGTCAGGGTGCCCTCCACCGCCAGCGACGAGGCGTCCCACAGCGGCGTGGCGCCGAAGGTCACCAGGCCGTTGAGCACTACGTGGAAGGTGCGGCCGCGAGCGAGGCCGGTGTCGCCGTCGCTGGGCAGCGAGCCGATCAGGTTGGCGCCATTGACCAGGCCTTTCTGCGCGGCGTTGTAAAGCGTCGAGTTGACGGTGGTGAAGTTGCTCGCCAGCGGCATGTTCTCGCGGTAGTTCAGGTCCATGCCGACGCTCACCCCGCCGACTTCCTTCGACAGGCTGATGCCATAGATGTCGATGTCGTCGGCGTAGGCGGTGAAGTAGTTCATGTCCTTCAGGCCAGCCAGACCCGGCTTCTGCAGGTTCGGCGCGTCCACCAGCACCGCCGGCAGGGTGTCGGAGGTCTTGCGGTAGTAGAAGCCGAGGGTGCCGTCGAGCCATTCCGGGCTCCACTTGGCCATCAGGCCGTAGTCGCCGGTGTTGTCCGGCTCGCGATCGTGGCCGCGCGGCGCACCGTAGAAGGCATTGAGCGAAGGCAGCGGCAGCCAGAACACGTTGCCGCCGTCGTTGAGCATGTCGTAGGGGCCCATGTAGGTGCCGCCTTCGGGGAAGCGCGAGTTCTCGAACTCGAGGAAGTACTGCGCGGCCAGGGTCAGTTCCGGGTTCACCGTCAGCGACGCGGAAAGCTGGTTGCGCGGCATGAACAGCTCTTTCGCCTCAGTGCCCGGCACGTTGTACAGCTTGCCCAGGTCCAGGGCCGACTGGCCGTAGTTGATGCCGTTGGCGGCGCTGAACAGGGTCTCGCCCCAGTACACGGTGTGGCGGCCGAGCTTGCCGCTGAGCAGCATGTCGTCACCGATCTGGCGGCTGCCGAAGACGAAAGCGTCGAGCAGCTCGCCGGAGGGGCCGTTGTAGTAGCGGTCGGCGAAGTTGCTCAGGCCGTCGGTGACCGGCTGGGCGCCGCGCGGAGCGATCACGGTGCCGTTCTTGCTGACCAGGTGGCCGGCGTTGCCCTTCTGGCCGGGGAACGGGTTGCTCGAGCCGACGTCTTCGTAGGCGTTGTCATACCAGCCGGCGGCGCTGACGCGGAAGCCCATGCTGTCGCGGTAGACGAAGTCCAGCTCGCTGAGCAGGTCGAAGCGCTGGGTCACCGGGCTGCCGGAAGAGAAATTGCGGTCGCCGTCGTTGGTGTTGGCGGTGCCGGCGATCTTGCTGTTGGCCGCCTCGACCCGCTGCCCATAGCTGAGCTTGACGGTGTTGTCGAAGCGGACGGCAATGTCCGGGTTGCCGGTGTTCAGTTCGAACGCCTGGGCCGTGGTGCCGCCGAAAGCGCCGAGAATCGCCGTGGCGAGCAGGCAACGGCGCAGCCGCCGCGGTGGGTTGCTCTGGTAGTGCATGCGTGTGCTCCATTTCTTGTTGTTATCGGGACGCTATCCGGGCCCGTCCCGCGGCCCTCGCCCGCGCCGCCTTCAGGGCGCACGCGAGCCCGCCCCGGCGCCAGGCGCCGGAACGTGTACTTCCTGTCAGGATCAGCGATCCAGCATCTGGATCAGGTTTTCCGCCTCCGGCCAGTCACCGAAGCCTGAGGCCGGGTTCATGTGGCCGACATGGCCCAGCTCCACCAGGCTTGCTCCCCAGGTGTCGGCCAGGCGCTGCACGGCCTCTGGCGTGGCGAGCGGATCGTTGTCGCTGGCCGCCACCAGGGTCGGGAACGGCAAGGGCTGCTGCGGCAGTGGTGCCCAGCCGCGCTCGGCGAGGCTCGCCGGGCTCGGGTAGTGCTCCGGCCACTGGCCTTCGAGGTCCGGCGGGGTCACCAGCAGCGCGCCCTTGATCGGACGGTCGTGGCGGGCCGCCCAGTGCGCCACCATCAGGGTGCCGGCGCTGTGGGCGACCAGGATCACCGGGCCGTCGATCTGCGCCAGCTCATGCTGGATGGCAGCGACGCGGGCATCGAGGTCCAGCTTGTCCTCGGTCAGTGGCGGCACGCTGCGCGCATTCGGCAGGCGGGCCTCGAGATGGGTTTGCCAGTGTTCGGCCACGTGATCACGCAGGCCGGGAACGATGAGGACGGTGGTGGAGTTGTTGTGTTTCACCGGGTCACCTTGCAGCTATTTTCGAACTTGTTGGACAAGACAGTAGAGGCAGCCCGGCTACGCTGCTTTGCATAGAACGTCAGGCACTTCGCAATTGATGACAGCGCGGATGTCATCCGGCACTCTGTGCGTAGGCCAGATCCCACGCATCACGCGAGCTAGGGCCGTTCGAGAGCAGTCAATAGCGCTGGTCGATATGCAAAACTTCGTACACGCTTTACTGAACTCGCCGATACAATCTGTCGTCAGCGAACAAGCCAAACGTGCTCCGGTGAGGGTTACGCACCTGTCATTTCGTGACAGACCCCACCGGTGCGACGCAGCCACAAGAACAAGAAGGCGATCGGCATGACCCCAATGGTTCGTATTGCGGCCCTGACCAACTACCTGGAGGTGGCCCGCCACCTCGGCCTCAACCCCCAGCATCAGCTCAGCCAGGTCGGTCTGAGCCTGTCCATGCTGGAGCACCCCGAGCAGCGCGTGCCCATCACCCCGGTGGTGAGCCTGCTGGAAGAATCGGCCCGCGCCTGCGGCTGCGAGACCTTCGGCCTGCGCATGGCCGAATCCCGCCAGCTCGCCGATTTCGGCGTGATCAGCCTGCTGATCACCCACCAGGCGACCCTGCGCGAAGCCATCGACACCATCGTCCAGTACCGCCACCTGATCAACGAGTCGCTGGCCCTGTACGTGGACCAGGAAGGCAAGACGGCGATCCTGCGCGAAGAGATCATCACCGTGCCGCCGATGCCCATGCGCCAGGGCATCGAACTGGCCATCGGCACCCTCTACCGTCTCTGCGCCGCCCTCCTCGGCTCGCACTGGCGGCCGATGAGCGTGAACCTCACCCACGACGCGCCGGCCGATCTGCAGGTGCACAAGCGCCTGTTCGGCTGCAAGATCGAGTTCGGCAGCGAGTTCAACGGAATCGTCATCCCGGCGGCCGACCTCGACGCCGCCAACCCCATGGCCGACCCGGCCATGGCCCGCCACGCGCGCAGCTTCGTCGATTCGCTGCCCGGTGCCACCGACGGCAGCACCTTGAACGAGGTGCGCAAGGCCATCTACCTGCTGCTGCCCATGGGCCGCGCCACCATCGAGCAGATCGCCCAGTCGCTGGGGCTGAACGTTCGCACCCTGCAACGCCGCCTGGAGGAGAACGGCGTGACCTTCTCCGACCTGATCAACGAAGTGCGCCGCGAGCTGGTGCTGCGCTACATGGAAAACCCGCGCTACTCGCTCAGCCGTATCGCCGACCTGCTCGGGTACGGGATGCCCAGTTCCTTTACGCGCTGGTTCACCATTCAGTACGGCATGTCGCCGGCGGCCTGGCGGCGGGAGCATACGGGGCGGGAGTCGGAGTGATTTCCTTCCGAGGGGCCGCTCGGTTCGCGAGCAAGCTCGCTCCTACAGGACAAAGCTCAGAGCGCTCTTCGTAGGAGCAACAGTCTTCTTCTGGGGAGTCCGTGCCGACGCATCCCCCTCACCCCAGCCCTCTCCCTTAGGGAGAGGGGGCAGTCCGAGCCGACTGACGCAAAGGTTTCATCCTGCACCGAACGGTCCCCTCTCCCTCTGAGCGAGGCGCGCAGCCAGGGTTAGGGTGAGGGCCGCCCCAAATGCAGATGTATCTCGAAGGAGCGGACTCCGTCCGCGATCAGCACTCAAGGGCACTCATCAGCCCGCGATCTTCAACATCCCCAGCACCAGCACCGCCAGGAACACCGTCTCCCCCACCATCAGCAGGATCGGCTTGATCCCCACCGTCGCCAGGGCGCGCAGCTGGGTCTTCATGCCCAATGCCGCGATGGCAATCACCAGGCACCACTGCGACAGCTTGCTGCCCGCCTGCTGCACCACCGGCGCCAGGACACCGGTGCTATTGATTGCCGCCAGCAGCACGAAACCCACGGCGAACCAGGGCAACAGCGGCGGACGCTTGTCGCCCGGCTCGACGCCCCGGGCGCGGGTGATCATCGCCGCGCAGAGGATCACCGGCAGCAGCATGGCCACCCGCATCAGCTTGACCACCGTGGCGCTGTCGCCGACTTCCGGCGAGATGCTGTAACCGGCGCCGACCACCTGGGCCACGTCGTGGATGGTGCCGCCGAGGAAGATACCCGCCTGCAACGGCGGCAGCCCAAGGGCGTGGACGATCATCGGGTAGAGGATCATCGCCAGGGTCGAGAGCGCCGAAACACCGAGAACGGTGAACAGCGTGGCCTTTTCCTTCTGCGTGTGGGCTGGCAGCGCCGCCGCCAGGGCCAGAGCCGCCGAGGCGCCGCAAATGGCCGTGGCGCCACCGGTGAGCAGGCCGAAGAGGAAGTTGAACCCCATGGCGCGGGCGGCAGCGATGGAGACCAGGATGGTCACCGTCACCAGCACCACGACCATCACCACCGGCTGCCAGCCCAGTTCGGCGATCTGCCCGAAGGTGATGCGAATGCCCAGCAGCGCCACGCCCAGGCGCAGGATCTCGCGGGCGGTGAACTCGATGCCGGCCTTGCACACGCTGTCGGTGGCGAGGAAGTTCAGCGCCAGGCCCAGCAGCAGCGCAAACAGCATCACCGGCGCGCCATAGTGTTCGGAGAGGAAGGTCGCCGCGGCGGCGACCATGGCACTGACCAGCAGCCCCGGCAGCAGGGTGCGGCTGCGGGTGCCGAGCGCGGAGATAACAGCGGTGCTCATGCGGAAGCTCCCTCGGCGATCGTCTCGTCGAGCAGCAGGAAGCACTCGTCGGCGCGCCACTCGATGGGATAGCGGCGCACGCCGAAGCCCTTGAGGCCCGCCGGGCAACCCGTGTCCAGATTGAACTTCAACCCATGCGCCGGGCATTGCAGCCAGCGGCCGTCGAGGCGGCCGGTGAACAGCGAAGCCCCTGCGTGGGGGCAGCGGTCGTCGATGGCATACAGGCAGCCCTCGACGTCAAACAGCAGGACGATGCCCTTGTCGTGATGGAACAGGCTGCGTCCGCCCGGCGCGGGCAGGCGTTCGCTCGGAATGTGCAGCTCATAGCTCATGCCGACAGCGCCTCCTGCCGATCGAAGGCGCGCAGCAAGGCCACGAGCAGTTGGTCCGGGCTCTGCCCGCCGAGGGCGAAGGCACGCCCGTCGAGCAGGAACAGCGGCACGCTGGAGTCCGCCAGGCCCACGCGACGGCCGATGAAGGCCCGAGCGCCGTCCGCCAGGGCCTCTTCGAACTGTTCGGGGATGTAGTCGCAGGCGCGCAGCATGCGGCGCAGCGTGTCGCGCTGGCCGATGTCCTCGCCAAGCTGGAAATGCGCACGGAACAGCAGCTCCAGCAGGCGCTCCAGCTGCGATTGGCTGCCCAGCTGGGCGGCGCGCTGGAACACGCGATGGGCGTAGGTGGTGTTGGGCATGCTGCGGATGCGCTCGAAGTCGATCTCCACGCCAGCCTGCCGGGCCGCGTCGCGCACTTCCATCTGGCGCGCGCGCACCGCCCGCTTGCCGCCCAGGCGGCGCTGGTAGAACGCGGCAAAGGGCTCACCCTCCATTGGCACCTGGGGCAGCAACTGCAAGCCCAGCCAGTTCACCCGCACGTCCAGTTCCGGACGCTGCCGGGCCAGCAGGCGCAGCGCGCTGTCCAGGTTGCGCTTGCCGATCAGGCACCAGGGGCAGATGAAGTCGAAGGTCATGTCCAGGTTCAGCGTCGGCATCATGCGCCCTCCTCCTCGCCGCGCAGGCGGCAGATATCGCTGTGGTAGTGGCGCCGGGCGTAGATGAACACCAGCGCGGCGAAGATGCTCAGCAGCGGGACGATCTGGAACGCGCGGTCCAGTCCCACCGCATCGGCCAGTACGCCGGTGAGCAGCGGGCCGGGCGCCAGGCCCAGCAGGTTGTTGGCCAGGGTCAGGGTGGCGAAGGCGGTGCCGTGCACGGCCGGGCTGGTGAGGTTGGCCACCATGGCGCCGGACGGCCCTGAGGTGCCGGCGGCCACCAGCATGCCGAGGGCGAGCAGGCTCAGTTGCGTCGCGCCCGGCGGCAGGTGGAACGCCACCGAGAGCAGCAGGCAGCTGGCCAGGCAGAAACCGATGGCGAGGGCGATCTTGCGCGGCGGATTGGCACGACCCAGGCGGTCGCAGAGGATGCCGCAGAGCACCATGCCGCTGCCGCCCACCAGCACGATCACCGCCGAGATAAGTCCGGCCTTGTCGGTGTCCAGGTGGTAGTAGCGGTTCAGGTAGCTGGGAATCCACACCATCACGGCGGCGGCGACGAACAGTTGCAGGCCGCTGCCCAGGTAGGCGGCAACCACCGAACGACTGCCGAACAGGCTGCGCAGCGAGCGCCCACCGGCCTGGCGCGGCGCCTCGGCGGCGGCCACCGGGGCGATGCGCTTCTCGCTCACCACCAGCGGATAGAGCAACGCCAGCAACAGGCCGAACAGTGCCATGCCGGCAAAGGCCCAGCGCCAGCCCATGTGAGCGGCGAGCACGCCGCCCAGGCCCATGCCCAGCACCGAGCCGAACATGCCGCCGGCCATGAAGGCGCCGGTCAGGGTGGCGCGCAGGTGCGCGGGGAATACCGAGATCACCACGGCGATGCCGACGCTGCCGTAGGCCGCCTCGCCGACGCCAACGAAGAAGCGTGCGGCGAACATCTGCGGGAAGGTCTGCGCCAGCGCGCAGCCCAGGGTCGCCAGGCTCCAGAGCATGGCCATCAGCGACAGGCTGCGCACCCGGCCCCAGCGGTCGGCGAGCAGCGATAAGGGGAAGGTCAGCAGGCCGACCATGACGGCGACGATGCCGCTGAGCAGGCCAAGCTTGGCGTCGCTCAGGGCCCATTCGCCCTTGATCAGCGGAAAGACGGCGTTGAGCACCTGGCGGGACATGTAGTCGGAAATCAGCAGGCCGAACGTCAGGGCGAACACGACCCAGGCATAACGACGCGGCACGCTGGGCGTGGTGGCGGAAATGTCGCCCAGGGCGACGGAGTGGATGGCCATGACGCTACCTCTCCAGGCGAGTAATCAGGTTCTTGTTCTTCTTCTGGGGTAAAACCGGTGCGGGTTACTGGCAGAACCCGCACCGGAGCCTGTCACGCGCGAAGCGGGACGGACTTCTGGCCCGGCTGGCGGTTGGGCGCCATGCCGTTCATGCGCAGGGTTTCCTCGATGCTGTCGTACTGCACGCCGATCTTGTAGATGGCGCGGGCTTCCTTGCCGCTGGCGACCTCGCGACCCAGCTCATGGGCGACGCGGACGCACTGCTGGATCTGCTCGACCGAAGTCATGCGCTGGCCATGCTGGCCGATGATGGTGTCCTCGATGCCGCAACGCGGGTGCAGCCCCATGGCCATCGCCATCATGTTGAACGGCAGGACGTTCTTGAGCAGCGACTCGGCGGTGACGGTGGCGCCGTCCGGCGCACGGTGCACGAAATTCATGAAGTTGAACGGGTTGGGGCCGTCGAAGCCGCCGCCGATGCCGATCCAGGTCAGGTTCAGCGGGCCGCGGTAGACGCCCTTGCGCACCAGGCGCTCGAGGGTTTCCAGGGCGTGCATGCCGGTCAGCTGGAAGTGCGGCTGGATATTGGTCGCCTGCAGGCGCTTCAAGTGCTCCTCGACCCAGGCCGGGCCGGCCGGCACGGTCATTTCGCTGTAGGCCGCCTGGTACAGCGGGTTTTCCAGGGAGGTGCCCTTCAGGTACTCCGGATAGAGCAGCTCCATGATGTTCATCTGGGTGGTGTTGATCGCCACCGTCACCTGGTCGGGCTTGGGCGTCAGCTCGGCGAGCATGTGGCGGGTGTCGTCGGACAGCCATTTGGCCGCTTCGCCGTCGCTTTCCGGGGCGAAGGAGATCGAGCCGCCGACCTGGATGATCATGTCCGGCACGGCTTCGCGCACGCCGGCGATCAGTTCGTTGAACTTGGACAGGCGCTTGGAGCCCTTGCCGTCCAGTTCACGCACGTGCAGGTGCAGTACGGTGGCACCGGCTTCGTAGCAATCCACGGCCTTCTGGACCTGTTCGTCCATGGTCACCGGGATGTCTTCGGGGAAATCTTCGGGCATCCATTCCGGGCCATAGGGGGCCACGGTGATGACTACCTTGTCCTGGTTTTCCGGGTGCAGGGAATCGTCGAAAAATTGCATGTCAGTCTCCGTAAATTGTTCTTGTAGAGCTCTTTTTCCGAGGATCAGAACGGCTTGTCGCCGATGATTCCGGCGCGTTCCATCTGGCGCACGCACGGCGGGTAATCCATCACCGCGTAATGTTGGGTACTGCGGTTGTCCCAGATCGCCACGCTGTTCTTCTTCCAGCGCCAGCGCACCTGGTACTCGGGGATGTACACCTGGCTCACCAGGTAGCGCAGGAGGTCCAGCGCGCCGGGGTTGGCGTCCTGGCCGAAGCGCACGTTCTGCGCGGTGTGGTAGTTGGTGAAGTGGGTGGTGAAGGCGTTGACGAACAGCACCTTCTCGCCCGTCTCGGGATGGGTACGCACCACCGGGTGCTCGGCGTCCGGGTACAGCGCCTTGAGCGCCAGGCGCTTCTCGATCGGCATCGCCGCGCCGAAGCTCGCCTCGATACTGTGGCGAGCGCGCAGCTCAGCGATCTTGCTCTTGATCTCGGCCGGCAGGTTCTCGTAGGCCAGCACCATGTTTGCCCACATGGTGTCGCCACCCACCGGCGGGCACTCCACGCAGCGCAGCACGCAGCCCATGGGCGGCGCCTCGCGCCAGGTGGCGTCGGTGTGCCAGGCGTTCTCGTAGCGGTCGTTGGGCAGGTCCGGGGTCTTGTAGATACGCACCAGGCCCGGATGTTCAGGATCGCTGCCAGCCACCGGGTGGTCCTCCAGCTCGCCGAAACGGCGAGCGAAGGCCACGTGGTCCGCACGGCTGATGTCCTGGTCGCGCAGGAACAGCACCTTGTGTTTCAGCAGCAGGCTGCGCATTTCGTCGAACAGTGCATCGTCACGGGCGGCATCGCCCAGGTTCACGCCGGAAACTTCAGCGCCGATGCTGCAAGTCAGTTGCTCCACGTGCATGACGAGTCACCTCAGATGACGAAGATCGACGAGCCGGTGGTCTTGCGCGATTCCAGGTCGCGATGGGCCTGCACGGCATCTTCCAGCGCGTAGTGCTGGTTGATCTCGATGCGGATGTCGCCATTGCCGACGTGGGTGAACAGTTCATCCAGCAGCGCGGCCTTCTCCGCCGGGTCGGCGATGTAGTCGGCGAGCGCCGGGCGGGTGAGGAAGATCGAGCCCTTCATCGCCAGCAGTACCGGATCGAACGGCGGGATCGGCCCGGACGCGGTGCCGACGCAGACCATCAGGCCACGGCGCTTGAGCGAGTCCAGGGAGGACATGAAGGTGTCCTTGCCGACGCTGTCGAAGACCACGTCCACGCCGCGGCCATCGGTCAGCTCGCGGACCCGCGGGGCGACGTCTTCGCGGCTGTAGTCGATGACCTCCGAGCAGCCGTGGGCCAGGGCGACCTGGGCCTTGGCTTCGCTGGAAACGGTGCCGATCACCCGCAGGCCGAGCAGGCGCGCCCACTGCGAAACGATCAGGCCGACACCACCGGCCGCAGCGTGCAGCAGGATGCTGTCACCGGGCTTGAAGTCGTGGATGCGGCGCATCAGGTAGGCCGAGGTCAGGCCGCGCATGGTCATCGCGGCGGCAGTCTCGAAGGCGATGCTTTCGGGGAGGCGGATCAGCGGTGCGGCGGGCACCAGGCGCTCGGTGCTGTAGGCGCCCAGGGTATTGATGAAGCCGGTATAGGTAACGCGGTCACCGGGGACGACGTTGTTCACGCCCTCGCCCACCGCCACCACCACCCCGGCGGCTTCCACACCCATGCCGCTGGGCAGGGGCACCGCGTAGGTCCCATTACGGAAGTAGGTGTCCGCGTAGTTCAGCCCCACGGCGACGTGGCGCAGGCGAACCTGCCCCGGGCCGGGATCGCCGACCTCCACGTCCTCGTAACGCAGGACTTCGGGACCCCCTGTTTCATAGAAGCGAACGGCTTTGGCCATGCCGGATTCTCCAGTCTGTCTTGTTTTTTTATTGGGCGGATGCCCATGGATCGGACTCTAGGGAGGGGGCCGGACAGCCGCTTCACATCGAACGACAGGGGCTTTTCATTTCGTGACAGGGAGGTGGCGCCGTTCGTCAGGCGCGCGCAGGCAGGGGCGCCAAGGCGAGTTCACTGGAGGGTGGGACAGCCAACGGGAGGACGCGGAGATGCCGAGATTCATCGCGCTGCTGCTGACGGGCGTACTGGCCCTCGCCCTGGGCGGATCGTCCTGCAGCGGCCACAGCCGGCCAGCCGAGCACAACGTCGCGCCGCCGCCGAAGCCGCAGATGTCCGACGACATCAATATCGGCGACCAGGGGATCGACCCGCAGCGGATCCAGCCGCAAGCGCCCCGGCGCTGAAAGCGCCAGCTCTGTTGTAGGAGCGAGCTTGCTCGCGAACCACCCAGCGCCGGAGCTGCCGGTACCTCTTCTTCGCGAGCAAGCTCGCTCCTACGAAAAGCCGTGCGTAGGGTGTACAACCATTCGCGGTTGTACACCGATACTCCTTGCCCTACGGATGCTGCTTCCGCAGGCAGGCCATCGCGGTGAGGCGCGCCGACACCATCGCCAGCAAGCCGACCCCGCCGAAGAGGACGATGGTCACCATGCCCTCGCGCTGGGTCAGGAAGTCCGTCAGTGCGGCCAGGCCGATGGCCAGGACGAACATCACCATGCCGAACCACTGCATCAACTGCGCGCGTCGCACGCAAGGGGACTGTTTGACGGCCTGAAGACTATTCACTTCATCGCTCATGACAGCGCTCCCGTTGAGGTTGCTTCTCCACGCTAACAGCAATCTCCGGCCACGGCGGCGCAACTGACGAAACGATGCCCAAACCCGTCTGCGACGCGCCGTAGCCGTCTTTTTGCTGCTCTGGAGGCGAATAACTGGCTATCCTTCACCGGGCTGTCACGAAACAGGGAAAGTCTTCATGCCGAAGAAGCTGTTGCTGGTCGTCGTTCTGGTGCTGTTGCTGGGGGGCGGGTCATGGTGGTACCTGCAATCCCGCGAAAGCGGAGATGAAGGACTAGTGCTCTACGGCAACGTTGATATCCGCCAGGTTTCGCTGGCCTTCATCGGCAGCGAACGCATCGCGAAGATGAACGTCGATGAAGGCGACCTGGTGAAGGCCGGCGATGTGCTGGCCAGCCTGGATACCCGTACCCTGCGTCTGCAGATCGACAAGGCCCGGGCACAGATCGCTGCCCAGGAACAGAACCTGCTGCGCCTGCGGAACGGTACGCGCCCCGAAGACATCGACCGCGCCCGCGCCCAGGACCAGGCCGCCCGCGCCCAACTCGACCTCGCCAACACCCAGCTGCGCCGCCTGCACAACATCCGCGCCAACAGCCCAGGCGGCCGCGCCGTGAGCCAGCAGGACATCGACAGCGCCACCTCCCAGCAGAAGGTCGCCCAGGCGCAACTGGAAGACCGCCAGAAGTCCCTGCGCCTGGCCCAGATCGGCCCGCGCGCGGAAGACATCGCCCAGGCCGAGGCCCAGCTCGCCGCCGCCCGCGCCGACCTCGCCCTGCTCCAGCACAACCTCGACGAAGCCGACCTCAAGGCACCGCAGAACGCCACCGTGCGCTCGCGCCTGCTGGAGCCCGGCGACATGGCCTCGCCGCAGCGCCCGGTGTACTCCCTGGCGCTGACCGACCCGAAATGGATTCGCGCCTACGTCAGCGAAATCAACCTGGGGCGGCTCAAGCCGGGCATGACGGCCCAGGTCTTCACCGACAGCCACCCGGACCAGGCCATCGACGGCCACGTCGGCTTCATCTCCTCGATCGCCGAGTTCACCCCCAAGTCGGTGCAGACCGAAGAACTGCGCACGAGCCTGGTCTACGAAGTCCGGGTGCTGGTCGCCGACCCCGACAACCGCCTGCGCCTGGGCATGCCGGCCACGGTACGTTTCGCCGACGAGCAGCGCTGATGTACCCTGTTCAGGGAGTCCACAACGAAGGCCCGGTAATCCGCGCCGAAGGCCTGGCCAAGCAGTTCCTCGTCAAAGAGTCGGGCAAGACGGTACAAGCGCTCAAGGACATAAGCCTGGACATCCCGCGCGGCCAGCTCACCGCGCTGGTCGGCCCGGACGGCGCCGGCAAGACCACCTTCCTGCGCCTGGTCGCAGGGCTGCTGCAGGCCAACGCCGGCAGCCTGACGGTGCTGAACCTGGACGTCCACGCCCACCCGCAGCAGGTGCAGGACCGCATCAGCTACATGCCGCAGCGCTTCGGCCTCTACGAAGACCTCAGCGTGCAGGAGAACCTCGACCTGTACGCCGACCTCCACGGCGTGCCCCACGGGCAGCGTGAGGAGCGCTACCGGCGCCTGCTGGAAATGACCGACCTGGCGCGCTTCACCGAGCGCCCGGCGGGCAAGCTCTCCGGCGGCATGAAGCAGAAGCTGGGCCTGGCCTGCACCCTGGTGCGCTCGCCGGACCTGCTGCTGCTAGACGAGCCCACCGTGGGCGTCGACCCGCTGTCGCGCCGCGAACTCTGGGAAATCATCCAGCAACTGATCGAGCAGGAGCAGCTCAGCGTGCTGGTCTCCACCTCCTACATGGACGAGGCCGAGCGCTGCGCCGAGGTCTTCCTGCTGCATCAGGGCCAGCTGATGGCGAAGGGCGACCCGGCATCGATCCGCCAGCACGCCGACAACCTCTGCTTCATCGCCACGCCGCCGCAGGAGCAGCCGGCTCGCACCCTGCAGGCGCGGCTGCTGGAGGATCACCAGAACATCGTCGACGCCGTGCCGCAGTCGGGCGAGGTGCGCTTCATCCGCCAGCCCGGCGCGGACCCGTCAAAGCTGGAGCGACTGCTCGACGGCGCGCCGGTGCGTCCGGTGGAGGCGCGGCTGGAAGACGGATTCATGTTCCTGCTACGCGCCCGCAGCGACGCCGAGGCAGTGGACATGGAGTCGCTCAAGACCGGCACGCAACGCCACGAAGACGGCGACGAGGCGGTAATCGAAGTGAAGGACCTGGTGCGCAGGTTCGGCGACTTCACCGCCGTGGCCAGCACCAGCTTCAGCGTGCGGCGTGGGGAGATCTTCGGCCTGCTCGGCCCCAACGGCGCCGGCAAGACCACCACCTTCCGCATGCTCTGCGGGCTGCTGCCGGCCACCAGCGGCACCCTGCAGGTGGCCGGGGTCAACCTGCGCCACGCGCGGGCCCAGGCACGGCGCAAGGTCGGCTACGTGTCGCAGAAGTTCTCCCTCTACGGCAACCTCTCGGTGGCGGAGAACCTGCGCTTCTTCGGCGGCGCCTATGGCCTGATCGGCAAGCGCCTGAGCCAGCGGATGGACGCGGTGTCCCGGCAGTTCGACCTCGCCGGCCAGGAGGACGCCCCCAGCGGCCAGCTGCCCGGCGGCTTCAAGCAGCGCCTCGCCATGGCCGTGGGCCTGCTCCACGAACCGGAAATCCTTTTCCTCGACGAACCCACCAGCGGCGCCGACCCCCTCGCCCGACGCGGCTTCTGGCAGCGCATCACGGCGCTGGCGGCGTCGGGCACCACCATCATCATCACCACCCACTTCATGGAAGAAGCCGAGTACTGCGACCGCATCGTCATCCAGGACGCCGGTCGGCTGCTAGCCATGGGCACCCCACGGGAAGTGCGCGAACAGGCGGGCGGCAAGGACAGCACGCTGAACATGGAGCAGGCCTTTATCGAGATCGTGGAAAGCAACCGCGAGCAGGCCAAGGCGGGGGCCCCATGAGCGCCGGCGGCTTCTGGCGGCGCCTGCTGTCGCTGACCCGCAAGGAGGTGCGGCAGCTGGTGCGCGACCGCAGCAACCTGCTGATCGGCATCGGCCTGCCCATCGCGCTGATCCTGATCTTCGGCTACGGCCTGTCGCTGGACGTGAAGCGCGCCATCATCGCCATCGTCCTCGACGACCCCTCGCCCATCGCCCGCGACGTCGCCGCCAGCATCAGCCGCACCGAGTACCTGGTGCCGCACCCGGTGCGCTCCCTCGCCGAGGGCGAGGCGCTGATGAAGGCCCGCGAGGTGGACGCCCTGGTGCAGGTGCCCTCGGACTTCACGCGCCGCCTCGGTGACGGCAATGCGCAGATCCAGATACTGGTGCAGGGCTCGGATGCCACCCGCGCCGCCAGCGTCGCCACCTACGTCGGCAGCGCCCTCGCCGGCTGGGGCGAGAAGCAGGCCGACCGCAGCGCCAGCGTGCAAGGCCAGCCTCAGAATCAAGGCGGCGCCGTCACCATCGTCCAGCGCATGTGGTTCAACGCCGCCAACACCAGCACCTGGTACCTGGTGCCAGGGCTGATCGTGCTGATCATGACCCTGGTGGGCGCCTTCCTCACCGCCCTGGTGATGGCCCGCGAATGGGAGCGCGGCACCCTGGAAGCGCTGTTCGTCACTCCGGTGCGGCCGGTGGAAATCCTCCTGGCGAAGATCATTCCCTGCTTCGGCATCGGCATGATTGGTCTCGCGCTGTGCCTGGTCGCCGCGCGCTTCCTGTTCGACGTGCCGCTGTACGGCTCCTTCGTCGTGCTGCTGGTCGCCTCCATGCTCTACATGCTGGTGGCCCTGGGGATCGGGCTGCTGATCTCGGCGATGACCAAGAACCAGTTCCTCGCCAGCCAGATCGCCCTGCTCGCCAGCTTCCTGCCGGCCATGATGCTCTCGGGCTTCATCTTCGACCTGCGCAACGTGCCCACCGCCATCCGGGTGGTGGGCGACCTGCTGCCGGCAACCTACTTCATGGAACTGGTGAAATCCCTGTTCCTGGCCGGCAACTTCTGGCCGATGATCCTCAAGGACTGCGCGATCCTCGCCGCCTACGCCGTGGTCCTGCTGGGCCTGGCAAGGCTGGTGACGCGCAAGCGACTGGACTAGAACACGATGGAATTCTTCTGGCGCATCCTCAACCTCTGGCGCAAGGAACTGCTGGTAATCCTCAAGGACCCGGCCAACCGCATCGTGCTGGTGGTGCCGGTGCTGCTGCAGAGCGTGCTGTTCGGCTACGCGGTGACCTTCGACCTCAACGACGCCCCCTACGCCCTGCTCGACCTCAGCAATGGCGAGGCCTCCCACGAGCTTGCCTCGCGCCTGGACGGCAGCGGCATCTTCCACCGGGTGGCGACCCTCACGCGGGTGGAGGAAATCCAGACGGTGATCGACGAGCAGAAGGCGCTACTGGTAGTGCACATCCCGTCCGACTTCCAGACCCGCCTGGCCCAGAACGATCCGGCGCCGATCCAGGTCATCCTCGACGGACGCAACTCCAACACCGCCGGCTCCGCCGCCGCGGGGCTGGCCAACATAGTCGTCGACTTCAACCGCGACCGGGGCTTGGCGACGCCGCCGCTGAGCGTGGTCAGCCGCGCCTGGTACAACCCCAACCTGGAAACCCGCTGGCCGCTGATCCCGGCGCTGATCGCCACCCTGAGCATGATGCAAACGCTGATGCTCACCGCTCTCTCGGTGGCCCGCGAGCGCGAACAGGGCACCTTCGACCAGCTCCTGGTGACGCCCTATACGCCGCTGGAAATCATGCTCGGCAAGGCCATACCGCCGACGCTGATCGGCCTTGCGCAGGCCAGCCTGGTGCTGCTGATGGCGCTGTTCTGGTTCCGCATCCCCATGGCCGGCTCACTGCTGGACCTGTACGGCGGGCTGGCGGTGTTCACCGTCGCCTGCGTCGGGCTGGGCATGTCGATTTCCGCCATCTCGCTGAACATGCAGCAGGCGATGCTCTACACCTTCGTGCTGATCATGCCGCTGACGCTGCTTTCCGGCCTCGCCACACCGGTGCGCAACATGCCGGAGTTCCTGCAGATCGTGACCTACGCCAACCCGCTGCGCTTCGGCATCGATCTGATCCAGCGCATCTACCTGGAAGGCGCCAGCCTCGCCAGCGTGTCGCTCAACCTCGTTCCCATGCTGGTGGTGGCCGCCGTCACCCTGCCGCTCGCCTCGTGGCTGTTCCGCCACCGCCTGACGTGAGAGAAACCCCATGAAGCATTCCCTCACTCCCCTCGCCTGCTGCCTGATCCTGCTCGGCGGCTGCGCCGTCGGCCCGGACTATGAAGCGCCGAAGACCCGGAGCCCGGCCAGCTGGCAGGCAGCCCATTCCGGCCAGGCGGCGCTTGCGCCCAGCGCCGGCACCACCCAACTCGCCGAGGACTGGTGGACGCTGTTCAACGATCCGGTGCTGAACAACCTGCAGCGCCGCGCCGGCAAGGCCAGCCCCGACCTCAACACCGCCGTGCTGCGTTTCGCCCAGAGCCGCATGCAGCGGCAGATGGTGGCGTCCCAGCGCGGCGTCGACATCAACGCCTCGGCGGCGGTCAATCGCCAGCGCATGAGCGAGAACGGCGCCAACGCGCTGATGATCCAGCGCATCGCCCCCGGCGCGAACAGCGAGCAGATCAGCAAGGTCCTCGCCGAGCCCTTCACCCTCTATCAGGCGGGCTTCGACGCCTCCTGGGAGCCGGACCTGTGGGGCCGCATCCGCCGCTCCATCGAGTCCGCCGACGCCGGCGTGGCGGCGCAGGCGGCAATGCTCGACGAAGTGCGCCTGGGCGTCGCGGCGGAGCTGTCCCGCGCCTACTTCGAGCTGCGCGGTGTGCAGCAGCAGATCGCGGTGACCCGCCAGGATCTGGCCGCCACCGAGGAATCCCTGCAACTGATCCAGGTGCGCGCCGATGGCGGCCTGGTGGACGACTTCGACGTGGAGCGCCAGCGCGGCCAGCTGGCCGACCTGCGCTCGCGCCTGCCGCAACTGCTGGCCAGCGAGAGCGCGGCGATCAACCAGATCGGCGTGCTGATCGGCGCCGAACCCGGCAGCCTGCGCGACGAACTCAACCCGGTGGCACAGGCCGAACCGCAGACGCCGGACCTCAGCCTCGGCCTGCCCTCGGAACTGGCCCGGCGCCGCCCGGACATCCGCGCCGCCGAAGCCCAGCTGCATGCCGCCACGGCCAATATCGGCGTGGCCGTGGCCGATCTCTACCCGGCCATCCGCCTGGGCGCGCGTTTCGGCTTCGAGTCCACCGAGGGCGGCCACCTCAGCGACTGGGGCAGCCGCACCTGGAGCGTTGGCCCGAGCCTTTCCGTGCCGATCTTCGACAATGGCCGGCGGCGCTCCAGCATCAACCTGCGCAAGCTGGAACAGCAGGAAGCCGCCGTTGCCTACCAGCAGACCGTGCTCAAGGCCTGGCAGGAAGTCGACGACACCCTCAGCCATTACGGCGCCGAACGCCAGCGCAACCGCCAGTTGCAGGACAAGCAGCGCAGCGCCGACATCGCCTACGGCATGGCCAAGGCGCGCTACGCCGGCGGGATGACCGACTTCCTGGTGGAACTGGACGCCCAGCGCGCCTACCTGCAATCGCGCCGCGACCTGGTGGACAGCGATACCCAGCTGCGCCTGACCCTGATCGCCCTGTGCAAGGCCCTCGGTGGCGGCACGCCAGCGCCGGAAGCGAAAGAAACCGCCAGCCGCTAGTGGGTTGCGGCAGCCGTCTGCTGGTTGTCGCGAAGGTCCTTGGCCACTTTGCGCTGCATCGCGTAGGCCGGCGATTCCACGGCCTCGTAGTCCTCGCTGTAGCGACTGGCGAAGCCCTGCACGCCCCACTCCTGGAACTGCTTCACGTGCCACAGCTCGTGGGCCCAGAGGGCGACGTCCTTCTGCGCGTCTTCCTCACGGCGGAAGACGATCACGTCCACCAGGGTGACGGCCTCGGTGTCGGGGTTCTGCATCATGGTCTGGGCGGCGTTCAGCTCGTCCAGTGCGCCAGTGGAATAGCGCGCGGCCATCAGCACCTCGTCGGGGAAATAGGCCTGCAGCTGCGCGCGGATTTCCAGCGGGATCGGCTGGGTGCCGCCCTGCTCCGCCTGTTCACGGGACTGCTGCAGCCACACGCCCAGCGCCTGGCCGGCCATCTTGCGGGTGTCGGCGATCACCGGGCCGAGCACGGCGCCCAGGTCCGGCAGGCAGACGCAGGTGTCCAGGCAGACCTGGCGCTGCCCCGTGGGACAACTGACGGCGGGGGTTTCGACGGACACGACCAACCCGGCGAGCAGCGCCAGGGCGTGCAGGATGCGGGTCGGAATGGGGGATGGCATTGAGGGGCTCCGCTACGGCGTGGAGGAAGGCATGGCGGTTGGACCACGGCGCGGCGCGATCATGCCATGCCGCCAGCAAAAAAAGAGCGCTGGCGCGACGTATGAAACTTCTGATAGCTTCTGAGCCATGAATGCCGCCAACCGCACCTTCCAGCAGATTATTACCACCATCGCTCCGATGGTGGGTTAGCGCATTCCGCGAACAACCAAACCCGCCTCCCGGCGGGTTTTTTAATGCCCGCCGTCCGAGGCTCCCGACGAGGAGACACTGATGGACCAGGCATTCCCCGCAGCCCTCCACCCTGGGCAGCACCCCCTGCAAGCGCTCATCCAGGCCGCCGACGAAGCCATCGGCCGCGAGGATTTCGACGCGCTGCTGGAGTTCTACACCGACGACGCCCTGCTGGTGGTCAAGCCCGGCCTGCTCGCGCGGGGCAAGGAGCAGATCCGCCGCGCCTTCGTCGCCATCGCCGAACACTTCGGGCACAAGCTGCGGGTGCGCCAGGGCCGCCTGGAAATCCTCGAGACCGGCGACACCGCCCTGGTGGTCGCGCAAACCCTGCTCGACACCCGCCACGGCAAGCTGACCCGCCGCGCCACCTACGTCTTCCGCCGCGAAGCCGATGGCGCCTGGCGCTGCGCCGTGGACAACTCCTACGGCACCGACCTGCTGGAGGCTACGACATGAGTACCGGCACATTACATTTGCTATGCGGCAAGGCGGCCTCGGGCAAGTCCTGCCTGGCGCGGCAACTGGCCGAAGCGCCGGGCACCGTGATGCTGGCCGAAGAACAGTGGCTGGCCGAGCTGTTCCCCTGGGGCATCAGCAATCCCGACGACTACCAGCTCTACGCCCGCCGCGTGCGCAAGGTCATGGGCCCGCACGTGGTCGGCCTGCTGCGCGCCGGCACCAGCGTGGCCCTGGACATCCCCGCCAACACCCTGGCCGACCGCCGCTGGCTGATCGACCTGGCGCAGCAGGCCGGCGCCGCGCATTGCCTGCATTTCCTCGATGTCGACCCGGACACCTGCCGCAGCCGCCTGCTCGCCCGCCACGCCCTGGCGCCCCTGGCCGCGCCGCTGGACCCGGCCGGCTACGAGGCGCTCAACCGCTACTTCGTCGCCCCGCGCCCGGAGGAAAAACTGCAGGTGCAGCGCCACGGCGCCTGAGCGCGTAGAATCGCCGCCCCGCCCAATCAGCCTGTTTAGAAAGACCAGCAGAATGAACACCGACGCCATCGCCACCCTGCGCGAGCAACTGCTCGCCGCCCTGAACCCCGCCCCCGCGGAAACCCGCCGCCTGTTCCACGGCCGCGGCCGCCGCTGGCCGGGGCTGGAGCAGGTGACCGCCGACTGGCTGGAAGGCGTGCTGCTGGTGTCGCTGTTCCGTGAGCCTGAAACAGAGGAGCTGGCTGCGCTCAGGGCGATACTGATCGAATTGGCTGACAGCGAGACATGGCGCGCCAGCGGCGCCCGCAGCCTGATGCTGCAGCACCGCTACACGCTGGAAAGCACCATGGAAGTGCTCTTCGGCGAAGCCTTCGACGGCTGGCAGATCACTGAACACGGCCTGCGTTACCAGCTGGACCTGGGCCGCAAGCAGAACAACGGCCTGTTCCTCGACATGCGTTACGGCCGCCAGTGGGTGCAGGCCAACGCCGAAGGCCTGCGCGTGCTCAACCTGTTCGCCTACACCTGCGGTTTCTCCGTGGCGGCCATCGCCGGCGGCGCGCAGAAGGTGGTCAACCTCGACATGGCCCGCGCCGCCCTCAGCCGTGGCCGCGACAACCACCGCCTGAACGGCCACGACCTGTCGAAGGTGAGCTTCCTCGACCACGACCTGTTCAAGTCCTGGGGCAAGGTGAAGAAATCCGGCCCCTACGACCTGATCATCATCGACCCGCCGAGCTTCCAGAAAGGCAGCTTCGTCCTCGACAAGGACTACGCCCGCGTCCTGCGCCGCCTGCCGGAACTGCTCGATGGCTCCGGCACCGTGCTGGCCTGCGTGAACGACCCGGCGGTGGGCGTGGACTTCCTCCTCCAGGGCATGGCCGCCGAGGCGCCGCAGCTGCGCTTCGTCGAGCGCCTGGAGAATCCGCCGGAATTTGCGGATATCGAGGAAGATAGCGGCCTGAAGGCGCTGGTGTTCCGCCTCGCTTGACCCAGCATTTCGCTACGCCTTGGCGCTGGAATTTCGGATAACCGTAAACGGTGATTCACCCGACGACTTGCTCCGGCTAAATCTGTGCCAGGGCTTTCCCCCTCACCCCAGCCCTCTCCCTCAGGGAGAGGGGGCAGACCGTGCCGGCTGACGCCGAGGTTTCATCCTGCACCGAACGGTCCCCTCTCCCTCTGGGAGAGGGCTAGGGTGAGGGCGATCCCGAGCGCAGGAGTTTCGTCATAGAGGCGGGCCGTGCCTGCGATCGCGCCCATGGGGCGCTACTCTAGGGCACCGTTCGCGAGCAAGGACTAGGCATCCCCTCGGTCCTACAAAGAGCAGTCCGACGCCGTGTAGGCAATCTCCCGATAAAAGGCCGCCACAACCCTTGCGGCCAAGCCACCCTCTTGCCATTCTTGCCACTGTATGTAAAACCAGTGCCCGCCGATGTCTGCGCCGCTCGACCCCAGCCTCTATTACCTGACCAACTTCCACCGCGCCCTCGACTGGATCGACGAACGCTACGCCGACCTGCTCGACGCCGAGGAAGCCCGGTTCATCGCCGACTTCCGCGCGCTGCCGCTGCCGTCCCAGGCGTTGCTGGTGCGACTGGTGATGCGCAAGGGACCGCACTTTCGCGCCGGCAAGCTGAGCTACGCCGAGATCGGCGACATCCCCCAGGCCGCTGCGCCGCTGCTGGAGCTGGGCTGGCTGGACGACGCCTATCCGCTGGCGCTGGAAGACCTGCTGCCCTTGCTGCTCAAGGACGAACTGCTCGCGCGCTTCCGCGATGACCTGCCGCGCGGCCCGCTGAAGAAGGCCGATCTCTACGAGCACCTGCACACCTACCACGAGCAGGTGCAGCCGTTCGGGCACTGGTATCCGGACCTCGACCGCCTCTACACCCTGATGGCGACGCCGCTGTGCGACCGCCTGCGCCTGCTGTTCTTCGGCAACCTGCAGCAGGACTGGTCCGAGTTCGTGCTCGCCGACCTCGGTATCTTCCGCTACGAAAGCGTGCCCTTCACCGCCGATTCCCGCGCCTTCCGCCGCCGCGACGACCTGGAGGCCTACATCCACCTGTGGAACGGCGCCGTCCGCTTCGACGCCGGCGAACCCATCGCCGACCTGCTGGCCGAATTGGGTGACTTCCGCAGCGACAACCCGTACCTGCAAGCGCGCCATGGCCGCCTGCTGTACCGCATGGCCTACCAATTGGAGCGCGAAGGCGAGCTGGACGCCGCACTGGCGCTGTACCAGCGCACTGCCGCCGGGGGTTCGCGGCAGCGGCAGATTCGCGTACTGGAACGACTGCAACGCTTCGAGGAAGCCCATGCGCTGGTGCAGACCGCACTGGCCACGCCGGAAAGCGACGGCGAGCTGCAGCTGGTCGAGCGCGCATTGACCCGGCTGGTCCGCCAGCTCGGCCTGCCCAAGGAGAAAGCCGCCAAACCCGCGCCGCCGCTGCGCATCGACCTGGAACTACCGCGCCCGGACGTCAATGTCGAGTTCGCCGTACAGGCCGTGCTTCATGAAGACGAAGCGCCGGTGCACTACGTGGAGAACGCGCTGATCTGCAGCCTGTTCGGCCTGCTCTGCTGGGAAGTGATCTTCGCCCCCCTGCCCGGCGCCTTCTTCCACCCCTTCCAGGCCGGGCCGAGCGACCTGTACCGCGGCGACTTCGTCAGCCGCCGCGCGGAAGCCTTCGCCGCACGCCTGGCGCTACTGGACAGCGACGCGTACCTGACGGCGATCCGCGACACTTACGCCGCCAAGTTCGGCATCCTCTCGCCCTTCGTGCACTGGGAGCTGCTGGACGAAAACCTGCTGGAGCAGGCCCTGCACTGCCTGCCGGCGGCGCACCTGAAGCTGTGGTTCGAACGCCTGCTGGCCGACCCCAAGGCCAACCGCGCCGGCATGCCCGACCTGATCCAGTTCTGGCCCGGCGACGCGCGCTACCGGATGATCGAGGTGAAAGGCCCCGGCGACCGCCTGCAGGACAACCAGAAGCGCTGGCTGGCCTTCTGCGCCGAGCACGGCATGCCGGTGGAAGTCTGCTACGTGCGCTGGCAGGGCGAGACGGAAGACGCCGAATGAGCTACGCCATCGCCGTGCGCGCGCTGTGCGAATTCACCGCCAAGGAAGGTGACCTCGACCTGCGTTTCACCCCCGCGCCCACCGCCCAGGAAGGCATGGCCGGGCACGCCACGGTGGTCTCCCGTCGCGGCCTGAGCTACATCGCCGAGCTGCCGCTGCGCGGCGAATATCCGGGGCTGGAGGTCAGCGGCCGCGCCGATGGCTACGACCCGGACGCCAACCTGCTGGAAGAGATCAAGACCCACCGCGGCGACGTCGCGCGCATCCCGCAGAACCACCGCCTGCTGCACTGGGCGCAGGTAAAGGTGTACGGCTGGCTGTTGTGCCAGACGCTGGAGATCGACGCCATCGACCTGGCCGTCGTCTACTTCAACGTCATCACCCAGAAGGAAACGGTGTTCCGCGAGCGCTTCGCCGCCGAGGAGCTGCGCGCCTTCTTCGAGCTGCAGTGCAGCCGCTTCGTGCAGTGGGCCGAGCAGGAAAGCGCCCACCGCGTCGAACGCGACCAGGGGCTGGAGGCGCTGCGCTTCCCCTACGCTGATTTCCGCCAGGGCCAGCGCATGCTCGCAGAGTCGGTGTACCGCGCCGCCCGCGACGGCCAGACGCTGATGGCCCAGGCCACCACCGGCATCGGCAAGACCCTCGGCACCCTGTTCCCGCAGCTCAAGGCCTTCCCCGGGCAGAAGCTGGACCGACTGTTCTTCCTCACCGCCAAGACCCCCGGCCGGCGTCTGGCCCTCGACGCCCTGGCAACCCTGCGCCAGCAGGACGCCGGCCAGCCGCTGCGGGTGCTGGAGCACGTGGCCCGCGACAAGGCCTGCGAGCACCCGGACAAATCCTGCCACGGCGAATCCTGCCCGCTGGCCAAGGGTTTCTACGACCGTCTTCCCGCCGCCCGCGAGGCCGCGCTCAAGCGCCGCTGGCTGACCCAGGAAGCCTTGCGCGAGGTAGCGCTGGAGCACCAGGTCTGCCCCTACTACCTGAGCCAGGAACTGTGCCGCTGGGCCGACGTGGTGGTGTGCGACTACAACTACTACTTCGACATGACTGCCCTGCTCTACGGCCTCACCGTGCTCAACGACTGGAAGGTGACGCTGCTGGTGGACGAGGCGCACAACCTCATCGAGCGCGGTCGCGGCATGTACAGCGCCGAGCTGGACCAGTCCGAATTCAACGCCCTGCGCAAGGTTGCCCCGGCTGGCCTGAAAGGCGTGCTGGAGCGCGTCGGCCGCCACTGGAACCAGATGCACCGCGACCAGGAGGTCGACTACCAGATCTACCCGACGGTGCCGGACCTGTTCATCGCCGCGTTGCAGAAGGCCGTCAGCGCCATCACCGACCACCTCACCGACCAGCCCACCGGCAACGAGGCCGAGCTGCTGCGCTTCTACCTCGACGCCATGCTGTTCTGCCGGCTGGCAGAAGCCTACGGGCCGCACTCGCTGTTCGACATCACCCGCCACGACGGCAGCGGCCAGCGCACGCTGTCCACCCTGTGCCTGCGCAACGTGGTGCCGGCGCCCTTCCTCGAACCGCGCTTCGAGGCGGCGCACAGCAGCACGCTGTTCTCCGCCACGCTGAACCCGGCCAATTACTACGCGGACCTGCTCGGCCTGCCGGAAGACACCACCTGGCGCGAGGTGGAATCACCCTTCCGCGCCGAGCAACTGGAAGTCCACGCGCTGAGCAACCTTTCCACCCGCTACCAGCACCGCGAGGCCAGCCTCACGCCGATCAGCACCCTGATGGCTCGCCAGTTCCGCGCCCGCCCCGGCAACTACCTGGCCTTCTTCAGCAGCTACGCCTACCTGCAACAGGCGCTGGACCGCTTCGCCGCCGAACACCCGGACATCCCCCGCTGGGTGCAGTCGCGCAGCATGAACGAACTGGAGCGCCAGGCCTTCCTCGACCGCTTCACCACCCACTCGCGCGGCATCGGTTTCGCCGTGCTCGGCGGCGCCTTCGGCGAAGGCATCGACCTGCCGGGCGACCGTCTGATCGGCGCCTTCATCGCCACGCTGGGGCTGCCGCAGGTGAACGAGGTCAACGAAGAGATCAAGCAGCGCATGCAGGGCATGTTTGGCGACGGCTACGACTACACCTACCTGTTCCCCGGCTTGCAGAAGGTCGTCCAGGCCGCCGGGCGGGTGATCCGCACGCCCACGGATTCGGGAGTGATCTACTTGCTCGACGACCGTTTCAACCAGCCGGCGGTGAAGCGGTTGCTGCCGAGTTGGTGGAAAACGGAGCGGCTGAAGTTCGTTGCCGATCCGCCGAGGTCGAAGGAGCCGCAGGGGTATCTGCTTTTGTAGGGCGTACAACCGTTCGCGCTTGTACGCCGATACACCATGATCGTCCGCTTGATGCACCGGTCGAGTTCGAAGTGCTCGGTGACAGGCTTCCTGGTGAAGTCCGTGCGGCCGGATAACAAGGTCAATCGGCGTATAACGTTGAACGTTATACGCCCTACGCCTGGTCAGACTCTGCATAGGAACGAGCTTGCTCGCGAACCCGCCCAGCGCCGGCCTTGCCGGCGCATCGCGGAGAAGCTCCGCTCCTACAGAAAACGCCACGGCGCGTCCGAATAATCGTCAGACCAACCACCATTGACGGCACCATTTCACCGGATAAACTGTATATCCATACAGCATAATCCGAGCCATCCCATGCCCCGTCATCCCATCTCCCTCCCCCGGGCCACCCGCCGGGCGCATGACCGTCGCCGTTCTCCGGCCGGGAGGCCGTGATGGGCAGCGTGGTCGCGCTCGACACCCTGTTCCACCAGCGTCAGGTCTGGAAAGGCCAACCCCAGGGCCTGCCACCCAGCCAGCAGCCCACCGGCCACACCGTGCTGGACGCAGCCCTGCCCAGCGGCGGCTGGCCGGAAGCGGCACTCAGCGAAATCCTCCTGGCCCAGGAGGGTACCGGCGAACTGCAACTGGTGTGGCCAACCCTCGCGCGGCTCAGCGCGGCGGGCGAACGCATCGTGCTGGTCGCTCCGCCCCATGTGCCCTATCCGGCCGCGTGGCAGGCCGCCGGCGTGGTGCTCGATCAACTGAGCATCGTCCAAGCCTCCGGCCGCGACGCCCTCTGGGCCGCCGAGCAATGCCTGCGCTCGGGCAGCTGCGGCGCCGTGCTGTGCTGGCCGCAGCAGGCCGACGACCGTGCCCTGCGCCGCCTGCAGGTGGCCGCGGAAACCGGGCAGACCCTGGCCATCGCCTACCGCTCGCAGCGCGAAGCGCTCAACCCCTCGCCCGCCGCGTTGCGCCTGGCGCTGGACGCAAGCCCTGCGCAGCTGCGCGTGCTCAAGTGCCGGGGCGGCCTGGCGCCGGCGCGGCCTATCCCGCTGCCCTGGCACTGAGGCCGCCATGCTCTGGGCCTGCATTCTCCTGCCGCAACTGGCGATGGACGGCGTGCTGCGCGGTCGCCCCGAACCGGACGACGCCCTGGCGCTGCTCGCCGGGCCGGCACAGCGCCGCGTATTGCAGGCGGTGAACCCGGCGGCGCGGGCACTGGGGCTCAAGCCCGGCCAGTCGCTCACCGCCGCCCAGGCCCTGAGCCGCGACTTCGTCACCGCCGACTACGACCTGCGCGACGTGGAGCGCTGGCAGAACCTGCTGGCCGCCTGGGCCTATGGCTTCAGCTCGCAGGTCAGCCAGCACTACCCCCGCGCGCTGCTGCTGGAGGTGCAGTCCAGCCTGCAACTGTTCGGCCCCTGGCCGCGCTTCGAGGCGCGCCTGCGCGAAGAATTGAACGCCCTTGGCTTCCGCCACCGCATCACCGCCGCGCCGAACCCGGCCGCTGCGCGCATTCTCGCCAACGGCCACGACGGCCTGGCGATCCACGACAACCAGCAATTGCGCCAGTACCTGGGCCGGATGCCGCTGGAGCGCCTCGGCCTGGACCGCGACGCCGCCACTTCGCTGGGCCGCATGGGCCTGCGCAGCCTGCAGCAACTGCTCGCCCTGCCCCGCGAGAGCCTGGCCCGGCGCTTCCCGCCGCAGGTGCTGCGGCAGGTCGATACCCTGCTCGGCCAGCGCCCGCTGGCCCTGGAGTTCTACCGGCCGCCGGACCGCTTCGAGTCGCGCATCGAGCTGAACTTCGACGTGGAATCCACCCAGGCGCTGCTGTTCCCGCTGCGCCGCCTGACCGGCGACCTCGCCGCCTTCCTCGCCGGGCGCGACAGCGGCGTGCAGCGCTTCACCCTGCACCTGGAGCACCACGAAGGCGCCGACACGCAGATGCCGGTCGGCCTGCTCAGCGCCGAGCGCGAGGCGGCGATGCTCTTCGAGCTGGCCCGTGGCCGCCTGGAGCAATTGCAATTGCGCGCCCCGGTACACAGCGTGCGGCTGCTGGCCGACGACCTGCCGCCCTTCGTGCCGCAGCACCGCGAGCTGTTCGACGACCGCCCGCAGCAATCGCTGCCCTGGGAACAGCTGCGCGAACGCCTGCGCGCGCGCCTGGGCGACGACGCCGTGCACAGTCTTGGTGGTCGCGCCGACCATCGCCCGGAGCGCGCCTGGCAAGGCAGTGCCACGCCGCTACAGGCCATCACCGATATCCCTCGCCCCGGCTGGCTGCTGGCCGAGCCCCAGCCGCTGCGCGAATTCGCCCCGGTCCTGCTGGCCGGCCCCGAGCGCATCGAATCCGGCTGGTGGGACGGCGAAGACATCCGCCGCGACTACTACCAGGTACGCACCCGCAGCGGCCAGCGCGCCTGGGTGTTCCACCCGGTAGGTGATGAGGGGCCCTTGCTGCTGCACGGCTGGTTCGCATGAGCGCGCCGGATGAATGCATCGGCTACGCCGAGCTGCACTGCCTGTCCAACTTCAGCTTCCAGCGCGGCGCCTCCAGTGCGGCCGAGCTGTTCGAGCGGGCGAAGAAGCTCGGTTACCGCGCCCTGGCGATCACCGACGAATGCAGCCTGGCTGGCATCGTGCGCGCCTGGCAGGCCTCGAAGGAAACCGGGATTGCGCTGCTCACCGGCAGCGAACTGGGCATCGAGCAAGGCCCGAAGCTGGTGCTGCTGGCCGAGAACCTCACGGGTTACGAGAACCTCTGTCGCCTCATCACCCACGCCCGCCGCCGCGCCGAAAAAGGAAGCTATCGCCTGGTGCGCACGGACTTCGACGGTGACCTCGAGCACCTGCTGGCGATCTGGCTGCCACGAGACGACCGGGACGACGACGGCCTCTGGCTGCGCGAACGCTTTCCCGAGCGCCTGTGGCTGGGCGTCGAGCTGCACAAGGGCCCGGACGACGCCGGCAAGTTGCGCCGCCTGCGCGAACAGGCCGCACGCCTGGACATCCCCGCCGTGGCCTGCGGTGACGTCCACATGCACGCCCGTGGCCGCCGAGCCCTGCAGGACTGCATGACCGCCATCCGCCAGCACCTGCCGGTGCACGAGGCCGGCCAGTATCTCTATCCCAACGGCGAGCGCCATCTGCGGCCGAAGGAGGCGCTGGCGGCGATCTATCCGGCCGAGCTGCTGGCGGAGACATTGAAGTTTGCCGGGCGCTGCAGCTTCGATCTGGGCGAGGATGTGAAATACCAGTACCCGCGCGAGCTGGTACCCGAAGGCCACACGCCCACCACCTGGCTGCGGGAGAAGACTGAAGAAGGCATCAAGCGGCGCTGGCCGGATGGCGAAAGCGCCAAAACCCGCGCGCAGGTCGAGAAGGAGCTCTCGCTGATCGCTGAGCTGGAGTACGACAGCTATTTCCTCACCGTCCACGACATAGTCGCCTTCGCCCGCCGCCAGAGCATCCTCTGCCAGGGGCGCGGCTCGGCGGCCAACTCGGTGGTCTGCTTCGCCCTGGGCATCACCGAACTGGACCCGTCCAAGGCCAAGCTGCTGTTCGAACGTTTCATCTCCCGCGAGCGCAACGAGCCGCCGGACATCGACGTCGACTTCGAGCACGACCGCCGCGAGGAAGTCATCCAGTACGTGTTCCAGCGCTACGGCCGCAGCCGCGCCGCGCTCACCGCCGTGGCCAGCACCTACCGCGGCGCCGGCGCGGTGCGCGACGTGGCCAAGGCGCTGGGACTGCCGCCCGACCAGGTCGGCGCGCTGGCCGACTGCTGCGGCGCCTGGAGCCGCGAAGCGCCGCCGCCCGAGCGTCTGCTGGAAGCCGGCTTCGACCCGGAGAGCCCGATCCTGCGCCGCGTGCTGGCGCTGACCGGCCAGTTGGTCGGCTTCCCCCGGCACCTGTCGCAGCACCCCGGCGGCTTCGTCATCTCCCAGCAGCCACTGGAAACCCTGGTGCCGGTGGAAAACGCAGCAATGCCCGAGCGCACGCTGATCCAGTGGGACAAGGACGACCTCGACGCCGTCGGCCTGCTCAAGGTCGACGTGCTCGCCCTCGGCATGCTCAGCGCCCTGCGCCGCTGCTTCGACCTGATCGAGCGTTATCGCGGGGAGCGCTACACGCTGGCCTCACTGCCACAGGAATGCGCGAAGACCTACGCCATGATCAGCCGCGCCGACACCGTGGGCGTGTTCCAGATCGAATCCCGCGCACAGATGGCCATGCTGCCGCGCCTCAAGCCCGAGACCTTCTACGACCTGGTGATCGAGGTCGCCATCGTCCGCCCCGGCCCGATCCAGGGCGACATGGTGCATCCCTACCTGCGGCGGCGGAACAAGGAAGAACCCGTCGTCTACCCCTCCGAGGAACTCAAGCCGGTGTTCGAACGCACCCTCGGCGTGCCGCTGTTCCAGGAACAGGTGATGCAGCTGGCGATCATCGCCGCCGAATACACGCCTGGCGAAGCCGACCACCTGCGCCGCTCCATGGCCGCCTGGAAACGCCACGGCGGGCTGGAGCCGCACAGACAGCGGCTGTTCGAGCGCATGACCGCCAAGGGCTACGAACAGGAATACATCGCCCGCATCTTCGAGCAGATCAAGGGCTTCGGCAGCTACGGCTTCCCCGAATCCCACGCCGCCAGCTTCGCCCTGCTCACCTACGCCAGCTGCTGGCTGAAGTGCCACGAACCGGCAGCCTTCACCTGCGCGCTGATCAACAGCTGGCCCATGGGCTTCTACAGCCCTGACCAACTGCTGCAGGACGCCCGCCGCCACGGCCTTGAGATCCGCCCGGTGGACGTGCGCCACAGCCACTGGGACTGCACCCTGGAACCCATCGCCGAACGCCAGCCGGCGATCCGCCTCGGCCTGCGCATGGTGCGTGGGCTGCGCGAGGACGCGGCCGACGCCATCGCCCAGGCGCGCGGGCAACAGCCCTTCACCGACGTCGCCGACCTCTGCCTGCGCGCCCACCTCGACGGCCGCGCCCGCGAACAACTGGCCGACGCCGGCGCCCTGCGCGGCCTCGCCGGCCACCGGCACAAGGCGCGCTGGGCGATCGCCGGGGTCGAGCCGCAACTGCCGCTGTTCGCCGGCCAGGTCACCGAGGAAGCACCGGTCAGCCTGCCGCTGCCCAGCCGTGGCGAAGACCTGCTCACCGACTACGCCACCCTCGGTACCACCCTCGGCCCACACCCCATGACCCTGCTGCGCGGCGCCCTCAAGGCCCGCCGCTGCCGCAGCTCGCGGGAACTCGCCAGCCTGGAGGCCGACCGCCCGGTGCGCGTCGCCGGCCTGGTCGTCGGCCGCCAGCGCCCTGGCACCGCCAGCGGCGTCACCTTCGTCACCCTGGAAGACGAGTTCGGCATGATCAACGTGATCGTCTGGCGCGACCTGGCCGAGCACCAGCGCCGCCCCTTCCTCAGCGCCCGCCTGATGCAGGTGGACGGCACCCTGGAAGCCAAGGACGGCGTGCGCCATGTGATCGCTGGAAGGCTGATGGATCTGAGTGGATTGCTAGAGGGGCTGGATGTGCGGAGTCGGGATTTCCATTGAGCATGCCAATGGAACGCCACTGAATCTACGATAGGGCTTTCTCTGCCGGTGGCGGAGCAAGCATCACAAAAAAGCCGACGCTCATTAGCGTCCACCAGAGCGCCCCCAGGCGATCAAACGAAAGGCCATCCGCCATAAAGGGAAGCATCAGCAAACATCCCGAAATTCCCGCACTGAAGCCAAGGATGACACGACGCAAGTCTCGGCCCTTCCCGGGCAGTAATCCTCGTCGCGCGTCGCGAGCAGTCATCCAGCAGACTCCCAACGGCAATATGGGCAGGGCGAATAGGAGGCCGCCGATCAGGAATTGTTCCGTCTCGTGAAAACGCGAAGCGGTATGCCTGCCCCAGTCCACGACGGTCCAGCCGTAGTGAATCGAAACGGGGAACAGGAAGCCGATGACCAACGGCCAAAACCACCTGGGCTGAGACAGAAACTGCCCCACGGGCTGCCCATCGATCTGCGGCGGAGACACGTGCTCCTGCGCCTTCGGGACCGTCCGCAGCAGGATATTCTTCCAGCCAAGCCCAAAGGCGACGAAAGCCAACCCCAGAGGAATGAAGGCAAAATTTCGTGAAGCTATCCCGACCACCACCACCAGCAGGCCCAACAGAAAACCGACGATGCGCATAAGACTCCCTGACGCAGGCTGCTCAAATCCCTTGAAGCGGAGAACTTATCAGTTGGCTGGGTTGCACTCCAAGGTAAGCCCATTCAATTGCTGATCTGCTCCCTGGCCTTTAGGCTATCCGCATCTCCCCATCGGCGCCGTCCATGATCACCCTCCGCCACATCGAAGTCTTTCGCGCGGTCATGACCACCGGCAGCGTCACCCGCGCGGCGGCGTTCCTGCACACCAGCCAGCCCACGGTCAGCCGCGAGCTGGCGCGGCTGGAACAGTTGGTCGGCTTCGAGCTGTTCCTGCGCGAGCGCGGGCGGCTGGCGCCGACGGCGCGGGCGTTGATGCTGTTCGAGGAGGTGGAGCGCTCCTTCACCGGACTGGACCGTATCGTCGCCTTCGCCGGGAGCCTGGGGCAATTCGCCGAGGGCAAGTTCTCCATCGGTTGCCTGCCGGCGCTGTCCCAGGCGCTGCTGCCGGAGGCCTGCAAGCGCTTCAGCCGGGAAAACCCGGCCATCAGCCTGGAGGTGGCGGCGCTGGAGTCGCCGCATCTGGAAGAGGCACTCAGCGCCCAACACCACGACATCGGCCTGATCGAGAACGACGACGCACCGCGTGGCACCGAGTTGCAGCCGCTGCTGGCGGTGGACGAGGTCTGCATCCTCCCCGACGGCCATCCGCTGCTGGCCCGCGAGCGCCTGGAAGCGGCGGATTTCGCCGGCCAGCCCTTCGTCAGCCTCGCCACCAGCGACCGCTACCGGCACCTGATCGACGCCGTGTTCCTCGGCGCCGGCGTGCAGCGGCAGATGCAGGTGGAAACCCACAGCGCCGTATCGGTGTGCAGCATGGTCCGCGCGGGGTTGGGCCTTGCCGTGGTCAACCCGATCACCGCGCTGATGTTCCAGGGCCAGGGCATCCAGTTGCGGCCGTTGGCATTCTCGCTGCCATTCCAGGTGAGCGTGGCAAAACCGCTGTACCGCCCGGCTACGCCGCTGCGCGAGCGCTTCGTGGCGGCGCTTCAGGCAGAAGCCGGCCTGCTGGTGCAGCGTCTGCGCGAAGCCGGCGTGGGCTGCACCCTATATCAAAATTGAATTGATTAACCAACAAGCGGCATTATTCAGCACAGCAAAGGCTCGGTAGACTAGCGGCATCTATCTTCGGAGCCCATTCATGACTTTCCTCGCCCTGCCCCGCGCCGAACAGCTCGCCCTGCAATTCGGTACCCCGCTGTGGGTCTACGACGCCGCCACCATCCGCGGCCAGATCGAGCGTCTGAAGAGCTTCGACATCATTCGCTTCGCCCAGAAGGCCTGCTCGAACCTGCACATCCTGCGCCTGATGCGCGAACAGGGCGTCAAGGTCGACGCGGTGTCCCAGGGCGAACTGCTGCGCGCCCTGGCCGCCGGCTACTCGTGCCGCGAGGATGAATCCGAGATCGTCTTCACCGCCGACCTGCTGGACCGCGCCACCCTGGAAACCGTGGTCGAGCACGGCATCCCGGTGAACGCCGGTTCCATCGACATGCTCCGCCAACTGGGCGAAGTCGCCCCCGGCCATCCGGTCTGGCTGCGCATCAACCCCGGCTTCGGCCACGGCCACAGCAACAAGACCAACACCGGCGGCGAGCACTCCAAGCACGGCATCTGGCACGCCGACCTGCATGCCGCCCTGGACGTGATCCGCGAGCGCGGCCTGCGCCTGGTGGGCCTGCACATGCACATCGGCTCCGGCGTCGACTACGCTCACCTGGCCCAGGTCGGCGAGGCCATGCTCGGTCTGGTGAGCCTGGTGAAGGACGCCGGCCACGACCTGTCCGGGATTTCCGCCGGCGGCGGCCTGTCCATCCCTTACCGCGACGGCGATCCGGAGGTGGACACCGCGCATTACTTCCAGCTCTGGGACAAGGCGCGCAAGGCCGCCGAGGCCGTGGTCGGCCACCCGCTGCACCTGGAGATCGAGCCGGGCCGCTACCTGGTCGCCCAGTCCGGCTGCCTGCTCAGTGAAGTCCGCGCCACCAAGGACGCCGGCAGCAACCACTTCGTGCTGGTGGACGCCGGCTTCAACGAGCTGATGCGCCCGTCCATGTACGGCAGCTACCACGGCATCAGCCTGCTGGCCGGCGACGTGGACAGCCGCGAGGTGATCGACACCGTGGTGGCCGGCCCGCTGTGCGAGTCCGGTGACGTATTCACCCAGGGCGATGGCGGCGTGGTCATCCCCCGCACCCTGCCCCGCGCCCAGGTCGGCGATCTGCTGCTGATCCACGACACCGGCGCGTACGGCGCCTCCATGTCGTCGAACTACAACAGCCGTCCGCTGATCGCCGAGGTGCTGCTCGATGGCGCGGAAACTCGTCTGATCCGCCGCCGTCAGCGTGTGGAAGAGCTGCTGGCGCTTGAAGAATCCCTGGGCTGATCCCTGGCTGGGCGTACAACCGTTCGCGGTTGTACGCCGCTACACCCGGCTCCTCGCCAACGTCATGCTCCAGCTGGGTCAACGACTCCCAGTTCGAATCCGGGCAGGCATGCGACCAAGGCCAATCGGCGTATAACGCAGAGCGTTAACGGCGCTCCACAGTCACCGCCAACCCTGTCAGCCCACGAAATTTCCCACCGGCAAACTGCCTTGTGAGCCTACAGAGGCCATCGCTAGATTCCTCTGCGCCACGGTCAATTCCCTGACCGGTGGGTGCCCCGTTCCCGGCGCACTCGACTCGCACAATCCGCCTCCCCATTTACCTCACAGCTGGACGGCGGTTCCCTGAACGCACTGGAGTGCCCGCCATGGATGTCCTCGCCGCAATCACCTTCCACCGTCACGACCAAGCGTTGCGCGCAGTGATGATCGACAACCAGCCCTGGTTCGTCGTCCCCGATGTGTCACGCCTGATCGGCCTGCACCACCCCACCGTTCTCGCCCGTAGCGTCTATCCGGACGACCTGCGGCCGGTTCGCCTGCGCGGCGACTGCGGCGTGGTTTCCGTCGAAGTGCTCAACGAGCCGGCGCTCTACGAGGCACTCGGCCGCCACCGCCATCCGGGCAGCCAGGGTCTGGGCCAGTGGTTCCGCGAAAGCGTGATCCCGCCACTGCTCGACCAGCAGCAGAACGTCCCGCAGCTGCCGCGCCACAGGGACCTGGGCTTTCTGGATATCCCCGCGCTCGACTGGCAGGGGGACGTCTGGGTCACGCGGGAGGAAATGCCGACCTTCGAGCGAGTCGATGACAAGCCCACGGGCCCCAAGGGATTCTGGAGGCGCTGAGGGCATCGGGCTCGGAGTCCTCGAGCCCGGACTCACTCCTGCTCCAGCGCACGGAAGGTCGCACGGTACTGCTCCGGCGTGGTGCCGGAGAGCCGGCGAAACATCGCGATGAACGCCGACGGGCTGCTGTAGCCCAGGTTGAAGGCGATCTGCTGCACCCCCTCCCCCGATGCCAGTGCCTCGATGGCGGCAAGAAACCGCAGGCGCTGGCGCCACTCCCCGAACGACATCCCCAGCTCCCGCTGGCAGGCCCGCGCCAGGGTTCGCTCGGTGCTGTGCACGCGCTCGGCCCACTGGGCCAGCGTGCGGTTGTCGCCGGGCTCCGCCTGCAGGGCGGCCAGCACCTCGCCCAGCGCGCCGCCGCTGGCGTAGGGCAGGTAATCGTCGTGGGGCTGCGCCGCCTGCAACTGGTCGATCACCACTTCGGCCAGGCGCCGGTCCGCGTCACTTTGCGGGATGTTCACCTGGCGCGCAGCGAAGTCGGAGAGGATGGCCTTTAGGATGTCGCTGATCGCCAGGGTGCAGGGCGAAGCCGGCAGCTTGCGCGACAGCTCGGCGGACACGTAGAGCGAGCGATAGACGATGGCCTGGCGGTTGTAGCAGCTGTGCTCCCGCCCCGGCGGCACCCATACGGCGTACTGCGGCGGCGAGAGAAAGCGCTGGCCGTCCACCTCCAGTTCCATCACGCCGTGGGAGGCGTAGTTGAGCTGGCCCCAGGCGTGGCGATGGCTGGGCGAGTGGGTGCCGGCGTCGAACTCGTCGTAGCGGAAGTAGATGTCCGAGGGCAATGCTTCGAACGCGGGAGGGAAAAGTGCCTTGGCGCGGGTCATGTCCGAATGCCGGGGTAGATTGTCCGGATTTCATTATACGTCTCGATTCGGACGAGCGGACAATAGGCGCCGTTATCCCCGGAAGCGTTTCACCATGAATTACCTGTTCCCCCTGCTGGCCGTGGTCATCTGGTCCGGCAATACCGTCGTCAACAAGCTCGCCGTGGGGCAGATCGCCCCGGCGGAGATCGGTTTCTTCCGCTGGCTGCTGGCCGGCCTGCTGCTCACGCCCTTCCTGCTGCGCGCCACCCTCGCCCACTGGCTGACCATCCGCGCCAACCTCTGGAAGATCGTCACCCTCGGCCTGCTCGGCATGGCCGTGTACCAATGCCTGGCCTATTACGCCGCCGCGCTGACCTCGGCGACCAACATGGGCATCATCCTCTCGCTGATGCCGTTGATGTCCCTCGCCCTCGCCGCCCTGCTGCTGGGCCACCGGATGAGTGTCGCGGCACTGCTCGGCGCGCTGGTCTCGCTGGCCGGCGTGCTGCTGGTGATAACCCAGGGCAACCCGCACCAGTTGCTCAGCCACGGCGTGAACCTGGGCGACGGCATGATGATCGTCGCCACCCTCGCCTACGGCGTTTACGGCGTGCTGCTGAAGAAATGGAACCTGCCGCTGCCGCGATTGGTGATGCTCTACCTGCAAGTGCTGGTGGCGATCCTCGCACTGCTGCCGCTGTACCTGGCCTCGCCGCACCAGGGGCTGAACGCCGCCAACCTGCCGCTGGTGCTCTATGCCGCGCTGTTCGCCTCGATCGTCGGCGCGCTGGCCTGGATGCAGGGCGTGGCGCGCATGGGGCCGAGCCGCATGGCGCTGTTCTTCAACCTGCTGCCGGTCCTGACCGCCGCCATTGCCGCCGTGGTGCTGGGCGAACGGCTGACCAGCTATCACCTGGTCGGCGGCGCACTGACCCTGGCCGGGGTGCTGCTGGCCGAACTCTGGCGGCCGCGGGAGAAACCCGCAGCCGCCATCAGCGCACGCTGATCAGGCGCCGGCGCGGAACTCCCGCATCAGGGTTTCCACCAGCTCCGCCGCCGGCATTTCCCGCGCCAGGGGCGCGCCCTGCCCGGCCCATTGCACGGCGAAGTCGGTGTTGCCCTTGGCGGTGGCCGCAGCGGTCAGCGCCTTGGCCGCATCGTAGGTGATCGGGTAATCCGGCAGGGCCGGCGCATCGGCACGCCCCACGTCGGTGAACAGCCTGTTCACCATGCCCCGCGCGGCACGCCCGGAAATCGCTGCCGTCACCTCGGTGCGCTCTCCACGCTCGCCACGCAGCGCCGCCTTGAATGCAGCGTTGGCCGACGACTCGTTGGCGGAGATGAACGCCGTCCCCATCTGTACCGCCTGCGCGCCCAATTCGAACACGGCACGCATGCCCTGTCCGTCCATGATCCCGCCCGCCGCGATGACCGGCAGGCCCGTGCCTTTTACCAGCGTGCGGACCAGCGCGAAGGTGCCGATGCGTGCGTCCTTCTCCGGTTCGAACACGCCCCGGTGGCCGCCAGCCTCATACCCCTGGGCGACGATGGCGTCGATGCCTGCCGCCTCGATGGCGCGCCCCTCTTCCAGGCAGGTGGCGGTGGCGAGCAGACGAATACCGGCAGCTTTCAGGCGATCGATCCAGTCCTGCGCCGGCAGGCCAAAGTGGAAGCTGACCACGGCTGGACGGGTCTCGATAAGGAACGCCAGCATCTCGGGGTCGGCGAGGAAGCTGCGGTAGATCTCGGTGATCCGCTGCGGCGGCTGCGCATCGAACTCGGCGAACAGCGGGCGCAGGTGTTCCAGCCAGGCCGCTTCACGCTCCGCATCCGCCTGCGCCGGGCGGTGGCAGAACAGGTTCAGGTTCAGCGGCTTGTCGGTCTGCGCGCGGGTCTGCTCCAGCAGTGCGCGGGCCTGCGCCGCGTTGCTCGCGCCAAGGCCGATGGAGCCCAGGCCACCGGCATTGGACACCACCGCCGCCAATGCCGGCGTGGACACCCCGACCATGGGCGCCTGGATGATGGGGTGCTGGATGCCGAGCAGTTCGGTGATGCGCATGACGGGGTCCTCATCGTCGGTCCGGCGATATCGCCGCTTGACTCAACATCTCATAAAGAGAATATTTGTCGCAACATATTCTCTATTGAAGATTAATCATGGATCTCTCCAGCCTGGAAATCTTCCGTTGCGTGGCCGAGGAACAGAGCGTCACCCGCGCCGCCGCCCGCCTGCAACGAGTGCAGTCCAACGTCACCACGCGCATTCGCCAGCTAGAGGACGACCTGGGCGCGGCGCTGTTCCTGCGTGACGGCAAGCGCATGACGCTGACCGACCAGGGCCGCGGGTTCCTGGTCTACGCCGAACGGATGCTGGCCCTGGCCGCCGAGGCGCGCCAGTCGCTGCACCCGGACAGCGCCAGCGGCAGCCTGCGCCTGGGCAGCATGGAAGCCACCGCCGCCAGCCGCCTGCCGGAACCCCTGGCGCGCTTCCACCGCGACTATCCCGAGGTGGAACTGCGGGTCGGCACCGGCCACAGCCAGAAGCTGCTGGACGAGGTGCTGAATCGCCAACTCGACTGCGCGCTGATCGCCCACCCTGACATCCTGCGTGCCGAACCCGGCTTCGAGACGGCGCTGGAACGTGGCCTGCGCGCCGAGCCGGTGTTCCGCGAGGAACTGCTGCTGGTGCTGCCCGGCAACCACCCCCCGGTGAGCGCGCCTGCGGACGTGCAGATCCGTACCCTTGCCGGCTTTACCCGGGGTTGCACTTATCGCCTGCTGGCCGAGCGCTGGCTGCAGGGCACGCCGCTGGCGGTGCAGGAAGTGGGCTCCTACCACGGCATCCTCGCCTGCGTGAACGCCGGTTCCTGTATCGGCGTGCTGCCGCGCTCGGTGCTGGAGCTGCAACGGGAAACGCCGGAGCTGCAGGTCGTGCCGATGATGGAAGTGGATACCCTGCTGGTCTGGCGCGACGGCTACGCCACCGGTGCCTTCCGGCGCTGGCGGGAGACCCTGGAGGCACGTCCGTGAAGCCGTCACCTCGGCTGCCCGCCGCGCTGTCGGCGGCGCTGATCCTCGCGGTGGGCATGGGCTTCGGCCGCTTCGCCTTCACCGGTCTCTACCCGCTGATGGTGCGCGACGGCCTGCTCAGCGTCACCGGTGGATCGCTGGCCGCCTCAGCCAACTACGCCGGCTACCTGCTCGGCGCCCTGCTCCTGGCGCGCAGTCATGAACGCCACGCCGCGCGCATTTGCGCGCTGGCCCTGGTCGGCACGCTGATCGCCCTGGCCGCCATGGCCATCCCGGCGCCCACCGGGTTCGCCATCGGCGTACGCCTGCTGGCCGGCGTACTCAGCGCCATGGCGCTGGTGGGCGCGGCGCAGTGGCTGCTGCAATGCATGGGCGAGACCCACGGCGCGCCGCTGATGTTCGCCGGGGTTGGCGTGGGCATCCTGCTCTCCGCCGAGCTGATCGTCGCCGGCAACGCCTTCGGCCTGGGCAGCGCGGCGATCTGGTGCGTGCTGGCGTTGGCCGGGCTGCTGCTCACGCTGCTGGCCGCCCCGGCGCTGCGGTACTCGGCGCCATCCGCCGCACGGCACACTGCGGCCCATGACAGCCTTTCGCCGCAGCTCGGTGCACCGATCATCCTGCTGGTCTACGGGCTGGCGGGCTTTGGCTACATCATCACCGCCACCTACCTGCCGCTGCTGATGAAGAGCAGCCTGGGCGCCATCGACCCGTTGCAAGTCTGGGCGGTGTTCGGCCTCGGCGCGGCGCCGTCGTGCTTCCTCTGGCACCGTGTGCACCTGAAGCTGGGCAGCCGCCGCGCCCTGGCACTCAACCTGCTGGTGCAGGCGCTGGGCGTGATGCTGCCGGCGCTGGGCGAGTCGGCTTTTCTCTATCTGGGCAGCGCGGTGCTGGTGGGCGGCAGCTTCATGGGCACCGTAACCATCGCCATGCCGGCGGCCCGCGCGGTGGCCGGCCAGGTGCGCTTCAACATGCTGGCGGCGATGACGGCGCTGTATGGCGTCGGGCAGATCGTCGGGCCGTTGGTGGCCAGCGCCCTGCGCGGCCTGACCGGCAGCTTCATTCCGGCCCTCGGCGCCGCCGCCGGGGCTTTGTTGATTGGCGCGCTGTGCTGCCTGCCGCTGCGGCGAGCGACGACCCTCTGCCGGACGGTGTAAGGGCAACGGTTTCCACGGGCAAGGTCGTGCCTGCGTATCCCCCTCACCCCAGCCCTGGCTGCGCGCCCCGCTCCTCAGGGAGAGGGAGCCGTCCGTGCCGGCTGACGCTGAAGTTGCATCCTCCACCGAACGGTCCCCTCTCTCGCTTGCGGGAGAGGGTTAGGCAGAGGGGCTCTTATGTGCTTTCGCGGATGAGCTCGGGCCATGGCTGTCCCGCCTGATCGCTTCAGACTGGCGGCAACTGGCGGAAGGACACGCCCAGGCGGTTCCACACATTGATCGCGCCGATGGCGACGGTGAGGTCCACCAGTTCGCGTTCGCTGAACTGTTCCCGCGCATGCTGGAATACCGCATCCGGCACCTTCGACTCGGACAGCAGCGTCACCGCCTCGCACCAGTCCAGTGCCGCCCGCTCGCGTTCGGAGAAGAACGGCGACTCGCGCCAGACGCTGACGGCGAACAGCCTCCGCTCCGTCTCTCCGGCGCGCCGGGCTTCCATCGCGTGCATGTCGGCGCAGAAGGCACAGTTGTTCACCTGCGAGACGCGCAGGCGTACCAGCTCCAGCAAGGGGCGTTCGACGGACAGCTCGAAGATCGCGGCCTCCAGGGCCAATACCGCCTTCAGGGCCTCGGGGGACGCGGTGTAGTAATCCAGGCGCGGTTGCATGGCGCTTTCCTCGGGGATGGGACACGCGCATTGTGCGCGGCGCCGGACGCACGGCTGGTGGCCAATTCGCGGAAAATTCGTCACGCAACTTCACCGGCCAATCCGCCCGGCGCTACTCTTCCTGCTCTGTCACGCCTGCCGGAGCCAGCTTTGGAGCTTCACCTGATCATCCACGGCCAGAAAGACCTGGCCGGGCAACTCTATCGCCAGCTCCGCGAGGCCATCGACTCCGGCCGCCTCGCCGCCGGCACCCGGCTACCGCCCAGCCGCCTGCTGGCGGAGCAACTGGGCATCTCGCGCAAGACCATTTCCGACACCTACGCGCAACTCACCTACGAGGGCGTGCTGGTCGGCAAGGTCGGCAGCGGCACCTTCGTCAACACGCGGATACCCCGCAACGACCGGCGCCAGGACCGCTTCCGCTTCGCCAGCCAGGCCAACATCGACCACTGGGCCAACCTCGATACCCGCCTCAGCCACCCCGGTGGCGAGGGCACGGCGCGGGCCGACTTCATCGGCGGCGCCACCACCCAGCTGCAGTTCCCCCAGGAGGAGTGGCGGCGCTGCGTGAACCACGCCATGCGCCAGATGAGCACGCCGCGCGGGCACTACAGCCGCCCGGAGGGCATCGCCCCGCTGCGCGACGGCATCGCCCGGCACATCGCCTATGCGCGCGGGGTGAACTGCCAGCTCGACGACGTGATGGTCTGCAATGGCGCGCAGCAGGCGCTGGACCTGTTGGCGCGGGTGATGCTGCGCCCCGGCGACAAGGTCGCCATGGAAGACCCCGGCTACCCGCCGGCGCGGCTGCTGTTCCGCATGCTTGGCGCCGAGGTGGTGAGCGTGCCGGTGGACGCCGAGGGCCTGCAGGTTGAGCGGATCCCCGACGGCACGCGGATGATCTACACCACCCCCTCGCACCAGTTCCCGCTGGGTATGCCGATGAGCCCGGCGCGCCGCGAGGCGCTGCTGGCGCGGGCCGTCGAGCTGGGCGCGCTGGTGATCGAGGACGACTACGACAGCGAGTTCCGCTACGAAGGGCGCCCCACCGATGCCCTGCAGAGCCTCGACCGCCACGGCGTGGTGGCTTACATCGGCACCTTTTCCAAGGTGCTGCTGCCGGAGCTGCGCCTGGGCTACCTGATCCTGCCGCCCTCGCTGTTCCCGGCGGTGATCCGCGCCCGCCAGCTGTGCGACTGGCACAGCTCGACCCTGCCGCAATGGGCGCTGGCCAAGTTCATGGCCGAGGGCTACCTGCTCAAGCACATCCGCCGCTGCCACGGCATCTACGCCGGCCGCCGCGAGCGCATCCTCGCCCGGCTGGACGGCGACCTGTCGCCCTGGCTGGAAGCGGTGCCCTCGGTGGCCGGTTTCCACCTCTGCGCGCTGCTGCGCCAGCCGACCAACGTGCCGCTGCTGATGGAGCTGGCGCGCAAGGTCGAGGTCGGCCTCTACGGGCTGGCGCCCTTCTACGACCACGAGCCGGTACGCGATGGACTGTTGCTGGGCTTCGGCGCCATCGACACCCTGGACATCGACCCGGCGCTGGACAAGGTGCGCGACCTGCTTCAGCAGATGGGCTGATGCGCGGCGGATTGGCCCGGCGGTTTTCCCGGGAATTGGCGGTTCAAGCGCCTGGGTGGCGCGCTTAACCTTTCAGCATCGATTTTGAAAACCGGTTCCGGCCTATGCATCCGCCCGGCCCAAGCGCCCAATGGCCTCCCACCCTGCCAAAAGGAGCCTCGCCATGTCCCCGTCCGCCATTGCCATCATTCGAGTCCAGGCATTCCCCGGCCAGACCGCTGCGCTGGGCGCCTATCTGGGCGAGCTGCTGGAGCAGGTTCGCCAGCAGCCCGGATGCCAGTCCGGCGAGCTGAAACCCCTGGGGCACGACCGCTGGCAGGTGCAGACCCAATGGGCCAGCCAGGCCGAACTGGAGGCGCACCTGTCCGGCCCGAAGGCGCAGCAGTGGCTCGGCCGGCTCGGCTGCGGCGATCTGGCGCTGGGACTGGCGTTCGAAAGCCGCAGCACCGCGTGAGCCAGCCCCAACCGCACGGGGCACGGGGTTATTCTTTTCGCGACACCTCATCGCCCGGCGGGCGCGCCGGTGCGCTGTACCACTGCTCCCTGGGCACCCACTTGGGCTGGTGCGGATCGCCCAGGTAGTGCGGCGACATGATCTGCACGCCGTACTCGTTGAACACGTCCTGAATATTGGCGTGCAGCATGCTCAGGAGCAGCGCGCGTGGGCGCGGCTCGCTGGGGATGGCCTGGGCCACCAGTCGGTATTCGGGATAGAAGTCCGACAGCGCGGTCTGGAAGACCTGCGGCGCCGGCGATTCCAGAATGCCGTCGGTACGCCGTGCGGCTTCGATCAGCATGGCTTCCACCTGGCGCCAGGGCGTGTCATAGCCGATGGTCACCACGGTATCCACCACATAGCCCTGGCCCTGGACGATGCGCGAGTAGTTCTTGGTCACCGAGCCGGTGATCATCGAGTTCGGCAGGGTCAGCACTTCGCCCAGGCCGGTGCGGATGGTGGTGTTGAACATGCCAACCTCGGTCACCGTTCCTTCATGCTCGCCGACCCGCACGAACTCGCCGGCGCGCAGGGTCCGCGAGTAGGTGAGGATCAATCCAGCGGCGGCCTGGCCGACCACGCTGGACGCGCCGAGGGAGATCATCAGGCCGATCAGCACCGAAACACCCTTGAAGGCCTCGGTGCCGGAGCCCGGCAGGTAGGGGTAGGCCATCACCAGCGCGAACAGCCAGATCGCCAGGGAAGTCAGCCGGGTAGTCGGCTGCAGCGTCTCTTCGGTCAACCAGCCCAGGGTGCCGGGGCGCGCCAGGCGTTGCAGCAGGCGCCGGGAGAAACCGCTGATCCCCCGCGCGATCAGCACGATGCACAGCGCCACCGCCAGCCCCGGCATGGCGCCGAGCATGCCGTTGAGCAGGTAGCGCGCCAGATCGATCAGGTGCACGTTGAGGCTCTCGCCCCACGGCCGGGTGTAGGGGAACTGCGACAGCACGAAGCTCAGCCACTGGTAGCTGAGCAGGAACACCACCACCCAGTAGAACAGCCAGACCAGCCGTCCGAACAGGTAGTAGAGGTACTGCACGTCGAACAGCGGCGTATGCCCCAGCTTCAGCCACTGCTTGTGCCGGCTCATCAGGCCCGGCAGGCGCTCGAACAGCTTGCGCCGTCCCAGGCTGACGCCGCGCAGCAGCAGGAAGTAGATCACCGTGGCCAGCGCCGAATAGCCCAGCGCCATGAGCAGGAAGCGCAGGTTGCGCGCCTGACCGCTCTCGGTCACCACGCGGCGCAGGTTGTCGGCCGCCTGCTCCGCCGCGGCGCGCACCGAGCCGCCCGGCGGGTCGACATCCTGCGGCGTGACGATGAAGGCGCGGCTGTAGCCCAGCAGCACGATGTAGCTGTTCTGGATCGGATCGATGTTGACCTTCAGCTCGCCGCTGCTCTGCAGGGCGTCCTCGATGGCCGACTTCGCCCGGCGTACCCGGACCTCCGGGGTTTCACCGAGCAAGGTGCCGCGAAAGGTCATGACGACACGGTTCTCGATCTTCAGCTCCGCTGGCGTCACTTCCGGCGCCACATCGGCCACGCTGGCCGCATCGCCCGCCAGCGAATCAGCCGCTCCCGCCAGCGGCCAGACCAACATTGCCCACAACAGCAGCAACATCCTGTAACGCATTCCCCGCTCTCCACTTGTACTGACTGCGGCCTGCCTCTTGTTCGCCGGGGCCGGGCCGCTCCTGAAGCCCAAGCGTAGTCATTCGGGAATTAGCTGGAAAGTGTGAACCCGGCGCTGTGCATCGTCCTGTCAGATTGTCTGACTAGTCAGAATCTGACTGTGTGAAAGTCGTGAAATGCACACGCATATTCCTTTTCGCTATCGAGAATCTCCGTCTAAGCTTGCCCCTCGTATGTGCTTGAGATTGTGTTCCAAGCCGTGATCATTGACCGATCCGACGGGTACTGAAATGGATAATCAGGGCAAGGCGCGCGCCGCATTCCTTCTTCGCCCCCACACCCACGCTCTGGCTCTGGAGCAACGAATTCTCTTCGACGGCGCCGCCGCGGCGGCAGTCGACCAGCAGCACCACGACTCCCAGGCCGCCGAGGCCAAGGACAGCACCCCGCCCGCCACTGCCGTGGAGGCACGCGCCCAGGCCGCAGCGCCTGCGCCGGCCCCGCGCAACCTGGTGGTGATCGATGCCCGCCTGGAGAACCGCGACCAGCTTGCTGCCAACCTGCCGCTGGGCAGCACGGCGCTGGTGGTCGACGCCGGGCAGGACGCCATCGCGGCCATCAGCAACGCCCTGGCACAACTGGGCAAGGTTGACTCCATCCAGGTCTTCTCCCACGGCGCCACCGGCCAGTTCACCCTGGGCAACCAGACCTTCACCGCGCAGACCGTCGACCAGCTCGGCGAACGCCTGAACGCTTGGCGCGGCGAACTCAATCCCGGCGCGGACATCCAGCTCTATGGCTGCGACGTGGGCGCCGGCAGTGCCGGCCAGACCCTGGTCAACGAGCTGGCGCGCTGGACCGGCGCCGATGTCGGCGCGTCCAGCAACGCCACTGGGGCCAGCCGCGTCGGGGGTGACTGGAACCTCGAAGTGCGCGCGGGCGATGTCGACAAGACCATCGCCCTGAGCGCGAGCACCCTGACGGACTTTCAGGGCCTGCTGGCCAATGCCAGCCCCACCGTGGCCATGGGCAGCGGCGGCGCGGTGGTGCGCCTGGGCGATACTTTCACCTTCGACGTGATCTTCAGCAACCCGTCCACCCAGGTCGGCTATGCCCCCTACATCGACCTGTTCATGCCGGCCACCGGCCGCGATGGCAATGACGGCGCCACCTTCGTTTCCGCCACCTACCTGGGCCAGGCGGTGAAGTTCACCCCTGTCACCTTCGACGCCAACGGCAATGCCACCCATCCGTTCGCCAAGGACGCCAACGGCAATGCGCTGGTTATCAATGCCGCCAGCGTCGGCATGAAACCCGGTGACCAGATGATCGTGCTGCAACTGCCCTATGGCAGCGTCACCAGCGGCCAACCGGCCATCGACATCCAGGTCACCGCGCAGCTGAGCAACCTGGCCGATACCAGCTATTCCGACGGCGCGCCGAACCTCACCATCAACGCCCGCGGCGGCTTCGAGTACGGCAACGACTCGCTGAACAACCCCGCCCAGGACCCGACCCTGGTGGAAGCCGCGCTGCACAGCTTCGTGGTCACCCCGACCCTGCTGTCGGTCACCCAAACAGTGAACATGCCCGAGGGCGAGACTGTCACCGGGCCGAACTTCACGCGCACCGAAACGGTCACCGTAACCCCGGCCCCCGGCCAGACTCTGACCAACGTGACGGTCACCCAGACGGTGCCCGATCAGGTGCATGTCAGCTCCATCACCCCCGGCGCTGGCGGCACCCTGACCTCCATCACCCTGCACGACGGCACTGTTCTGACCAACCCGACGCTGATCGCCGCGGCACTGAACAACCCCAACGCCTTCGTCGCCAGCTACAGCATCCACTACAACACCCTCAGCGCCGCCAGTACCACCACGGTGGGCTTCTACGTGCCGGAGATCGACGCTGCCGGGCGGCCGGTGCTCGATCCGGCCACGGGCAATCCACGCACCATCACCTTCGGCACTGCTACCGTGAGCGGCGACTGGAACCCGCTGGACGTTCGCGACCGCCCGACCGACCCGGACGGCTACCCCTTCACCGTTACCGGCAACGGCGCGGGGGTCACCTTCGTCGCCAAATCCATCACCCTGCTCAAGACGGTGAACCTGCAGAACGACGTCGGCACCGTCGGCATCACCCCCGGCGACACCCTGCGCTACACCATGGACGTGGCCATCTCCGACTTCTACGCCTTCGGCAAGAACATCCTCGGCCAGGGCCAGTTCACCATCACCGACCAACTCAGCGACGGCCAGACCTTCTCCGCCGCCAACGCACCGCGCATCGTCATCCAGCAGCACGGTGCATCGCAGGTGATCCCGGTGATCTACACCGCCACGGTGAACGCCGATGGCAGCACCACGCTGGTCTTCGATATCGGCGCATCCATCGCCGCCGCCGTCCAAGGGCCGGGGCTCTACGCGCTGTTCGGCGACCTATGGAACGGCGACGTTCAGGAAGGCGCCACGCGGATGTCCGTCGTCTATGATGCGACCATCGACACCACCTACACCTCCGACCACCCGCCCCACGACCAGCTCAACGAGGGCGACAGCATCAGCAACAATGCGCTGGTGGATGCCACCGTGCTGCGCGACTCGGTGAACATCGGCGGCGAGCAGACCGACGGATCCAGCACCACCAGCACCATCAAGACCTCCAACATCGATATCCAGCTCACCCAAGTCAACGGCGGCGCCCCCCCGGGCAACGGCGAGCTGCGCCCTGGCGACGTGGTGACCTTCACGATCACCTATGACCTGCTGGTGGCCGATTACGAGAACTTCGCCCTTACCGCCTACCTGCCCCTGCCGCTGCTCGCCTCGCAAGTCACCGATTGGACCCAGGGCACCGGCGTGGGCCAATGGACCTTCGGCGCCGGCAACAACATCGGCGATGTGCCCGACAGCGTACGCACCGGCCCGGGCAACTCGATCATCTTCAACTTCGGCAACTATGTTTCCGGCGGCCTGAACGGCGGCCGGGTACAGGTGCAGTTCACCATGCGCGTAGGCGACCAGCCCTTCGCCGACCAGCGCGAACTGGATGTGCTGGCACAGTCCAGCCAGACCACCACCATCGACAAGACAGTGCTGATCTCCTCGGATGTCGCGGTCATCGAGTCGGTCGCCGAGCCGGTGCTGGACATCAAGCACGGGGTGGTTTCCAGCACCAATGGCACCGTCACCGGGACCACCGGCAGCTGGTCGGCTCCGGGCACCAGCGGCGTGCCCTTCGGCGGCAGCGTCACCAGCCTGGCCGCGGTAGACGGCAACGTCAGCGGCATCGATGGCGGGGATACCCTGCGCCTGGCCACCGCGATCAAGAACACCGGTGGTGGCGTCGCCTACGATGTCACCACCAGCATTACCTTGCCCGCCGGCCTAACCTTCGTCGGCGGCAGCCTGGGCGCGATCGCGACCAATCTGCAGATCTACCGGGGCGACGGCATAAAGCTGATTGCCGGGGTGGACTACAGCGTCAGCGGAAACACGATCACCTTCCTCGATGCCAACGGCCAGGCGACCTTCCTCGCCGGCCGCGCCAACGCCGCCGACGGCAACGACGCCGCCGGCCGTAACCTGGTGGTGATCACCTACGACGTCACCGTGAACAACGCCATCCTCGCGTCGAGCACCCTGCAGAGCAGCGCCGCGCTGACCAACTACGCCAGCGTCAACGGCGGCCAGGACTTCACTCCCGTGGATATCGTCGAGGTCGCCAACCAGCAGGTGGCCGCGCCGACCATCACCAAGACCTTCCAGGACGGCAACCTCAGCGAAGACGACTCCAGCGCCAGCCACACCACCGGCGACAACCTGGTGATCGGCGAGAAGATGACCTACGACATCGTCATCACCCTGCCCGAAGGGGGAACCGCCAACCTGCGCCTTTCCGACCTGATCCCACCGGGCCTGCGCCTGGATACCACGGCTTTCAATGGAGCGGGCTACAAGATCATCTTCAATGCGACGGGCACCGATCGAGACCTTTACAGCAGCGCGCTCCTGCAGAACTTCAACGGCACCGTCAGTGTTAATCCGTCAACCCCCAACGGCGGCGATGGTGTCGATCTGCAACTGGTGTTCAGTGCGGCCGGCGCGGCCGCTGACAACATCGTCGGCAACAACGCCTTCGTCATCCGCCTGGTGCTGGTGGCGAGCAACGTGCAGAGCAACCAGCAAAGCGTGACCCTGAACAACGGTGCGCAAATCACCTACAGCGACCCCGACGGCGATACGCCCAACGGCACCACGGCGGTCGACCGCACCGTCGTTAGCCCTCAACAACCGTCGGTGACCATCGTCGAGCCGACCCTGACCGTGACCCAGAAGGTCGACTCCACCCCGACCTTCGGCGGCTTCGACGAAGGCGACACGGTGAATTTCAGCATCACCATCACCAACACGTCCGGCACCAATGCCTTCGATCTCAGCCTGCTGAACGTGCTGCCCACGCAGATGAACAACATGGTGATTACCGGCATCGCCTACAGCGGTGGTGCCACCAACCATGGCGGCGTGGATTTCATCATCCAGAACGGCCAACTGGTCACGGCCAACGGCGCGGACATCGACATCGCCAACGGCGGCAAGATCGTCATCAGCCTGTCCGGCGTGGTGAACGCCACGGCAGCCGGCCAGGCGGTTATCCCAAACAACGTCGTGGTGCGCTGGACCAGCCTCGATGGCACCAGCAACGCCACCGACACCCTGGCCGGCGAGCGCGGCGGCGACGACGGCGTGCTCAACTCCGGGGTGCTCAACGACTACCGGCTGGTCAACTCACTGCTGATCCCGGTCACCAACGGCATCCAGGTGTCCCGCGTCGGCGGGCTCGATGCCACGCCGCCGGCGACCAACTCCTCGGGCACCACCGATACCGCGGGTCTGCAGGAAACCGTGGTGGTAGGCGAGATCATCCGCTACCGCGTGGCGGTCGTCGTCCCCACCGGCGACAACCCCAACTACCAGATCCGCATCGAACTGGCCCCCGGGCTCGAGTTCATTCCCGCCAACCTCAACAACATCCTCATTGCGCTGGGCTCCACCGGCGGCGGCCTCACCACGGACGCCACCAACCTGATCAGCAGTGGCTCGCTGATCATGTTCGGCAACCAGAACAGCGAGGTATCGCTGCCGATCCGCCCCGACCTCTCCGGCGACAAGCCCACCGGCGTCTTCAACATCAACAGCGGGCGCCTGCAGATATCCACGGACGGCCGGACCATCACCTTCAACCTGGGCAACCTGACCAACACCGAGGTGAACGACGGCGACATCGAAGGGGTGATCCTGGAGTTCAACGTCCGGGTCAGCAACATCGCCAGCAACCAGACCGGCGCACAGCTGGGCATGAATGTGTTCGAGCACGTCGGCCTCAACGGCGGAGTCGATCGCGGCCACAGTTCCACGGTCTTCGAGCATGTCGTGGAGCCTGGATTCACCGGCATGGACAAGTCGGTCATCGACATCGCCGCCGGCACCGTCGCCGGCACCACAAAGGCCACCGTATCGATCGGTTTCACGCAGAACGGTGAAGTCCCTGCGTACAACGTCGTGCTGCGCGACCAGTTCCCCAATGGCAGCGACTACGCCATCCAGAGCATCATCATCAACAACAACACCTACACCACGAGCAACCTGCCGGCGGGTGTCACCGCCAGCGTGGCGGGTGGCCAGGTGGTGCTCACCTTCGACCAGTTGAACGTCAACGACAAGGTGCAGGTGATCTACAGCGTCACGCTGCCCAACACCATCATCCCCGACGACGCCAACAGCTCCGCGGTACTGACCTGGACCAGCCTGCCCACCAGCTTCGAGAACGCCGGCTGGGGCGGCTCGCTGCCGCTGACCGCCGGCGGCGCGAACGGTGAGCGGACCGGCCAGGACGGCGCGAGCGGGTTGAACAACTACATCCTCAGCGACGGCGCCGGCATGGGCGTAGTGCGGGGGACCCTTTGGGATGACACCCGCTCGGCCAATAACAGCGTGACACCCGATGGACCTGGCCTGGGCGGCATCGGCGTCGACCTCACCTGGGCCGGCGACGATGGTGTGTTCGGCACGGCCGACGACCGCACCTTCAGCACAGTGACCGCCAGCGACGGCACCTACCAGTTCGCCATCCTGCCCTCAGGCAATTACCTGGTGGCGGTGGCGCAGAACTTCGCGCAGGCGAGCAACAACCGCTTCCACGTGCGCGTCGATAGCGATAGCGGAACCGCCACCGTCGGCCTGGGCAACATCAACCTGAACTTGAGCGAAGGCGCCATTGGCATTGCCAACGCCGGCTACGTGCATATCAACGAAGCACCGATCAACACCGTCGCCGACCAGCACGGCCAGGAAGACACGGTGCTGCACATCCTCGGCCTGGCCACCAGTGACGTGGACGTCAACGCCGGCAACGCCAACGGCATCATGACCGTCACCCTCAGCGTGCTGCACGGGGTGATCTGGCAGACGGGGACGGCGCCGGGACCTAACGACGCGCCGCCCGCGGGCGCCGGTCGCAGCCTGACGCTCACCGGCACCCTGCAGCAGATCAACGTGCTGCTCAGCCAGATCTATTACAAGGGCGACCAGGACTTCAACACCGCCCGCACCGCCGAAACGCTGACCATGGTCACCAACGACCAGGGCAACTTCGGTGACGCCAACAACGACGGCATTCCCGGCCAGAATCCAGCGGATGCACTGACCGATAGCGACACGCTGAACATCGTCCTCGACGCGGTGAACGATGCGCCCATCGCACACCCCGACCTCGCCATCGCCATCGAAGCCGGCGGCCTGAACAATGCCACGCCCGGCGTCGACCCCACCGGCAACGTGCTGGACAACGACACCGACGTGGACATCGCCACCAACGGCGACATCCTCAAGGTCACCCGCCTGGAGAACTCCCTCGGCGGCTTCGTGCTGGTGCCCGCTACCGGTGTGGCCAGCCTCGCCGGACGCTACGGCACGCTGTATATCACCGCCACCGGCGGTTTCCAGTACGTGGTCGACAATACCAACCTCGCGGTACAGGCGCTGCGCAGCGCGGGCGACGTATTGCGCGAGTCCTTCGGCTACTTCATCAAAGACAGCGGCGGACTCGGCAGCTCGACCTCCCTGACCATCGACATCCACGGCGCCAACGACACCCCCGTCGCGCAGAACGACGCCGGCACCGCTGTCGAGGCCGGTGGCACCAACAATGGCAGTCCCGGCGCGGACGCCATCGGCAACGTGCTGATCAACGACCGCGACGTGGACTCCACGATCTACGGCGAAACCAAGGCCGTCAGCCTGGTGCGCTATGACGGCATCGGCGGCGGCCGCATCTTCCCGGTAGCCCCCGGGGCGCCGGCCACCCTGCAGGTCCTCTACGGCACCCTGACCATCAACGCCGACGGCTCCTACCGCTACGTGGTGGACAACAACAATCCCGTGGTGCAAGCGCTTTCACCCGGCCAGACCCTGCCCGAGCGATTCACCTACCAGGTCACCGACAAAGGCGGCCTGAGCGCGATCGCCACCCTGATCATCACCATCCAGGGCGCCAACGATGCGCCGGTGGCGGTGGATGACCACAACACCGCGACCGCCGGCGCCAGCGACAACAGCCCGGCGCCGGTCAACGCCAGCGGCAACGTGATCACCGGTGGCCTGGGTGGTGCCGGCGCCGATACCGATGTCGACAACTTCGACCAGCCCACCGCCGCCAAGCTGAAGGTGGATGGCGTGCGCAGCGGCCTGGAAAGCGCCGGCACCACCATCCCCAACAACGTCAGCACCGGCGCGCCGGGGTTCATCAACGGCACCGTGGCGCGGCTGGCCAACGGCACGCTGATCAGCGGCAACTTCGGCCAGCTCACGCTGGGCGAGGACGGCACCTACACCTTCATCGTCAACAGCGCAGACCCGGCGATTCGTGCCCTGACCGCCAACCAGACCCTGGACGTCATCTTCACTTACCGCATCCACGACTCCGGCGGCCTGACCGACCAGGCACAGCTGGTGATCACCGTGACCGGCGTGAATGATCCACCCATCGTGCAGCCGGTGGTGATCCATGCGACCGAAGCCGGCGGCCTGCTCAACAACGTCCCGGGGCTGGACCCGACGGGCAGCGTCCGCGACTCCTACACCGACCCGGACGGCGATGTCCTCACCATCACCGCCGTGGTCAGCCCCACCGGCGCCAACGGCACCGTGGGCGCAGACCTGGCTGGCAACCATGGCGTGCTGCTGCTCAACGCCGATGGCAGCTACCGCTTCGTGGTCAACAACCTCGACCCGGCCGTGCAGTCCCTGCGCACCTATAACGACACGCTCACAGAGGTATTCACCTATACCGTCAGCGACGGCAACGGCAAGTCCATCACCCGCACCTTCACCGTCATCATCCATGGGCAGAACGATATCCCCATCGCCCAGGACGATACGGGCCGCGCCATCGAAGCCGGCGGCACGCTCAACACCACCCCCGGCGCCCCCGCCACCGGCAACGTGCTGCCCAACGACCTCGACGTGGACGGCGCAGCCTATGGCGAAACCAAGGTGGTCGACGCTGCTCGCTTCGGCGACCGGAATGCCAGCGGCGCGCTGGTCGACCTGAGCGCCAGCGGTGGCGTGGTGGCCGGCGCCTACGGCACCCTGGTGCTCAATGCCAACGGCACCTACACCTACACGGTGAACGACAGCCTCGCCGCCGTGCAGGCGCTTAAGCTCGGCGACAGCCTGGTGGAAGTCTTCACCTACCGCATGCACGACACCGATGGCGCCACCTCCATCGCCCAGCTGACCATCACCATCGAGGGCCGCTACGACGCCCCGGTGGCCAACGACGACATCAACTACGCGGTGGCCAACCTCGACGGCAGCGGCGGGCGCAACCCCACCGGCAACGTCATCACCGGCCTGACCGGGATTTTCGCCGGCATCGGCGCCGATACCGATGTCGATGCCGGCGATCACCTGGTCGTCACCAGCATCGCCAAGGGGCCGGAAGGCTCACAGGTGAACACGGTTCCAGTGCTGCCGGGCAGCCCGCAGACCATCCAGGGCGCCTTCGGCACCCTGGTGATCAACGCCGACGGCCGCTACCAGTATTTCGTCGACAGCACCAACCCGGACATCATTTCCCTGGGCCCACTGGCGTTCGCCATCGAGTCGTTCACCTATCAGGTGACCGACGACGGCAACCTCAACGATCAGGCCACCCTGATCATTCTCATTCGCGGACGCAACGACCCGCCCGTGACGGAGCCGGACTTCGGCACTGCCGTGGAGGACGGCGGCCTGCATAACAACGTGCCGGGCAGCAATCCTTCCGGCAACGTCCTGGCCAACGACACCGACCCGGACACCATCACCACGATCCCCCAGGACGTGATGCACGTGGTGTCGTTCTGGACCGGCGACCGCCCGCTGCCCGCCGATGCCAGCGTGCCCGGCCAGAGCCTGCGCGGCCAGTACGGAACCTTGACGCTGAACGATGACGGCAGCTGGAGCTATCAGCTGGACAACTCGCTGCCCGAGGTCGAAGCCCTGCGCGCCAGCGGCCAGACCCTGCAGGACAAGTTCACCTACCTGGGCGCGGACATCTGGGGCGGTGCCACCGCCGGCCTGCTCACCATCACCATCGACGGCCGCAATGACACCCCCATTGCCAGCGACGACACCGCCATCGCGGTCGAGGCCGGTGGCGTGAACAACGGCACTCCGGGGGTCGATCCGCGCGGCAACGTGCTGGACAACGACACCGACGTCGACGGCGTGCAGTACGGCGAGACCAAGGCCGTCCTCTACTACACCGGCGAAAACGGCAGCACTGCCAGCGCTGGCCAGGTGCTCCAGGGGCTCTACGGGAAGCTGACGATCAATGCCGACGGCAGTTACCAGTATGTCGTGGACAATGCCAACCCGACGGTTCAGGCCCTGCGCACCGCTGGCGAAACCCTGCGCGAAGTCTTCATCTACCGCATGCGCGACACCGCCGGAGCCACCTCGGACGCGCGCCTGACCGTGACCGTGCGGGGCGCCGACGACAACCCGACCGCGCGCGACGACAGCAACTTCGCCAGCGACGAAACTCCCGCACCGCAGGCAACCGGCAACGTGCTGCCCAACGACAGCGACGTGGACGGCGGTGATGCCATCAGCGTGACCGGCATCCGTACCGGCGAGGAAAGCGGCAGCGGCACCGCCGGTGTCGTCGGCCAGCCCATCGCCGGCCGCTACGGCACCCTCGTGCTCAATGCCGACGGCAGCTACACCTACACCATCGACCTGAGCAACCGCGAAGTGCTGGCCGCAGCCGGCCTCGGGCAAGTCCTCAAGGACTACTTCACCTACACCATCAGCGACCTGACCGGGCTCACCGATCAGGCGCAGCTGACCATCACCCTGGATATCTCGACCCCCTACATCCCGCCGGGACCGTATTTCGACAGCTTCGCCGAGGGCGGCGACCCACCCGAACCGTTGCTTGGCGTCGACCCTGCGATCTTCGTCCAGCCGGTGGTGGAGCGCATCGACCACAACCTCTCGCTGTCCGCCTGGGGCGTGGACGGCAGCAACCTCGACCTGTTTGCCACCCCGGAAATCGAGAGCCAATCCCTCGGCGCCCAGCTCGGCCAGATCAAGGGCCAGTTCGTCGCCCGTGCCGTTGGCGAAAGCCGGCGGGCCAGCGACCTGGACAAGCGCTGGGTGGACGGCCGCCACGGCGTCACCAGCCTGAGCGCCGACGGCCTGCTCCCCGATCCTTCGCTGTGGGCGCCCCTGCCCGGCGACATGGTGGCCAAACCCGACAAGACCGCGCAGACCGCACGGGGCTTCCGTGCCCAACTGCGCGACGCCGCCCAGCGCCGGAGCGGCAACCCATGATGCGTACGCAACATTCACGGAAGGACCAAGGACTCAACATGCCCGCATACGCCCTGAAATGCCTGAGCGCCACGATCGCCAGTACCGTGCTGCTGGCCGCCTGCTCGCACTTCGAACCCAAGCCCTACACTCAGGACGAGATGCGCCAGCGGGTCATCGAAGACCAGGCACGGATGTACAAGGAACAGGAGCCGGTGAACGGGCCGATCACCTTCTACGAAGCCTCGGCGCGTGCGTTGAAATACAACCTCGACTATCGCCTGAAGCTGCTTGAAAGCGCGCTGGCCTCGGACCTGCGCGATGTCACCAGCCACGAAATGCTGCCGCGCGTGGTGGCCTCCGCCGGCTACGCCGGGCGCAACAACGATTCGGGCGGCACCTCCATCGGCATCGAGGACCGCCAGGTCAGCCTGCGGCCCTCCACCTCCGAGGAGCGCTACCGCACCCTCTACAGCCTCGGCCTGTCCTGGAGCCTGCTGGACTTCGGCGTCGCCTACTACCGCACCCAACAGAAGAACGATCAGATACTGATGGCCGAGGAGCGCCGCGAGAAGGTCGCGCAGAACGTCCTGCAGGACGTACGCAACGCCTACTGGCGCGCCCTGGGTGCCCAGCGCCTGCTGCCGGAAGTGGACGGCCTGCTGATGCGCACCCACCGTGCCCTGACCGCCGCACGCGAGGCCGAGGGCAAGGGCCTGCTGCCGCGCCAGGACATCCTCGCCTACCAGCGCGCCCTGCTCGACTCGGTGTACATGCTCACCGTACGTCGCCAGGACCTGGAATTCGCCCGCGCCGAACTGGCCGCGCTGATGTCATTGCCGCCGAACACCAAGATGGTCCTGGCCGACATCGGCGAGCAGCCGCTGCCGCTGGTGACCAACAACGTCGAGCAACTGGAACGCCTGTCGCTGGAACGCCGCCCGGAGATCATGGAAGAGTGGTACAGAAAGCGCGTCGACATGAACGACCTGAAGATCGCCAAGGCGCAGCTGTGGCCCAACATCAGCTTCAACTACGGCTATGAGTACGACTCCAACAAGTACCTCTACAACAACGACTGGAACCAGACCGGCATCAACGTCTCGATGAACCTGCTGCGCCTGTTGCAGTACCCGGACATCAAGGCCGCCGAGGAGAGCCAGGAAAAGACCGACGACATGCGCCGCACCGCGCTGTCCATGGCCATCCTCACCCAGGTCCGCGTCGGCCTGCTGCGCTACCAGCTGGCCAAGCAGGAAGTGGAGTTCGCCGACGAGAGCCTGCGCGTCGACCAGAGCCTGCTCAGCTACGCCCAGTCCGCCCGTGGCGCCGCCCTGGGCAGCGAGCTGGAGCTGATCCGCGCCGAAGGCCGCTACCTGCTCTCGCGCTACCAGCGCGAAGCCGCCTACTCCGATGCCCAGGCCGCCTGGGGCCGGCTGTACAACTCGGTGGGCTTCGAAGTGATGCCCAAGGAAATCCAGAGCCACGACGTGAAGACCCTCGCGCGGGAAATCCAGCGCACCCTGGAACAGCAGTCCAGCACCAACCTGCTCGCCAGCAACAGTCTCCGTGGCCAAGAAGGAACCGCCAATGCCACACCCGCGCAGTAAATCGTCGTACCTGTTCCTCCCGTTCTGCCTGATGTTCCTGCACCCGGCGCTGGCCGCAGACGCCAGCACTACCCTGCCGACGCCCCCGGACAACGATCCGGGGGCGATCCGCGTGCTGCTGGTCTCCGACCTGGAAACCACCCTCTCCGCGCAGATGAACGGCACCCTCGGCGCGCTCAAGGCCAGCCTCGGCGAGAAGGTCGCCAAGGACGCGCAGCTCGCCCAGCTGGGCTGCACCGAAGTGAACGCCCGCGCCAAGGTCGCCGCCGCCGAGCTGAACATGGCCCGCGCCAACCTCGCCGCCAAGCGCAACCTGCGCAAGCTCGACGCCGTGGGCGACCTGGAAGTGGCCATGGCCAACACCGAGGTGGAAAAGGCCGACGGCGCCCTCACCCTGGCCCGTGCCCAGGCCGGCTACTGCCTGGTCGACGCGCCCTTCTCAGGGCGCATCGCCAAGGTCTACGTCAAGCCGTACCAGACCGTCTCCGCCGGTACGCCGTTGTTCGACCTGGTCAGCGACGGCGCCCTGAAGGTCCGCCTCAACGTACCCTCCTCGCTGCTGCCACGCCTGCAACCGGGCATGCCGCTGCAGGTGGACATCCACGAGACCGGCAAGCACTACCCGGCCAAGGTCAGCGCGATCAACGCGCGGGTCGACGCGGTGGCGCAGACCGTGGAACTGGAGGCCAAGCTGGACGCCAGCTACCCCGAACTGATCGCCGGCATGAGCGGGGTCGCGCGCTTCCCCGAAAGCCATGAGTGAACTGCTGCCGCCACCCCAGCTGCTGCTGAGCCTGGCCAATGTGCGCGACCGGGCGCTGGCGGCCGACTCGCTGAACGCCCTGGCCTTCAGCATCGCCAACGACCTGTTCCCGCTGCTGCGCTTCCACCAGGCGTTGGTGTTCGCCTGCCATGACTCGCGCAACGAGCTGCTGGCCGTCTCCGGCCTGGCCAAGCCCACGGAAGACTCGCCCTACCTGGTCTGGCTGGAACGTGCCAGCCGCTGGGTCGCCACGCAGCTGCCGGATGCCGCGCCGGCCTGGCTCGCCCGCGAAGCCCTGGACCCGCCGGCGGACATCGCCGAAGGCTGGAGCGAATGGTGGCCCGCCGGGCTCTGGTGCGTGCCGCTGCACGACCGCGCCGGCCAGCGTCAGGCTCTGCTGCTGTTCCTCCTCGACGAAGCCCCCGCGCGCAACCTGCAACCGCTGCTGCAAGGCATCTGGCAGACCTGGGCCCACGCCTGGGCCGCCTTCGGCCCGCGCCCGCGCTTGCGCTTCTGGCGGCCAAGCAAGCGCCAGGTGCTGGTCGGCGTGATCGCCCTCGCCGCGCTGTTGCTGGTTCCGGTACGGCAGACCGCCCTGGCGCCGGCCGAGGTGGTCTCGCGCAACGCCCAGGTAATCAGCTCGCCCATCGACGGGGTGATCGCGAAGATACTGGTCCGGCCCAACCAGAACGTGGAGGTCGGCACGCCGCTCTTCGAACTGGATGAAACCACCCTGCGCAGCCGCGCCGAGGTGCTGGCCAAGGAAGTCGCGGTGGCCGACGCCGAGCTGATGGCCGCCAGCCAGCGCGCCTTCGACAACCCGCAGAGCAAGAGCGAACTGTCGGTACTCGACGGCCGCGCCCGCCAGCGCCGTGCCGAACTGGCCGCCGTGCAGGCGCAACTGGCGCGCACCCGGGTGCTCTCGCCGCGCGCCGGCGTGGCCGTGTACAGCGACCCCAACGACTGGCTGGGCAAGCCGGTGGTCACCGGCGAACGTATTCTCCAGGTGGCCGACCCGAGCGAGCCGGGCATGCGCATCCAGCTGCCGGTGGCCGACGCCATCGCCCTGGAGCCGGGGGCGAAAGTGGCGCTATTCCTTACCGCCTACCCGCTCGACCCGCTGCACGGGGAAATCCTCGAAACCAGCTACCAGGCCAAACCCAGCGACGAAGGCGTGGCTTCCTACCGCCTGCTGGCCAGCGTGGAAAACGCCCCGCCCCACGCCCGCCTCGGCCTGCACGGCACCGCCAAGCTCTACGGCGAACGCGTGGTGCTCGGCTACTACCTGCTGCGCCGGCCGCTGGCCTCGCTGCGCGCCTGGACCGGCTGGTGATGGACGCTGCCGTCGAAGACCTGCCCACCCCGCCGCTGCGCGACGACCTGCGCCTGTCCGAAGCCGCCCCCGGCCCGGACGGCGAGCCGGTATGGGTGATCCAGGACAGCGTGCTCAACCGCTTCTACCGCATCGGCTGGCTGGAGTTCGAATGCCTGCTGCGCTGGGAGCAGACGCCCCGGCAGATCAGCGAGCAGATCGCCGAGCAGACCGCGCTCAAACCCGACGCCGAGCAGGTTCTGGGCTTCCGCCAGTTCCTCGAACACCACCAGCTGCTGCGTTCCGGCCCGGAAGCGCTGGCGCGGCTGCAGGCGCGCAGCGAGGGCAACCAGTGGACCACCTGGAAGTGGTGGCTGCACCACTACCTGTTCTTCCGCATCCCGCTGATCCGCCCGCAGCGCTTCCTGCGCGCCATCGCCGGCAGCCTCGACTGGCTGTTCAACCGCTACGTGGCAACACTGGTGCTGCTTCTGAGCCTGGCCGGCATCGTGATGGTGACGCACCAGTGGGACACCTTCACCCACGACGTGGTGGAGTCCTTCTCCTTCGAAGGGCTGCTCAGCTTCGCCGCCGCCCTGGTGGTGGCCAAGACGCTGCACGAGATGGGCCACGCGCTGGTGGCGACGCGGCTGGGGCTCAAGGTCGCGCACATGGGCGTTGCCTTCGTGGTGATGTGGCCGATGCTCTACACCGACACCGGCGAGAGCTGGAAGCTGCGCAGCAACCGCCAGCGCCTGGCGATCGCCAGCGCGGGGATCATCACCGAGTTGGGCCTGGCGGGCCTGTCGACTCTGGGCTGGGCGCTGGCCGATCCGGGGCCGTTCCGCAATGGCCTGCTGTACCTGGCCACCACTAGCTGGGCGCTGTCGCTGGCGCTCAATGCCAGTCCCTTCATGCGCTTCGACGGCTACTTCATCTTCTCCGACCTGCTGGACTTCCCCAACCTGCACGAACGCGCCGGGGCACTCGCCCGCACCACGCTGCGGCGCAACCTGCTGGGGCTGGACGAACCCTGGCCGGAGCACTTCCCCACCGGTAAGCGCCGCCTGCTGGTGGCCTTCGCCTTCGGTACCTGGGTCTACCGCCTGCTGCTGTTCCTCGGCATCGCCGTGGCGGTCTATTACTTCTTCTTCAAACTACTGGGGATCTTCCTGTTCGCCGTGGAAATCAGCTGGTTCATCGTTCAGCCCGTGTGGCGCGAACTCAAGGTCTGGTGGGGGCGCCGCGCGGAAGTGAAGCCGCGGCGCAAACTGGTCTTTCTCGGAATGCTCGGCGCCGTGCTGCTCCTGCTCGCGGTGCCCTGGCGCACCCAGGTCCACGCCATGGGCGTGGCCCGCGCGGCGCAGCAGCTGCACCTCTACGCGCCCTTCCCCGCGCAATTGCGCGACGTGCGCCCCGGCGGCGAGGTGGCCAAGGGCGAAACCCTGGCGGTGATGGAGGAGCCCGACATCGCCGCCAAGGTACGCGGCAGCGAGGCCAGCATCCGTGGCTACGAAGGCCGCCTGGCCGGCATGCTCGCCGACCCTTCGGGCCTCTCCGAGGAAGCCGTCACCCGCCAGCGCCTGGGCGTCGAATACCAGCAGGCCCGCGCCGCCCGCAACGAGATGGCCCGCCTCACCCTGCAGGCGCCCTTCGCCGGCCGCTGGATGGACGTGAATCCGGAATTGAAGGCCGGCCAGTGGATCAACACCCGCGAGCCCATCGGCGTACTGGTCGACCCGAGCTCCTGGCTGGTGGATGCCTACGTCAAGCAGGACGAGGTACAGCGCCTCACCGACGGCGGCCGTGTGCGCTTCTATCCCGAAGGCGTGCCGAGCGCCATCGATGGCCAGGTGGTGTTGATCAGCACCACCCGTATCAGCCAGCTGGAACAGCCGATGCTCGCCTCGCGCTACGGCGGCCCGCTGAACGTCAACGCCCAGGGCGAGGCGCTGGTGCCCAACCCGGCGCTGTTCCATGTGCTGGTGAAGCTCGATGCGGCTCCGCCGAACCTGCACGAGACCCGTGGACACCTGCAGATCGAAGGCGCCCGCCGCAGTTGGCTGGGCGAAGGCGTTACCCGGCTGCTGGCGGTGGCGTTGCGGGAGAGTGGGTTCTAGATCGGCTTTTCGAGCCCCTACAAAGCCGGATAACGCTGCGCGCTATTCGCCCTACAGGTGTTCATCCCGCAACGTGGATGCTGTGGTGAGCCTTCGCGGACAAGGTTCGCTCCTACGAAAAGCGGTTTCCAGTTTTGGCGTATGACGCGAAGCGTTATCCGCCGTCTTGTTCGGTGTGCACGCGCCGCTTCGGCGTGCTCGGGCGTGCGCTGGAAAACGACCGCCCATAAAAAAGCCCGGCCTGCGTGGGGCCGGGCGGTGACGCAAGGACCTTGGCCGATGCCGGGGAACATCGCCTGGCCCGTTCAGCCGTGATGCCGTCTGTCGGTGTCGCCACCTCCCATCACGCTGACCGGGCCGGTCGGGGAACCAGGCCCGGAACTCGCCAATAACCTGTTGCTCGCGCGGCAGTCAGTCGCGCACCAGCGCCAGGGCAACGCCCTGGCCGCCGCCGATGCAGAGGGTCGCCAGGCCTTTCTTGGCATCGCGACGCAGCATTTCGTGGAGCAGGGTCACCAGCACGCGACAGCCCGAAGCACCGATGGGGTGGCCAAGGGCGACGGCGCCGCCGTTGACGTTGACCTTCTCCGCGTTCCAGCCCAGTTCCTTGCCGACCGACAGCGCCTGGGCGGCGAAGGCTTCGTTGGCTTCGATCAGCTCGACCTCGTCCAGCGACCAGCCGGCCTTCTTCAGGCAGAGACGGGTGGCGGTGACCGGGGCGATGCCCATGATCGACGGGTCAACGCCGCTGCTGGCGTAGGCCTGGATGCGCGCCAGGACCGGCAGGCCCAGTTCACGGGCCTTGTCGGCGCTCATCAGCAGCACGGCGGCGGCGCCGTCGTTGAGGGTGGAGGCGTTGCCGGCGGTGACGGTGCCATCCTTCTTGAAGGCGGGCTTGAGCTTGGCCAGGGACTCGGCGGTGGTGCCGGCGCGCGGCTGCTCGTCGGTGTCGAAGGACAGCGGGTCGCCCTTGCGCTGCGGGATCAGCACCGGGGTGATCTCGTCCTTGAAGCGACCGGCCTCGATGGCTGCGGCGGCTTTCAGCTGGGACTGCGCGGCGAAGGCGTCCTGCGCCTCGCGGCTGATGCCGAACTTCTCCGCCAGGTTCTCGGCGGTGATGCCCATGTGGTAGTCGTTGAAGGCGTCGACCAGGCCGTCGCGCAGCAGGGTGTCCTGCAGTTCGGCGTGGCCCATGCGCAGTCCGGTGCGGGCCTTGGGCAGCACGTAGGGAGCGAGGCTCATGCTCTCCTGGCCGCCGGCGATCACCGCCGAAGCGTCACCGCAACGGATGGCCTGGACGCCGAGGAACAGCGACTTGAGGCCGGAGCCGCAGAGCTTGTTGATGGTCATGGCCGGCACTTCCACCGGCAGGCCGGCGCCAATGGAGGCCTGGCGAGCGGGGTTCTGGCCGGCGCCGGCGGTGAGCACCTGGCCGAGGATGACTTCGTCGATCTGCTCGGGCTTCACGCCGCTGCGTTCGAGCAGCGAACGGATAACCAGGCTGCCCAGCTCATGGGCGGGAACGTTCGCCAGGCTGCCCTGGAAGGCGCCGATGGCGGTGCGGGTGGCGGCAACAATTACGACGTCTTGCATGTTTCGATCTCCTGAATCGGGTACCGCGCTTACGTAGGTTGGGTAGAGCGAAGCGAAACCCATGCTGCTGCCGGCTCCGCGTTGCTGCGCACATCCTACGCCGCTTTTCTCCCCCCCTGCCCACCCGAAAGAAAGGGGGCGTCCATACCGCGGGTCAGGGGAAGGAAGCTATGACTGGGAACTCAGAACGTCATCTCGACCACATCGTCCGGCACGATCAGGCGGCCGGCGGTCTTCTCGGCGATCTCGGCGATGCTCACGCCCGGCGCGGTCTCGCGCAGGATGAAGGCGCCGTCCTCGATCTCCAGGTAAGCGAGATCGGTCAGCACCTTGCGGATGCAGCCGGCACCGGTCAGCGGCAGCGAGCAGCGCTCCAGCAGCTTGGATTCGCCGTCCTTGGAGGCGTGGGTCATGGTGACGATGATGTTGTCCGCGCCGGCCACCAGGTCCATGGCGCCGCCCATGCCCTTCACCAGCTTGCCGGGGATCATCCAGGAGGCGATGTTGCCCTGCACGTCCACTTCGAAGGCGCCCAGCACGGTGAGGTCGACGTGGCCGCCGCGGATCATTGCGAAGGACTCGGCGGAGGAGAAGATCGACGCGCCTTTCACGGCGGTGACGGTCTGCTTGCCGGCGTTGATCATGTCGGCGTCCACTGCGTCTTCGGTGGGGAACGCACCCATGCCGAGCAGGCCGTTCTCCGACTGCAGCATCACTTCCATGCCCTCGGGCACGTAGTTGGCGACCAGGGTCGGGATGCCGATGCCCAGGTTCACGTAGTAACCATCCTGCAGCTCGCGCGCCACGCGCTGAGCCATCTGTTCGCGGGTAAGTGCCATGGCTGAATCTCTTCTCTTGTTCAATGCGGTTGAAGATCGAGCGAGCTAGCGACTGGCTAGGCGGATTTGAAACGAGGACGCGGAGTTTAGATGCCCTAAATGAGCAGGCCTCGTTTCAAATCCAACGCCGCCAGGCCGACGCGCAGCCGATCCTTAGCGAGTCGTGCGCTTTTCGATGCGCTTCTCGAAGGAGCCTTGGATGATGCGGTCGACGTAGATGCCAGGGGTGTGGATCTGGGTCGGGTCCAGCTCGCCCGGCTCGACGATCTCCTCCACCTCGACCACGGTGATGCGGCCCGCGGTGGCGACCACCGGATTGAAGTTCTGTGCGGTGTGACGGTAGATGACGTTGCCGTAGTGGTCGGCCTTCCAGCCCTTGACGATGGCGAAGTCGCCGGTGATGGCGCGCTCCATCACGTAGTGGCGGCCTTCGAACTCGCGCACTTCCTTGCCGTCGGCAACCGGGGTGCCGTAGCCGGTGGCGGTGAAGAAGGCCGGGATGCCGGCGCCGCCGGCGCGGAGTTTCTCCGCCAGGGTGCCCTGCGGGGTCAGTTCGACCTCCAGTTCACCGGACAGCAGCTGCTGCTCGAACAGGGCGTTCTCGCCAACGTAGGAGGCGATCATCTTGCGGATCTGTCGGTCCTCCAGCAGCACGCCCAGGCCGAAGCCATCGATGCCGCAGTTGTTGGAGACCACCGTCAGGCCCTTCACGCCCATCTTGCGGATCTGCGCGATGAGGTTTTCCGGGATGCCGCAGATGCCGAAGCCGCCGGCCACCACCGTCATGTCGTCGGTGAGCCCGGCCAGGGCTTCCTCGTAACTGCCTACACGCTTGTCGAGTCCTGCCATGTTGCTGCTGCCTCTTTCTTATTTGGGGTATCCGACCAGCCGGTCAGAGAGCGGTTGCAGCTTCTCCGCTCGCAACTGATTTGTTAAGTTTGTTTTTCCAATTGATTAATATGCTTTCCTTATCAATATGACCGTAAAGCAACTGCGCGCTTTCCTCGCCGTCGCCCAGACCCTGAGTTTCGCCCAGGCCTGCGAGCGCCTGCACCTGTCGCAACCGGCGCTGAGCCTTGCGATCAAGAGCCTGGAGGAGTCCCTCGGCGGCCAGTTGCTGGTGCGTACCACCCGCAGCGTGGCGCTGACGCCCGAGGGCGAGACGCTGCTGCCGCTGGCCCGCAGCCTGCTGGCGGATTGGGACAACGCCGAAGAGCTGATGCGCCAGCACTTCACCCTGCAACTGGGCAAGGTCTCCATCGCCTCCATGCCCTCCTTCGCCGGCAACCTGCTGCCCGCCGTGCTGCGAACCTTCCGCGACCGCCACCCGAAGGTGAACGTGGCGGTGCACGACGTGATCAACGAGCAGGTGCTGGAGATGGTGCGCAACCGCCGCGTGGAGTTGGGCATCGTCCTGGAGCCGGACAGCCTCGACGGTCTGGCGTTCACGCCCTTCTACACCGACCGTTTCGTCGCCGTGCTGCCGGCCGATTCACCGCTGGCGCAGTGCAGCCAGATCACCTGGGATCAGTTGCTGGAAGACCACTTCATCACCCTGCAGCGCCCGTCCGCCGTGCGCTTGCTGCTGGAAGACCGGGTGGCGGCACGGCACGGCCGGTTGCCGGTGGCGTTCGAAAGCCACCAGTTGGTGACAGTCGGGCGGATGGTCGCCGAGGGGCTGGGCGTCAGCGCGGTGCCACGGCTGTGTCGGCAGCAAATGGAAGAACTGGGCGCGCGCTGCGTGGCACTGCATGAACCGCGCATCGAGCGGCGCGTCGGGTTGATCTGCCTGGCGGAGCACAAGCTCTCCAGCGCGGCACAGGCGCTGAGCGACGTGCTGGTGCAGGGAACGGACTGGGCGGAGATGGAACGGGAGTGAGCCCCCGACCTCGAGCGTCCCATTCTCCGCGCGCCGATGCTTCAACGCGCGCTCGAATCGTGTAGGAGCGAGCTTGCTCGCGAATCGCCCAGCTCCGGAGCAGCCAGGAAACTCCGTTCGCGAGCAAGCTCGCTCCTACGAAAGGCCTGTCCGGATCACGCCAAAGACTGCAGAACGTAGGGCGGATAACGTTCGACGTTATCCGCCGATTGACCGTGGTTCCAAGGCGCGTCGAGCTGAACCTCAGCGCCGACGATCAGGTCGGGTGCATCGGCGCCAGCCTTACAGGTCCAGCACCAACCGCGCACTGCGGGCCCGCGAGACGCAGGCGCAGATCTGCTTGTTGGCGGCCTTTTCCTTGTTCGACAGGCAGTTGTCGCGATGCTCCGGTTCGCCATCGATCACCTCGACGATGCAGGTCCCGCAGATGCCCTCGCGGCATTCGGTGTCGATGTCGCAGCCGTGGGCCTGCAGCACGTCGACCAGACTGGAATCCGCCGGCACCTGCAGCACCACGCCGGAGCTGGCCAGCTCCACTTCGAACGAGCCTGACGGAGCGAAATTCGCCGCCGGGTCCGCCTGGAAGTGTTCCAGATGGATGTTGTCCGCCGAGCGCGTGCGCGAAGCGACCTCCACCACCTTGTTCATGAACGGCGCCGGGCCGCAGGTGTAGACGTGCGCCGACGGGCCGGCCTGCTCCACGCAGGCCGACAGCGCGCTGTCCAGGTCGGCCGGCTCGACGCCGTAGTGGAACTCCACCTTGCCGGCGAAGGCCTCGCTTTCCAGCAGGCGGGCGAAGGCCGCGTGCTCCGGCGAGCGGGCAAAATAGTGCAGGCGGTACGGCTGGCCGCTGACGTTGAGTTTGTAGGCCATGGACAGCAGCGGCGTGACGCCAATGCCGGCGGCGAACAGCAGGTGCTCGCTCGCCTCGGGGGCGATGCGGAACAGGTTGCGCGGCGCGCCCATTTCCAGCTCCATGCCCTCGCTCACCTGCTCGTGCAGCGCGCTGGAGCCGCCGCGCGAGGCGGCTTCCTTCTTCACCGCCACCAGGTAGGCAACGCGGTCGTCCGGCGGGCTGCACAGCGAATACTGGCGGGTCACCCCGGTGGGGCCGGTGACGTCGACATGGGCGCCCGGCTCGTAGACGTCGAACGGCTGGCCGTCACTGCGCACGAGGCGGAAGGAACGGATATCCAGGGCTTCGTCGACGATGCTTTCGATTCTTACCTTCATCATTGCATCACCTTGCAAGGCATTGGTGCGGGCTCTGTGGCCCCTTCCCGGCCCCTGCAGAGAGCGGACGGGTTCGTCGGTTGGGTAATGGAGCGCCGCTCAGCGCATGAACAACCCGCCATTGATGTCCCAGCACGCCCCGGTCACCGAAGCGGCATTGTCGGAAACCAGCAGCAGCACGGTATCGGCGATGTATTCGGGCGAGCCGAGGCTGCCGACCGGGATCATCTGCAGGATCTGCTCCAGCCGTTCCGGCGCCACGGTCTCGCGCACCACCGGCAGGTCCAGGGGGCCCGGGGAGATGCTGTTGACCGTCACGCCGCGCCCGGCCAGTTCGCGGGCGAACACCTTGGTCAGGGTCGCCACGCCGCCCTTGGCCGCCGCGTAGTGGGCACCGGTGGCCGTGCCGCCGTTCTGTCCGGCCAGGGAGGCGATGTTGACGATCCGGCCGAAACCGCGCTCGGCGAAGTACGCGCCGAACACCTGGGACGCCACGAAGGTGCCGCGCAGGTTGACCGCCATCGAGGCGTCGAACTCTTCCGGGGTGATCTCCATCAGCGGCGCGACCTTCGACACACCGGCGTTGTTCACCAGGATGTCGCAGCCGCCCCAGCGCTCCGCGAGCAGGTCGCGGGCACGCTGGAAGTCGGCCTTCTCGCGCACGTCCAGCTCGATGGCCAGGGCCGTTTCACCGGAGGGATCGAGCAGGTCGGCGTTGCGCTGCACGGCGTCGAGCCGCACGTCGGCCAGCGCCACGCGGTAGCCGGCGGCGTGCAGGCGGCGGGCGATGCACTCGCCCAGGCCGCGCGACGCGCCAGTGATTAGTGCTACTCGGGACATGCGACGCTCCTTACAGCAGGAAGCCGAGCGCGCCGAGCGCATCGGTGGAGTTGATCAGGCGCACCACCTTCTGCTCCAGGCGGGCGACGCCGTGGCTGAAGCGGATGCGGTGGGTCAGGTCGGCCACGAACGGGCTATGCACGCCGCGCTTGTAGGCGTAGAGGATCTGCGCGGAGCTCACTTCCACCACATCGCCGGCGGCTTCCACCAGGCGGAAGCGCGACACGCTGCGCACGGTCTTCGCCGCGTCCACCGCCGAGGGCGAATGGCCGGAGGTCAGGCGCTCGATGCGCAGGCCGCGCATGCGGGCGTCGTCGTAGGCGTAGTTGAGGCTGGCGGCGAAGTCGGTGGTGTCCGGGTCGATGGGCACCACGTAGAGGCCCTCCTCGCTCCACAGCGACGCCCACTCCGCGTAAGCCTTGCGGTCCAGCAGCTCGGCCTCGCGCCAGATGAATTCGATGGCCTGGGCCAACGGGCCGGACAGACCGTTCAGGGTGTCGAGAGTGCTCATCGGCTCATCATCCTTTTCCACATGTCATAGGCTTCGCGCATGCCGCCTTCGTCGGTGGCGTGGGACACCTTGTCGCCGTTCTCGGCAATCACTTCGCGGTTCAGGCCACGGTTGACCAGGATCGGCGCCTCCGGGCCAGCCTGGGCGCCGCGCTGCACGCGGTCCCAGGCTTCGGCGTCGTCGGGGCTGCCGAAACCGAAGGGGCCCTGGAAGTGCTCGTGGATGCGCATCCGCTCGCGGTTGGCGATCTCCGGGCCGCCGTCCATGCCCAGCGCCACGTGGCGGATCTCCGTCTCGGTGACCGAGATCGGCCGCAGCACGCGGAAGAACGACATCGACATGGCGACGTTGGGGAACAGGTTGAGGTTGAAGCCGGCCCCGTGCAGCGAGCGTACGATGCGGCGCACCTGCTCGGGCGGCATGGTTTTGGAAAGTTCCTCGGTGACGTGGGCGAAGCGCTCCTGGAGCTGCTCGGAGCCGTCGTCGTGGTCGAGGTCGACATGCTCGGGAACCATCACCATCACGCTGTGGCCGTTGCCCAGGGCATGGGTCACCGCTTGGGGGTCGGTCATGAACGAGAGCATCTCGCTGGTCTCGTCATCCACCGAGCTCATCCACGACTTGTGGACGATGGGGAAGTGATAGCCGTCGGTGGTGTTCTCCAGCTGGATCTTCCAGTTGCCCCTGAAGGTGAACTTGTGTTCGCCCTGGGTCTTGATCGGGTAGCCGGCGCCCTGCTTCATGAACAGGTCCATCCAGTGCTTCGCCCCACCGAGGAAGTCCTCCAGCGGCTCGGCCTCGTCGTTGTAGGTGGCGAATATCATGCCGGCGTAGCTGCCCACGCGCAGGCTGGTCAGCGGCAGCTCGGACTTGTCGAGGATGTCCTCGTAGCCGTCCGGATACGGCAGCGCGCGCAGCTTGCCGTCCAGGCCGTAGGACCAGCTGTGGTACGGGCAGGTGAAGCCGGTGGCGTTGCCCTTGTGCTTCTCGCAAACCGTGGCGCCACGGTGGCGGCAGCGGTTCTCCAGGACGTTGATACTGCCCTTCTTGTCGCGCACCACGATCACCGGACGGCGGCCGATGGTGGCGGTCTTGAAGTCCCCCGGATTGCGGACTTCGCTTTCGTGGGCGACCCACACCCAGGTGCGGTAGAAGATCTTTTCCAGCTCGACCTCGAACAGCGCGGGGTCGGTGTACAGCGAAACATCGACGCGGTCGCCCTGGACCAGTTCGTCGGTGCTGCGCGAGGTGGCGATAAGGTTCATGCGCTTCTCCTCAACCCGTTTTCCTGTTGGCCGGCCGCTCGGCGGCCAGTGCTTGTTCCAGTTGCGCGCCAAAGGCGCAGATACGCTCGTCGGCGCCCTTGCGGCCGACGATCTGCAGGCCGATCTTCAGCCCGCCGCTTTCCAGTTCCACCGGCACCGTCAACGCCGGATGGCCGCTGAGGTTGAAAGGCCGTACCAGGGAGGTCAGGCCGGCGATCATCCGGCCGCCGGCGCGGGCTTCGCGCAGCAGCGGCGGCAGGCCCGGCAGGGTCGGCAGCAACAGCACGTCGTAGTCCTCCAGGGCGGAATCCACCGCCCGGCTGAAGCGCTGGCGCACGGCTTCCGCCTCGGCAAGCGCAACGGCGTCGGTGAGGCTGGCGGCCAGCAGGCGCTGTTCGATGTCGGCGCCCAGCAGGCCCTTGCCGGTCAGGCTGCCGAGGGCCGCCCAGTTTTCGTGGTTGATCACCGCAAGGCCGGCGCCGAAGGCCTCTTCGAAGCCCTCCAGGCGCAGGCTGTCGCGGCGCCAACCGGCGCGGTCGGCGGCGACGCCAATGCGCGACAGAAGGTTCGGCTCGGCGGCCACGTCGAGCAGCGCCACCCGCGCGCCGGCCTCGGGTGCGACAGCCTCGCCGAAGTCCGGGCAGATCACCTGCATCGCGGCGATCAGGTGCTCCATACTGGCGGCGAACGGGCCGACGCAATCCAGGCTGCTGGCGGCGGGATGCACGCCGGCGCGGCTGACGCGGCCGAAGGTCGGCTTCAGGCCGGCGACCCCGCAGCACGCTGCCGGGACGCGCACCGAGCCACCGGTGTCGGTGCCCAGGGCGATCTCGGCCAGCCCGGCGGCAACCGCCACCGCCGAGCCGCTGGACGAGCCCCCCGGCACGCGCTCCGGCGCCTGCGGGTTGCCCGGCGTGCCGGTCCAGTCGTTGATGCCGGTGACGCCGAAGGCCAGTTCGTGCAGGTTGGTCTTGCCGACGATGCGCCAGCCGGCGTTCAGCACGGCGTCGACCACCTCGGCGTTGCGTTCGGCCGGCGCGGCGTCGGCCAGTGCGCGGCTGCCGCAGCGGGTCGGCAGGCCGGCGATGTCGAGGGTGTCCTTGACCGCGACGCGCAAACCGTCGCCGCCCAGCTGGAATTCGCTGACGAATACGCTCATGCGGAGTGCTCCTCGGAAGGTGTGCACAGGGGCTGCCGGTACAGGCGCTGGGTGCGGAAATGGCTGATCAGCCAGGTGCCGTCAATGCAGCGAAAATCGATGTCCAGGCGCGTGCCGAACAGCTCGCTGTGGCCGCCTTCGTAGGTGGAAATCTGCTGCATCAGCCACTGCCCGCGGGCGCCCTCGCCTTCCACGCGAATCGACTCGCTGCTGAGGAAGTGCAGGTTCAGCCCGAAGTGCGGCGACGGCGGCAGGTAGGCGGCGACGAAGGCCGCCACGTCGGCGCGACCCTGGTGGCTGCCGAAGGTCTGCGCAGTCTCACGGCCGACGCCTTCCCAGACCGCGTCCTCGCTGAACAGCGCCGCCAGTTCGGCCTCGCTGGCGCGGGGGCTGCGCGGCACGTCGCAGAGATCCATGTAGCGCGCCATCAGGCGGCGCACCTGGCTCTCTCCTTCGAGCACGGCCAGGCGGCGTTGCAGGTTCGCCAGATCGCTCATGGCTCAGGTCCGCGCGGCTTCGGGAATGGTCAGCGGACGGCCGATGCGGGCTTCGACCTTGGCGTACTTCCACAGGCTGTATTCGTTCACCGGGGTGGTGCGGAACAGGTTGCAGGCGTCGATCACGCTCTGGTGGCAGTCGACGTCGGCCATGATGTAGACGGTCCACGGCGAGGTGGTGGAGGCGCCGACCATCAGGCGGTCGTCATCCAGCGCGCCGAGCACGGTCACGCCGGGCAGCGCGCCGAGCGAGCCCATCATCTGGCTGAAGCCCTTCCACACGGCGAGTCCTTCGCCGGTGGGCAGGTCGAAGAAGTTCTGCGTGATGCCGATGCAGAACAGTACGCGCAAGGGTTCCTGGGTGGCTTGGGTCATGCTGAAAATCCTTGATCTTGTAGGTGGCGATTACAGGTAGCCGGGGATCGGCGGCACGCCGAGGAACACCGCGCCGGCGCCGTCGTACATGCCGTCGCTGAGGAAGGCGTGCTGGGTGACCACCATGGAGTCGCGCAGGTAGCGCTGCAGCGGGTTGCCCAGGTAGATCGCCGAAGTGCCGGCCAGGCCGTAGGCGCGCTGAACGGCGGCGGCACCGGCACGGGACACGTGTACGGCGGCCAGGCGCAGCAGGCTGATCTGCTCGGGGGTGACCGGGTTGCCGGCGAGGATGGATTCCCAGACTTCCCCGGTGGCGTCGTAGAAGAAGCTGCGGGCGCCGCGCAGATCGGCTTCCGCCTTGCCCACTTCGATGCGCACGTAGGCGCGGTCGGCCAGCTTCGGCGCGCCGGTGATGCCGCCGCCGGAGGCCATGCGGGTCACTTCGTCGAGCGCGGCGCGGCCCAGGCCGAGGTTGACCACGGCGAGCACCTGGGCGGCGTAGGCGATGGTCGGGTAGCGGTAGAGCGGCTCGTCGATGGTCGCTTCGCCGCCACGGATGAAGGTCCAGCGGTCCTCGACGAAGGCGCCGTCGAGACGCAGGTCGTGGCTGCCGGTACCCTTGAGGCCGACCACGTCCCAGTTCTCGACGATTTCCACCCGGCTGGCCGGCAGCAGCGCGGTGCGGGGGCGCCCGCCCGGACCGGCGACTCCGATGCCGACACCGAGCACGTCGGCGCCCTTGCAGCCGCTGGCGAATTTCCAGGTGCCGGTAACCTTCCAGCCGCCTTCCACCTGCTCGGCAGGCTGCAGCGGGAACAGGCCGCCGGCGAACACCAGGTCCGGGCTCTTGGCGTACAGCTCGGCCTGGCTTTCCTTCGGCAGCGCAGCGAGATAGGTGCTGGCGCTGCCGAAGCTGGCGACCCAGCCGGCGGAGCCGTCGGCTTCCGAGATGCGCTCGATCAGGTGCAGGAAGTCAGCCGGCGCCATGCCCGTACCACCGAAGCATTTCGGGGTAGCGGCGCGGTAGATGCCGACGGCCTTGAAACGCTCGATCATGTCGCGCGGGACGTGGCTGCGCAGGTCGAACTCCTGGCGGCGCCGACGCACTTCGTCGAGGACCTGCTCGAAGTCCGCTGCGGCTTCGCGGGGCGCTTCTTGCGCTGCGACGGCTGGGCTCAGCATGGGCGTCATCTCCGTTGTTGTTCTGTTGTTCTTGATCGGGGCCATGCCGCTTGGGCGGCGATGGAGGCCAGTGTAGGGAGCGCGGCCAAAGCACCTCTATTGGGGCGTGCAGCCCGGCCACTAAGGGATTCCCCTAGCCCCGCGCTGGTAAATTCCAAGCGTCGCCGGGCGGGCACTCGGGTATAACGGGCAGGTACACCGCGAGAGCCACCCCATGCAGCCCGCCGAGAAAGACTTCCAGCAACTGATCGAAGCCATGCCGCTGTGCATCCTCCTGCACGACGCGCAGACCAAGGAGATCCTCTGGGCCAACCGCGCCGCCCTGACGGTGCTGGGCTTCACCCTGGAGGAGCTGATCCCGCTGAAGGCGCCGGACATGACCAAGCACGCGCCGCAGTACCGCCGCTCGGTCGGCCTGCGCTGGCTGGAAGGCGCGGCGCGCACCGGCCAGCGCGCCATCGAGTGGTGCTATCGCTCCAAGCAGGGCGAGGAAATCCTCGCCGAGGCGGTCGCCACCCTGGTGCACCTGGCCGAGCGCGACGTGCTGATGGTGCAGTTCCGCGACATCTCCCGCGAAGAGCAGGTCAAGCGCGACCTGAAACGCACCGAAAGCCGCCTGCGCGCCTTCATGCAGGACCTCGCCGAGGGCGTGGTGGTGCTCGGTCCCGGCGGCGATATCCGCTTTCTCAGCGAGTCCGCCGCGCGCCTGCTCGCAGGCGAAGAGCACGCGCTGCTGGGCGAGAACTTCCTCGCCTGGTGCGACGACGCCTCCCGCGAGCGCCTGGCCCCGCGCCTGGCGCTCGACCCGCCCGATCACGCGCCGTACAGCGTCCACTACCACCTGCAGCGGCGCGACGGGCAGTGGCGCTGGCACCATGCGACCTGCCGCCATATCGCGATCGAGGACGACCTGGAGGGCCACCTGCTGCTGTTCCGCGACGTCACCGAGCAGGTGCGCGCCGAGGAGTCGCGCCGGCAGAGCGAACGCAAGCTGGAATACCTGGCGCGCTACAACGCCATGGGCGAGATGGCCGTGGCCATCGCCCACGAACTGAGCCAGCCGCTGGCGGCGACGCGCAACTTCATCGAAGGCACCAGCATCCGCCTCGGCCAGCAGGGCGAGATCGACCCGTCGGTGGCCTGGGGCCTGGACAGCGCGGTGCGGCAGATCGAGCACGCCTCGCTGATCATCAAGAGCGTGCGCGAATACGTGGTCAAGCTGGAGCAGGCGGAACAGGTCGTCGACCTCAACGACCTGCTGCACGAGACCCGCTACTTCATCAGCCTCAAGGCGCAGGACGCCGGGGTTCGCCTGGACGTTGAACCGAGCACCGAGCCGCTGCGGGTGAGCTGCGAGAAGGTGCTGGTCGGCCAGGTGATCCTCAACCTGGCGTTCAATGCCATCGAGGAAATGGCCGGGCTGCCGGCCGAGCGCCGCGTGCTGCGTATGCACACCTCGGTCAGCGACGGCAAGGCGCGGCTTTGCGTGGAAGATCGCGGACGCGGCATCGATGCCGGTGCGCAGGAGAAGCTGTTCGACGGCTTCTTCAGCTCCAAGGTCAGCGGCAATGGCATTGGCCTGGCGCTGTGCAAGAACATCATCGGCCGCCATCGCGGGGACATCTGGGCGCAGAACGTCGAGCCCAGTGGGGCGATGTTCTGCTTTACCTTGCCGTTGGCCTGAACACGCCTACACAGAGCTACGCATCTGGAACCCAGGGCGTATAACGCTCCGCGCTATACGCCGATTGGCCTTGGCAATCTCGTACTCCGAACTCGGCCCTGGCACCGGCGACCGGTCACGGTGTATCGGCGTACAACCGCGAACGGTTGTACGCCCTACGCCAGCGTTGAACCCCGTGTAGGGCGTATAACGCTCCGCGTTATACGCCGATTGACCTTGGCATCCTGGTACTCCGAACTCGGCCCTGGCACGGGTGACTGGCCACTGTGCATCGACGGGCAGGGTCCGCTCCTGCAGGTTTCATCCAGGCAAAAAAACGGGCCCGAAGGCCCGCTGCTAAACGAGGGTGTTGCTCTCACTATCAATCAGTGCGCGATGCACACCGACTTGATCTCGGTATAGGCCTCGACCACGGCGCGGCCGAACTCGCGGCCCATGCCCGACTGCTTGACCCCACCGAACGGCATGCTCGGGTCGAGCAGTACGTGGGCGTTGACCCAGACGGTGCCGGATTCGATGCGCGGCACCAGGTTCATCGCCTTGGACAGGTCGTTGGTCCACAGGCTCGCGCCCAGGCCGTATTCGCTGTCGTTGGCCATCTCGATGGCCTGGTCGTCCTCGTCGAACGGCAGGACCGCCAGCACCGGGCCGAACACTTCGTCACGGGCCACGGCCATCTGCATGGTCACGTCGGCCAGCACGGTGGGCTGCACGTAGAAGCCATTGCCGCCGACCTGCTCGCCGCCGCAGACGATGCGCGCGCCCTGCTCGCCTGCACGGGCGATGTGGTCGAGCACGCTGCGCTGCTGCTTGCGCGACACCAGCGGGTTGATCTGCGCGGTCGGGTCCATGCCCTCGCCCAGGCTCATGCCGGCTACGGCGGCAGCCAGCTTCTCGACGAACTCGTCGTAGCGCGAACGGTGCACATAGAAGCGCGAAGCCGCGGCGCAGACCTGGCCGTTGTTCAGCAGACCACCCAGCAGCGCGCCCTGCACGGCGTTGTCGATGTTGGCGTCGGCGAGGACGATCATCGGGTTCTTGCCGCCCAGTTCCAGGGCGAAGCGGGTCATGTTCTGCACGGCGGCCAGGCCGACGCTGCGGCCCACGGCGGTGGAACCGGTGAAGGAGACCTTGTTGACCAGCTTGTGGCTGGCCAGGCCGCCGCCGATGCGCGGGCCGTCGCCGGTCACCAGGTTGAACACGCCGGCCGGCACACCTGCCTCGAAGGCCAGTTCGGCCAGGCGCAGGGCGGTCAGCGGGGTTTCCGAAGCGGGCTTGATCACCACGCTGTTGCCGGTGGCCAGCGCTGGGATCAGCTTCCACACCGCGATCATCAGCGGGAAGTTCCACGGCACGATGCCGGCCACCACGCCCAGCGGCTCGCGGCGGGTGTAGGCGGTGAATTTGGCGCCGGGCGGCAGCGGGATGGAGACGTTCAGCGACTGGCCTTCGATCTTGGTCGCCCAGCCGGCCATGTAGCGCATGAACTCGACGGTGGCGCCCACGTCGAGCATGCGCGAAATATTGATGGACTTGCCCTGGCTGAGGGTTTCCAGCTGGGCCAGTTCCTCGCCGTTGGCTTCCACCAGGTCGGCGAAGCGCAGCAGGATGCGCTCGCGGTCGGCCGGGCGCAGGTCGGCCCAGACGCGCGACTTGTAGGCGGCCTGGGCGGACTGCACGGCGCGGTCGAGCAGGTCGCTGTCGATGTCGGCGACGCTGGAGATGGCCTGGCCGGTGGCCGGGTTCAGCACGTCGGTGCGGGCACCCTCGGGCACCACCCAGGCGCCATCGATGAAGCAGCCGTGGCGGCGGCTGAGGAATGCGCTTACCTGCGGCAGGATTTCAGTCGTGCTCATGTTCGCTCCTGTCTGGAAGCGGGCCGCTGTGGCCCGTTCGGAAATGGGGTCAGTGTTGCTGGCTGAGCCAACAGGTCACGGCACGGCGCTCGGCGGCGTCGGCCAGGCCGGTGAACGGCATGTAGGTGCCGGGCACCGCGGACTGCGGCTGGGTGATGAAGGCGTCGAGGTTGTCGCGGGTCCAGGCTGCGCCCTTGGTCTTCATGGCCTCGGAATAGCTGAAGCCGGCCAGCGAGCCGGACATCCGACCGACCACGCCGTGCAGGTTGGGGCCCATCATTCCCGGGCCGTTCTTCTGCGCGGAGTGGCAGACGGAGCAGTCGCGGGCGAATACGTTCTGGCCCTGCTCGGCTTCGGCGGCCGGACAGGTATCCGCCATTGCGACAGCGCCCTGGGTGGCGGCCAGCGCCAGCAACAGTGCGCCGGCGGCGGCCTTGAGGGATTTGTGGAAAGACATCTGGCTCCACCTCGGAATCAGTCAGGCCGGCCTGGGAGGCACGCCGGCACGCGCAAGGGATTCGCGCTTTACGAGGGGGATTGTTACCGGGGTCGGAACGGCGGGACTTTTTCTGTGTGCCAGTTGGTTTGGCGGGGGTGCCAAGAAGCGGGATGACGGGGTTGAGCTTGGTGTAGGGCGCATGAAGCGGAACGCTTCATCCGCCGACAGACGTTCACACCCGGGTTTCGGCGGATAACGCTGGCGCGTTATGCGCCCTACGTGTCTGCATCCATGCAGTCGTTTCCCATAGGGAGAGGGAGCACATCGGCATCGGGAGATAGGCCGTGCCATCCAGCAGCTCCGAACAGTCCCCTCTCCCTCCGGGAGAGGGTTAGGGTGAGGGGTTGTTCGCGGACACCGATGTTCAGACACGTAGGGCGTATAACGCTCCGCGTTATACGCCAACTGACCTGGGCCCTCCCCTGCTCGGGATCGACCATCGGATCAGAGGTCCAGCTCAGCCAATGCGTGGGCGATGACGCCGGTGTATCGGCGTACAACCGCGAACGGTTGTACGCCCTACTGTGCATACCGCTTGCGGTACTCGCCCGGGGAAACCCCGAAGCGCGACTTGAACGCCGTGGAGAAATAGCTGGAGTCCGAGAAGCCCCAGGCATAGCCCAGCGCCGACAGCTTCTGCTCGAAGTGCGCGTTGCGCAGCGACTCGGCGCAGAAGTCCAGGCGGCGGTTCTTGATGTACTGGGCGACGACCATGCCCTTCTTCGAGAACATGCGGTACAGGCCGCGCACGGAGACGCCGACCTCGCGGGCGATCAGTTCCGGGCAGAGCTCCTCGGCGCTGATGTGTTCGTCGATGAACGACACCGACTTGCGGAACAGCCGCTCATGGCTGTCGCACTCGCTTTCCTGGCCGCTGATCGCCGGACGCAGCAGGCTGACCAGGGCGTCCAGGGTGGCTTCGCTTTCCTGCATGCCGATGCCGTCGTGGCGGCTGACTTCGCCGACCATGCCGCTGGCCAGCGCGGCGATCGGCGCGCTGCCGGGAATACGCGTCGCGCAGTTCACCGTGGTGATCCGCGCACGCTCGAACACCTGGCGCGGCACGATCAGCGAGACCTGGCGGGCCTTCTCCAGGTAGGTCATGTTGCTCGGCTGGCTGGCGTCGATCAGGGTGATGTCGCCACGGGAGAGCTCCACGCGGTTGTCACCCTGCTCCAGGCGCGAGCGGCCGTCGAGCTGGAACACGGCGTAATAGTTGTTGCTGCCGCCGGCCGAGATCTCCTTGCTGGTCCGGTAGAGGCTGATCTGGGCCAGTTCGACCTGGCTCAGCTTGATGGCGCCGCCCTGAAATTCCTTGAGCTCGCTACTGAACTCCGGCCCCAGGGGATGCGCGGCGAAACGCCCGCACGCCTGGTTGATCCGCGCCAGCCATGCCTCGAAGGCATCGCCGCGCGCTTGGGTTGAGGTATTCATGACCAGCAAAGCCTCGCGCTTTCTTGTTGTTATCAGCGTCCACCTCAATGGGCGGATCGACGTTGATCGATATCAGGACCGATCACTTGGCCTGCGCCGCCTATCGGTGACGCAGACCAAGGCACATTTCAGGCCAACTTCACTTCAATCCGCCGAAACGGCGGTAGAAGCTTTCACCCACATCCGGCAGCGGACCGTCGGCGGTTTCCAGGTTGGCGTTCAACCACTCTTCCGCCTTGGCGTAGATCAGCCGGTAGATATTGCGGCACAGCTGCCTGGCCGCGCGCCCTTCCCAGTCGCCGGGCAGCAGTTCGTCCGGCAGCTGCGGATCGCGCAGGAGCAGCCGGCGGTATTCGTGGATCAGCAGGATGCGCGCCAGGAAGCAGTCCGACGGCTGCAGGTTGTCCTGCTCGCGCAGCACCTGCCAGAGCGGGCGGAACAGGCGGATGAACTCGCTGTAGTGGCTCGCCAGCTCGTCGATGTTCCAGCTCTCGCGCACCTGCAGGCGCATGGCGCGGGACGCCAGCACGTCCTGGGCGTGGGTATCGAAGATGATGCTGTCGTCCAGCGCCTCCAGGTCCTGCAGGGTCGTCACCAGGTCGGCGCGGTCGCCGCGCGGACAGGCCAGTACGGTCGGGGCGATGGCGCCAAAGCCCTGCCATTCCAGCTCCTCGCGCACCTGCTTGCGCTTGTCCGCGGCCAGCTGGGAGAGCATCACCAGGGTCCAGGCGCCGTCCCAGGCCGGCAGGCTGGAGCTGTACACCCGCTTGAAGGCCTTCTCGAAACGCCGCCGGCCGGTGCCGGTCAGGCTGTAGTAGCTGCGCCGGCCGACCTTCTCGGCGGTCAGCCAGTCCTCCTTGGTCAGGCGGAAGATCGAGGTGCGGATCAATCGCTCGTTGATGCCGATGGGCTCCAGCAGATTGATCAGGCTGCCCAGCCAGACGGTGCCGCCATGGGGTTCGATGGCATCGCCATAGAGGGTGATGATCAGCGAACTGGCGCGGATCGGCGTCTGTTCCTGGAAACGGGTAATCAGCTGTTTCAGCGGTGCGAGGGCGGTCATGGTCTGGCTGGGCACGGACAAAGGCCCGACTATACCTGCCCGCCGGGCCGCCTTGCCATTGGTGTGAACCCCAGTGGTCATTGGGAGTTGTCCCCTTTGGGGCGCACTCCCGAATCGCCCATGCGCGGGCGGTCCGCCTCCACTTCCGCCAGCGGCGCGCATTCCACCAGGCTTGCCAGGCAGCGCCGGGCCAGCTCCTGGTATTCGCGGGTGCCACGTTGCTTCCAGGCCACCTCCTCGTCGCTCAGCACGCGCTTCACGGCAGCAGGCGCGCCCATCACCAGGCTCTGTGGCGGGCATTCGAAGCCGGCCTTGACGAAGGCGGCGGCGGAAACGATGGAACGTTCGCCAATCCGGGCGTTGTCCATCACCACCGCGTTCATCCCCACCAGCGCATCGGCACCGACGACGCAGCCATGCAGCACCGCACCGTGGCCGACATGGCCATTGCGCTCGACCACGGTGTCGCTGTTGGGGAAGCCGTGCATCACGCAGGTATCCTGCAAGTTGGCCCCCTCTTCCAGGACGATCCGCCCGAAATCGCCGCGCAATGCCGCCAGCGGGCCGATATAGCAACCCGGACCGACGATCACGTCACCGATCAGTACGGCGGTCGGATGAACAAAAGCGGTCGGGTGCACCACCGGGGTCACCCCGTCCAGGCTGTAGCACGGCATCTCAGGCGCCCTCCACCGGTGCGTGACGGCGGCTCTGCACCACCACGAAGCGCCGCGTCACGAAGGCGCCATCGGTGATTGATGCGTTCGCCGTGGGGTTGCCACCGGTGGCGTGGAAGTCGCTGAAGGCCGCCGACTGGTTGACGAACACGCCGCCGTCGAAGTTCACCGACAGCGACACCGCCACGTCCTGGGCGAAGCTCTCCGCCCGGTCGAGGAAGTCAGCGTCCGTGGAGTAGACGCCCAGGGTCATGGCGCCCTTCTCTTTCAATACGTCGCCGGCCACCTGCAGGCTGTGGGCGCTGTCATCGGTGGCGATGACGAAGGCGATCGGGCCGAAGCGCTCCTCGCCGAACGCGGCGCGGTCGGCGGCATCGACCTTGAGCAGCAGCGGCGTGCGCACGCGGGCTCCGGGGAACTGCGGGTGTTCACGGCACTCGCTGTCGAGCAGGACCTCGCCCAGTTCGCGGCAGGCCAGAATGCGTTCGGCGGTCGCCTCGGACTGGATCGCGCCAAGCACACCGCAGGCGCGCTCGTTGTCGGCAAGGAAGCCACGCACGGCACCGGCCAGCGCCTGGGCGACCTCGTCGAAGCTGACATGCTCCGCGCCATTGCGGATGCCGCCGCGCGGCACGTAGATGGCCTGGGTGGTGGTGCACATCTGTCCGGAATACAGGCTGAGGCTGAAGGCCAGGTTACGCGTCACGGCCTTGAGGTCGCGCATGCTGTCGATGATCACGCTGTTGACGCCGGCCTTCTCGGTGAACACCTGGGCCTGGCGGGCGTTGTCTTCGAGCCAGTTGCCGAAGGCACTGGAGCCGGTGAAGTCGACCAGTTTCACCCGCGGATCGAGGGCCAGCACCTGGCTGACCGGTGCTTCGGCAGTATCCACCACCAGGCTGACCAGCGCCGGATCGAAGCCCAGCTCGCCGAGAACCTCCTGCGCCACCCGGACGCTCATCGCCACCGGCAGGATAGCCGCCGGGTGCGGCTTGACCAGTACCGGGTTGCCAGTGACCAGGCTGGCGAACAGGCCCGGATAAGTGTTCCAGGTCGGGAAGGTGGCGCAACCGATCACCAGCGCCAGGCCACGCGGGACGATATGCCAGCGCTTGTCCAGCACCAGCGGCTCGGCCTTGCCCTGCGGCTTGGTCCAGCAGGCGGTTTCCGGTACTTCGGCCATGGCCCGCCAGGCGTAGGCCAGCGCTTCCAGGGCTCGGTCCTGCGCGTGGGCGCCGCCAGCCTGGAAGGCCATCATGTAGCCCTGCCCGCTGGTGTGCATTACCGCATGAGCCATGGTCGGGCTCAACGCCGCCAGACGCCGGACGATCTCCAGGCAGGCGCCAACGCGAGCCTTGGCCCCGGCATCGCGCCAGGCCGGCAGGGCTTGCTGCTGGCGGTTCAGCAATTCATCGGTGTCGTACTGGTCGTAGGTCACGCCCAGATCGAAGCCATAGGGCGAGCGCTCGGCGCCAGCGTGGCCAACGGCTTGCGGTCCCTGCAATTGGAAATGGCGGTTGAGCAAGGCCTCGAATGCCGCCTGGGCGCCCTTCACCGACTCCTCCGGATACTGCTTGAGGCTTTCCCCGTGGGGCGACCAGTAGTCGCGGCGGGCGATGGCCTCCACGGCGCGTTCGAGGGTGGCGCGGTGATGCTCGAACAGTTCGAGGGCGGAGGCCTGGGCGGCGGACGACATGGGGATTCCTCTTCTAGTAGTTGTGGCGGTGCACGCGACGCAAGGGGCGGGACACTTCGCAAAGCGATCAACTTGCTTTCAGATTTTGTATCACATCATTTTGAAACAGGAAAGCACCACACGCCGTATCGCTTTCAACAAGCCTCAACAGAGCCACCGACAAACGGCAACATCGCTTCAGAAGCCCGCCATTTCTGACCGACAACCCGAAATGCGAGCGTGGGGAAAATTCGAAACCGACCCAATACAAGACACACAAATACATTTTGCACTTGTTGTTTTGTATCGCTTTAGGCATATACTGCGGAAAACCCGGGAGACCTCCGCCTACCGCGCAGGACATACCCTGGATTCCAACAATGAGCCGGCCTGCGATGCCGTGCGTGCAGCCTGAGGACGATGTCATGCCTCGCACCCTTGCCGTTCAGATGCCTGAAGCGGGCGTCCGCCTGATCACCCTGCAGCGTCCCGAGGCGCTGAACGCACTGAACACCGAACTGCTCGGCGAACTGGCCGCCGAACTCGACGCCGCCGAGCAGGACAGCGAAACCCGCGCCGTGGTGCTGACCGGCAGCCGCAAGGCCTTCGCCGCCGGCGCCGACATCAAGGAGATGGCCGAGCGCGACCTGGTCGGCATCCTCAATGACCCCCGCGTCGGCTACTGGCAGCGCATCGCCGCCTTCTCCAAGCCGCTGATCGCCGCCGTCAACGGCTTCGCCCTGGGCGGCGGCTGCGAGCTGGCGATGCACGCCGACATCCTCGTCGCCGGCGAAGACGCCCGCTTCGGCCAGCCGGAAATCAACCTCGGCATCATGCCCGGTGCCGGCGGCACCCAGCGCCTGCTGCGCGCCGTGGGCAAGCCACTGGCGATGCAGATGGTGCTCACCGGCGAAGCCATCGACGCCCGCCACGCCCAGCGCGCCGGCCTGGTCAGCGAAGTCACCCAGCCTGAATTCACCGTCGAGCGCGCCCTGCAGATAGCCCGCAGCATCGCCGCCAAGGCGCCGCTGGCCGTGCGCCTGGCCAAGGAAGCGCTGCTCAAGGCGCAGGACACCGATCTGGCCACCGGCCTGCGCTTCGAACGTCACGCCTTCACCCTGCTGGCCGGCACTGCCGACCGCAATGAGGGCATCAGTGCTTTCCAGGAAAAGCGCAAACCCGTCTATCAGGGCTGCTGAGCCCCTTCTCCTATTGCCCATTGATGGAGCGAGTCCGCCCATGAACTTCGAGCACATCCTGTTTTCCATCGAGGACGGCGTCGCCCTCCTCAGCCTGAACCGCCCGGAGCAGCTCAACAGCTTCAACGCCGCCATGCATGGCGAAGTGCGCGAAGCACTCAAGCAGGTCCGGCAGAACCCGGAAGCCCGCGTCCTGCTGCTGACCGGCGAAGGCCGCGGCTTCTGCGCAGGCCAGGACCTGTCCGATCGCAACGTCGCCCCCGGCGCGGACATGCCCGACCTGGGCCAGTCCATCGAACAGTTCTACAACCCGCTGATCCGCACCTTGCGCGACCTGCCGCTGCCGGTCATCTGCGCGGTCAACGGCGTAGCCGCTGGTGCCGGCGCGAACATCCCTCTGGCCTGCGACCTGGTGCTGGCGGCGCGCTCGGCCAGCTTCATCCAGGCCTTCTGCAAGATCGGCCTGATCCCCGATTCCGGCGGCACCTGGACCCTGCCGCGCCTGGTCGGCATGGCCCGCGCCAAGGCTCTCGCGCTGCTGGGCAACCGCCTCACAGCCGAACAGGCCGAGCGATGGGGTCTGATCTACCAAGTGGTGGATGACGCCAACCTGCGCGAAGAAGCCCTGAAGCTCGCCCGCCACCTCGCCACCCAGCCGACCTATGGCCTGGCGCTGATCAAGCGCAGCCTCAACGCCAGCCTGAACAACAGCTTCGACGAGCAGCTGGAACTGGAGCGCGACTTGCAGCGCCTGGCCGGCCGCAGTGAGGACTACCGCGAGGGCGTGTCCGCCTTCATGGAAAAACGCACCCCCAGCTTCAAGGGCCGCTGATCGATGAGCGCATTACTGCAAGACGCGAAAGTCGCGGTGATCGGCGCCGGCGCCATGGGCGCGGGCATTGCCCAGGTCGCCGCCCAGGCCGGTCACCCGGTGAAGCTCCATGACAACCGCCCCGGCGCTGCCGCCCAGGCCATCGATGGCATCGACCGCCAACTCGGTCGCCTGGTGGAGAAAGGCAAGCTGGGCGCGGAGGAACGAGCCGCCATCGTTGCACGCCTGCAACCGGTGGAAGCCGTCGAGGCGCTGGCCGACTCGAAGCTGGTGATCGAAGCCATCGTCGAGAACCTGGAGGTCAAGCGCGGCCTGTTCCAGCAGCTGGAAGCGCTGTGCGCCGAGGACTGCATCCTCGCCAGCAACACCTCCTCGCTGTCCATCACCAGCCTCGCCGCCGGCCTCAAACGCCCGCAGCAGGTGGTCGGCATGCACTTCTTCAACCCGGCGCCGCTGATGCCGCTGGTGGAGATCGTCTCCGGCCTCGCCACCGATCCGGCGCTGGCTGACAGCCTCTACGCCACCTCGCTCGCCTGGGGCAAGAAGCCGGTCCACACCCAATCCACGCCCGGCTTCATCGTCAACCGCGTGGCGCGCCCCTTCTATGCCGAGAGCCTGCGCTTGCTGCAGGAAGGCGCCGCCGACTGCGCCACGCTGGATGCGCTGATGCGCGACGCCGGCGGCTTCCGCATGGGCGCCTTCGAGCTGACCGACCTGATCGGCCATGACGTCAACTACGCAGTGACCTGTTCGGTGTTCGCCGCCTACTACGGCGACTTCCGCTTCCAGCCCTCGCTGATCCAGAAGGAACTGGTGGACGCCGGCCGCCTCGGCCGCAAGAGCGGCCAGGGTTTCTATGACTACGCCGAAGGCGCCGAGCGCCCGCAGCCGGCCAGCCTGAGCAGTGCCGCCACCGTGAACACCTGCGTGCTGGAAGGCAACCTGGGCGTCGCCCAGCCGCTGGCCCAGCGCCTGATAGATGCCGGCATCGAAGTTGTCCAGCGCGCCGGCAGCGGCCTGCTGCGCGTCGGCGATGCAGTGATCGCGCTGTCCGACGGCCGCCTCGCCAGCCAGCGCGCCAAGCAAGACGGCCTGCGCAACCTGGTGCTGATCGACCTCGCACTGGATTACACCAAGGCTTCGCGCCTGGGCATTTCCACCTCGGCGGACACCACGCCCGAAGCGCTCGACCAGGCCGTCGCCCTGCTCGCCAGGGCCGGCATCTCCGCCAGCCGCCTGAGCGACAGCCCCGGCCTCGCCGTGCTGCGCACCGTCGCCATGCTCGCCAACGAAGGCGCCGATGCCGTGCTGCACGGCGTGGGCAGCGCCGGCGACATCGACCTCGCCATGCGTGCCGGGGTGAACTACCCGCAGGGCCCACTGGCCTGGGCCGGGCAAATCGGCATCGGCTGCGTACTGCACGTGCTGGACAACCTGCAGGCCGCCTACGGCGAGGACCGCTATCGCCCGTCCCTGTTGCTGCGCCGCCTGCACGCCGAGGGGAGAACCTTCCATGGCTGACGCCAGCCGACTGGCCCTGACCTGCGCCGAGGCCATGTATGAGCGCGACCAGGCCACCCGGCGCATGGGCATCCAGCTGCTGGATGCCGGCCCCGGCAGTTCGAAGCTGTCGATGCGTGTGTGCGAGGACATGATCCAGGGCCACGGCACCTGCCACGGCGGTTACCTGTTCGCCCTGGCCGACTCGGCCTTCGCCTTCGCCTGCAACAGCTACAACGACGCCACCGTCGCCATCGGCTGCAGCATCGATTTCGTGGCGCCGGCCCGCGAGGGCGACGAGCTGACCGCCAGCGCCTGCGAGCAGAGCCGCAGCGGCCGCACCGGCAACTACGACGTGCGCATCGAGAATTCCCAGGGCCAACTGATCGCCCTGTTCCACGGCAAATCCTACAAAGTGCGCGGCACCGTGCTGGCGCAGGAGACCTCCGAATGAGCGATATGACCGACGCCCTGATCATCGACGCCGTGCGCACGCCCATCGGCCGCTACGCCGGCGCCCTGTCCGGCGTGCGCGCCGACGACCTCGCGGCCATCCCGATGAAGGCCCTGATGCAGCGCCACCCGGAGCTGGACTGGAGCGCCATCGATGACGTGATCTTCGGCTGCGCCAACCAGGCCGGCGAGGACAACCGCAACGTCGCACACATGGCCTCGCTGCTGGCCGGCCTGCCGGTGACCGTGCCCGGCACCACGCTGAACCGCCTGTGCGGCTCGGGCCTGGACGCCGTGGGCAGCGCCGCGCGCGCCCTGCGCTGCAACGAGGCCGGGCTGATGCTGGCCGGCGGCGTGGAATCCATGTCCCGCGCGCCCTTCGTGATGGGCAAGTCCGAGCAGGCCTTCGGCCGCAGCGCGGAAATCTTCGACACCACCATTGGCTGGCGCTTCGTCAACAAACTGATGAAGCAGCAGTTCGGCATCGACTCCATGCCGGAGACCGCCGAGAACGTCGCCGAGCAGTTCAACATCAGCCGCGCCGACCAGGACGCCTTCGCCCTGCGCAGCCAGCACAAGGCCGCCGCCGCCCAGGCCAACGGCCGCCTGGCGAAGGAAATCGTCCCGGTGGAGATTCCCCAGCGCAAGGGCCCGGCCAAGCTGGTCGAGCAGGATGAACACCCGCGCGGCGATACCACCCTGGAGCAACTGGCCAAGCTCGGCACGCCGTTCCGCGAAGGCGGCAGCGTCACCGCCGGCAACGCCTCGGGGGTCAACGACGGCGCCTGCGCCCTGCTGATGGCGACCCCGGCGGCCGCCGCGCGCCACGGCCTGAAGGCCCGCGCCCGCGTGGTGGCCATGGCCACCGCCGGCGTCGAGCCACGCATCATGGGCATCGGCCCGGTGCCGGCGACCCGCAAGGTGCTGGAGCTGGCCGGCCTGGCGCTGAACGACATGGACGTGATCGAGCTGAACGAAGCCTTCGCCGCCCAGGGCCTGGCCGTGCTGCGCGAGCTGGGCCTGAAGGATGACGACGCACGGGTGAACCCCAACGGCGGCGCCATCGCCCTCGGCCATCCGCTGGGCATGAGCGGCGCGCGCCTGGTCACCACCGCCCTGCATGAACTGGAAGAACGCGGCGGCCGCTACGCCCTGTGCACCATGTGCATCGGCGTCGGCCAGGGCATCGCGCTGATCATCGAACGGATCTGAACCCACAGAAGTTTCGAACCCCGTACCGCCAGTCGTGAAAGCCACCGCCTGGCAGGCAGAGCAACATCTCTGACAGGGGTTCGAAACTTTCCGCGAACGGGGGCGTTATCCTGCTCCCATGACACTCGCAGCCCGCACCCGGGCTGGCGTACAAGAACAAATCGAGTGAACCCATGAACATGTACCATGATGCCGAACGTGCCCTGCTTGACCCGATGGAAACCGCCAGTGTCGACGAGCTGCGCCAGCACCAGCTGGAGCGCCTGCGCTGGAGCCTCAAGCACGCCTACGACAACGTCCCGCTGTACCGCCAGCGCTTCGACGCGGCGGGCGTCCACCCCGACGACCTGAAAACCCTGGAAGACCTGGCGAAGTTCCCCTTCACCGGCAAGAACGACCTGCGCGACAACTACCCCTACGGCATGTTCGCCGTGCCGCAGAGCGAGATCGTGCGCCTGCACGCCTCCAGCGGCACCACCGGCAAACCCACCGTGGTCGGCTACACGCAGAACGACATCGACACCTGGGCCAACGTGGTCGCCCGCTCCATCCGCGCCGCCGGCGGCCGCAAGGGTGACAAGGTGCACGTGTCCTACGGCTACGGCCTGTTCACCGGCGGCCTGGGCGCGCACTACGGCGCCGAGCGCCTGGGCTGCACCGTGATCCCCATGTCCGGCGGCCAGACCGAGAAGCAGGTCCAGCTGATCCGCGACTTCCAGCCGGACATCATCATGGTCACCCCGTCCTACATGCTCAACATCGCCGACGAGATCGAGCGCCAGGGCATCGACCCGCACAGCCTCAAGCTGCGCCTGGGCATCTTCGGCGCCGAACCCTGGACCGCCGAGCTGCGCCGCGCCGTGGAGGAACGCATGGGCATCACCGCCCTGGACATCTACGGCCTCTCGGAAATCATGGGCCCGGGCGTGGCCATGGAATGCGCCGAAACCAAGGACGGCCCGACCGTCTGGGAAGACCACTTCTACCCCGAGATCATCGACCCGGCCACCGGCGCCGTACTGCCCGACGGCGAATACGGCGAACTGGTGTTCACCTCGCTGTCCAAGGAAGCGCTGCCGATGATCCGCTACCGCACCCGCGACCTGACCCGCCTGCTGCCGGGCACCGCGCGGCCGATGCGGCGCATCGACAAGATCACCGGGCGCAGCGACGACATGCTGATCATCCGCGGAGTGAACGTGTTCCCGACGCAGATCGAGGAGCAGGTGCTGAAGATCAAGCAGCTCGCCGAGTGCTACGAGATCCACCTGCACCGCAACGGCAACCTCGACTGCATCGACGTGCACGTCGAACTGCGCCACGACCTGCAAGGGCTCTCGGCGGACGAGCAGAAGGCCATCGGCAACGAGCTGGGCAAGCAGATCAAAACCCACATCGGCATCAGCGCCCGCGTGCTGGTGCAGCCGTCCCACAGCCTCAAGCGCTCGGAAGGCAAGGCCTGCCACGTGTATGACAATCGGCCCAAGGGCTGATCGATCAGCGTGATGAAAAAGCCCCGCTTCGGCGGGGCTTTTTGCTTTCTGATAATTCGTCGCCGATCCGCCCTCACCCCAGCCCTGGCTGCGCGCCCCGCTCCTGAGGGAGAGGGGGCGATTCTCAGTCGCCGGCTGACTCGGCATCTCCATTCACACCGAACGGTCCCCTCTCCCTCCGGGAGAGGGTTAGGGTGAGGGAACACCCAACTCCGGAATTACCCGCCACACCGCGACCGCCCGTCGCCCCAGCAATCTTTACTGTCGATCTCCCAGCCCGCCCTTCGACTATTCCTCAAAAGCAGACGGCATCCGGCTGCTCGCCCACCCGCAGGAGATGAACGATGAACTATGTCGATGGCTTCCTCGTACCGGTACCCACCGCCAGCCGCGAACGCTACATAGAAGTGGCGCGCAAGGCAGCGGCGCTGTTCAAGGAGCATGGCGCGCTCGGCGTCGTCGAGTGCTGGGGCAATGACGTGCCCGAGGGCAAGGTGACCTCCTTCCCCATGGCGGTGAAGCTCAAGGAAGACGAAACCGTGGTGTTCTCCTGGATCACCTGGCCCAGCAAGGAAGTGCGGGACGCGGGCATGAAGAAGTTTATGGAGGACCCACGGATGAAGACCGAATTCAGCGACATGCCCTTCGACGGGCAACGCATGATTTTCGGCGGCTTCGAGGTGATCGTCCAAGCCTGACGCCTTCCGGCTCTTCGTAGGAGCGAGATTGCTCGCGAACCATGCTTTCCGGCGGCTACGGAGTTAGGCGGTTCGCGAGCAAGCTCGCTCCTACAAAACCCACCAAACAACTAGCAATCAATTCATCTAAACATCTTTTTTGTATCACTTCGTCGCCTTTCGACTCAGAACAGCCCGCCAATCAAGTGCAACAACCGCGCAGAAAATCCCCGCAACTTACCTTCACGTTCAATGCCATTCGCTAAATTAATCGCGATATTCTGACCTTTTCTCGCCAATCCAAAGCCCCCGGCGCCGGCCCAAGCGATACAAAATCCAATTGCGACACATCATTTAGTGTTAGACATTCATTTATGTATCATTTAAAAATACAGCCATGGCCAAGGCCGTCCCACGAACACGACAAAAGGCTGGAGACACAGCATGTACGCACAACTGGTTGAGACCGGCGTGAAGCGCATCAAGGCGCTGGACGAGATGTCACCGGAAGAACGCGCCTTCCAGGAAAAGATCGATGCCGAGATCAAGATCGAAGCGAAGAACTGGATGCCCGACGCCTACCGCCAGACGCTGATCCGGCAGATTTCCCAGCACGCCCACTCCGAGATCGTCGGCATGCTGCCCGAGGGCAACTGGGTGACCCGCGCACCGACCCTCAAGCGCAAGCTCCAGCTGATGGCGAAGATCCAGGACGAAGCCGGCCACGGCCTCTACCTCTACAGCGCCATGGAAACCCTGGGCGCCGACCGCGACGCCGAGGTCGCCAAGCTGCACAGCGGCCGCGCCAAGTACTCCAGCATCTTCAACTACCCGACGCTGAACTGGGCCGACATGGGCGCGGTGGGCTGGCTGGTGGATGGTGCGGCGATCGTCAACCAGGTGGTGCTGCAGCGCACCTCCTACGGCCCGTACTCGCGCGCCATGATCCGCATCTGCAAGGAAGAGAGCTTCCACCAGCGCCAGGGCTACGAAATCCTCCTGACCATGATGCGCCACGGCAACCAGGCGCAGAAGGACATGGTCCAGGACGCCATCAACCGCCTCTGGTGGCCGGCCCTGATGATGTTCGGTCCCAGCGACGCCGACTCCCCCAACAGCGCCCAGTCCATGGCCTGGAAGATCAAGCGGCAGAGCAACGACGAACTGCGCCAGCGCTTCATCGACCAGACAGTGCCGCAACTGGAGCTGCTCGGCTGCACCGCCCCAGACCCGCACCTGAAGTGGAACGAGGAACGCGGCCACTACGACTTCGGCGACATCCAGTGGGAAGAGTTCTACGAAGTGCTCAAGGGCAACGGCCCGTGCAACACCGAGCGCGTCGCCACCCGCCGCAAAGCCATCGAAGACGGCGCCTGGGTCCGCGAAGCCGCGGTCGCCTACGCCCGCAAACAACAACAGAAAAAAGACGCCGCCTGAGTCGCGAGGAGAGAAAAGTCATGTCCGAGTGGACTTTGTTCGAAGTATTCGTCCGTAGCAAACACGGCCTGAACCACAAGCACGTCGGCAGCGTCCACGCCGCCGACGCCGCCATGGCCATCGAGAACGCCCGCGAGCTGTACACCCGCCGCAACGAAGGTGTGAGCCTGTGGGTCGTGCCCTCCGCGCTGATCACCGCCTCCTCCCCCGACGAGAAGGACCCGCTGTTCGACCCGTCGCAGGACAAGGTCTACCGCCACGCCAGCTTCTACGAGCTGCCGCCCGAAGTCGGCCACATGTGAGACGCGTGCGATGAACCCGAACTCTGACAAGATCGAATACCTGCTGCGCCTTGCCGACAGCGCCCTGATCCAGGGCCAGCGCCTGTGCGAATGGTGCGGCCACGCCCCGGCACTGGAAGAAGAACTGGCGCTGATGAACGTCGGCCTCGACCTCGTGGGCCAGGCGCGCAACTGGTACGAGTACGCCGTGGAACTGCTGGATGACGGCCGCGACGCCGACGCCCTGGCCTTCCGCCGCGACGAGCGCGCCTTCCGCAACCTGCTGCTGGTCGAGCAGCCCAACGGCGACTTCGCCGTGACCATGACCAAGCAGTTCCTCTACGACGCCTGGCACTTCCATGTGCTGCACGCCCTGAGCAGCTCCAGCGACGAGCGCATCAAGGCCATCGCCGCCAAGGGCCTGAAGGAAGTCACCTACCACCTGCGCCGTTCTTCCGAGTGGGTGCAGCGCCTGGGTGATGGCACCGAGGAAAGCCACGCGCGCATGCTCGCGGCCATCCCGCAGGTGTGGCGCTTCACGGTCGAGCTGTGCAACGCGGATGAAGTGGAACAGCGCCTGTTCGTCGAAAGCGTGGCACCGAACCCCGAAGAGCTGGCAGCCGCCTGGAAAGCCAAGGTCGCCGACATCTTCGCCGCCGCGACCCTGCCGCTGCCCGAGCCTGCGGTGAACTTCTACCTCAGCGGCCGCCGCGGCCTGCACACCGAGCACCTGGGCATCCTCCTGGCCGAGATGCAGTTCCTCCAGCGGGCCTATCCCGATGCGACCTGGTGAGCTGATTACCAGCGACCGCGGCGCCCGCGCCGGCACGGCTGACGACCTCAGCCGCGCCTGGAGCGTGCTCGGCGCGGTGATGGACCCGGAAGTGCCGGTGGTCAGCGTGGTCGATCTGGGCATCGTGCGCGGGCTCGACTGGCTGGATGGCCACCTGCACGTGGTGGTCACCCCGACCTACTCCGGCTGCCCGGCCACCGAGGTCATCGAGCAGGACATCCAGCACGCCCTGGAGCACGCCGGTTTCGCCGCGCCGCAGCTGGAGCGCCGCCTGGACCCGGCCTGGACTACTGACTGGATCAGCGACGAGGGCCGCAAGGCACTGCGCGACTACGGCATCGCCCCGCCAGCCGGCAGCACCAGCAAGCGCAGCCTGCTGGGCGAGACCCCGGAAGTGCGCTGTCCGCAGTGCGGCAGCCTGCACACCGAGCAGCTCAGCCAGTTCGGTTCCACCGCCTGCAAGGCGCTGTACCGCTGCATCGATTGCCGTGAGCCTTTCGATTACTTCAAGTGCATCTGAGCGGCATCGCCGCCGGAGAAGAACAATGAGCAAGTTCCACAGCCTGAAAATCAAGGAAGTGCGCGCCGAAACCCGCGACGCCGTGTCCATCGCCTTCGACGTCCCGGCGGAGCTGGCCGACAGCTTCCGCTTCCAGCACGGCCAGCACCTGGTCATGCGCACCCAGCTCGACGGCGAGGAAGTGCGCCGCTCCTATTCCATCTGCAGCGGCGTCAACGACGGCGAGCTGCGCGTGGCGATCAAGCGCGTACCGGGCGGGCGGTTCTCCGCCTACGCCAACGAGACGCTGAAGGTCGGCCACAGCCTGGAAGTGATGCCGCCGGCCGGCCACTTCAATGTCGCCCTGGACCCGGCGCGCCACGGTAACTACCTGGCGGTCGCCGCCGGCAGCGGCATCACGCCGATCCTGTCGATCGTCAAGACCACCCTGGAAACCGAGCCGCACAGCCGCATCACCCTGCTCTACGGCAACCGCTCCAGCAACGCTGCGATGTTCCGCGAACAGCTCGAAGACCTGAAGAACCGCTACCTGCAGCGCCTGAACCTGATCTTCGTATTCAGCCGCGAACAGCAGGACGTCGACCTCTACAACGGCCGTATCGACGCCGACAAATGCGGCCAGCTGTTCAGCCGCTGGCTCGACGTGAAGAGCCTCGACGCCGCCTTCATCTGCGGCCCGCAGGCGATGACCGAGACCGTGCGCGACCAGCTCAAGGGCAATGGCATGCCGGCCGACCGCATCCACTTCGAGCTGTTCGCCGCCGCCGGCAGCGAGAGCAAGCGCGAGGCCCGCCAGGCCGCCGCCGCGATCGACAGCGCGAAAAGCCAGATCACCGTCATCAGCGATGGCCGCGAGCTGTCCTTCGAGCTGGCCCGCAACAGCGTCAGCGTGCTCGACGCCGGCAACGCCCAGGGCGCCGAACTGCCCTACTCCTGCAAGGCCGGCGTGTGCTCGACCTGCAAGTGCAAGGTGGTCTCGGGCGAGGTGGAGATGGACAGCAACTTCGCGCTGGAGGACTACGAAGTGGCAGCGGGATACGTGCTGAGCTGCCAGGCGTACCCGGTCAGCGACAACGTCGTCCTGGACTTCGACCAACTCTGAACTGGCTCTGCGTTTTTCGTAGGAGCGAGCTTGCTCGCGAACCGCACTCCACCGATACACCAGCATCAATCGGTTCGCGAGCAAGCTCGCTCCTACACGTAACGCATCAGTTTCACCGCCAGCGGCCCACAAGGCCCCTGGCGCCCCTAATCCGGCGGCATAGTTCCGCCAATTGATCAAGCGCCGCCAACGCCCACCCGGCGCGGCGGTCACCGGCAGAAGCCGGCCCCTTGCGTAGCGATCCGGAGGAAGACAACCATGGCCCAAGAGCCAATCCTGCAAAGTTTCATCGGCGGCCGCTGGGTCGGCCAGCACGGCGCCCAGGCGCTGCGTAGCGCGCTCAACGGCCAGACCGTCGCGCGCACCCACGAAGAGGCGCTGGACTTCGCCGAAGCCGTTGCCCATGCCCGCGAGCAGGGCCTCAAGGAACTGATGTCCATGGACTTCCAGCAGCGCGCCCAGCGCCTGAAGGCCCTGGCGCTGTACCTGACCGAGCGCAAGGAACAGCTCTACGAGATTTCCCGCCACAGCGGCGCCACTCGCGCCGACAGCTGGATCGACATCGAAGGCGGCGCCGGCACCTTGTTCGCCTATGCCGGCGTCGGCGGCCGCGAGCTGCCCTCGGGCAACGTGGTCCACGAAGGTCCGGCCATCCCGCTGGGCAAGACCGGCAAGTTCGCCGGCAGCCACATCCTGGTGCCGCGCGGCGGCATCGCCGTGCACATCAACGCCTTCAACTTCCCCATCTGGGGAATGCTGGAGAAATTCGCGCCGAGCTTCCTCGCCGGCATGCCGTGCATCGTCAAACCGGCCACCGCCACCAGTTACATCACCGAAGCCGCCGTGCGCGTGATGCACGAGTCCGGTTTGCTCCCCGCCGGCAGCCTGCAGCTGATCATCGGCGGCACCGGCGACCTGCTGGACCGCCTGCAGGGCCAGGACGTGGTGACCTTCACCGGCTCCGCCGACACCGCCGCCAAGCTGCGGGTGAACCCCAACCTGATCCGCAATTCCGTGCCGTTCAACGCCGAGGCCGACTCGCTGAACTGCGCCATCCTCGCCCCGGACGTCACCCCGGACGACGAGGAGTTCGACCTCTTCGTCAAGGAAGTGGCCCGCGAGATGACCGTCAAGGCCGGGCAGAAATGCACCGCCATCCGCCGCGCCATCGTTCCCGCCAAGCATGCCGACGCCGTCGCTGAACGCCTGCGCGAGCGCCTGGCCAAGGTGGTGGTCGGTGACCCGTCGGTGGAAGGCGTGAAGATGGGCGCACTCGCCTCCCATGCCCAGCAGGCCGACGTCGCCGAGCGCGTGGAAGCCCTGCTGAAATCCAGCGAGCTGGTGTTCGGCGCGAAAGATGGCTTCGCCCCGCGTGGCGATGGCGTCAACGAAGGCGCGTTCTTCGCACCGACCCTGCTGCGCAGCCGCGACCCGCACGCCGAAGGCGGCGCCCACGACATCGAGGCCTTCGGCCCGGTGACTACCCTGATGGCCTACGACGACATCGACGAAGCCGTCGCCCTCGCCGCCCGCGGCAAGGGCAGCCTGGTCGCCAGCCTGATCACCCGTGATCCGCAGGTGGCCGCCAAGGTCGTACCGGCCATGGGCGCGCTGCAAGGCCGTCTGCACATTCTCGACCGCGAATCCGCCGCCGAATCCACCGGCCACGGCTCGCCGCTGCCGGTGCTCAAGCACGGCGGCCCAGGCCGCGCCGGTGGCGGCGAGGAACTGGGCGGCCTGCGCGCGGTGAAGCACTACCTGCAGCGCACTGCCGTACAGGGCTCGCCGACCATGCTGATGGCCGTCACCGGCGAGTACGTGCGCGGCGCCCAGGTCTACGAGACCGAGGTGCACCCGTTCCGCCGCTTCTTCGACGACCTGAAGATCGGCGAGTCGCTGCTGACCCACCGCCGCACCGTCACCGAGGCTGACCTGGTCAACTTCGGCTGCCTGTCGGGCGACCACTTCTACATGCACTTCGACGAGCTGGCCGCCAAGGACTCGCAGTTCGGCAAGCGCATCGCCCACGGCTACTTCGTGCTCTCGGCGGCGGCCGGCCTGTTCGTCTCCCCCGGCGTCGGCCCGGTGCTGGCCAACTACGGCCTGGACACCCTGCGCTTCATCAACCCGGTGGGCATCGGCGACACCATTCAGGCGCGCCTGACCTGCAAGCGCAAGATCGACCAGGGCAAGAAGAGCCCCAAGGGCGAACCGCAGGGCGTGGTGGCCTGGGACGTGGAAGTCACCAACCAGCTCGGCGAGCTGGTGGCCAGCTACGACATCCTGACCCTGGTGCTCAAGCGCGCCTAAGGCTCGACGGTTTCCACTCCGGTGTAATCCTCGACCGGCCTTCGGGCCGGTCTTTTTTTGCCTGCCGCTTGAGGGGGTATCGACTAGCGGGCCTTGTTGACGAATCGCCGACCGCGCCAAGGAGCATCGCGGAGAAGCTCCGCTCCTACGAGGTACATCTGCGCTCGGGTCGACCCTAACCCTCTCCCAAAGGGAGAGGGGACCGTTCGGTGCAGGATGAAACCTTAACGTCAGCCGGCTCGGACCGCCCCCTCTCCCTTTGGGAGAGGACTGGGGTGAGGGGAAAGACAGCCACCGGTCTATCGGAAGACAGTCGCTCTTACGAGAACCGCATGCCCCGGCTGGAGTGGACACCGTCCGCAATATCGTTGCTCTGCATAGGGCCAGCCCCCTGGCAGAGAATCCAAACCTTCCAGCAAGCCGATGCGCATAGCGCCGCAAAGATTCCCCAAGCCCCGCTCCAGCGTGCTCTACAGTCATCTAGACGAGTCGCGGCGCGCCCCGGACAGGCCCGCCAACCGCCCACCCGCCATGACCGCTCAGGCAGCAGTGGCACAACCAGACAACCGATTGGCACGCAGAACAATTCCCCCGCACCCCGTCGCGGGCAGACTGGGTCCGTAGAACCCTGCCACCTCTGGCGCTCCACCATTCCAATAAATCCAGGGAGTCCACCTGATGCGAATAAACAGGATCCTCGCCAAGACAACGCTGGCCCTCGGCGTGGCGCTTGCGTGCGTGCACGGCGCCTTCGCCGACCTCCCGGCCGACAAGGGCATCGGCCAGACCACCCTCCCGTTCCCGCCCAGCCCGCACCGCGCCTACGTGGTCGATGTCGAGTTCGACAGCTTCGTCGCCGGCCGGGTAACCGTGATCGATGCCGACCAGAAGCGCCTGCTGGGCATGGTCAGCACCGGCTTCGCCGCGCCCTCGACCCTGAGCCGCGACGGCAAGCTGCTGTACAGCGCCGACCTGTTCTACTCGCGCGGCACCCGTGGCACCCGCACCGACGTGCTGACCGCCTGGAACACCTCGACCCTGTCGCCGGACTGGGAAGTCGTGATTCCGTCCAAGCGCGCCGAGTCCCTGACCCAGCGCTTCGGCATCGGCACCAGTACCGACGACCGCTTCGTCTACGTCTACAACTTCACCCCGTCCACCTCGATCACCGTGGTCGACACCCAGGGCAAATCCGTCACCAGCGAAATCGCCATTCCCGGCTGCGTACTCAGCTACCCGGTCGGCAAGCGCGGCATCGCCTCGCTGTGCGGCGACGGCAGCGTCCAGCTGGTGACCCTCGGCGACGACGGCAAGGAAACCGCCCGCACCCGCACGCCGTTCTTCACCCCGGACAAGGAGAAGCTGGTCGAGCGCGCCGTGAATGTCGGCGACACCTACTATTTCACCACCACCACCGGCACCGTGCGTGGCATCGACCTGTCCGGCAAGCAGCCGAAAGTCCTGCCCGAATGGTCGCTGGTCACCGACGAAGAGAAGAAGGCCGGCTGGGCACCGGGTGGCTGGCAGCTGATGGCCATCGCCCCGAAGCTGGACCGCCTCTACGTGCTGATGCATGACGCCCACGAGCCGATGAAGTGGGAAGACCCGAGCCCGATCATCTGGGCCTTCGACCTGAAGACCCACAAGAAGATCGGCACCCTGGAAGGCAAGGCGCCGATCTGGAGCCTGCAGGCCACCAGCGACGCCAACCCGCTGCTGCTGGGCATCAACGTCGAGGGCGGCGTGGACATCTTCGACCTGAAGACCGGCAAGCTCACCGGGACCATGGAAAAGCTGCACAAAACCGCGACTCAGATCATGAGTCACTGAGCGAGGCACAGCTCATGAACATCGATCCCATCTACGTCATCGCCAGCGCCGTCTCCATCTCGGTGATCCTGGCCAACGCCGCCACCCACAAGTTGCGCGCGCCGGGCCGCTTCACCCAGCAACTGGAAGACTACCAGCTGCTGCCCAAGGCGCTGCTCAAGCCGGTCGCCCGTTGCCTGCCGCTGCTGGAAATCGGCGTCGCCTTCGCCCTGCTGGTTCCGGCCAGCCGGGCAAGCGCCGCGCTGGTCGCCGCGCTGCTGCTGGCGCTGTACGCCGCCGCCATCGGGCTCAACCTGTGGCGCGGCCGCCGCGACATCGACTGTGGCTGCTCCGGCCCCGACCAGGCGCAACCGCTGCGCCCGGTACTGTTGGCCCGCAACGCCATCCTGGTCGCCCTGGCACTGGCCGCCGGCCTGTCGCCGCAGGCCCGCGAACTCGGTCTGTTCGACGGCTTCGTGGTCATCGCCGCCAGCGCCACCGCCCTGCTCATCTATGCCGCCGCCGAAGGCCTGCTGTCCAACGGCCCCCGTCTGTTCAAACTTATTGGAAGGTGAACCATGGAAGCCCTGATCGTTTCCAACATCCTGCTCTGGGCACTGCTGATCGCCCTGGCCTTCGCTGTCATGGGTCTGGTTCGCCAGATCGGCGTCCTCCACTCGCGCCTGGCTCCGGCCGGTGCACTGATGGTCGACAAGGGCGTCGCGGTCAACGAACCCGCACCCCAGGTCACCGCGGCTGATCGCAACGGCCGTCCGGTCAACTTCGGTTATGCCGGCGGGAAAGCCCAGCTGCTGTTCTTCCTCTCGCCGACCTGCCCGATCTGCAAGTCGCTATTGCCAGCGATCAAGTCCATTGCCAAGCAGCAGGCCGACCGCCTCGACGTGGTGTACGTCAGCGATGGCGACATGGACGCCCAGCAGGCGCTGATCCGCGAACACAAGCTGGAAGACGCGACCTACGTGGTCGGCCCGGAAGTCGGCATGACCTACCAGATCGGCAAGCTGCCCTACGCGGCGCTGATCGACCAGAACGGCATCCTGCGCTCCAAGGGCCTGGTCAACTCCCGCGAGCACCTGGACAGCCTGTTCGAGGCCGAGCACCTGGGCAGCGCCACCCTGCAGCAGTACCTGCACGGCCATGCCCACGCACACGACCACGGCCACGACACCCCGCACTCCCACGCATAACGACAACGAAAGGAGATCCCCATGAAACTCCTCGACCTCCTGTTCGAGCGCTCCGCCCGTCACGTGGCCGACACCACCTCCCGCCGCAAGCTGCTCGGCCGCCTCGGCTCGCTGATGGTCGCCGGCGCCGCCCTGCCGGTCCTGCTGCCGATCGACCGCACCAGCAAGGCGCTCGCCGCCGAAGCGCCGAAGGCCGGCGATCCGGGTGACCCGAACAGCTGCGACTACTGGCGCTACTGCTCCATCGACGGCTTCCTCTGCTCCTGCTGCGGCGGTAGCGTGACCTCCTGCCCTCCCGGCACCGAGGCCTCCCAGGTGACCTGGATCGGCACCTGCCGCAACCCGTCGGACGGCAAGGACTACATCATTTCCTACAACGACTGCTGCGGTAAGCACAGCTGCAACCAGTGCGCCTGCACCCGCAACGACAGCGAGGAACCGGCCTACCGTCCGTTCAACAACAACGATGTGAACTGGTGCCTGGCCGCCAAGTCGCACATCTACCACTGCACCGTTTCGATCATCCGCGGCGTCGCGGTGTGAGGCGCCCATGCGCACGCTGCTGATCGTCGGACTGGCCTGCGCCATGGCGGCTCCGCTCGCCATGGCCCGGGCCATCCCCAACCCGAACCAGAAACACGCCCCGGGCAACGAGTCGCCACAGACGCCGATTGCCCAGGCGCACTACAGCACGGCGGTGAACTACCAGCTGCAGTGCGCCGGGTGCCACCTGGGCGACGGCGAAGGCTCGGCCGCCAACGACACGCCACGCATGAAGGGCTTCGTCGGCAACTTTCTCAAGGTCGACGGTGGGCGCCAGTTCCTGGTGCGCGTGCCGGGGATGTCGCAGTCCGCGCTGAGCAACGCGCAGCTGGCGGACCTGATCAACTGGATCATGCGCGAGGACGGCATGGCCGGTAAGAGCATGCCGGCCAACTACCAGCCGTATACCGAGCAGGAAGTCGCGGCGATCCGCCACGAGGCCATGCTCAACCTGCCCTCGACCCGCGCCGGGCTGATCAGCCAGATGCGCGCCAAGGGCATCGCCATCGACGATGGCATCAGCAAACCCTGACTCCTTTGGTCTCCTGCAGCCCGCCTCTGGCGGGCTTTTTTTTTGCGCGGGAGGTATCGATGGCACCGTGGCAAGGCTCGCGAGATGGCCTGCAGGTGCAACTGCCCTACTCCGGACAGGCCGTGCTTGTACACTTCCCTCACCCCAGCCCTGGCTGCGCGCCCCGCTCCTCAGGGAGAGGGGGCAGTCCGCAGCAGCCGTTGAGGTTGGCGTTCTTTCTGCACCAACGTCATCCGGCTAACGCAGATCCCTCAGCGAACTCCGATCGGTCCCCTCTCCCTCCGGGAGAGGGCCAGGGTGACGGCAAACCCGAGCGTAAATGTTCCGTCGCCGGCAAGGCTGGCACCAGGCTCGCACCCGCAAATTTCCCCACTCCGCGTCTTTGCGCATTTCTGATATCGCCCCACCCCGCGCCCTTCGTACCTTTTCCCTGCCCGCCGCACATCACGGCGGGCGCGTGCAAACCCCATAAAACAACAAGAAGGGCCCGCTCCATGAATCCACGCATCCAACCGTCGGCGCACGCCGACGCCCTCCCTTGCCCGCTGCGCTCCGGCGCTCGCGGCTGACTGCCGTTCACTCCCCATCACTCACAGGCAAGGGACAATCACCATGCTCAAACAAGGCGTACTCCGCTGGCCCCAAATTGCAGGGCTCGGCATTTCACTGGTCATCGCCGGGCAGTTCTCCGGCTGGAACTATGGTCTGGCCAGCAGCGGCTGGGCCAACATGCTCGTCGCCACCCTGTTGATGGCCGTGCTCTGCGGTGGCCTGGCGCTGTGCGTGTGCGAACTCTCCACCGCGCGGCCCCATGCCGGCGGCGTGTTCGCCTACGCGCAGCTGGCCTTCGGGCCCTTCGTCGGCTACCTGGTCGGCGCCGCCTGCGCGCTGGCGCTGACCATCGGCACGGGAGCAGCCGCCAACTTCCTCGCCGCCTACATGGAGTCGGTGTTCGGCTTCGGCGGCTGGCCGGTGCGCATCGGCCTGTTCGCGGTGATCATCGGCATCCACATCATCGGCGTCGGCGAAGCCCTCGGGCTGACCCTGCTGGCCGGCGCCGTGGCGGCCATCGCCCTGCTGGCCTTCGGCGGCGCCATGCTGCCCCACGTACACTGGGAAAACCTGCTGCCCAGTGCCAGCGCGGCCCTGCCGGGCGTGAGCGTCGCCGGCGTGTTCGCCTGCGTGCCCTTCGCCATCTGGATGTTCATCTGCCTGGAGCAGGTCGCCTCCGCCGCCGAGGAAGCCGCCGATCCGGGCCGCAGCATGCCGCGCGGGATCATCGCCGCCGTCGCCACCCTGCTGCTGACCGCCCTGACCGTGGTGATCAGCGCGCCGGGCGCGGCCGGCGTGGAGGTGGTCGGCAACGCCGGCGACCCGCTGTACGCCGCCATGACCCACGGAGGGCTCTACGGCGAGCGCGACTGGCTGCCGCTGCTGGTCGGTTCCGGCGCCGTGTGCGGCCTGCTGGCGACCTTCTTCTCGGTGGTGTTCTCCGCCTCCCGCCAGTTGTTCGCCCTGGCCCGTGACGGCTTCTTCCCCGCCGCGCTGGCGCGCACCAACGGCCGTGGCTCGCCCTACATCGCCCTGCTGGTGCTGACCGTGATCGGCCTGCCGCTGACCCTGGTGCCGCCGGAAAAACTCCTGCTTTGCATCGTCCTGCTGCTGGGCAGCTGCCAGCTGGTGCTGTTCGCCGCCTACCTGCGCCTGCACCGCAGCCAGCCGGGCCTGGCCCGTCCATTCCGCCTGCGCGGCGGTCCCGTCGTAGCGAGCGTCGGCATGTTGCTGACGCTGGTGGTGATCGCCGCCTGCTTCCAGCTGGAAGTGGCCATGCTCAGCACGCTGGCCCTGGTGGTCGCCGCGCTTGTCCTCAACTACCTGCTGCGCGCCACCCGCGCGGGCAAGCCCCTGGAGAATGCAGAGAATGTCTGAACCAACCCTGCTGCAACGCCGCCATCAGGTCATGGGCGACGCGTCGCCGCTGTTCTACGACGAGCCGCTGGAACTGGTGAAAGGCGAAGGCGTCTGGCTGATCGACGCCGCCGGCAAGCGCTACCTGGACTGCTACAACAACGTGCCCTGCGTCGGCCACTGCCACCCCAGGGTGGTGGCGGCAATGGCCGAACAGGCGGCGACGCTGAACATCCACACCCGCTACCTCAACGAACGCGTGGTGCGCTACGCCGAGCGCCTCACGGCGACCTTCGCCGAGCCCCTGGACAGCCTGATGTTCACCTGCACCGGCAGCGAGGCCAACGAATTGGCCCTGCGCATGGCGCGCTTCGCCACCGGCAACAAGGGCGTGATCGTCAGCGACTACAACTACCACGGCAACACCACCAGCCTGGCGGCGGTGACCACCGCGCTGCCCAGTTCCGAGCCGTTCTCGGCCCATGCGCGGGCCGTGCCGATCCCCTGCCTCTACCATGCCGACGGCACGCCCGAGCAGGTCGCCGACCGTTATGTGGCCAGGGTCGCCGAAGCCATCGCCGAACTGCAGGCGGCTGGCGTGGGCCTCGCGGCCATGCTGATCGACACGCTGTTCGCCAACGAAGGCATCCCGCGTCTGCCGGCCGGCTACCTGGAACGCGTGGCGAAACTGGTGCGCGACGCCGGTGGCCTGCTGATCACCGACGAGGTGCAATCGGGCTTCGCCCGCACCGGCGACCACATGTGGGGCCACCAGTCGCACCCGCTGGTGCCGGACATCGTCACCCTCGGCAAACCCATGGGCAACGGTTTCCCCCTGGCGGGCGTGGTCACGAACCGCGAGCGGGTGGAATCCTTCGGCCGCAGCAATATGTACTTCAACACCTTCGGCGGCTCGCCGGTGGCCGCCGCCGTGGGCCAGGCGGTGCTGGACGTGATCGCCGAGCAGAACCTGCAAGGCAACGCACGGCGCCAGGGCGCGAAGCTCTGCACCGAGCTGCACCGCCTCGCCGAGCGCCATTCGATCATCGGTGACGTACGCGGCCAGGGCCTGTTCTTCGCCGTGGAGCTGGTACGCGACCGTGCCAGCCGCGAGCCGGCCGGCCTCGAGGCGCGGCGCATCGTCAACGCCATGCGTCAGCGCGGCGTGCTGATCAGCAAGATCGGCGGCGACGACAACATCCTCAAGATCCGCCCGCCGCTGGTATTCGAGGCCGAGCACGGCGAGCGCTTCATCGACACCCTGGACCAGGTCCTGAGCGAGCTCTGAGACAATACCGATGGAGAGAATGCCCATGACTGACTTCTCAACGCTGGACCACGACCAGCAGCTCGCCTGCCTGCGCGAACTGGCGCTGGACGCCCTGCGCCACTGGGACGGCGATTTCGTCGGCCTGGAACTGCTCAAGTACCGCGAGAACGCGGTGTTCTGCGCCACCCGCAGCGACGGCACGCGCAGCGCCCTGCGCGTGCATCGCGGCGGCTACCACAGCGAAGCGGCGCTGCGCTCCGAGCTGACCTGGATGGAGCAACTGGCCGCCGCCGGCATCGGCGTGCCGAGCATCATCCGCACCCGCAACGGCGAACACCTGGCCGAAGTGCGCAGCGCCGCGCTGGCGGAGCCGCGCTTCGTCGACATGCTCGGCTGGCTCGGCGGCAGCACCCTGGGTTCCGCCGAACAGGGCCTGAGCGCCGATGGCGACATCGAGGCGCTGTTCCACCAGGCCGGCGCGGTGGCCGCGCGCATCCACCTCAATTCGGCCCAGTGGCGCCAGCCCAACGAGTTCACCCGGCACGCCTGGGACGAGGAAGGCCTGGTGGGCGCCAACCCGTTCTGGGGGCGTTTCTGGGAGCTCGACCTTCTCAGCGAGGAGCAACGCGAGCTGCTCCAGCACGCCCGCCAGGAAGCCCGCCTGGACCTGCGCCGCTACGGCCGAACCTTGAGCAACTTCGGCATGATCCACGCCGACCTGGTGCCGGAGAACCTGCTGCTCGACGGCGGTGAGCTGCAACTGATCGACTTCGACGATGCCGGCTTCGGCTGGCACATGTTCGAGCTGGCCACCGCGCTGTACTTCTGCCTGGACGACCCGCGCCTTGAACAGATCCAGGCGGCGCTGCTGGCCGGCTACCACTCGGTCAAGCCGCTGGCCGCCGCCGATCGCGCCGCGCTGCCACTGTTCCTCGCCCTGCGCGGCACCACCTACCTGGGTTGGGTGCACACCCGGCGCAACAGCGAAACCGCTCGGGAACTGGCGCCCATGCTGATCGAGCGTGCCTGTACACTGGCCGCTGCCTACCTCGCCGGCCGCTGAATCTGGCAGCCAGCTACAAGCCCCTGGCGCGCAGGCACAATCCTGCGCGCCAGTGCTGACCGATACTCGGCGCACAACCGAGGTGAACCGCCATGACCGGCATAGCCCGCCACCAGGCAACCGATTCCGATGAACTGGCCTGCGCCCTCGCCGGCTGGAGCCAGGACTACACCCAGCTCGGCCACGGCCGCCTGCAGGCGGAGCTGCTGCATGTGCAGTTGCCTGACGCCTCGCTGATCTACGAACACTCCAACCTGCACCTGCAGGAGAACATGGCGCCACCCGCCGGCCACCTGGTGATCGGTATTCCCCTGCGCGCCAACGGCGATTCACGCTTCAACGGCCAGGCCCTGCACGACGACACCCTGCTGGTGCTCGAAGGCGGCCGCGAGCTGGAAATCTGCGCCGCCGGAGAGATCCACATGCTTGGCCTGACCTTCAGCCAGCCGCAGTTGGAACGCCTGCTCGGCGCCGAGGAACGCGAGCTGTTCGAGCGCGCGCTGGAGCAGCGGCGATTGCAGCTTTCACCAACCGGCGCGGGCGACCTGCGCCGCAGCCTGTGCGACGCCATCGCCGTCTTCGAGAGCGAGCCCTGGCGGGTGGCCGACCCGCAACAGGCCGGCCACGCTGTCGACCTGGTGCTGAGCCACGTGCTGCAGGCGCTGGAAGAAGTCCTCCCCGGCAGCGCCCGCGATGGCGCACCGCGCTCGCTGCAGCAGCATCGCCGGCTGGTACTGGCGGCCATCGAACGGATGCAGGCGGACCTCGCCGAGCCACTGTCGTTGCTGGAGCTGAGCCAGAGCCTGAACACCAGCCAGCGCACCCTGCAGTACTGCTTCCGGCAGATCTGCCAGAGCACACCGCAACAGTTCTTCCTCAGCCTGCGCCTGGCCGAGGCGCGGCGCCGGCTCAAGCAGGAGCCGCAGCAGAGCATCACCCACCTGGCGCTGGACCTGGGCTTTGCCAGTTCCAGCCATTTCTCGGCCTTGTACAAGCGTCTCTACGCCGAACAGCCGTCACTGATCTCCCGCTCGCGCTAAGTCCTGCCCCCCTGTAGGAGCGAGGGGGACGCCCAGTCCTTGCTCGCGAACCCGCTCGACGCTGGCGCCGCCGGATGGCTCGTTCGCGAGCAAGCTCGCTCCTACAAAAGACGGCGCCGCAACGGCCCACCGATCTGGCAATCACACACAATCACTTGGCAGACAGGAGCAACGGCGCAGGGCCGGCCCTTCCTTAGCATCGGCAGAAGACACATCCCCTCAATCGACAATAACGAAACGGATGCCTTCACCATGACCCACGCCGCCATGCTGCGCCCCACCCTGCTCGCCCTGCTCATCGCCGGGGCCGGCAATGCCAGCGCGTACGAGCTGTATGCCGACGACGACACCCACCTGAACGCCAACCTGGAAGCCACCTTCGGCATCTTCCACAGCCAGGAGAACTACGCTCCCAGCGGCAGGCTGAGCGAGGGCTCGTCGTCCTGGCGCGAGGGCTATGTGAAGTACGGCCTGAGCTTCGACCAGGGCCTGGCTGGCGCGGGCACAACCTACGGCGCCTTCGGCCTGCTCAGCTCCGGCACCTGGGGCGACGGCGACGCCGCCGGCTTCAGCGATGGCTCCGAGCGCACCACCAAGATCGAGGACGCCTCCCTCGGCTGGCGTTCCGGCAACCTGTTCTCCGCCCTGGGCGAGGATGGCGTGGACCTGTCCTTCGGCCGGCAGAACATCGTGGTCGGCGACGGCTTCCTGATCGACGGCGACGCGCTGAACCTCGGCAACGGCGTGGCCGATGGCGAGTTCAACCGCGGCGGCGCCTACTACCTGGCGGCACGCAAGAACTTCGACGAAACCGCCGTGCTGCGTCTGGGTGGCAAGGAAGGCTGGCGCAGCGACCTGATGTGGCTGAAGTCGGACAACCGCGCCCAGGCCAAGTCCGAACTCTACGTCGGCACCCTGGAGCACGTGGCCAAGGAAGCCACCGTCGGCCTGACCTTCATCGACGTCACCGACATCGACGAGCAATACGCCTCGCCCCTCCAGCTCGACCGCCGCGACATGAAGACCTACAGCCTGCGCGCCACCGGCAACGCCGGCGTGGAGAACCTGTTCCTCTCCGGCGAATACGCCGAGCAGGACAAGCGCCACGTCGACAATGAGGACGCCTGGTATCTCGAAGCCGGCTGGACCTTCAAGGACGTGGCCTGGACGCCAGGCGTCAGCTACCGCTACAGCCGCTTCTCGGAGAACTACGACACCCTGTTCTATGGCTTCAGCCGTGGCTACGGCACCTGGTTCCAGGGTGAAGTCGCGGGCAACTACGCCGGCCCCTTCAACAGCAACAGCAAGATCCAGCAGCTCACCTTCAAGGTCTCCCCGCTGGAGAACCTGAACCTCGGCGCGATGCTGTTCGACTTCAAGACCCTCGACAAGGACCTGGGCAACACCGACGGCCAGGAGCTGGACCTGTACGCCGAATGGGGTGTCACCCAGAACCTGATGGTGATGCCGCTGATCGGCCTCTACCAGCCGGACAAGAGCGCCGAGCAAGGCGGCACCCAGCTGGGCAACAACGACACCAACCTGTACAGCCAGGTGGTCTTCTCCTTCATGTACTGACCACGGTCGCGCATGACTCCACGGGGCGGTCGCTGCAAGGCGCCGCCCCGTTCCTGTTTCTGCATCAGGTGCCTTCCCATGCCCCTTCCCACCCTGAATATCCAGAACAAGATCGTCCTGCTCGCCAGCCTGTGCCTGACCCTGGTGGTCACCTTGCTGGTCGGCCTGTCGCTGTACCAGACCCAGCAGAGCACCGCGCGCGTGAAGGACGCCAGCCGACAGATGCTGGCCCGCGCCGCCGAAACAAACCTGCAGGCGCAGGGCAAGGTGCAGGCGCTGCAACTGCAACGCCTGTTCCTGCGCACCTACGACTATGGCCAGGGCCTGAGTCGCCAGTTGTTGAGCCTGCGCGCCCAGGCGGCGCGCGGCGAGATCGACACGCGTACCCTGCGCCAGCGCCTCACCCGTGAACTGCGCGACGCCATCGCCGAAAGGGCCGACCTGCTCGGCCTCTACCTGGTCTTCGAGCCCCAGGCGCTGGACAAGGCCGATGCCCAGTTCCACGGCGACGCCGAGGCCGGCAGCAACGAGACCGGGCGCTTCTCCGTCTACTGGGTACGTGGAGAAGGCGGCGTGCCGACGCCGGTGATTGGCGACGAGAAGACCCTCTCCGACACCTCCCCCGGCCCCAGCGGCAAGCCCTACAACGCCTTCTATACCTGTCCGCGCGACAGCCGGCAGGCATGCGTACTCGACCCTTACAGCGACGATGCGTCCGGCACCCGCCGGCTGGTTACCAGCATCGCCTTCCCGCTGCTGGAAGACGGCCGGGTGATTGCCGTGGTCGGCCTCGACATCAGCCTCGACAGCCTGCAGCAGAATGCCCGTACAAGCGCCGCCGGCCTGTACGACGGCAGTGGGCGCATCAGCATCCTCAGCCCGGACGGGGTGATCGCCGGCAACAGCCAGAACGCCGCGACAGTCGGCAAGCGTCTGCCCGACGTGCAGCCTGCCCAGGCCCAAGCCCTGCTCGCAGCCCAGCAGCGCAACCAGCCGTTCACCCTCAGCGATGCCGAACAGATCCAGGTACTGGAACCGCTGGAGCCGATCACCGGCGCCGCGCCCTGGGGCGTGCTGCTCGGCGTGCCGCACGACACCCTGATGGCGCCCTCCGTCAGCCTGCAACGCGCCATGGATGACGAACGCGCCCACGGCTCGATGGTCGAGTTCGGCGTCGGCCTGGCGCTCAGCCTGCTCGGCATCCTGCTTGTCTGGCTCACCGCGCTCGGTGTCACCCGCCCGCTGCTGCGCCTGGCCGGCATGGTCGAGGCCATTGCCGATGGCGACGGTGACCTCACCCGTCGCCTCGATTACAGCCGCCGCGACGAACTCGGCCGGGTGGCCCAGGGCTTCAACCGCTTCCTCGACAAGCTGCAACCGGTGATCGGCCAGTTGCAGGGTGCCGTGAGCGACACCCGCGCCACCGCCGACCAGTCGGCGCTGGTCGCCCGCGAGGCCAGCGATGGCATGCAGCAGCAGTTCCGCGAGATCGACCAGGTGGCGACGGCGCTGCAGGAGATGTCGGCGACCGCCCAGGACTCGGCGCGCAACGCCGCCCAGGCCGCCGCAGCCGCCAACCAGGCCGACCAGGCGGCACGCGAAGGCCTCGGCGTCATCGCCCACGCCACCCACGGCATCGGCGAACTCGCCCAGGGCATGACCGCGGCGATGGGCCAGGTACAGGACCTCGCCGAACGCAGCGAGCAGATCGGCCAGGTGCTGGAGGTGATCCGCTCTATCGCCGAACAGACCAACCTGCTGGCGCTGAATGCCGCCATCGAAGCCGCCCGCGCCGGCGAGCAGGGCCGTGGCTTCGCCGTGGTCGCCGATGAGGTGCGCGGCCTGGCGCAACGCACGCAGAGCTCGGTGGAGGAAATCCGCCAGGTCATCGCCAACCTGCAGACCGGCACCCGTGAAGTCGCCCAGGCCATGCACGGCAGCCACGGCCAGGCACAGCACAACGTCGGCCAGGTGCAACAGGCGGTGGAGGCGCTGCAACGCATCGCCGCGTCGGTCAACCTGATCAGCGAGATGAACCTGCAGATCGCCAGCGCCGCGGAGGAGCAGAGCTGCGTCGCCGAGGAGATCAACCGCAATATCGAAGCCATCCGCGATGTGACCCATTCGCTGTCGGGGCAGGCGGAGCAGTCGGCGCAGGTCAGCCACCGGTTGAACGAGATGGCGGACTACCAGCGGCAGTTGATTCAGCGGTTCAGGGTTTGAGGGGCTGATCGTGCTGGCGGGTGACACGACAGGCTCTTAAGTAGGAGCGTGCAATTCTGGAGGGATGGGGCGAGGCTTGTCCCCTCACCCCAACCCTCTCCCGTAGGGAGAGGGGGCAGTCCGAGCCGGCTGACGCGAAGGTTTCATCCTGCACCGAACGGTCCCCTCTCCCCCTGGGAGACGACTGCAGGGATGCAGGAGGTAGGGCGACGCAGGATGCCAAAGCCGAGGGTTAGGGTGAGGGCCGACCCCAGCACAGATGTATCTCGTAGGAGCGGACTCCGTCCGCGATAGCCCAAGCACAAGAGCATCGCGGACGGAGTCCGCTCCTACGGGGATATCACAGCGAAATCAGGCGCCCTGCACCTGCAGCGCGCGCGGACGCTGGCTGCGCTGTTCGGCGTCGGCACCCGCCGCGTTTTGCAGCTGGAAGTTGAACTGCAGCTCGGCATAGCGCCCCGCCACACCCCGCGCGCCGTCCTCGCGGAACTCCACCTCACCCACCAGCCCATCACGGGTGGCATAGGCGAAGTCATCCCACAGGTACTGGTCGCCGGCCAGGTTGATCTGGGTGGTCAGGTGGCGATAGCCCGGCGCCGAGATGAAGAAGTGGATGTGCGCCGGACGCTGGCCGTGGCGGCCGAGCAGATTCAGGGCTTCCTGGGTGGTGCCGGTCGGCGGGCAGCCATAGCCGCTGGGCACGATACTACGGGCGCGATAACGGCCCTCGGCGTCGGTGACGATGCGGCGGCGCAGGTTGAACTCGGACTGGCTCTGGTCGAAGTAGGAGTACATCCCCTTGGTGTTGGCATGCCACAGGTCGACGGTGGCGCCGGCGATGGGCTTGCCGTCCAGGTCCAGCACCCGGCCTTCGAGGAACATCGGAGTGGCGACGCCCTCCTCGCTGCCGTCGTCCATGCGGGTCTCGACCTCGGACAACGGCGCGCCGGCCACGTACAGCGGGCCTTCGATGGTGCGCGGGGTGCCGCCGGTGTGGCCGTCCTGTTCGTCGCGTGCGTCCTGCAGCAGGTCGAGGAAATGCTCGAGGCCCAGGCCGGCCACCAGCAGGCCGGCTTCCTGGCCAGCGCCCATGCGGTTGAGGTAGTCCACCGCCTTCCAGAACTCGTCGTCGGTGACCTGCATGTCCTCGATGATGCGCACGGTGTCGATGAGGATGCGATTGATCAGCGCCTTGAAGCGCGGGCTGCCCTGGTCGTTGCCGAAACCGGCGGCTTGCTCGAAGAACTTCTGGATGTCGGCGGAATGGGAAATCTTCACGGTCATTCGGCGTTACCTCGTCTTGTTTTTATTTGGCGTGGAATCAACGGTCGTCGGCATGGATCGAGGACGGATGGCGGCAGAGCCCGTCGACCTCGATGTCCATGTAGGGGAACAGCGGCAGCTGCATCAGGGTGTCGTGCAGCTCCTCGACACTGGGCAGGTCGAACACGCTGTAGTTGGCGTAGTGCCCG